>NZ_JAOBTQ010000001.1:600530-1201060 GCF_033366695.1 Streptomyces sp. SCL15-4
GGAGAGCATCATCGTCGTGACCGTGCCGACGTTGCGGGCGTTGTGGATCACGCCGTCGGGGATGAAGAACGGGTCACCGGTGCGCAGCCGGAGGGGCGGCCGGTCGTCGAACTCCATCAGGACGTCGCCCCGGACGATGTAGCCCACCTCGATGCCCGGATGGCTGTGCCGGCCCGACTCCTTGTGCCGGGGGATCTGTACGAGCGTCTGCACGGCTTCCCAGCCCTCGGCGGGCGAGGGGTGCTCCTGGAGCAGGGTGCGGGTGACACCCGCGGTCGGATCGGAGTCCGCGGGAAGGCGGGCCGGCCCGGCCGCGGCGGCGGGGGACGGCAGGGCCGCGGCGCCGAGGGCTCCGGCCGCAGCGGCGCCGCTCGCACGGAGCAGATGACGTCGGTCGAACATCGTGTGTGTCCTCACTCGTGTGGGACGGACAGGTACCGTCCGCCGGGGGTCTCGATCTCGTACATGGCGGCACCGTCCAGGTACCGCACGGTGTTCAGGTCGCGTCGCAGTACCGCCTCCACGGGATGGCGCAGGCTCAGGACGACGGGATACGCGAGGTCCCACGTGGTTGCCGCGATCTCCTCGCCCGGCCGGACCAGTTGTGTCAGCTCCCGCACGCTCTCCAGCTCCCGCACCGCGTCGAGGGCGCGGTAGCGCACCAGACGGCCGGATGCGGGCGACACCAGGGCCGCCCATGCGACCGCGGTCCTGCGCCGGTACGGGGTGCCGGCCCGGGCGAGGAATCTGCGCGGCCTGACGTAGGCGTCGACGGCCCACTCCAGCTGCCCCTCGCCGATGGCGTCCGCCACGTGGTACGGCAGCCCGGACGGCCGGGCACCGGCCTCCACCAGCCGGGGACCGTCCGGCGTCAGCTTGATCTCCAGGTGGGCGGGGCCGTAGCGGATGCCGAGGGCGTCCAGCACCCGGAAGGCGTAGGGCACCAGTTCGTCGATGCACGGGTCGTCGCCGCGGAGCAGGATCTGCGCGACGACCAGGTCCCGGACGCCGTTGGCCGTGACGCGGTCCGTGCTCCAGACGTCGGTGACGGTGTGCACACCCTCGCAGCTCACCGTGTTGACGATGTACTCCGCGCCGATGAGGTACTCCTGGGCGACCACCTCGGTGATCCGCTCGCCGAGCGCCGTTGTCGCGTTCCGGAGAGCCGCGAGCGCGGCGACCGACTCGTCGGGCGAGTCGCAGAACCGCACGCCGTGGCCCAGGGCGCCGCGCAGCGGCTTCACCACGGCGGTCCGCCCCAGCTCCGCGTGCCAGGCACGCAGCTCCGCCGCGTCGCCGGTGCGCAACTGCCGCATCGCGGACACGCCCTCCGCCCGGACGCGCTCGATCTGGAGGTACTTGTCCCGCCGTGCCGCGCTGAGCGCCGTGCCGTTGGACGGCAGCCCCAGCCGCTCCGACAGGGCGTCGGCCAGCTCCACCCCCGACTCCCGGCCGGGCAGCACGGCATGCGGCCGCAACCTCGCCAGTCTGCCGGTCAGGTCGTCGAGGTTCCCCTCGTCGAAGAGTGTGTGGCTGAACCTCGCCGGGTCCACGGCGGCGACTCCTGGCAGAAGGTCCGGTGTGCTGCGGACGTGTATCACCGCGCCGCCGGCCGCGGCGAAGGCGTCCACATAGCGGTGCGACGTGCCGAAGGCATCCACCACGGCCACCTGGAAGTCGGGCATACGGTATTCCTTTCGCGGGGCGGTGCGTGGCGATGCGCGGGGCGGTCCGTGGTGCGGCGGGGGGCGGTGCGTCGTGCTTCGCGGGTCCGTCCGCGGCGCTGCGCGGTCCGTGCGTGACACGCCGGTCAGTCCGTGACAGGGCCGAGGGTCTCGGCGATACGGCGGCGTGCCCTCAGCAGCCGGTGCACGGCGTTCGTCAGGACGTTGTGCACGCTGAAGCCGGATGTCCCCAGCTCGTCGCCCCGGCCGTCACCCGACCCGGCACCGCCGAGGAAGTCCCGTTCGCCGTCCTGGGCGAGGATGCTCTGCCGGGTGGGCCGCGCGGACGGTTCGAACGCCTCCGGTATCGCCTTCCTGGTGACGCCCAGGTGCACCATGCGGAAGTCCACGAACATGTCGATCACGCCGAGCAGCGCGACGGCGGCGCGGCGGTCGAGCTTCAGACGGCCGTCGAGCACCGCGTGTACGACGTTGTCACCGGCGCGGGACCGCTCGCGCCACTCGGAGACGACGGGCCGCGACCATGTCGGGAAGTAGGCCAGGGACTGGTCGAGGTAGCGCTCGTACAACGCGGTCGGCGCCAGCAGCACCAGCTCCAGCAGCTGCACGCTCGGCATGAACGCGCCGCTCGCGCCGCGGGCACCGCTCGGATGGCTCATGTGATAGCGGCGGAACGCCTGGAACGCCTCCTTGGGCAGCCTGCCGTACTGCGCCATGTACCGCCGGAAGTCGTCGAGGCCGCGGAGTGCCTCCTCCAGCGCGGCGGCCGGGTCCACGGCGTCCGGCTCCAGCACCAGTGAGCTCAGACGGTCGAAGGCGCCGCGCGCGGCCGGTTCCGCCAGATGGTGTCCGAGGTAGAAGTCGCGTTCCAGGCGCCCCAGGTCGCCGTCGGAGAAGACCCGGATATGCCCGGTGGTCTCCCACTCGGCGCAGTTGACGTCGATGAGGAGTTCGTAGCTCATGTGGGGGTCGAGCGAGGGATACCGGTCGCACTGCGCCGCCAGGGCTGCCAGCAGCGGGCGGGGGAAGGCCGTCGGGCCCGCCGGAAGGTATCCGTTGAGCATGAACAGCAGGTCGAGCTGGACCAGGCGCGCGCAGGACGGGTCGGTGGCCAGCGGCCCGTCCTCCGCGCCGGCCGCGCGCAGCACGCGGCACTGCTCCGCCGCGAGCTGCTCATACGTGCCGCGGCCCTGGGCGACGGCGGCCAGGTCGGCCGGCAGCCGGTTCAGCACGTAGGGTCCGAGCGGGGAACGTAACAGGGGGCCCGCGTCCCGTGCGGGGCCGCGTCGCGGACGCTCCGGCGTTCCGCGGCGGGCCGGATGCCCCTGCGGGGAGAACAGGTCTTCCTTCTTCACCTTCGCCTCCATGGTGCGGGCATGTCTCATGGAGGGAACGAGACCGCGGGCGAGAAAGGTTCACCGGACACCGAGAAGCATGTGTGAAGTGCGGGCCGCCGACATGTGCACTCCATGTGCATCGCGACCGTCACCTCCGTCTCCGAACTCAGGCTGGTGGTGGCTCGGTGCGGTGCGTACCGACCGCACGTCACCCGAGGCTCGGCAGCCCCGGGGCTCGGCAGCCCGGTGACGGCCACGAGCAGGGTGCGGCCGAGCCGTCCGGCGAAGTCGACCCTGGTGGGCGAGTCGGGGGTCCTGCCGGGCCTGGCGACGGCGGGTGGGGGGGAGGTTGGCGTCGATCTGTGGTGAGCGCGGCGGCGCAGGTTCCGCTGCGGCTGGTGGCGCGCGAACTGCGGAAGTCGACGTTCCGCTGGGACGCTCTGTCGAGCGGTGACCGGCGGGCCGGCGTCCGGCCGTACGGCCCGCATCCTCCGGTCGAGCGTCCGAACGGACCGTCGCAGAGCGCGCCAGCAGAGCCGTCAGCCGCGGACGGGCGTCGCGTGGTCATGGGCGGGGCACGGGTCGGCCGGCCCTTCCCGGAGACGGCCGTCACCGGGGCGCCACGAGGCCTGGACTGAGGCGCACGCCGGGAAACCCTCTCACACCTGGCAAACACACATCGGGCGGCGAATCCTCACACGTTACGACGCGAGCGGCCCGGACGAGAGAGCGGAGCCCGGTTCGGCGCCCGTTTCCGGCCATCAGGGCACCGGCCTGCCACAGAGACACATATGCTCCTCGGCAACACGCCACACCACATGTCATGGAGCCGGCCGCCCGGCCCCTCCCTCACACTTCGAGGACGAACCGACGTGAACGACTTCCACCCCGGCCGTCGACGCCTGCTGAAGATGTTCGGACTGAGCGCCACCGCGACCACCGCCGCCGTCCTCCAGGCCGACCCGGTGCTCGCCGCGACCCTCGGCCACGACGAGAGGACCGGGGTCGACCCCGCCACCTACCGCGCCCCCACGGGGCTGGCGAAGAACACCGCGGCCAAGCAGACCGCACTTGAGTGGATCAGCGCCAACGAAGGCGCGGTCACCGGGCTGAGCGACCGCGTGTGGCAGTACGCGGAGCTGTCGCTGCGCGAGTGGAAGTCCTCCCTCGCCCACGCCAGGCTGCTCCAGGACAACGGCTTCACCGTCACCTGGGGCTCGGCCGGCTTCCCGACCGCCTTCGTCGCCACGTACGGCACCGAGGGCCCCGTCCTCGGTTTCAACGCCGAGTACGACGCCCTGCCCGGCCTGTCGCAGAAGAAGGGCGTGGGCATGCACGACCCGCTGGTTCACCACTACGACGCCTACGGCCCCACGTACGGCGCCGGCCACGGCGACGCCCACAACTGCCTCGGCGCGGGCGGCACCGCGGCCGCCATAGCCGTGGCGCGGGCGATCCGCGTCCACGGGCTGAAGGCCAGGGTCAAGCTGTTCGGCAGCGCCGGCGAGGAACAGCTCGTCGGCAAGGCCTACGCGGTCAAGGAGGGCGTCTACGACGACCTCGACGCCTTCCTGGACTGGCACCCGTTCAGCATCACGGTGCCGTTCTGGAACACCACCAGCGCCCTGATTTCGGCCACGTTCACCTTCCTCGGCGCCTCCGGCCACGGCGGCACCCCGCTCGGCAACAAGAGCGGCCTGGACGGTGCCCTGCTGATGGCGACGATGTCGGAGTACCTGCGGGAGAAGAACGTCGCCCCGTCCGGACGGTTCCACTACGCCGTCATCAACGGCGGCGGCGCCCCGAACGTGACTCCGGACATGTGCTCCATCTGGTTCTTCGTCCGCGAGGGCAGCCCGGCACGCGCCCGGG
This sequence comes from Streptomyces sp. SCL15-4, assembly GCF_033366695.1. Classification (NCBI taxonomy): domain Bacteria; kingdom Bacillati; phylum Actinomycetota; class Actinomycetes; order Kitasatosporales; family Streptomycetaceae; genus Streptomyces; species Streptomyces sp. SCL15-4. The sequence goes on from NZ_JAOBTQ010000001.1 coordinate 605,425, forward strand.
TGCTCTACGACAAGATCGTGGAGTGCGCCAAGGCCGCCGCACAGGCCAGCCAGACCCGCCTGGTCCACAAGTTCCACTCGGCGACGTGGAACCTGCTGGCCAACAAGGCCGGAGCGGAACTGCTCAACGACAACATGCGGCAGATCGGCGCGCCTCGGTTCACCGACGCCGACCACGCCCTGGCCAGAAGCATCCAGAAGTCACTGGGCCGGCCGGAGACCGGCATGCCGACCCAGCTGACCCCGCTCGCTCCGCCGGCCGCCGCCTACACCGGCGGACTGGCCACCGACACCGCCGACGTCAGCTGGCAGGCGCCGACCGCCGTACTGCTGTCCGCGGCCTACCCGCCCGGCATCCCGAACCACAACTGGGGCGCCACCGCGACGGCGGCCACCAATATCGGCCACCAGGCGCTGCTGTCCGCCGCCCGCTACCTCGCGGCCGGCGCGATCGACCTGATCGAGCAGCCGGAGCGGCTGGACGCCATGAAGCAGGAGTTCGCCGAGCGTACCGACGGCGTCGGCTGGGCCTCGATGATCCCCGACGGGAGCCAGCCGCCACTGTACGAACCGCCGGCCGAGTTCCTCAGGGCGACCGGGCAGAGCTGGCCGCCGAAGGGCGTGACCTGGCCGGTGCCCCCCGTGGTGGCGGCCGAGCAACTGGGCACCACGGGCCCCGACCTGCCGCCCGTGACCTGAGAGATGCCGTCCGAAGACCCATGGGAGGGCGTTGACTTACGTCAGGCCCCGGGACACGTCCGAGAAGGTTTCGTCAACCGCCGTGCGCAGTCTCGCCGCTTGACCGTCAAGTGACCGATGTGCGGCCCGGACGCGTGGCGGACAGTGGGAGGCACAGACTTCGTACCACCGAGGGGAACTCCTGCCATGCACCCTGATCAGTCACCGTTGCGGGCTCGGTCGGCGCCCCGGCACGTTCCGCCGCTACTCCTCGACGTCGACCAGATGCTCGACGAGTTCTCCCGCCAGGCCGTCCAGGCGGAGTTCCGGTTCGACCCGGCCATGCCCGCGGTGATCACCGTCGAGTTCCTGGCGGAACGCGGACCCGGTGTGGTCTGGCGGATCGGCCGCGAGCTCCTGCACCGCGGGCTGACGGAGATGAGCGGCTCCCGCGACGTGCGGATGTGGCCGACACTGCCCGGTGAACGGCCGTCGTCCTGGCTGCTCCTCGAAACGCAGGAGGTGGAGGCGCTGTTCGAGCTGCCCACCGCGGAGCTGGCGGAGTGGCTCGACGCCACCTATCGGATCACCTCGGCCGAGACGGAGATGGACGCTCTGGACTGGGACGGGTTCCTGCTGGGGCTGACGGGCGGCCCGGAGACACCGGGCGAATGAACGCGACCGGAACCGGTCGGAGAATGACGTGCCCTCTTGCGCGCCACCTGTCGGAGAGGTGACGCACAAGGATTGTCTCGTCGGCCCGGCGGGAGGCCGCCGGCATGTGTGCCCCGGGCACCCGATGGCGACGCTTCGCCCGGCCCGCACCCGCACGCGCGGCCCGAACTGGTGCCGGGCGCGGTGGAGGAGTTCCTGCGCTACGCCCCCTCCGTCGAACGCTCCACGAGCAGCTACGCCGCGCGGGACCTCGAACTGGGCGGAGTGGCGATCCCCTGGGGCTCCAGGATCGCCGTGGCTCTCGGCTCCGCCGGACGCGACGCCCCGCAACCGGGCGGCGGCGCGACCGTGCTGGACATGACCCGGCCGGACGCCCGCCGTCTGGCCTTCGGGCACGGCATCCACTACTGCTCCGGTGCCCCGCCGGCCCGCCTGGAGGCGACGATCGCCCCGCGCACCCCGCTCGCCCGGATCCCGGAACTGGAACTCGCCTTCCCGGCGGACTCGTTGCGGTGGATCGACTCCGGGATCGTCCGCGGCGTGCTGTGCCTCCAGATGCGCGCTACCGCGTGGGCTGACGGCGATCACCGTACGACGACGTCCCGGCCCGCGCCACGGGGCGCGGGCCGGGACGGTGCTGAACGGCTGCGGTGTCGGGTCGCCGACCCGGTCAGTGCCGGGAAGGGAGGACGCAGTGGAAGCTGGTGGCCAGGGACGGGTCATCGTGGCCCTGGTAGCGGGACACCTCGGGGTAGGCGCACAGGTTGCGTTCGAGCCGCTTGCCCTGGGCGTTGACGAGCGTGGCGGGCAGGGTCCTGGGCGCCTCGCCGTGCTCGACCCAGGCGGTCAGGGCGGCGAGGCCGTCGGTGGAGCCGTCCTGACCGTCGAGGCCGCAGTGGCCGGTGTTGGGAGCGAGGAAGAGACGGTAGAAGTCGTCGACCTTCTTGGCGCTGCCCATCTCCCGCACCACGCGTCGGCGGTAGTCCGCGGTGCCCTGCGGCGGGATGTACTGGTCGGCCTGGCCCTGCCAGGTCAGGAGCTTGCCGCCGGACTCGCGGAAGGCGGAGAGATCCGGGTCGTCGGTGTCCATGATGTGGCCGTACTCGGCCACGGCCTGGTGGAACAGCTCGGTGAACCGGCTGTAGGTGATGGTCGAGACGTCGAAGGACGGATCCTTCTCCACCCAGCTCGCCGTCCAGCGGGCGGGCACCTGGAACGGCGCGCCCTTGAGGTTGCCGTCGGCGTCGGCCACGGTGCCCGCGAGGCCCCTCAGGTCGGCCCCGACCGGGACGCCGGACCACAGCTTCCTGCCGGAGGCGGTGCGCGGGCCGTCCCAGATCTTGCGGACGACGGCCGCGTCGGCGGCGGTGATGGTCAGTTCCCTGCCCGCGCACAGCACCTTGGTACCGATCAGCCGGCGCGGGTCGAAGTCGCAGCGGTAGGCGTCGTTGACGAGGCCGTCCCTGGCACCGTCGAGCGTGTCGCAGGCGTTGACGGCGGCAGCGGTGAAGGCGTCCAGCTCGCAGCCGGTCACATAGGTCTTCTCGTTGTTCATGACGACCTGCGGCCACAGGGTGGCGAGTACGTAGCGGTCCCAGTTGACGGCGGGCGCGTCGGCGAGGATGCCGTCGTAGTCGTCGGGGTAGCGCTGGGCCTCCATGTAGCCCTGGCGTCCGCCGGTGGAGCAGCCGGTGAAGTAGGCGTACGAGGCGGCCCTGCCGTAGACCGCGTCCACGACCTCTTTACCGACAACCGCCGCCTCGTGCTGGGAGCGGGAGGCGAAGTTCTTCAGCAGCGCGGTGTCGACCTGGCCCCGGCCGTCGAGGGCCCAGCCGACGTCGAGGACATCGCCGACGCCCGCGTCGGTGGTGGTCGCGGCGTAGCCGTTCTTGACCGCGGTGGCCAGGCCGGTGCCGTTGTCCCCGGCCGAGAAGGCAGCGCCGCCGAGCGCCTGAAAGCGACCGTTCCAGCCGGTGACGGGCAGCCAGGTCCGGATTCCGGCATGGTCGCCGTCGCCCGGGTGGGTGAGCGTGACCCTCACCTCGCAGTAGGCGGGTACGCCGGTGACGGTGCCGCCCAGGATGCCGCTGCCATGGACGGTGCCGCCCTCCCGGCGGGCCGCGGTCACGGACTCGACGCGGGTGCCGGGCGGAGCCTGCACCGAGGTCGTCGTGCAGCCGAACGGGGCGGACGCGGGGGTCCGGGGCTCGGCGGACGCGGTCGGCAGGTACACCGCCGCGACCAGCGGCACACCGGCCGCGAGCACGGTCATCAGTCGTCTCATGGGTTTTCCCATCCAAGGAAGAGGTGTGCGCCCGGCAGTGGCGGGACACACATGTGCGCGGCACAAGAGCAGGAAGTCCGAGCGGGACGTTATCACCTGTTAAGCCGGTGACGAAAGAGGGATCGTCGAAAGGAACGCACGGTGCGGGAGATCGGGGGAAGCAGTCCGGAGATGAGGGAGGCAGTCCGGTGAACCACATCAGCAGGCGGAACTTGGCGGACAGCAACCCGGTCAGGAAGGGCGGCGTCCGCGGCGTCGAGGATGTCCGCGAGCCTGATCCCTTCGGCCCCCGCTTCGGCTTGCCTGCCATCGTCAGCGCGCTCCTTCGGCTCACACGTGTGAACGGCGGACATCGGCCGGGCCGAACGCCGGCACAACACCTGCTAAGCTGTCGGTGACCTGGACCGTGTGATCGAGGAGTCGCAGACGTGGTGGGTGAAGACGACATCTCCGGGTGAGATCCGGATCTGACGGCCACCGGCCGGCGCACAGGAGCGCCGCCGCCGACGTGGCCCGTCTCGTCGTACCCCTTTCCCCATGTCTGCCCCGGGCAGAGGTCTCTGTTCTGCCCTCCATGCCTTCGAGGTCCCTTCATGTCTCACGCCGCCATCGTCTGCTCCGGCCTCTCCTTCTCCTGGCCCGACGACACCCCTGTCTTCCGCGACCTGTCCTTCACCGTGACCACCGGCCGTACCGGACTGGTCGCCCCCAACGGCTCCGGCAAGAGCACCCTGCTCAAACTGATCGCCGGTGAACTCCATCCGGCCACCGGCTCGGTGTCGGTCGGCGGCACGCTGGGCTACCTCCCGCAGAGCCTCCCCCTGACCGGCGACCTCACCGTCGCCGAGGTGCTCGGCGTCGCCGAGGTGATCCGCGCCCTGGACGCCGTCGAGTCCGGCGACGTCGGCGCGGAGCACTTCACCACCATCGGCGACGACTGGGACATCGAGGAGCGCACCCGCGCACAGCTGGACCGGCTGGGTCTCGCCGGCCTCGCCTTGGACCGCAGCCTGAGCACCCTCAGCGGCGGCCAGATCGTCTCCCTCGGCCTGGCCGCCCAGCTGCTCAAGCGCCCGGACGTCCTCCTGCTCGACGAACCGACCAACAACCTCGACGCCGAGGCCCGCCACAAGCTCTACGACGTCCTCTCGGACTTCACCGGCTGCCTCCTGCTGGTCAGCCACGACCGCGCCCTGCTCGACCGCATGGACCGCATCGCCGAACTCGGCAGCGGCGAACTGCGCTTCTACGGCGGCAACTTCACCGAGTACGAAGAGGCCGTCCGCGCCGAGCAGGAGGTCGCCGAGAAGAACGTCCGCAACGCCGAGCAGGAACTCAAGCGCGAGAAGCGGGAGATGCAGCAGGCCCGCGAACGCGCCGAGCGCCGGATGAGCAACGCCTCCAAGAACCTGAAGAACGCCGGCCTGCCCAAGATCTTCGCCGGGAACATGAAGCGCGGCGCACAGGAAGCGGCCGGCAGGTCCGGCCAGCTGCACGCCTCCCGCGTCAGCGAGGCCAGGGCCCGCCTCGACGAGGCCGGACGCACGCTGCGCGACGAGCAGCGCCTCACCCTGGAACTGCCCGACACCAACGTGCCCGCCGGGCGCAACCTCTTCCTCGGCGAGGGCATGCAGGTCCACCACGCCGACCGCGCCGTCTTCGCCGACGGCGGCGTCGACCTGACCGTCCGCGGCCCCGAGCGCATCGCGCTCACCGGGCCCAACGGCTCCGGCAAGACCACCCTGCTGCGGCTCGTCACCGGGGACCTCACCCCGGACAGCGGGGAGATCAAGCGCAACGACGGCCGGATCGCCTACCTCTCGCAGCGCCTGGACCTGCTCGACCCGGACCGCACCGTGGCGGAGAACTTCGCCGCGTTCGCCCCCGAGCGGCCCGAGGCGGAGCGGATGAACCTGCTCGCCCGCTTCCTCTTCCGCGGGGCCCGCGCTCATCTGCCCGTCGGCGTCCTCTCCGGCGGCGAACGGCTGCGCGCCACCCTGGCCTGCGTCCTGTGCGCCGAGCCGGCGCCCCATCTGCTCCTGCTCGACGAGCCGACCAACAACCTCGACCTGGTCAGCGCGGGCCAGCTGGAGAGCGCGCTCAACTCCTACCAGGGTGCCTTCCTGGTGATCAGCCACGACGAGCGGTTCCTCGCCGGGATCGGCGTGAACCGCTGGCTGCGGCTGGCCGACGGCGTGCTGAAGGAGACGGGAGCCCCCATGGGGTGAACCCCGGCGTGCGACGTGGCCCGCGTCCGAGGCTCCGCGCCCGGCGGGCCGACCACCGAACACGTTGGAAGGATCCCCATGCCCCAGCCCGCTCTGCTCGCCCGCGACCTCGTCCGCACCCTGGGCGGCCGGCGCGTCCTCGACGGCGTCTCCCTGACCGCCTCCCCCGGCCACCGCATCGGCCTGATCGGGGAGAACGGCGTCGGCAAGTCCACCCTGCTCCGGATGCTCGCCGGCGTCGACGAACCCGACGCGGGAAGCGTCTCGCGCCCCGCCGAGCCGGGCTTCCTCCACCAGGAGATGCCCTACGACGCCGACGCCACCGTCGCCGCGGTGCTGGACGAGGCGCTGCGCGAGGCCCGCGAGGACCTCGCGGAACTTCAACGGCTCGGCGAGGAACTCGCCCGCGTCGCGCAGGACGACCCCGGCCACCAGGAACTCCTCGACGCCTACGGGAGGCGGCTGGAGCAGGCCCAGGACCGGGAGTCCTGGGACGCCGACCGGCGTGCGGCCCTGGTGCTGGACGGACTGGGCCTCGGCGCGGTCGGCCACGACCGCGCGCTGGGCTCGCTGTCCGGCGGGCAGCGCGGCCGGCTCGCCCTGGCCGCGCTGCTCGTACGACGCCCCTCCGCGCTGCTGCTCGACGAGCCGACCAACCACCTCGACGACGGCGCCGCCGCCTTCCTGGAGGAGCAGCTCCGCGCCCTGCCCGGAACGGTCGTGGTCGCCAGCCACGACCGGGCGTTCCTCGACGCCGTCTGCACGGACCTCGTCGACCTCGACCCGGCGGTGGACGGTCCGGTCCGCTACGGCGGCAACTACACCGCCTACCTGGCCGAGAAGCGCGCCGAACGGGAGCGCTGGAAACGGCGGTACGCCGAGGAACAGCAGGAACTGGCGAAACTGCGGCAGGCGGCTGGAGTGACCGCGCACCGGGTCGCACCGGACCGGGGTCGCACCGACAACGAGAAAATGGGCTACGGCCACCGGGCGGGCCGGGTGCAGAACCAGATCTCCCGCCGGGTGCGCGACGCCACCCGGCGGCTGGAGGAGCTGGAGCGCGCCCGGGTCGCCGAGCCACCGCGCCCGCTGCGGTTCGCGGCCGGGGAGCTGACCGCACGGGTCGAGGAGGGCTCGCAGCCGCTGGTGTCCCTGCGGAACGTCCGGGTGCCCGGCCGGCTGGCGCTGGACGCGCTGGAGATCTCGGCGACCGACCGGCTGCTGGTCACCGGCGGCAACGGGGCCGGCAAGTCCACGCTGCTCGCCGTACTCGCCGGACGGCTGGCGGCCGAGGGCGAGGTGTGCAGGCGGCGCCGGCTGACGGTGGGGCTGCTCACCCAGGACACCGTGTTCGACCGGCCCGAACGCACGGTCCGCGACACCTACGGGCGGTCGCTGGGCCCGGCACGGACCGAGCAGGTGCCGCTGGCCTCGCTCGGGCTGCTGCACGAGGCGGACCTGGACAAGCCCGTCGGTCAGCTGTCCGTCGGGCAGCGGCGACGGCTCGCGCTGGCGCTGCTGGTGGCCCGTCCGCCCCAGCTGCTGCTGCTCGACGAGCCGACCAACCATCTCTCCCCCAGGCTGTGCGACGAACTGGAGGAGGCCCTGGGCCCGGGCCCCGGCGCCATCGCCGTCGCCAGCCACGACCGCTGGCTGCGGCGGCGGTGGCAGGGCCGGGAGCTCCGTCTGGAGCCGGGAGGCCGGCTGGACGCGGGAGACGGACGGCGGGAGAACCCGCACACGGTCCGATCGCGAGTCTGATCCACGGGCGCCGTGGGTGGTGGTGCCGCCTCCCCTTGCGCGGCACCACCCAGAGTGGTGACGGGTTCTTGCGCTCCCCATCAGTCACCCGTCAAGATGGTGATGTGAACCTCGACCATGTTTTCGTGTGCGGACATCCGGCCCTCGACTTCGCGGCCACTCTGCGTGCCCGGCGCTCGACCCGGTTCGAGATGTTCGTGGCACCCGACCGGCTCAACGCCTGGTATCTGGAGTCGGGACTCGTGGACACGATCACGCCCGCCGACGAATCGGACGTCCGGGAGGCGACCACCGTACGTGAGGCCATATACCGCCTCCTCGCCAACCGCCGACTCGGTGAGGAGTTCGACCGCCAGGCACTCGCCGTGGTCAACGGCGCGGCGCGCAAGACGCCGGTGACACCGCAGCTCACGATGGCGGGCCGGCACAACGAGGGGACCCCGGCGCAGGCCCTGGCGACCGTCGCGCGGCAGGCCGTCGAGCTGCTCAGCGGCCCGGACGTCCCGCTGCTGAAGGAGTGCGGCAACCCCGAGTGCACACGGATCTACATCGACCGCTCCCGGGGCATGCGGCGCCAGTGGTGCGGCATGGAGTCCTGCGGCAACAAGATCAAGGCCGCCGCCTACCGCGCCCGGAAGAAGACCGCGCCCGGGCCCGCGCGATGACCCCCTGACCTGGGCGTCGCACGGTTCCGGCGGGCGCCGGGGCTCGGTCGGCCGCCGAAACGCGCACCAGAAGGCGCGACGGACGTCCGCAGACCTTGTGCCGGTCAGCTCCCACCGCCGGGGAAACCCAGCTCCTACTCCGGGCTCGGCATCGGCCTTGAACAGCACCGTGACCCCCTGCTCGGCCAACGCCTCCCCACCACGTCCACCGAAGCCCCCTTGCGTCACCTCCAGCCGCGGCCGCCGTGGCTTTCCGGCGGCATCTCCGCGGACGGGGCCCTGTGCGCGATGCGCGGTCGGTGCCGCCGGTCTCCGCCGGGCGGTCGGCGAGCGGGCCGGCCGGCCCGCTCAGCGAGCCCTCCCCCGCGCTCCCCGGCGTGGACCACGGCCCCGGCACGGTAGGCCGCGGGCTCGCGAAGCACACGAGTCCACCGTCTGGTGGCGCCGCGACGAGGTACGACCGCAGGAGGAGTCCCGCCTCCTCCTGCGGTCGCAGAGAAGCCATTCACCTGGCGTGCTCGATTGCGACCCCGGTCGCATGCGATGGCGACCCCGGATCGATGTGGCATCGCGTGCCCCGCCCTCAGGATGGCCGGGTGACCGAGATCATCACGGGGCTGTCCATGTCCCCTCTGGAATTGCTTGCCGTGCCAGGTGCCGTCGCGCTGGTGGTGGCGCGCTGGCTTCCCCGCGCTGCCCGCCCGCGCGTCGCGATCGCGGCGGGAGCGGTTCTCGTGCTGTCCGCGGTCGTGCTGAGTGTGGTGGGGATCCGCTGGCAGATGCTGCCGGTACTGGCAGGCGCTGCCCTCGCGTTGCCGTCCGCCCTCGCTCCTCTGCTGCGACGCCGTACCGGACGGCCGGCGTGGCGGGCCCGGTGGTGGCTGGCATTGCCGGGGTCGGTGGCCTGTATCGGCCTGATCGCCACGGGTCCGGTGGCCGCCTGGGCCTTTCCCGTACCCGTGTTCCCGGAACCGTCAGGCCGCTTCGCGGTCGGCACCCGCGTGGTGCAGTGGACCGACCCGCACCGCCCCGAGACCGCCACCGCCGACCCGCACGACCGGCGCATGGTCGTGGTCCAGCTCTGGTATCCGGCGCGGAAGAGCCCCGCAAGCGCGCAGCGGGCCCGGTATCTCGGCCGCACGGAGCACGAGGCGCGCACCGTCTCCGACGCCCTCGCCCGCCATGTGGGCCTGCCCGGCTTCCTGGTCGACGGCGTCCCGCGTGCCCGCACCCATTCCGTCTTCAACGCCCCGGTGGCCGGCGGGAATGGACGGTTCCCGGTCGTGCTGTTCTCTCCCGGGCTGGGCGGAGTCCGCACCCAGAACACCGCCTGGGCGGAGGAACTGGCCAGCCACGGCTATGTGGTCGCCGCCCTCGACCACCCGTACGACTCCGCCGCCGTCGTCCTCGCCGACGGCCGGACGATCACCGCCAAGGTCACCTCCACCGGCGACCCGGACAAGGACGAGAAGCTGGGGATCGGCTGGACTGCGGTTCGAGCCGCCGACCTCAGCTTCGTCCTCACTCGGCTGGGCCGTCTGGACCGCGGCGAGACCGCGGACCCGCTGACCGGGCGCCTGGACACCGGCCGGGCCGCGGTGACCGGCCACTCCATAGGCGGCGGTTCCGCTGTGCAGGCAGCTCGCCAGGACCGCCGGTTCGACGCCGTCATCGATCTGGACGGCTATCCCTACGACCCCACTTCACGCCCCCTCCACCAGCCGGCGCTCGCGCTCACCCAGGCAACCACCCCGGACACCGACCCCCGCTACATACCCCGCCTCACCAAGGTCCTCAAGCTCAACACCGCCACGAGCTACCGGCTCACCGTCCCCGGCGCCGCACACCTCACCTTCATGGACGCCCCCCTGTACCTGCCGCCCGTGCCCTCGATACTCGGCTCCCTGGGCCGCACCGAGAGCCCGCACCTCGTCGCCGCAACGACGCTCGCCTTCCTGGACACCACCCTGCGGCACAGACCCGACGCCCTGACCGCCGTTCTGTCCGCCTACGGCGACCTCACCGTCTACCGCCCGGGCAACGGCCGCTGACCAACTGTGCGACCAGGGCTGCTGGAGAGGTGTCCGCAACGGTGCGGCTGGGTGATGCGGACGACGAGGTCAGTGGAGTTGCCCGCATACGGGTCGTTGAGTTGGTGTACGCACCGGACGGCGTCGTCGACCAGGCACTCGGCGGCGGTGTGCGGGTCGTCGGCCGGGTCCCGGTCGGTGACCTCGTGGGGCTCGTAGGCACCGTGGGAGGCGACAGCCGCCGGCCGTGCCGTGCCGCGAAGGTACTCGATGGCCGGGTGGCCCCGCCGTCGCACGCCCGGCCTGCGGTGTGGTCCTCGGTCAGCGGCGCAGGTGCCCGTCCAGGAGGAGGCAGGCGCGGGCGTCGCCGGACCGGGCGGCCGGCGATTCATGGCCCCGTTCGGTGGTCGGGGTGGCCCGGCCTCTCTTCTTACGCGGGATCAGTCGTCGCGTCGCGGCGACGGTGACACCGAGGCCGGTCAACGCGAGCCCGCCGACTCCTCCTGGAGGCAGCCTTCGCCGCCGCGGGCCTGACCGACCGTCTGGACCAGGACTGGACGCAGCGCGCCTGAGCCCGGACCGCCCCTCGGGAACCGAGACCTCGTACCAGGGTCGGGACTCCCCTCACACCGAGCCCCGGCCCTCGGAGCAACCCCTCGCGGCGTCCCCTGCGCCGTGCCAGAACGACGAACTGCGCCCCGCCACCGACGCACACCGACGGCACCCGCCTGGAGCGAAACGCTCCGACTGCCCACACCGGGAACCACGGCGTCGCCTTCCGGCCGCTGCCCCATCGCCCTGCGGGCTGCGCGGGCCGGGTACCGCCCCGGCCGTAACGAGCACCAGGGCAGTCACACAGCGATACGTGTCCGTTCGCCGCAGCTATACGAGAACAGGGCCGCCGCGCCCCGTGAGTTCGCGGAAACTGAAGGTGCTTCAGCGGGAACCAGAGGGTCGGATGGTGTGCTCTGCGGGGATCGATCGGTGGGTCCGTGTCGAACTCACGGCGAGGCATCCGAATCTGCGGGCGTCATCGCCTCGTGAAGATGGGCCTCAACCGGACCCAGGTGCTGGTCATGGGCCAGGACGATGTCGTCCGCGAGATTGAGGACACGGATGCTCCCTCTCGCGAACCGCAGGGAGATACCGACGGCGACATCGAGGTTGTCGTACCGGTAGCGGATCTCTCGGGTGGAGAGGACCTGCTGGCCGACGAACCGGGTCATGGGGAAGTCGGGCAGGTCGTCCTCGACCGTGGTGTGGCCGTATTCGTCCATGTCGTAGGGCCCATGAGGCTGGTCGACCTTCATGGACAATCCATCGCCCGGCGTGTGGAACCGGACGGGGCCGACGCCGTCCATATGCAGCCACATGTGCAGGAGAGAGGGCTCGGTCTCCTCGTAGTGGTGCCAGGACGTCGTCACCTTCAGCAGGCGTCTGCCGACCAGGTCCTCAGCATTGATCACGGACTGATGCTGTCACAGCGCTCAACGACTCGGCACTGGTTTCCAGGAGGCGCCGGGCCGAGTCCGCGTAGCGCATCGCGGTCTTCTCGTCGAGCCCGGAGACCTCCGCGAGATGGAGCGGGTCAGGCCCGTGGGTCAGGCCCCGGCCGCGGACCTCGGCGGACTGGTGGGCGAGGTACTTCGCCCAGGCCAGCCGCGGGCAGTGTCACCAGCCGGTGAACAGCAGATGGTTCAGCAGGAGCGCGAGCACCGCCTGCGCGGCGAGCCAGCCGCGCGGCCGTGGCAGGAACGCGCAGGCCGCGAGCAGCCACATCGCGAACGGGAGCCAGATGCGCTCCGTCTCCGCTTTGCTCATCCCGGACAGGTCCGCGGCCAGGAGGGCCGCCAGGGCCGCCGCCACGACGAGGGCGAGGCGGCGCTCGGCCGGGGGCGCCGGGCTGCGGCGGGTGGCCAGCGCGCCGGCCCGCCGCAGCCCGGCCGCCGTGGCCAGGCCGGTGATCAGCACCGTGCAGGCCAGGTTGGCCCACACCCAGTAGCCGTAGGGGCGGGTGCCGCCGACGCCTTGGTAGTAGCGCGTGACCAGCAGCCGGTATCCCTCCCACCAGTCGAAACCGGACAGCGTGAACGCCACCGGGACGACGGCCGTCCCGGCCAGGAGCAGCACCAGCAGGACCGGTCGCTCGCGGACTCGGTGGCGGCCCGCCACCAGCACGGCCGCGCCGATCGGCGCGAAGAGCGTGAGGCCGTAGGAGAGGTAGCAGGTCAGGCCGTACAGCAGCCCGCTGCCCGCCGCCCAGAACACGGACCGGCCGGTGACCGCGAGGGCCAGCAGGGCCACGGACCAGGCGGCGACCGCCGCGAAGTACCCGTCGGCCGAGACGCCCGCCCAGACCGCGGCCGGGGTCATGACCAGGAACGGCGCCGCCCGCCGGGCCAGGACCTCGCCGGCCAGGGCCCGGACCGCCACCAGGACGGCCACGCAGGCGGTCGCGCCGATCGTGAGGGACCAGGCGCCGGCCCAGCCGCCGCCGCGCAGACCGGCCCGGTCCAGGAGGACGAAGGTGAGGGTGGCCGCCGGGGGATGCCCGGCGATGTGGGCGGGCCAGGGGGCGGGGGAGCCGATGACGATGTGGTGGGTGAAGTCGCTCAGGGCGGCCGGGATGTCGTGGAAGCGGCCGATGACCGTGAGGTACTCGTTGCGGGTGGTGAGCCGGCCGGCCACGCCCCGCTGCCAGCCGTCGACCAGCGCCAGCGACCACGTCCAGGCCAGCGCCGTGCCCCAGGCCGCCGGCAGCAGTCCTCCCCATGGCAGCCGGGCGACGACGGACGGCCCGTGGGCCACCACGGCGAGCGCCACCAGCAAGGCGGCCGGCGTGCCCGGGCCCGGATGGGGGTCCCAGTCGGCGAACAGCGGCGGCCAGTGCACGAACAGCGTGCGGCGGGTGTCCTGGAGGTGCCGGCCGACGAGCACGGCGGTGAGGACGAGCAGGATGGCGGCGGCAGCGGCGGCGAGGTCGGCGCGCAGGCCGGCGTACCGGTCACGGAGGGGAGCCTGGGTCACACCCGGAACGCTAGGTGCGCGACCGGGCGAAGAACGCCCCCGACAGCCGGACGTCAGCGTTTCGTCATGGGTCGCGGGCCCGTTCGCGGGGTCCTTCCGGCCTACCGTCGGACCATGCGAGACCACTACCCGCGACTCCCCTCCTCCCCGGGCTTCTGGCGCAGCCCGCTGCGCGGCCCCTGGTTCACCTCCGTGCTCGGTCTGGTGCTGCTCGCCGGCATCACCGTGCTGTTCGTGACCGGACTGGTGTCGTACGCGGCCTACAACCCGGGTCTGTCCCGGGTGAACGACCAGACACCGGACAAGGGGATCCTCGGCTTCTACCTCTTCGCCTGGCCCACCGGCCCGGTATGGCTGTACCGGTTCACGCAGGGCGTGCACGTCACCCTCGGCATCACCCTGATCCCGGTGCTGCTGGCCAAGCTGTGGTCCGTGGTGCCGAGGCTGTTCGCCCTGCCCCCGGCCCGCTCGGTCGCGCACGGGCTGGAACGGATCTCCCTGCTGCTCCTCGTCGGCGGCGGGCTGTTCGAGTTCACCACCGGTGTGCTCAACGTCCAGCTGGACTACGTCTTCCCGGGCTCTTTCTACCCGCTGCACTTCTACGGCGCGTGGGTGTTCTTCGCCGCGTTCGTGGCCCACGCCGTCCTGAAGGCGCCGACGGCCCTGCGGGCGGTGCGGCGGCCACTGCACGAGGACGGCGACCTGGTCACCCCGCGCCCGGACGAGCCCACCGTCTCCCGGCGCGGCGCGCTGGCGCTGGTCGGCGGCGGCTCGCTGCTGCTGTTCGCGACCACCGTGGGGCAGAGCCTGGGCGGGCCCTTCCGGCGTACGGCCCTGCTCGCGCCGCACGGCGCGGCCGACCCCGGCGGCGGCCCCAACGGGTTCCAGATCAACAAGACGGCCACGTACGCCCGGATCACCGCGGCCGACACCCACCGGGACGGGTGGCGGCTCGTCGTCACCGGGCGCACCGGAACCGTGCGCCTGAGCCGTGCCGAGCTGCTCCGGCTGCCGCTGCACAGCGCGTCGCTGCCCATCGCCTGCGTGGAGGGCTGGTCGACTGACGACCAGTGGTGGCGCGGGGTGCGGCTGCGCGACCTCGCGACGCTCGTCGGCTACGACGGCGACCCGCCGGACGTGTTCGTGGAGTCGCTCCAGCGGCACGGCGCCTTCCGCCGCGCGGCCCTGCGGGCCAACCAGGTCGCCGACCCCCGCTCGCTGCTCGCCCTGTACGTCAACGGCGAGGATCTGTCCCCCGACCACGGCTACCCGGCGCGGATCATCGTGCCCGCCGCGCCCGGTGTGCTCAACACCAAGTGGGTGGCGCGGCTGGCCTTCGGAGACCTGTGATGCGCCCGCGCCCGCCGCTCGGCAATCCCTTCCGGATCCTGCTGCTGGCCTGCTCGTTCGCGCTCGCCGGCTATGCCGGGGTGCGGCTGCTCGCGGACGACTGGCGGGCCGTGGCGCTGTGGGTGGTCGGGGCGGCCCTGCTGCACGACCTCGTGCTGCTGCCGTTGTACACGGTGGCGGACCGGGCGGTCGTCCGCGGGCTCGGCGCCGCGGGACGGCGGAAGTGGACGCTGTACGTCCGCGTCCCGGCCGCTTTGTCCGGGCTGCTTCTGCTGGTGTGGTTCCCGCTGATCAGCGGGATGGTCGACCGGCGCTACCAGTCCGCCACCGGCCTGTCCCCGGACGGCTTCCTCGCCCGCTGGCTGCTGATCAGCGCGGTGTTGTTCGGCGGCTCGGCGCTGCTGCCGGCGGTGCGGAGCCGAGCGCGCGGGAGGCTGCGCAGGGCGACGAAGCGCCGCGCGCCGGACGTCCACTGACCCACCGTCCGCCAGTCCGCCCGGCCCGCGTACCGCAGCAGGGCCGGGGTGCCGAGCCGAGCCCAGGGGAAGGCGCCACCGTCCGTCCCGGCCCCGGTGCCGGCGACGACCTGCACCTCGGACCGTTCGTCGACGTCCACCGCGGCTGTCTCGGCGATCAGCAGGCCGCCGGCGCTCAGCAGCCGGGCCACCCGGTCCAGCAGGACCCCCGGATCGCCGCCGATGCCGATGTTGCCGTCCATGAGCAGCACCGTGTCCCAGCGGCCCTCGCCGGGCAGCGGCTCGAACACCGAGCGCCGCAGCGCCTGGCCGCCGAGCCGCACGGTGTGCTCGACGGCGGCCTCGCTGACATCGATCCCGAGGACGGTACGGCCCCGGACGGCGAGTTCCGCCACCAGCCGCCCCGGCCCGCAGCCGACGTCGAGCACGGCGCCCTCGCAGCGATCCAGCACCGCCCGGTCGACCGGGTCCGCTCGCGCGCACCACCGCTCGACCTCCAGCGGCAGCAGCCAGCCGTCGCTGCGGCGCAGGAACAGCGGGCCGCGCCCGGTGCGCAGCGCGTCCGCGTAGGGGTCGGCGCCGGCCCAGGCGAGGGCCCGAGGTGTGCTCATCGGGCCGTCCCGGGGCCGGTGTGCGCGGTGCACCGGGCGAGGCGGGCGGCGAACCGGCCGTGCGGTGCGAGCGCGGCGACCGCCGCCGCGTCGGCGGCGGTGTCCACGTCCCGCAGCCGGGGCAGGTCCCGCACCCGCAGCCCGGCGGCCACCAGCCGCCGCCGCTGCACGGCACCCGTCCACCGCGTCGACATGGGCACGCCCCGAAGCAGTCGTGGGTCGGGCTCGGCCAGGCCCAGCGCCCAGAACCCGCCGTCCGCCGCCGGCCCGAAGCACGCGTCGTACCCGGCGAAGTCCACGCTCAGCAGCTCCGGGGTCACTTGCGGGGTGTCCATGCCGATGAGCAGGGCAGGACCCTCGCACCGGGCGAACGCGTCGGCCAGCCGGGCGTCCAGGTCACCCGCGCACTGCGGTACGACGTCGAAGCCGGGTGGCAGCCAGGGGCCGGGCGTCCCGTCCAGTACCAGCACGCGGCGGGTGGCGGGCGTGGCCGCCACGGCGTGCAGCGTGTCGGCGAGCGCCGCCTCGGCGAGCGCTGCCGCCTGCGCGGGACTGAACGGCGGGGTGAGCCGCGTCTTGACCCGTCCCGGCAGCGGTTCCTTGGCGATGACGAGCAGCGTGGTCACCGTACGGTCCTCCGGTCGGCCGGGGGTTCGGCCAGGACGCGGCTCATGTCCCGGACCGCCTGCCAGGTGCCGCGCCAGGTACCCGTCACCTTGGAGCGGCCGGCGCGCGGCGCATACGGCACGTCGTGCTCGGTGATCCGCCAGCCCGCGTCGGCCGCCCTCACCACCATCTGGAGCGGATAGCCGCTGCGCCGGTCACTCAGACCGAGTGCGAGCAGCGGCTCCCGGCGGGCCGCGCGCAGCGGGCCGAGGTCGCGCAGCCGCAGTCCGGTACGGCGGCGCAGCAGTCGCGCGAGCGCGAGGTTGCCGGCCCGGGCGTGCGCGGGCCAGGCGCCCCGGCCCCGCGCCCGCCGTCGGCCGAGGACCAGGTCGGCCCGGTCGTCGAGGACCTCCCGCACGAAGGGTACGAGGTGCCCGGGGTCGAGCGAGGCGTCGCAGTCGCAGAAGCAGACGACGTCGGCGGTGGCGGCGGTGAGCCCGGCGTGGCAGGCGGCACCGAACCCGCGCTGCCGCTCGTGGACAACGGTCGCACCGAGGGCGCGGGCGATGTCCGCCGAGCCGTCGGTGGAGCCGTTGTCCACGACGAGGGCGCGCCAGCCGGCCGGGATCCGCGCGAGCACCCAGGGCAGGGCCGCCGCCTCGTCCAGGCACGGCAACACCACGTCCACGCTCGCCGGTGAAGAGGGTGATGAGGTGGTCACGCCGTTCACCCTACGAATGTGAAGCGGACATATCGGTCTAGTGCTCCTTACGAAACGCGGACGTCGGGGCTGGGATCCGGCCGCGGAAGCGACACCCTCGACGACCCGGTGCGAGGCTGGGATCATGCAGCAGCCGCATCTGTCCAGCACGGGCAGCGCCACGGACGGGACCGCCCCCGCATCCTCCGCACCGGCTCCGCGGTCGGCCTCCGGTGCCGCCCGGGTCCTGGTCGTCGACGACGACGCCACCGTGGCCGAGGTCGTCGCCGGCTACCTCGGCCGCGCCGGGTACCTGGTGGACCGGGCCGCCGACGGCCCCACCGCCCTCAGGCGCGCCGCCGCCCACTGGCCCGACCTGGTGGTGCTCGACCTGATGCTGCCCGGCATGGACGGACTGGAGGTCTGCCGCCGGCTGCGCGCACGGGCCGCCGTGCCCGTTGTCATGCTCACCGCCCGCGGCGACGAGGAGGACCGCGTCCTGGGACTCGAGGTGGGCGCGGACGACTACGTGACCAAGCCGTTCAGCCCCCGCGAACTGGTCCTGCGGGTGCAGTCGGTGCTCCGCCGCGCCCGCCCCGCCGTGGCCGCCGGCCCGCTGGCCGCCGCCGGGCTCACCGTCGACCCCGCCGCCCGCCGCGCCACCAAGAACGGCACCGAACTCGCGCTCACCCTGCGCGAGTTCGACCTCCTCGCCTTCTTCCTGCGGCATCCGGGACGGGCGTACACCAGGGAGGACCTGATGCGCGAGGTGTGGGGCTGGGATTTCGGCGATCTCTCCACCGTCACGGTCCACATTCGCCGGCTGCGCGGCAAGACCGAGGACGACCCGGCCCGGCCGCGCCTGATCCAGACCGTGTGGGGCGTCGGCTACCGCTTCGACCCGAGCGGCCGGGACGCGGAGGACTGACATGCACGACACCCTGCTCATCGCCCTGTACGCCTTCGCCGGGGCCGCCGTCACCGGCCTCACGGGGGCCGCCGCGCTGCGGCTGCTGCGGCGACGCTCGCTCACCGTGTCCCTCGCCGTCGTCGCGGCGGTCGGCGTCGGCGGCGTGCTTGCCGGGACACTCGCGGTCGCCTGGGCGATGTTCCTCTCCCCGCACGACCTGACCGTGGTGACGACGGTCGTCGCGATGGCGGCCGTGGTCTCCCTGGCGACCGCCCTCCTGCTGGGCCGCTGGGTCGTCGCCCGCAGCCACGAACTCGCCCTGGCGGCCCGCTCGCTCGGTGAGGCCGGTGGCTTCACGGCCCCACTGGCCCCGGCCACCGCCGAACTGGCGCAACTGAGCCGCGAATTGGCAGCCACAAGTGCCCGACTCGCCGAATCACGGGAGCGGGAACGCCTGTTGGAGACCTCACGCCGGGAACTCGTCGCCTGGATCTCCCACGACCTGCGCACCCCGCTCGCCGGGCTGCGCGCCATGTCGGAGGCCCTGGAGGACGGTGTCGCCGACGATCCCGGCCGCTATCTGCAACAGATCCGCACCGAGGTCGAGCGCCTCAACGACATGGTCGGCGACCTCTTCGAACTCTCCCGCATCCATGCCGGCACGCTTCCGCTGACACCGTCTCGGATCTCCCTCTACGACCTCGTCGGCGACGCCCTCGCCGGAGCCGATCCGCTCGCCCGCGCCCACGGTGTCCGGCTGGTCGGCGACCGGGTGGAGCCGGTCCCGGTGGAGGTCGACGCCAAGGAGATGAGCCGCGTCCTGGGCAACCTGCTGGTCAACGCCATCCGCCGGACGCCCGCCGACGGCACGGTCGCCGTCGCCGCCGAGCGCTCGCCCGGCGGCGTGGTCGTCTCCGTGACGGACGGCTGCGGCGGCATCCCCGAGGAGGACCTGCCCCGCGTCTTCGACACCGGCTGGCGCGGCACCCACGCCCGCACCCCGCCGGCCGGCGCGGGCCTGGGCCTCGCCATCGTGCGCGGCATCGTCGAGGCCCACAGCGGCCGGGCCACCGTGCGCAACATCCCCGGCGGCTGCCGCTTCGAGGTCACCCTGCCCGCGGCACCCTAGGCCCACTCGCAGACCCCGCGGCACCCCACCACGGCTCACCCGGAGGCTGCGAACTCCTGCATGCCCTCCGCGAAACCGACCTCCGGCTTCCAGCCCAGCTCGGTCCGCAGCCGCGAGGAGTCGGCCGTGATGTGCCGTACGTCCCCCAGGCGGTACTCCCCGGTGATCACCGGTGCGGGCCCTCCGTGGGCGTCGGCCAGCGCGCGGGCCATCTCGCCGACGGTGTGCGGCTCGCCGCTGCCGGTGTTGTACACGGTGAGCACACCCGGGGCGGAACGGCCCTCGAGCGCCAGCAGGTTGGCGGCGGCCACGTCCCGCACATGCACGAAGTCCCGGCGCTGCCGCCCGTCCTCGAACACGCGGGGCGCCTCACCCCGGGCGAGCGCGGACCGGAAGAAGGAGGCGACACCGGCGTACGGGGTGTCGCGGGGCATCCGGGGCCCGTACACGTTGTGGTAGCGCAGCGACACGGCGGACCCACCCGTCGACCGGGCCCAGGCGGCGGCCAGGTGCTCCTGCGCGAGCTTGGTCGTGGCGTACACGTTGCGCGGATCGGCCGGCGCGTCCTCGCCGACCAGCCCAGCGATCAGCTCCGCACCACATACCGGGCACCCGGGCTCGAACCGGCCCGCGTCCAGGTCGGCGACCGTCCGGGGCCCCGGCCGTACGCCCCCGTCACGCGGACACGCGTACCGCCCTTCCCCGTACACCACCATCGACCCGGCCAGCACGAGGTGCCGTACCCCCGCCTCCGCCATGGCGGCGAGCAGGACGGCCGTCCCCAGGTCGTTGCGGGAGACGTACTCCGCCGCGTCCCCGAACCCCGCCCCGAGCCCGACCATCGCGGCCTGATGACACACGGCGTCCGCACCGGCCACGGCCCGGGAGACCGCCTCGGGATCGCGCACGTCCGCGTCTGGTGCCGCGCGCACGTCGAAGACGACCGCCTCGTGCCCGCGCGCCGTCAGCGCCTCCACGACATGGGACCCGATGAACCCGGCACCGCCGGTGACCAGTACACGCATACACCCACGCTAGGCCCGCCCCGACGCCGCACCACCCGGCCACGCCCGCACGTCACGACTCCGTAAGGCCGGCGCCCCGGGAGCGAATCGGCGGTGAGGGGACGTGCCGGCCCGGGCCCGGCAGGACGCCGTCTGGAGCCGCCGGCAGGTCGCCAACCAGGACCGCTCGCTGCCGCGCGACGTACGCGTATGGCGTGGGACGGCCGGCATGTCATCCCCGCGCGGGCGTCAGACGCCACCGGTTCGCCGAGAAGGATCATCACCAGGCGTGGTGTCGCGGAACGTTGTCACACGAGCGAAGTGGGCTGCCGTTGGACATCGACGAGCGGTTCGGGCGGCTGGTCGGAGGCGAGGCGGCGGTCGCTCCCGGCGGCCCCGGCTGACGGGTGGCAGGTCGCCGAGAGCGGCGTACGGCCGATCGTGAGGTTGGCGAAGACGGCGCCGGTCTCCCCGCCCCCAGCGGATCACTGCGTTTCAGCACGTCAACGATGGTTTCGCCGCGGTTTCAGCGGCACCGTGGGAAGCTCGGGCGCGGGGAGCGGGTCGCCGTCATAGCCCTGGACCGAACCGAACCGGTCCCCCGACGCCCACTCGTCGCGTGCCCGGACGATCTCCTCGTGTGACCGGCCGATGAAGTTCCACCACATGACGATCTCCTCCTGGAACGGCGGGCCGCCCAGCAGGATCAGGCGGGCCGGCTCGTCCGCCTGGTTCGTCAGGGTGAGGGTGGTGCGGCCCGGGGGCGCGTAGCCGAGTTCGGCCGGTTTGAGGATGGTTTCGCCGAAGAGGACGTTCCCCGTGTCGACCAGGACGCCGTGCTCGAAGCCGGAGTCGATGCCGAGCGTGACGGTGGCCTGCGGGGCCAGGTGCAGTTCGGCGCCCAGCAGCGGGGTGAAGGTGCGCACCGGGGAGGTGTCGCCGGCGAGGGTGCCGAGGAAGACCCGGGCCTCGCCGCCGTCGAGCGGCACGGGCGTGGGCGCGTAGTGCTGGAAGTCCCGCGCGGTGTCGCGGTGTTCCTCGGGCAGGGCGACCCAGAGCTGCACACCGTGCAGGACCGTGGTCGCGGGAGTGGACACCTCGGAGTGGCAGATGCCGTGCCCGCTCGTCATGAGGTTCAGCTCGCCGGGCCGGACGTAGGCGTGGACACCGAGGCTGTCCCGGTGTTCGATCTCACCGCTGAAGAGCCAGCTGACGGTCTGGAGACCGATGTGGGGGTGCGGTGCGACGTCCATGCCTCCGCTGGAGGCCACGTCGTCCGGTCCGTAGTGGTCGGCGAAGCACCAGGCACCGATCAGCGACCGGGATCGCTGGGGCAGCGTGCGCCGTACCCGCATGGCCCGGGGGCCGCCCAGGGGCACGTCGCGCGGAGTGAGGACCTCGACACCGGCGGGCACCGGCAGGCCGGTCCCGGCGTCGCGGACGTGGGCGACGGGCACCGCTTCCGTGTTGCTCACCGGTCTGCTCCTCTCCCGAGAAGGAAAGTTCGAGTTTCAACATTCACTTGGTGATGATAGGACGTACATCAGAACATCGCGCGATGAAGGAGATCACGTGGCCGAGACCGTGACGGCGACCACAGGCGGACGGGTGTTCGTCGACAAGCAGAGCCCGGACGCCTACCACGCGATGACGGCGACCGCCGAAACGGTCCGCGCGGTCGCCGCCGGCGCGGGCCTGGACCGCCTCCTCGTCGAACTGGTCAACATCCGCGTGTCCCAGCTCAACGCCTGCGCCTACTGCCTCGACCTGCACACCCGCGCCGCCCTGCGCGCCGGAGAGACGGCACAGCGGCTGGGCGTGCTGCCCGCCTGGCGGGACACCGGGCTGTTCTCGCCGCGCGAGCGCGCGGCGCTGGCCCTGGCCGAGGCCACCACCCACCCGTCGGACGCCGAGGCGCAGGACACCGCCTACGCCCTCGCCCGCTCCGTCCTGTCGGACGACGAGATCTCCGCCGTGATCTGGGTCGCGATCACCATCAACGCCTTCAACCGGGTCTCCGTCATGAGCAAGCACCCGGTGCGTCCGGCGCCTCCCCGCTGATCCCGCGTCGACCCGACAGGACGTACCGCGCCGGCCGGGGCCCGGACGCGCGTAAACGCCCTCGTCGTCCGCCGCGGTGAAGCCGTCGGCCCCGCCGGCCGGCGGAGATCAGTGCGTGGCCTCATCGGAGGAGATCGCCGGCATCACGGCCGGGACGGTCTCCCGGTCAGCGGCGTGTCACGCGCGGACCAGGGGTGTGTCGACCAGGTGCTCCGCGAGGAACCACGCCTGGAGTTCGCCGGTGCGGATCACCTGGGAGACCAGCAGGTCGTTGGTGCCGTCGTCGCCCAGTTCCGCGACGCGGGCCGCCGCGTCGTGCGCGTCGGCCAGGATGGTCTCGTGCGCTTCGAGGAGCCGGGAGAGCATCGCGGGCACTTCCTCGACACCGTCCGGCGGGCGCGGGATCGAGGTGAGCTCGGCGACGTGCCGGGAGTCTCCCACGGCCACGCCGCCCAGTGTCTGGACGCGCTCGGCGAGCGTGTCGACCAGGGCGAGCTGCTGTGCCGCGTGCTGGTCCAGGACGAGGTGCAGCTGGTAGAAGGTCGCGCCGCGCACCAGCCAGTGGTGCTTCTTGTAGAGGCCGTAGAGGATCTGCGTGTCGGCGAGGGCCTTGTTGAGCCGCTGGCAGGAGTACATGCGGGCCTCGTACGACAGGGCCAGCGGGAACTGCTTGACGGTGCCGAACTCCTGGATGATGCGGCCCTTCTGGTGCAGCCGGGGCTGACTGCCGGTGGGCGTGATGTCGGTGGTCATGGTCCGTCTCCTGCGGTTGGTGCGCTGTGTACACCGGTGACGCTAGGCGTGGAACGCCCTGCCGCCTTGTCCGAGAGCGCATGTGTGTGTGCGCGTCAGCGCAGACGTGGTCGTGGTCCGTGCAGGTCCGTGTGCGTGTGCGCGTCCACGAGCCGGGTGCGAGTCCGCGCGTGTGCGTGCGCGCGTCAGCGGGAAGTGGGTCCGCGTCGACGCTCGTGACCCGGGCGGGCATGCCGAACGGCCGCGCGGGCCAGGGGAGTCGCCTGCGCGGCCGTTCGGGGACTTGGGGCGAGCCGGTCGCGGACCGCCTCTTGGGGAGCCTCGGTCAGCCGGTCGCGCGGACCGCCTGGAGGATCAGGTCGGCGACCGCCTCGGGCCGGGAGACGGCCACCGCGTGGGAGGCGCCTTCCAGCTCGGTGATCGTCGCGCCGGCCCGCTTCGCGCCGAAGCGCTCCACCTCCGGGTTGATCGCCTGGTCGGCGGCCGCCACCAGGGCCCAGGACGGCTTGGTCTTCCAGGCGGCGGCGGTGGCCGTCTCCTCGAAGGCCGCCGCGGCGAGCGGACGCTGCGCCGCCGCGAGCGCCTTGGTGGTCTCGGCCGGCACGTCGGCGGCGAAGACGGACGGGAAGGCGTCCTCGGCGATGGTGACCTCGACGGCCGGGTCACCGCCCGGCACCGGGTACGTCCACTGCTTGAGGTTGCTCACCAGCGGCGAGGCCGGGAAGCGGCCTTGCAGCTCGCCGAGGCTCTCGCCCTCCTCCAGGACGTAGGCGGCGACGTAGACGAGGCCGACGACGTTCTCGGCGGTGCCGGCCACGGTGATGAGCGCACCGCCGTAGGAGTGCCCGACCAGCACGACGGGGCCCTCGATCCGGGCGGCGACCGAGGCGACGTAGGCGGCGTCGGCGGCGAGGCCGCGCAGCGGGTTGGGCGGGGCGATCACCGGGACGCCGTGGCGCTGGAGGCGGGAGATGACGCCGGTCCAGCTGCCGGCGTCGGCGAACGCGCCGTGGACGAGGAGGACGGTGGGCGTGGTCATGGACTGGGGTTCCTCGGGGTTCAGGCGCTGTGCAGGGCGGTGCGCAGGGTGTGGACGGCCATCGCGATGGCGGCCTCGGCGGCGTGGGTCTCGCGCAGCGCGTTGAGCATCACGAAGTCGTGGATGATGCCCTGGAAGCGGACGGCGGTGACGGGGACTCCGGCCGCGCGGAGCTTGTTGGCGTACGCCTCGCCCTCGTCGCGCAGCACGTCCGCCTCACCGGTGATGACCAGCGCCGGAGGCAGGCCGGCCAGCTGGTCGGTCGTGGCGCGCAGCGGGGACGCGGTGATCTGGGCGCGCTCGGCCTCGTCGGTCGTGTACTGGTCCCAGAACCACTGCATGCCGTCGCGGCGCAGGAAGTAGCCGGTGGCGAACTGGTGGTAGGAGGGGGTGTCGAAGTTCGCGTCGGTCACCGGGTAGAACAGCACCTGCTGGAGCAGCGGGAGGCCGCCGCGCTGCTTGGCCATCAAGGTGAGCGCGGCGGTCATGTTGCCGCCCACCGAGTCTCCGGCGACCGCGAGGCGCGTGCCGTCCAGACCCTTGCCGGCGCCCTCGTCGACGACCCAGCGGGCGACCGTGTAGTTCTGCTCGATGGCGACCGGGTAACGGGCCTCGGGCGAGAGGTCGTACTCGGGGAAGACGACGGCCGCCTCGGCGCCGACGGCGAGTTCCCGCACGAGGCGGTCGTGGGTGTGGGCGTTGCCGAAGACCCAGCCGGCACCGTGGATGTAGAGGATCACCGGCAGGGTGCCGGTGGCGCCGGCGGGCCGGACGATCCGCGCGCGGACGCTGCCGGTGGGCCCGCCCGGCACGGTGACCCACTCCTCGTCGACCGCCGGCTTGGCGATCTCGCCGGACTGCACCTCGTCGACGGTCTTGCGGCCTTCGGCGGGGGGCAGGTCGAACAGGTAGGGCGGATTGGCGGTCGCCTCGGCGAACGCGGCGGCCGCGGGTTCCAGCACGGGTCGTACGGGCTCTGCGGCATCGGGCATGTCTGTCTCCTGGCTTTGCGGGGTGGGTACGCCGGAGACTGACGCTAGAGCGGCCGCGCCGCGAGGATTGCCGACGCGCGCACGGCCCCTGCTCCCGCAGCGCACCGGCCTTTCCGGCCGTCGACGCGGTGCTCCGTGTGCCGCGAGAACCACGGTGATGCGCTGCGGGGGCATCGTGGCGTGCGCCCGCGTCCGAGGACTGCCCGGACCGGTTACCGGGCGAGGAAGTCCAGCAGGTCCTTGGTGAAGCGGTCCTTGTCGCCCGGCACCATCGCGATGCCGTGCGAGCCGCCCTCGTACACCTTCAGCTCGGCGTCGGCGATGATCTCGGCCGACTTGCGGCCGGTGGCGTCGATGGGGACGACCTGGTCGTCGTCGCCGTGCACCACCAGTACGGGGATGTCGAACTTCTTCAGGTCAGCGGTGAAGTCCGTGTACGCGAAGGCGTCCACGCAGCGCACGCCGCCCTCGATGGTCTGCGCCATCGCCATGTACCAGAAGGCATCCTTGTTGCCCTGCGTGACCTTGCCATCGGGCCGGTTGGTGGAGAAGAAGCCCTCCGCGGTGTCCTTCCAGAACTGCGAGCGCTCGTTGAGGATGCCGCTCTTGATCTGCTCGAAGACCTCGGCCGGTACGCCCTCGGGGTTGTCGTCCGACTGTGCCATGACCGGCGGGACGGCGGACAGCAGCACCGCCGAGCGCAGCCGCCCGGTCCCGTGCCGGCCGACGTAGCGGGCCAGCTCGCCACCGCCCATCGAGTGCGCGACCAGCGTCACGTCGGTCAGGTCGAGGTGCGTGAGCAGGTCGCTCAGGTCGTCGGCGAAGGTGTCGAAGTCGTACCCGTCCCACACCGGTGTGGAGCGCCCGTGGCCGCGGCGGTCGTGGGCGATTCCGCGGAAGCCGGCGTCGGCGACGGCCTTGAGCTGGTCCTGCCAGGCATCGCCGTTGAGCGGCCATCCGTGGATGAACACCACGGGCCTGCCCTGGCCCCAGTCCTTGTAGAAGATCTCCACCCCGTCGCGCGTCGTGCACACAGGCATGCCATGGGTCCCTTCGGTCGGGGGTGAGACGGCCGGCCGGGCTTCGCCGCCGGACCGCGCGAGCACAGCGAAGCTCCGCTTTCCTGCAAATATCGCCCGACATGATGGTTACTGCCACCGGACGGGCGGCGGGTGCGGAACGAGATCGCGCTGAACCGGCCCTGGTGGCGGAAGGCCCCCGATCCGAGGGCCCGGCCCCGACCGACCCGACAGGCCGGCCGCACCGCGCGCGGGGTGGGCAGCCGGCTGCTGCCGCTACGATTCCCGCCCTGTTCGTAACCCGACGGCGATCGGCTAACGGGCCGTCAGCACACGTGCCGTGCGCAGGAGGAGGCGTGGGCTGGTGAGGACGCGCGGGTGTTTGCGCATGTTGACCACGGCCATGAACTCCTCGTTGACGGTGCGGTCGGTCACGGAGGCCTCCACGACCTTGTCGCCGACCCAGCGGAGCAGCCGGTAGCCGGGAGGGTAGGGGCCCGTCACGTGCGGCTGGGCCAGGTCCGCGGCCGCGGAGATCTTCCACGCCGCGTTCACGACGACGCGGAGCCGCCTGAAGTAGTCCCAGGCCGGTGCGTGCGCAGAGGCGCCCGAGCGCAGATGGACCGACAGGGAGGAGGCGGCGAGTGTCGCCAGGGTGAGTCCCTGGCCGTAGATGGGGTTGACGGACGCGACGGCGTCGCCGACGGCGACCAGTCCCCCGGGGAAGCGTCCGAGGCGGGTGAAGTCGCGCTTTCGGCTCTCGCTGAAGTGGAACGTCTCGATGTCCCCGTCCAGCCGGCAGCAGTCGGCCACTTCGCGCAGCGGGCCGACGCACCGGCGCATGCGTCGCAGGAATGCCTCGGGGTCGCGTCCGGGCCGGTAGTCGCCGTATCCGACCAGCACCGCCGACCAGCGGTTTCCTTCGACCGCCACCAGCGCGCCGGGTTCGCTGAGGTGCTGTTGGTAGCCGCTGGCGGGTCCCGGAGACGCGTGGACGACCACCGTGCCGGGAAGCTCGTCCCCGCGCGTGAACGCGGCGGTGGCGTAGCCGAGGTCCACCTTCATCCGGTCCATGGGCGCCGAGTCCCATCCATGGCCGACCAGCCATGTGCCGAGCCTGCTGGAGCGGCCCATGGCGTCGACGACCAGGTCGCCGGTCAGCTCGGCGAGGGCGTCGGGCCGTGCGGTGTCCGCCACGGGCAGCAGGCGGATGCCGCAGACGCGTGTGCCGTCGAAGAGCAGGTCCCGGGCCTGGGCCGGCACCACCGTGACGTTGGGCAGGGCCAGGACGCGCCGGCGCACATGTTCCTCCAGGAACGGCCTGGTGGCGCCCAGCAGAGTGTTGTCCGGCAGGCACGCCTTGAGCGCTCCGTCGACGTAGTACCGCACTTGCGGGCCTCTGCCCACCTGGGCGCCGCCGGCCACGAGTTCGCCGGTGATGCCGGGCAGCCGGCGGTCGAGCTGCGCGTGGCCCATCGACAGCAACGCGTGCAACTGCCGTCTGTGCGGCGCGCCTTGCCCCGAGCCGTCCGCGCCGTCGGGATCGACCACGACCACTTCCTCCGCGTGGTCGGCCAGCACCCGGGCCGCGAGCAGTCCGGCGAAACTC
This sequence comes from Streptomyces sp. SCL15-4, assembly GCF_033366695.1. NCBI lineage: Bacteria > Bacillati > Actinomycetota > Actinomycetes > Kitasatosporales > Streptomycetaceae > Streptomyces > Streptomyces sp. SCL15-4. The sequence continues at coordinate 633,031 of NZ_JAOBTQ010000001.1, forward strand.
CCGCCCATCACGATGGCTCGTCGCATGTGCACCCCCTGAAGCGGGCTCGCGCAGGCTCGGTTGAGCCGTCGCGTCAAGCTCCGGTCGCAGGCGCTCCGGAGGCTCCCTGGCGCCTTCACCCTAGAGGCTCCGCGCCTTGCGCGTGTGCCATAACGCGACGTTATGGAGAAGTGCTAGTACCCCCGTCGCGGTTCCTTCCCGAAGCTGGGGCATGTCCATGACGTGAGAGGCCGTCCGGTGGCGGCCCTTCCCGTGGACACGGCCCGCGAGGCCGTACACCCCACACACGTACACGTCCCCAGACGTGATGTCCGGATCGAGGAACCTTGCGTATATCAAGGCTTGCGCCCGTTCTCGCGGCGGCGGCGGTCTCCCTCCTCGCGCTCTTCTCCCCCACGGCCTCGGCGGCGCCCGCGACGGCACCCGTCGCCACCAAGGGTCCCCAGCCCATCATCGGCGGCGGGTACGCCGGCAGCGGCCCCTGGGCCGCCCGGCTGTACTCGAACGGCCAGGAGACCTGTACGGCGACGATCATCGCCCCGACCTGGGTCCTCACCGCCAAGCACTGTGTGAGCGGCGGCTCGCTGTCGTTCCGCATCGGCAGCCTGGACCAGTACAGCGGCGGCACGGTGGCCAACGGCGTCCAGACCTACACCCACGGCGCGGACCTGGCGCTCGTCCGGCTCGACCGTTCCGTCTCGACGACCTACGCCACTCTCGGGCAGCCCGGTACGGTGCGGGTCGGCCAGAGCGTGCAGGTGTACGGCTGGGGCGCCACCTCCCAGTGCGGCTCGGAGATCAACTGCCAGTCGCGCTACCTGAAGGTCGCCGATGTCACCGTCTCCAGCGGCTGCACCGACGCCTACGGCGGCTCCGCGATCTGCGCCTACCGGGGCAACGGGATCACCGCCGGCGGTGACTCCGGCGGCCCGATGATGGCGAACGGCGTCCAGGTCGGCGTCGCCTCCACCAGCGACCGTCAGACGAACACGGCGTACACCAATGTGACGGCGTACCGTTCCTGGATCCAGTCGGTCGCCGGCGTCTGAGCCACCCCGCCGGCCGGTGCGCGCCGCCGTCCCCTGTCCCGTCCCGCGCCACGGGGCAGGGGTTCGGCCGTCGCCGGCGGCCCGCGCGGACGCGGATGCCGAGGTCGCCGGCCCGGTCGAGGTGGTGCGGCTCGTCCGGGTCGCCGGCGGAGCGGATGGCGGGAATGCGGCCTGCGGCCATGCCGGGTTCAACGGCCGCGACCAGCTCGCCCCCGGGCTGTACGCCAACACACCGGGCCGGCCGTCGAGTTCGGCGGAGCGCGCATGCGCACGCCGTGATGCGCAAACGCGGAGAACCGGCGCCGCGCGTGCATGCCCGAGCGTTTCCCGGCGCGTTTGACAAAACGGAACGAGGTTCCGTTCAATAAGCGGAACAACGTTCCGCTTCACTTCGAGGTGGACGCGCACCCCGCCACCCGTCTGCCGCCGCCCGGTTGGAGCCGGCGACGGCGCGGGCCACACAAGGGACCTCGTCATGAGCGCATCCGCAGACCCTGCCGCCGTCTTCGACCCTTCCGCACCCGTCCTGTCGTACAGCCCGGTGATCCTCTCCGTACCCGGACGGCCCGTGGACCTCCACGTCCGCGTCTCCGCGCCCGCGACCGGGACCGGCCTGCCGGTCATCCTGCTCTCGCACGGCCACGGCGGTTCCCACCACCTCTCCTCGCTGAACGGGTACGCGCCCCTCGCCAACCTCTGGGCCGCGGCCGGGTTCGCCGTCGTCCAGCCGACCCACCTCAGCTCCCGGACGCTGAGCCACCGGCTCACCGGCGCGCCGGGAGGCCCCTTCTTCTGGCGCTCCCGCGCCGAGGACATGAGCCGCATCATCGACCGGCTGGACGAGATCGAGGACACCGTGCCGCAGCTGGCCGGGCGCCTCGACCACGACAGCGTCGCGGTCGCCGGGCACTCCCTCGGCGGCCACACCGCCGCGCTTCTGCTGGGCGCCCGGATCACCGACCCCGGCACCGGGGAGGAGGCGGATCTGATCGAGCGCCGGATCAAGGCGGGCGTGCTGCTGGCCGCACCGGGCCGGGGCGGCGACGTCCTCAACGGACGGATGGCCGCGCAGACGCCGTTCTTCCACACCACCGACTTCTCCACGATGACCACGCCCGCCCTGGTCGTGGCCGGCGACAAGGACGACTCCCGGCACTTCACCGATGTCGGCCCCGACTGGCACGCCGACCCGTACCGCCTCGCCCCCGCGCCCAAGACGCTGCTCACGCTGTTCGGCGCCGAGCACCTGCTCGGCGGCGTCTCCGGTTACGACGCCGCCGAGACCACCGACGAGAACCCGGCGCTGGTCGCCGCCCTCGCACACCTCACCTCCGCCTACCTGCGCACCCGGTTCCGGCCCGCCGACCCCGCCTGGCGGACGGCGTGCCAGGCCCTGACGAGCGGCTCCGACCCGGTCGGACGCGTCGAGACCAAGTAGCCCGGTCGCGCCGGGTCAGGGCGGTGCCGGGTGTGCGCAGCCGCCCGGCGACCGCGGGGGCTAGGGTCATACGGCCGCCGCCGCGGTACGCACGGCGGCGGCCAGATCCTCGGGCGGGGCGTCCTCGAACCGCAGGTCCATGAGGACGACATCGATGTCACCTTCGGCGGCGCGGCTGACGCAGGCCTCGGCGGTGGCGGCCTCGGCCATGACGGCGAGGCCGGGTTGTCCAGCCCGGCGCGCACCACCGGGTGGCCGTCGGCGAGGAGGAGGCGGACGGGGGCGTCGGTCACGGGTGGGCCGCGGGCTCGGTGGGCGGGGCCAGGGGAAGCCGGGCGGCCGGGGCGGTGCCGTGGCCGGAGGCGGATACGACGGTCGGCGTGCCGCCGAGGACGTTCACGCGGGGCGCATGGCGGCCGGCCGGAAGCCGTCGGCGCCGGGTGGGCGGCCGGCCGCGGGAGAAGCCGCATCCGTCGTCCACGACGTCCAGCGCGATGCGGCCGCCGAGGCAGCCGAGGGTTGCCTCGGCGGTGGTGGCTCGGGCGTGGTGGACGGTGTTGGCGAAGGCGGACTGGGCGACGCGCAGCGGGGCGACCTCGTGCGCGGTCGCCGGCGGTACGGGGCCGCCTGTGAGGCGGAAACGGGCAACGGCGGTGGCGGGCGCCGGTGGTGACGGGCGCCGGTGGTGACGCACAGCCGTTCCAGCGCGTCGGCCAGGGTGCTGCCCTCCACGGCGGCCGGGCTCAGGGCGGCGACGAAACGGCGGCCTTGGCGAGGTTGTCCACGGCGGCCTGGCGGGCCGCCCCGTCTCACCGCCGCCGACCGGCCCGCCGAGGCCACGACGGCCGCCGCCACCGTCCCGTCCACGGCTGACCTCGGGCCGAAGGGCGCGACGGGCAGGTGTGGCCCGCTTACCGGGACTCGCCGTTCCGGGTGCCGCGCAGTCCGAGGAGCGTGGCGTCCAGGTCCGCCCGGCGGGGCCGGTTGTGGGGCAGCCTGGCGAGTACGGCCGCCATGCCACAGGTGTCGGTCAGCGCGGAGAAGACCAGGCCGGCGGCGATGGCGGCGGACAGCAACCCGAAGGCCGGGTGGACGCTCAGGGCGAGCAGGAGGCCCAGCAGGACGAGGCCACCCGCGGTGAGGCGCACCTGGCGTTCCATGCCCCAGGTCGTCTTCGGGGCCCCCGCGGGCCGGTGCAGGTCGTGGCCCTGGGCCGCCCAGGCGCCGGTGCCTCCGACGAGGGTGGCACTGGTGATGCCGTGGGCGGCGAGGATGCGGCAGGCGTTCGCCGAGCGGGTGCCGGAGGCACAGACGACGAGGATCTCGCCGCTCTCGGCGGCGGTGCGGATGTCGGGCAGGGCCCGGTCGAGCCGGTCGAGCGGGATGTTGAAGGCGCCGGGCAGGTGCCCGCCGGCGTATTCGCCGGGGGTGCGGACGTCGATGACGGTCAGCTCGTGCAGGCGGGAACGGGCCTGGCGCGGGTCGAGGGTGATGGGTGCGGTCATGGCAGGGGTCTCCGTGGTGTGGCGGTGCCGCCAGGAGCGGGACGGATCGGGGTCCCGCCGGGCCGGCGTGTGCGGTTGATCAGATGGGGTCGGTGCCGATCACCGACGCATGCGGCCGGAGCCGGTGGCCAGGCCGCCGCGCGGCATGGCGCATGTGCGGCCGGCCGGAGAGGCGGTTCTCCTCGGCCGGCGGACTGTGCGGCTCGGCGAGTGCGCACGGTCACAGGAGTACGTCGGCGAGCATGGACGCGGCCACCGCGAGCAGGACGCAGGCGAAGACCCTCTGGAGGGTCTCGCCCGCCACCTTCTCCGCCAGGCGTTTGCCGTCCCAGGCACCCAGGATGGCCGCCCCGGTGAAGGGCCCCGTCACCGCCCAGTCCAGGTGTGTCCCGGTGCCGGCGCGGGCGATGAGTGCGGCCAGCGAGTTGATCGTGACGACCAGGAGGCTGGTGCCCACGGCGGTGCGCATGGCCAGTCCGAGGACACTCACCAGGGCGGGTACGGCGAGGAAGCCGCCGCCCACTCCGAGGAATCCGGTCACCGCGCCCAGCCCGGCTCCGGCGGCGCCGGCCTTTGCCGGGCGGATGGGGCCGGGCGGCTGCTTCCGCACGGGTCGCAGCATCCGGAAGGCGGCCAGGCCCGCGACACAGGCGAAGCCCGCGGTCAGTACGGACTGCGGCAGGTGGCCGGCGGCCGCCCCGGCGAGCATCGCCGGCACGATGCCGGCGGCGGCGGACAGCAGCCCGGTGCGCCAGGCCACATGGCCGTCGCGGGCGTGCCCGGTCAGGGCCGTCACCGAGGTGACGGTGACGATGACCAGGCTCGCGGTGGTCGCCTCCGCCGGGGTGAGGCCGAGCAGGTAGATCAGGGCGGGCACCGCCAGGACGCTGCCGCCACCACCGAGCCCGCCGAGGGCGAGGCCGACGACGGCGCCCGCGGCGAGCGCGAGAAGGAGTCCGGTCATGCCAGGGAGCCTGTGTTCCCGTGCGGTATGTGCGGGGTGCCGGGCGCGTGGCCGAGGTGCCGGGCGGCTTCCTCGCGTACGTCCGCCGGGACAGACCGCGCGTCCGCGCTGCCGGTGCCTCGGGGGTTCTCGTCGCTGATGACGCGGTCCGTGCCGCGCCGGAAGAGGGTCATCACTCAACCTCTCGGAGAATCGGGAATCGGGGAAGTTCGAGGCTGTCCGGCTCAGCCGGTGATCACGTCGAGTCCGGCGGCCGCGGCGGCGTCGAACCGGTCGTCCACGGCCACCACGTCTCGGCCCGCGGCGTCCAGCAACGAGGCGGCGATCGCGGCGCGCATGCCGCCGGCGCAGTGCACCCACACCGTGCCGGGGGGTACCTCGCCCAGCCGCCGGTGCAGTTCGTGCACCGGGATGTGCACGGAACCCCCGATGCGTCCGGCGGCTCGTTCCGAGGACCGTCGTACGTCGAGGACGACCACGTCGTCCGTACCGCGCCCGGCCAGTCCGGCGAACGTGGACCGCGGGAAGGACACCGGCCGGCTGCCGTCCGGCACCCACCGCTCCGGTGTGCCGGTGGCGGCGGCCGCGGGGCGGTCGATGCCGACCCGGACCAGTTCGCGCTGGGCGGCGGCCAGTTGTTCGGCGGACTCGGCCAGCAGCGTGACCGGTTTGCCCCACGGGATCATCCAGGCCAGGTAGGTGGCGAGCCGGCCGTCCGCCTCGAAGTTGAACGAGCCGGCGACGTGCCCTTCGGCGAACGCGATCCGGCTGCGCAGATCGACCACCCACTCCCCGGCGGCCAGCCGTGCGGCGATCTCTTCGGCGTCGGCGACGGACGGCGGGGTGAGGTCCACCGGGGCCGGCCCGGCGGCGTTGGCCGGACCCATGTGTGTGTAGTACGCGGGGACGTCCTCGAGTCCGTCCAGCAGGCGGGCGACGAAGGTGTCCGCGTCCGCGGTGAACGCGATGTTCCCGGCCTTCTCCCTGCCGATCGTGGTGGTGTCCCCCTCGGCCTGGGCCGCGGAGCAGAAGCTGCCGAAGCCGTGGGTGGGCAGTACGGGTGTCTCGTCCGGCAGTTCGGCCGCCAGACGGTGTGCGGAGGCGTACTGGGAACGCGCCAGGTGCTCGGTCAGGCGGGGTTCGACCAGGTCCGGGCGGCCCACGGTGCCGATGAGCAGCGAACCGCCGGTGAACGCGGCCACCGGCAGGCCGTTGTCCTCCAGCACGTACGAGGTGTGGTGCGGGGTGTGGCCGGGGGTGGCGACCGCCCGCAGGGCGAGCCCGGCGTCGACGGCGGACACGTCGCCGTCGGTCACCGGCACGCGGGTGAACGCCACCCGTGCCCCGGCCGGCACCAGATAGGCGGCGCCCGTCACCCGGGCCAGTTCCAGGCCGCCGGTGACGTAGTCGTTGTGGAGGTGGGTCTCGGCCACGTGCGTTATGCGCACCCCGCGCCGGGCGGCGGCCGCGAGCACCCGGTCGATGTCGCGCGGCGGATCCACCGCCACGGCCGTGTGCCTGCCGCCGGCCAGGTAGGCGCGGTTGCCCAGCCCCTCCAGCTCGATGGTGTCGATGAAGAACATCAGGGACTCCTCTCCCGGTGGAATTACCCCTGGGGGTATGCGGGCCACCGTAACACGGGTACCCCCGGGGGTATCTGTCCAGGGGAACGGCCGGGTAGGATACCCAGCGGGGTATGGAGGAGGAGTGGGGTCGTGGAACTGGACATGGCGGCGGACGAGCTGAAGGCCGTGGTCAACCGGCTGCGCCGGGCGCAGGGCCAGATCGCCGGAGTGATCAGGATGATCGAGGAGGGGCGGGACTGCGAGGAAGTGGTCACGCAGCTCGCGGCGGCGTCGCGCGCCCTGGACAAGGCGGGCTTCGCGATCATCGCCACGGGGCTGCAGCGCTGCCTGTCCGACTCCGAGGCGGCCGACGGCGACGACCGCGAAAAGATGCGGGCCCGGCTGGAGAAACTGTTCCTGTCCCTGGCCTGAGGATGCCCCGACCGGCGGGTCCGGGCGGATACGGCGCCGAGTCCCGGTGGTGACAGGCGAGTCCCCTGTGCGAGGTCCGCGTACCCTCTCCTCTTCACACCCACAGAGGAGGATCATGAGGAGCAATATCGCCAGAGCCGCCTCGGCCGCGGCCGGCGGGGCCGTGGCCCTGACACTGCTGACGGCCACGGGGGCCCACGCGGAGGGGCGGGGGGACATCCGGATCACGGACGCCGTCGTCAACCACGGCAAGAGCGTCGCGATCGGAACGTCCCAGCGCGTCACGTACCCGATCACCCTCACCATCCGGGACGACTCGGGAGTGAAGGGACTGTCGCACGTCAGCGTCTTCAACAAGAGCAAGGGGTGGGGATTCGGCGACTGGACCGACACCAAGTGTGTGAAGAAGAGTTCCACCACGTCGGTGTGCACGGCGACGATGACGGTCGCCCCGCAGTGGCTTCCGGACAGCATGCCCGAGAGCGCCAACAACGCCGCGGGCCTGTGGCAGGTCAACGCCACGGCCCGGGCCGAGGACGGTGACTACCGGATCGCCGACGACATCGCCGAGTTCAGGATGCAGCGCGCCGCCAAGCTCACCACGGACGCCGCGCCCGAGCCCGTCGCCAAGGGCGCCGAGCTGACCGTCTCCGGCAAGCTGACACGGGCCCACTGGGAGGACCTGAGGTACTACGGGTTCACCGGGCAGAACGCGAAGCTCCAGTTCAAGGCGGCCGGAGCCGCCCACTACCGCACGGTGAAGACGGTCCGGACGGGCACCTCCGGGAAGGTCACCACCAAAGTCACGGCCACCTCGGCCGGCAGCTGGCGCTGGTACTTCCCCGGCACCACGACGACCGCCCGCGTGGTGTCCGCCGGGGACGCGGTGAAGCTCAAGTAGTCCGCAGGCACGCACGGAACGACCGGCAGGACCCGTGCCACGACGCGGGCCCTGCCCCGCCCGCCGCACAGGGAGAAGTGCCGCACCCGGCGGCCGAGCACATCGGTTCCCCCCTCCTTCCCACCGCCGGACACGGCACTGACAACACCTTGCCTCACTTGGCAACATTTCATTGCCAAGTTTTGCCTGGCGGCTCTACTGTTGCCGCATGGCCGATACGAAGCTCAGCATCGTCATCCCCTACAAGCAGCGCCTGCGGAACATCCGGGCCGTCTTCACCTCACTGGCCGAACAGACCCTGGACCAAGGGGAGTTCGAGGTCGTGGTGGGGGCGATGGAGTACGACCCCGGGTTCGTGAGCCTGTGCCGGGAGTTCACCGGCCGGCTGCGGATCGTCTCCGTACTCACCGCCGAGGACTGGAACACCAGCAAGGCCCGCAACCTCGGCATCAGACACGCCACCGGGCAGGTCGTCGTGGTCCTCGACGCGGACGTGGCCCTCGCCCCCGACGCCCTGCGCACCCTGTGGGAACGCTATTACCAGCACGGGCAGAACCTCTGCGTCCAGGGACAGGTCTTCGGCTACGACGAGGTCATCGACGGCGACGTCGACACGGTCGAGGAGCAGCCCTACGACGTCTACCGCGCCACCTTCGCGGAACTCGCCGGCGCCGACCGCTCGCACCTCGACCCGCGCTGGTCCCCCGAGTACGCGGCCGCCTTCGCCCGCTTCCCCTGGGCGTTCGTCCGGACCGGTTTCATGGCCCTGCCCACGGCCACCATCCGCCGGCACGGCCTGCTGCTGGACGAGGGGTTCACGGGATGGGGCGCCGAGGACCAGGAGTGGGGCCTCAGGATCTCCCGCACGGGCACGCCCATCGTCCTGGGACAGGGCCTCTACGGCATCCATCTCCCCCACCGCCGCGACTTCGCCGCCCAGGACCGCTCGGCGACCGAGACCAACCGTTACTACCTGGCCAAGTGGCCGCGGCTGGAACTGGAGTTGGCACTCGCCTTCGGCGGCTGGCTGGAGGCCGACCGTCTCTACCCGGAGGCCGAACGGGAGTTGGCCGGGGCCGCGGCGGGGTTCCGCCTCGGTGTCGTACGGGGCACGGTCGGCGGTGCCCGGGTACTGGCCGTGGGCGCGCTGCTCGGCCCCGGGCGCGACGGCGTCCGTTCCGTGGCCGACCCCGAGGTGCACGCGCTGTTCGGGCGGGCGCCCCACGCCTGGGAGGAGGTGCTGCCGCTGGCCGGGTTCGCCCTGCCCTACGCGGACGGCGCGGTCGAGGAGTGCCACCTCCTGCCGCCCGTCGCGCGCCTGCCCGAGCGCTATCGCGCGGCGGTGCGCAAGGAGGCCGAGCGTGTCGCGCGGAAGGTCCTCGCCGCACCGGCACCGGCCGCCGCCGTCGCCTGACCCCGGCCCCGACTCCCTTTCCGACAAGCCCGTTCCGGCGACCCTTCCTCTGTCAGGAGCAGACGTGTCCCCCTCCCCCGTGCGGATCTCCGCCGCCGTGATGAGCCACCCCAGACGGGCCGCCGCGGCCCATGCCCTCGCCGGCCGCTTCCCCGGCCTCGACATCACCGTCGTACTCGACCCGGAACCGGACGGCCCGCCCAGCGCGCTGCGCACCGCGCGGCTGGCCTGGGCGGCCGTCGCCCCCGACGCCACCCACCACCTGGTGCTCCAGGACGACGCGCTGCCCACCGAGGACTTCCTCACCCGGCTGCACGCCCTGGTCGCCGCGCGGCCCGACGCGGCGCTCAGCCTGTTCACCGAGTGGGGCTCGCGCACCTCGTACGCGGTGCGCCTCGCGGCCATGCACGGGCACGATCTGGCGCCGGTCGTGGACGACTACATCCCCTGCGTGGCACTCGTCCTGCCCGCCGAGATCGCGCGCGGCTTCGACCCGTATGCGCGGGCCAAGGTGGACGGCGGCCACCCCGACGACCTTGCGCTGCTGCACTACCTCACCGACCTGGGCACATCCGTGCTCATCCCGGTGGCGGGGCTCGCCGACCACGACAACGACACCAGTCTCGTCGGCAACAACGTGCACGGTCCCCGGCGGGCGGCCTGCCTCCTCCCGCCGGAGCCGGCGGCGCTGCCGGCCGAGCCGTCCGTCCTGGACGGCCTCGGCACCGTGCCGTACTACGACTTCTGGGGCCAGTACTCCGACGCCTGTATCCCCGACCCCTCCAGTGTGGACGGCAGGGTCCGCAGCTCCGCGCGCGTCTTCCTGGCCGGATACGGTGTCACCCAGCGGGAGCTGGACCAGGGGCTGCGCGAGGCGCTGGCGCGGTCCGCGGAGCGCGCCCTGCTCGGCGACCTGGTCAGCGAGGTGGTGCTGACGGAGGTGTGGATCGTGTCCTTCCTGCTCGGTTTCATCGCCGCCGACCTGGAGGGCCGCGGCGGCACCACCCTGGATCTCACCGGCCCCGCCGCCCGTGCGGCGCTCGCCACGCTGGCCCCCGGGGCCGTCCGGCGCATCGTCCCGGTGCGCCGGCTGCCCGCCGTGGGGGCGCTGCTGACACCGGTGGTGCTCGACGCGGTGCGCGCGGGCATGGCCCGGGCACCGCGGCACGGCTGACCGTACGCGGACGGCGCGGCGGAGGGGGCACGGCGGTCGGTCGCCGTGCCCCCTCCCGCTGTGTCCGGGGTCGGTCTGCCGTCGGGCTCAGCGGTAGCTGCGGGCCTGGAGGGAGAACAGGTCGGCGTACAGGCCGCGCCGGGCGAGGAGTTCGGTGTGGGAGCCGTGTTCGGCGACGGTGCCGCCGTCGAGGACCACGATCCGGTCGGCCATCAGCACGGTGGAGAAGCGGTGGGAGACGAACAGCGTGACACCGCCGTCGCGGCCGACCTTGTGGGCGGAGCCGGCGTACCGCTCGAAGACGGCGTGCTCGGCGGCCGCGTCCAGCGCGGACGCCGGTTCGTCGAGCACCATCAGCAGCGGGTGCTCGCGCAGCGCGGCGCGGGCGAGGCCCAGGGACTGCCACTGTCCGCCGGACAGTTCGCTGCCGTCGGTGTAGCCCCGGCCGAGTGCCCCGTCCAGGCCCTGCGGCACCCGGTGCAGCACGCGTTCGGCGCCCGCCTTCCCGATCGCCCCGAGGAGCAGCGCGTCGTCGTCGATGCGGTGCCGTTCGCCCAGCCCCACGTTCTCGCGCAGGGTCAGTTCGAAACGCGCGAAGTCCTGGAAGAGCGTGGCCACGCGGGCCTTCCACTCCTGGGGCGGGATGTCCCTCAGGTCGACGCCGTCCACCAGGATGCGTCCGCTGGTGGGCTGGTACAGCCCGCACAGCAGTTTGACCAGTGTGCTCTTGCCGGCCCCGTTCTCGCCGACCAGGGCGATGGTGTGCCCGGCGGGCAGGTGGAGGTCGACGTCGCGCAGGACCGGCCGGTCGGTGCCCGGGTAGGTGAAGCTGACGCCTTCGAGGCGGATGCCCCGCGTGAGCCGCGCGGGGACCGGTTCGGCGGCGGACGGTCCGGCGGCCGCGGGGCCAAAGGCCGGCCAGGTGCGCAGGGCTTCGAGGCGGCGCGCGGTCAGGCCGGCCGTCTGGAGCGTGGCGAGCATGCCGAGGGCAGCGGCCACCTGCACGTTGATCTGCACCGCCATGGTGATCACCATGACCACGCCGCCGATGCTGACCTCGCCGTCGGCGGCCCGGCGCAGGACGAGGTAGACGGCGGCGAAGCAGGCCAGGGTGAAGGCGAGCTGGCCGAGGGCGCGCAGTGCCGCCGCGGAGAGCTGGCCGCGTGTGATGAGGCGGGTCGCGGTGTGCCAGCTGCGGTCGTGCAGGCCCACCAACGCCTCGTCGGCGGCGAACAGGCGGGCTTCCTGGGCGGAGTGGGAGGAGGTGGCCACGTGCAGCAGGTGCCGGGCGCGCCGGTTGTGCTCGGCGGCCTTCTCCTTGGCGGTGTCGGCCGTGTGCTGGGCGCGGTGGCCCATGACGACGGGCGGCAGCGCGGCGAGGGGCAGGAGCAGCAGCCAGGGGTCCAGCGAGCCGAGGAGCACGGTGGTCAGCGTGAGCTGCACCGACAGCGCGGCTATTTGCAGCAGGGCCTCGATGTAGGCGCGGGTCTTCTGGATGTCCTCGCGGACCAGGATCATGGTGTCGGCGAAGGCGGAGCTGTCCAGGTGTTCGATGCCGTCGGTGCCGTTGGCGTGGCCGATCAGTTCGTCGTTGATCCGCCATTCGGCCTGTTCGCCCAGTTCGAAGTAGTACAGGTGGGCGAAGTGGCCGAGCATGAGTTCCGCGGTCAGGGCCAGGGCGATCAGACCCGCGGTGGTGAGCGCGGCCGGCAGGTCGCCGCCGAGCAGGCGGTCGGTGAAGGCGCGCAGGCCGAGGGCGACGGCCGGGGTGGCCAGGTAGCCGAGGAAGAGCAGGGCGGCGGCCTTGAGGAGGCGGCCGCGGTCGGTGGTCCAGGCGAGCCTGAGCAGCCAGGCCGCGGTGCGGGCGAGGTTCGTCATGAGGCCGTGTCCGTCATCGTCGTCGTCACCAACTGGTCGTGGTGGTCGGGTTGTTGGTCCGTGCCGTCGGTGAACCGCTCGGCCTGGAGCCGGAACAGCTCGGCGTAGCGTCCGCCGGCCGCGAGGAGTTCGTCGTGCGTGCCGCGTTCGGCGACCCGGCCGCCGTCGAGGACGACGATCTGGTCGGCGCGGCGGACGCTGGAGAAGCGGTGGGAGATGATCAGTGTGGTCAGGCCGCGGGTGAGGTCGAGGAAGCGGTCGAAGAAGGCGACCTCCGCGCGTACGTCGAGCTGGGCCGTGGGTTCGTCGAGGACCATGACGGAGGCGCCCGAGTGCACCGCGTGCAGGGCGCGGGCCAGGCCGATGCGCTGCCACTGGCCGCCGGACAGGTCGCGTCCCTGGTGGTACTGGCGGGACAGGACCGTGCGCAGCCCTTGGGGCAGGCGGTCGATGACGTCCTCGGCGCCCGCCCGCCGGGCGGCGTCCAGGAGCCGGTCGTCGTCGGCGGGGAGGTGGGGGGCGCCGAGCGCGATGTTGTCGGCGGCGCTGAGTTCGTAGCGCACGTAGTCCTGGAAGATCACCGCGAAGCGGCGGTGCCACTCGCGTGCGTCGATGTCCGTCAGCGGGTGGCCGTCGACCGTGATGCGGCCTCCGGTGGGGTCGTACAGCCGGGTGAGCAGTTTGACCAGGGTCGTCTTGCCCGCGCCGTTGAGGCCGACGACGGCCGTGGAGGTGCCCGCGGGCAGTTCGAGATCGAGGCCGTCGATGACCGCGGGCCCGTCGGGGGTGTAACCGAAGCGCACGTTCTCGAACCGGATGGCGGTGCGGGGCAGTCCGGTGGCCGGGACCGACCGGCTGGGCGCGAGGGCCGGCAGGTCACGGGCGCCGGCGCGGAACGCCTTCATCGCGTCGAGCGCGATCAGCCCGTACTGGGTCTGCACGTCGGCCTCGGGGAAGTACACGCCGAAACGCATGAGGATCAGTACGGCCTGCAGCGCGATGCTCAGGCGCAGCAGACTCAGTCCCCCGCCGTCTCCGGCGAGCGCCAGCCTGGTGACGGTGACGGCGCCGCCGGCGAGGCCGACCAGGGCGAGTACGACGAACGGGCGGCCGAGGATCCGGCGCCTGCCGCGCCACATGCGCGAAAGGTAGGCGGTGGTGTCGGCGCGGTGCCGGGCCCGCATCCACTCGACCAGTCCGAGCAGGCGGATCTCCTTGGCGGCGTGCGTGCCGGTGGCGAGGTTCTTGAGGTAGGTGGCCTTGCGCTTGTCCGCGGCGAGCCCGTCGTAGAAGTCGCCGAAGGCGCCGAGCGAGCCGCGCTGGCCGAACCGGATGACCAGCGCCGTCACCCCGATGACCACGGCGGCCGCCGGGTCGACGGCGTATCCCACCAGGGCGACGGCACCGGCCAGTTGGGTGTAGCGGGCGATCAGCGCCAGGCCGCCGGCCGCGGCGTCGCCGGGCGAGGCCGAGGCCCGGTCGAAGGCTTCCCGCGCCACGTCCAGGCGGTCGAGCAGGTGGGGATCGTCCAGCGCCATGGCGGGCGCATCGGCGAGCGCGGCGCGCATCAGCTCGCCCCGGCAGCGCTGGTCGACGTGGCGTACGACGGCTTCGCCCAGCGCCGCCTGGAACGGCGCGAGGGCCTGCTGCGCGCCGAACGCGGCACCCGCGATGCCGAGCACCGTCACCAGCGCCGCCCACGCTCCCGCCCGCCCGTCGCCGACCGCGTCCGGGACACGCTCCAGCATCACGCTCATGGCGACCACGAACGTCAGGGGCAGCAGGCCGAGCAGCACGTTCAGCAGCATCGCCAACGCCCTTGTCCCGGGCGGGACATGGCGCAGCAGCACCGCGATGTCGAGCCAGCGCCGCGCCCTTCGGCGGGCCTTGGAGATCAGTACGGTCACGGGGTCGTCCCCTTCTCGGGTCCGGTGGGTGGGGTGGGGTGGGCGTGGGTGCCGAATGGTTTCGGGGTGCGCCGGGGTCGGGGGCCGGTGGGTGGTGCCGGGCGTCGGGGGCCTCGCGCCTGGTGGCGTGGCGGGTGCCGGGTGGGGTCCTGTGCCGGCGGTGGCTGCCGGGGCGCCGGGTGGGCGCGGGAGTGGTTTCGGTGGAGTCGGTCGGAGGGATGCGGTCACGGGCCGCGGGGAGGTGAGCGGGAACGGCCTCAGGTGGCCGGCCGGTGGACCCGCTCACGGGGGTGCGGGCCGCGGCGGGGGTGCGCGGGGTGCGGTGCGGTTGTCTCTGTGCGGGCGGACGCGGGGAGGGAGCCGGGGGCGCCGGTCACGCGGAGGCCATCCGGAGTCCGGTGAGGGGCCGTGCCGTGCCGTCGCCGGTACCGCACACGTCGCCGCGCGGTACCGCTGCCCGGCCGCCGGCCCGGATCATTCCGTCCGCACGGCCGTGGTACTCCAGCACCCTGCCGGTCACTCCGCAGCCGCAGGCGTGCCGGAAGACCCGGCCGCGGCCCCCCACCCGGTGGCGGATGCGGGGCCGTTCGAACGTCTGCATCCCGGTCACCAGCAGGTGCCCGGGCCGGCCGTCCGGCACCGGCACGCCTGCCTGGTCGACCGCTTCGAGATGGCTGAGGTCGTCGTTGACGTGGTACAGCGGTCCGCTCATCTCGGTGCACCGGTAGCCGAGCAGGGTGCCGTCGGCGGCGGTCAGGACACCGGAGACGGCGGGCGCGCCCAGGTGCGTGCGCAGCCATGCCTCGTCCGCCGGGTCCGCGCAGGTGCCGAGGAAGAGCACCTTCTCCAGGCGGAGTCCGGGATCGTGGACGTGGGCCGCGCGCAGCAGCGGCATGAGCAGGGCGGGCGTGCCGAGGAGGGCGGTGGCCCCGATGCCGCGTACCAGGGCCGCCAGCGGGCCGGCGGCCACGGGCCGGGCCCGGGTGCGGTACTCGGCCGGCGTCCGGACGCACTCGGTGAGCGCCGCCGCCAGAGCGCCGTTCGGATCACCGCCGGGCACGGTGTTGATCAGACGGTCGCCTTCGCGCAGCCCCATCGCGTGGAGCATCGGGATCGCCTCGCGGGCCAGGGCGGCCTCGTCGGTGCAAGGGTGGACCGGGCGGCGCGGTGCGGCCGCGGGTGCCGCGCGGTACGGCGCCTCGCTTGCCGGCGGGGTGGAGGTGTCCAGGCGGGGCAGGTCGGCGATGCCGCGTAGCGGTGGCAGGGCCCGGTACGGGGCGGAGCGGCGGGCGTGGTGCGCCAGGTAGCGCAGTTTCGCGTCGAGCCGCTCCGTCGCGGCGGCGTCCTCGCGGCCACGGGCGCGGGCGAGGGGGATGCCGCGCAGGTAGGTGCGCCGTCGCAGGGAGCGGACCCAGTCCGCGCGGCCGTCCTCACGCCACACCGAGGTGTTCCCGGACGCGGCGTGGGCGTCGGGCGGCAGCGGGGTCGGCTCGGGCACGTCCACGAGGACGCCCGCCGCCGGAGTCCCGCTCGGCACGATCCGCGCGTCCGGGAGCAGCGGCCCGATCGCGCGGAGCAGCCCGGTCAACTCCCGCCAGAAAGCCCGTCGTTCGGTTCGCACGACGACGTCGTTGCCCAGCGCCCAGCCCAGCAGCAGGGCTCTCGGTACGGCATCGGGGCGGGTGTCGTCGACGACGATGGTGCCGACGGGCGAGAGTTCGTACACGTCGTTGCTGTCGGCGACCGGTTGCCAGGGGTACTGGGCGAGGCCGCCGCACAGTTCATCGAGGCCCGCGGCGAGTTCGTCGGCGTCGAACAGCTCTCGCGGGAAGGCGAACGGAGCGTCGCGCAGCAGTGCGGCGAGGCCCGTCCCCTGCTCCCGGACCAGGGCCGCCTGCGCCTCGGCCACCGTGATCAGCAGGTCTGTGGGGTAGTGGCGCGGACGGTTCATGCGGCCGGCTCCCGTCGCAGGGCCGGGGCGCCGGCGCGCCCGGGCCGGCGGTGCTCGACGGCCGTGCCGTGGCCGTCCGTGCGGTACGGAAGGTGATGCAGAACGAGGACCTTCACCTCGGCTCCCGAAACGGTCGATGGCAAACATTGACTGGAAATCGACAGATCATCGCTCACGGCCAGTCGATAACCCGGAAAAGGAGGGACGTGCTGGAAGACGGGCAGCCCACGAGGATTCCTTACTGGAGGTGAGCGGGTTATGTGCCGGTGCCTAGCGCCGCCGGAAACGTAGCAGGGCACGGAGACGCTTGGCAATAGATTGCCAAACGTCAGGCAATATGGCTGAGCCGACTCTCGCAGTCGCCGTCGGCACAACGGCGACGGCCGTACACGGCGCGAGGGCCCGGCGCGCGCGATGTGTCGCGCGTGCCGGGCCCTCGCGCCGTGTACGGCCGTGTGACCGGTCCCGTCCGTGCAGCCGCCGGGCCGGGCCCGGCTCGCACCTATCCGGCGCTCTGTGCGCTCTCCAGGGCCTGCGCGAGGATGCGCCAGATCTCGGCGGCCAGGTCCACGTTGGAGGCGCGGCGCGCCTCCTCTCCCAGTTCCTTGAGCTGCTTCAGCCCCTGCTGCATGTGCCCTTCCAGGATGAGCAGGCGCCCTTCGAGGACCCCGAGGCGGATCCGGTCGCGGTAGGTCAGCCACAGCTCGTCGCCGTGCAGTTCGTCGAGCAGGGCGCGGGCCTCGGCGTGGCCGCCCTGCTCGAAGGCCAGGTGCGCCTTGAGGGTCAGCAGCTCCTGGTTCAGCAGCGGTGTGCCGACGAAGCCCAGTGCCGCCTCCGCCTCCTTCAGGCGCCGGGCGGCACGGTCGACCAGCGGAGGGGAACTCTGGAGGTACAGCGACGCGGCGGCGAGCCGCAGCCGCACCCAGAGCGTGAGGTCGGTGTGGCTGTCGAAGCCCTCCAGCGCGCGCTCCAGGTGTGCGCGCGCCCCGTCCTGGTCGCCTTGGCGGAAGCGTACGGTCGCCGCCGACCACATGGCCTCGGCCTGCAGCACGCCACCGCTCTCGCCGACGAGTTCGACCAGTTCGTCGGCATGGGCGCGGGCGTCCGGCAGGCGGCCCTCCTCGGCCTCCGCGGCCACCAGCGCCATCAGGGCGGCGCCGGTGTCGGGCAGCGAGAGGTGCGCCTCCTTGGCCAGCCGGACCGCCTTGCCGGCGACCTCGATGGCCCGGTTCACCTCACCCATGGAGCGCAGACAGCGCGCCAGGGAGGCCCATACCCGGCAGCGCAGTTCGGGCAGGTCCAGTTCCTCGGCGATCTCGTCCAACTGTTCCAGGCAGGCCAGTTCCTCGGCCTTGTCCCCCAGCCGCCGCCATCTGCGGGAGACCAGCCACAGCGCCTGCCAGCGCAGCAGCGGATCGCCCTCGTCCGACTGCTCCAGGGCGGTCATCAGTGCCTCGATCGACTCGTCGCCGTCCGCGGACGAGGCGAGGCTGAGGGCCTGGGCGAGCGAGGTGCCGCTCGGCTGGACCTCGAACGCGCCGCGGTCGACGTCCAGCCGTTTCGCGAGGTAGGCCACGACCCGCTCGGTGGGCTTGCGCCGTCCCGATTCCAGGCGTGACAGATACCCGGTGGAAATCTCGCTGCCTGCGAGGGATGCCTGAGAAAGCCCGCGCGCAAGCCTCAACTCCTTGAGACGCCGGCCGAACAGCGGCTGTTCCATCATTTAGTTCCCAATGAATCAGGGCATTAAGCCGTGCCCGATGCCCTACGGAATGACGAGAATTCCCGTTTCCCCCAGGGGGAGATCCCCGCGCCAGAGTCTACGGATCCACCGAGACGCAGGCAAGTCTTTGCCTGACTCACGCTCGGGAATCTTCGATCGCCATCACCATTGTTGGTCTAGACTTGCCAAGATCTGGCAAGCTCTTGCCAAGGTCAACCTGCCTCGCCTACGGTTCCTTTCGGCCACCGGCACCCGACAGTGCCCGTTCGTCTGCGGCCCGTTCCTCTGCACCTCGCTCACTTCACCACTTCTGTCGTCTCCTGGGGGAAACCATGAAGAAAGCTGCCCGCACCCTGCTCATCGGCACATCCCTGGCCTTCGCCACGGCAGTCCTCGGCGCGGCCGGGACGGGCATCGACTGGCCGGGTCCCGCCCACGGCACCGTCACGGCGACCGCGTCCGGTGCGACGAGTGCCGCGGGCGCCGCGGGTACCGCCGGCTCCGTGGTCCGCCAGGGCGGCGGCGACATCGACTGGCCGTAGCTTCCGGACCGACCGCGGGCCGTCGGCCGGTCCACGGACCACCGGCCACCGGCCGTGGACCGGCCGGGCTCCGTACCCGGACCGGCTTCGCTCAGTGCCCGGGGCGGCCGTAGACGATCAGCCGCCCCTAGCCCGTCAGCCCACCCGTACACCACCGGCCGGCCGTGAGCCGCACCCGTGGACCACCGGCCGGCCGCAGGCACCGGGCCCACCACGGGCCCGCGACCGGCCCTGCGTCCTCGGCCGTACAGGGCTCGGGATGTCCTTTCCCGTCGGCGCGGGACGCCCGTGCGGTGTCCCGCGTCCGTACGTCGCACCCGCGACCCCGCCCCGGCAGCGCACCGGCGCCCACCGCCCGCTGCGCGTGAAGCCTCCGGCTCCCGGCACGCTTCCCTGCGCAGGCCCCGGCGCTCGGGCGGAACCCCGCCCGCGCCAGGTCCGCGCGGCGCGCCCGGAGGCCTCTTCGATCCGGCACGGCGGTGATCCGACTCCTCTCTGTGGAGCGCCATGTGACGAGCAGTCACTCATCAGCAAGCGCACTGTCTGTCCACCACACCTCGGAAACGGAGTTCCCTTCGTCATGACGCCTCCCGCATCCGCCGCAGTCCTGGAAGGGTTCCAGCTGACGGCAGAGCAGTCCGAGCAGTTCGCCTCGCGCGGCTATCTCGTCCTGCCCGCGTTCCTTCCCCCGGACCTGGTGGCCCGTCTCAAGCCCGAGGTCGACCACTGGGTCGACCAGGGACACCGGGCCCGGTCCATCGCCTCGTGCGTCGATCCGGACCGGCACGGCGTCCCGCCCGTGATGGAACTGGAGTTGCCCGCGCACGGCGAGCTGATCGGCCACCGGCCGCTGCTCGCCGTGATCTCCCAGCTGATGGGCGGCGACTTCGTCTTCCACCACCTGCACAGCGACCGGCAGGCGCCCGACGTACCGGGCAAGCCCTGGCACCACGACTTCGAGCAAGGTCCGGCGACCGACCGCTCCGCGCTGATGGTCCATGCCCTGCACTACCTGGACGGGCTGGACACGAGTGTCTCCTCGCTCGCGGTGCTGCCCGGCTCCCACCGGGAGAACACCGGCAAGTCGGCGCTGGCCCACCACGGCACCGACCCGCTGCCCGGTGAGGCGGTCGTCGACTCCCTCCCGGCGGGTTCGACGGTCCTGCTGCACTCGGCCCTCTTCCACGCCCGCCGCCCGCGGCCGGACCGCACCGGCAAGCCGCGCTACTTCGTGGACGCCTCCTACTGCTCGACCGGCACGGTGTGGCCGCCGGTCAAGCCGTACTGGCGCCACATGCTCACCCGCGCCCGCGAGCTGGGCCTCGGCGACGTACGGTGGCCGGAGCTGTTCGCCGAGCGGCACTTCACGGAGTACGGCCATGACCACTGAGCCGTCCCGGGCCCGGGGACAGGAGCCGGTGCCGTACGCGGGAATCGCCTGGAGCCCGTCCGGGTACGAGGTGGCCGTCCTCGGAGCCGACGGGCGCGAGCTGCGACCTCCCGCCCTGTTCGCGCCCCGCCGGGCGGCGGACATGATCGCCTATCTGCGGGGGTTCGGTCCCCGGCTGGTCACCGCCGTGGAGAGCACCAACGGCATCCTGGACGGACGGCTGATGGCCGCCGGGCTGACCGTGCACCGGGCCGATCCCCATCTGCTGCCCGGCCGGCCCGGGTTCGGGTCCGTGCCCGCGCGTGCCATCGCGGAGGCGGGCCGGAGCCGGCTGCCGAGCCTGACGCGGCTGGTGCGCACGCGCGGCACCCAGACCGGGCGGGAGGAGGAGATCGACTCCTGGATCGCCTCCAGCCATGACGCCCTGGCCCGCCTCACCCGGGCCGGGCAGGCGGTGAGCCATGGCAGCAGGGACCGCCGCGAGGTGGCGCTGACCTTCGACGACGGGCCGCTGCCGCCGTACACCGGGCAGGTCCTCGACGTCCTCGAACGCTACGGAGTACCCGGCACGTTCTTCTGCGTCGGCATGAACGCCCGTGCCTACCCCGAGGAACTGGCCCGGATGCGCGAGCAGGGCCACACCGTGGCCAACCACACCTGGTCCCATCCCTTCCTGCCCGAACTGGAGCGGTCCCAGCTCACCGAGCAGCTGGAGCGCACCCGGGAGGCCCTCGCCGAGGCGAGCGGCGCACCTCCCTCCCGCCTGTTCCGGCCGCCGTACGGCGCGCGCACCCCCGAGGTGCTGGACTGGCTCGCGCAGACGGGGTCCCGGGTGGCGCTGTGGGACGTCGCACCCGACGACTGGACGATGCCCGGCGCCGACACCATCGCCCGGATCATCCTCGACCAGGTACGGCCCGGATCGGTCGTCCTGCTCCACGACGGCGGCGGGGACCGCTCCCAGACCGTCGCCGCGCTGCCGGCCGTCATCGAGGGCCTGCTCGCCGACGGCTACCGCTTCGTCGGCGTCGAGGAACTCACCCGCACGGCCGACGCCCGCACGGCGGCGTAGGCCCACCGCACCGGACCGGGCGGAGCAGCCCGCGGGGCCGGGCCGGAACGACCGGCTTCCGGCCCGGCCCCGGCGGGCGAGCGGTGTGCCGGTGCCCGCCCGCCGGCCCTTCCCCTTGGCCGTTCAACTCCTCGCAGGCCCGTGCGGACCACGCGTACCCGCGCGATGTGCCCCTGCGTGCCGCCACCACCGCGGCGTCGCGGCTCCGACGCCGCCCGACCACCCATCGAGGTGTCC
Organism: Streptomyces sp. SCL15-4; assembly: GCF_033366695.1. Taxonomy (NCBI): domain Bacteria; kingdom Bacillati; phylum Actinomycetota; class Actinomycetes; order Kitasatosporales; family Streptomycetaceae; genus Streptomyces; species Streptomyces sp. SCL15-4. Next base: position 654,173 of record NZ_JAOBTQ010000001.1, read on the forward strand.
ACGCCCGTGACCTCCACATCCGTCACTCCCGCACCCGTCACTTCCACGCCTGCCGCTTCCACGCCCGGCGCTCACCCGTCTCCCGCCTCCGCGCCCGTGGCCAACTGGGCCGGAAACGTCGTGTACCAGGCCCCGCGAGTGCACCGTCCGGCGTCCCTGGACGAGCTACGGGCCCTGGTCGCGCGCAGCGACCGCATCCGGGCCCTGGGCACGGGCCACTCCTTCAGCCGGGTCGCCGACAGCACCGGTGACCTCGTCCGCCTGGACGCGCTGCCGCCCCTGCTGGAGGTCGACTCCGCCCGTCGTACCGTGACCGTCGGTGCGGGCATGCGATACGCCGACCTCACCGCGGCGCTGCACCGCGCCGGGTTCGCCCTGCCCAACCTGGCGTCCCTGCCGCACATCTCGGTCGCCGGCTGCGTCGCCACCGCGACCCACGGCTCCGGGGACGGCAACCGGTGTCTGTCGGCCTCCGTGCGCGCCCTCGAACTCATCGCCCCGGACGGCGAGTCGACGGTCGTCGACCGGGAGAGCCATCCCGATACGTTCGCCGGCAGCGTGGTCGCGCTCGGCGCGCTCGGCATCGCCACCCGCGTCACCCTGGACGTCGTCGACACCTTCGAGGTGGCCCAGCGGGTGCGCGTGGACGTCCCGCTGGACGAGATCGGCGCGCATCTGGACGAGGTCTTCGCCGCGGCCTACAGCGTCAGCGTCTTCACCGACTGGCACGGCGAGCGGGCCTCGGTGTGGCTCAAGCAACGCGTCGGCGCCACCGGCAGCGGCTGGGCGGGAGGACGGGCCGCGACGCGCCTGCTGCATCCCGTGCCCGGCATGCCGCCCGGCGGCAGCACGGAGCAACTGGGCGTGCCCGGGCCGTGGTTCGAGCGCCTTCCGCACTTCAGGCCGGACCTGGTGCCGGGCGCGGGAGAGGAGTTGCAGTCGGAGTACTACCTGCCCAGGGCCGCCGCGGCCCAGGCAGTCGCCGCGCTGCGCGGTATCGGAGGGCTCCTCCAGCCGCTGCTGCACATCGCCGAGGTGCGCACGGTGCGCGGGGACGACCTGTGGCTGAGCCCCGCCTACCGGCAGGACTCCGTCACCTTCCACTTCACCTGGATCGACAACCCCGCCGTGCGCACCGCGATCGCCGCCGTCGAGGAGATCCTGACACCCCTGGGCGCACGGCCCCACTGGGGCAAGCTCACCCTGCTTCCCCCGGCCCGGGTGGCCGCCCGCTATGAACGGGCCGCCGACTTCGGGCGCCTGCGCGCGCACCACGACCCCGGCGGCAAGTTCGGCAACGCCTTCGTGGAGGAGATGTTTCCGCTCCCGAGCTGAGGCGGTCATGCCAGGGCAGGCAACATACTTGCCAATGACTCTGCCCAGGTCAAGCACCTTGCTATCAGCGGCTTCGCGGCAGCCCGCACCCGAACTGACCGCACGCTCCAGTACGTCCGCACCAGAACTTACTTGCCAAACATTGCCAACTTGTTGGCACGTCTGGCAAGGTTCTTCCCGGCGGGCCCGGCACCCCGGTTCCGGGCCCTTACATCCCCTTCGTCTTCATGGAGTTGACATGACCGTTCAGGCCGGACCGCGTTCCGGACTCGACCGACGAGTCCGCTTCGGCGACGTCAGCTACGACTTCCACGTCCGACACGGCCGCGCCGCCTGGGACGACCTGCGGGTGCGCCTCGGCGACCTCGACGCCGACCGGTTCGTCGTCATCGCCGACCAGGGCCTGCCCGAGGACCTGGTGGCCGCGGCCGAACTGAACCTCGGCGCGCTCGCCCCGACCCTGGTGATCCGGGCGCGGGCCGAGGAGCGGGAGAAGACCCTCAGCGTCCTGGACCGGCTTGCCGAGCAGGCCCTCAAGAGCGGTATCACCCGCCGGTCGGTGGTGGTCGCGCTCGGCGGCGGTGTGATCGGCAACATCGCGGGCCTGCTCGCGGCGCTGCTGTTCCGCGGTGTCCGGCTCGTGCACATGCCGACCACCCTGCTCGGCATGTCGGACTCGGTGCTGTCCCTGAAGCAGGCCGTCAACTCCGGCTGCGGCAAGAACCACCTGGGCACCTTCCACGCGCCGGTGCTGGTGTGGAACAACCTGGACTTCCTCGCCTCGCTGCCGGCGGAGGAGATCCGGTCCGCCCTGTGCGAGATGATCAAGAACGTGCTCGGCATCGTGCCGGACCGCTACGACGAGGTCGCGAGCCTGCTGCGGACCGACGCCCGCTACTCCCCCGAGGTCATCACCCGGTTCATCGACCTGTGCGTGGACGCCAAGACCGCCGTGATGCGCGAGGACCACACCGAGAAACACGAGGCGCTCGTGCTGGAGTACGGCCACACCGTCGGCCACGCGGCGGAGCTGCTGACCGGCGGCCGGCTGCGGCACGGCTTCGCCATCGGCATCGGCATGCTCGCCGCCGCCCGGATGTCCCGCGAGCTGGGTCTCATGGACCGCTCCGACGAGCAGGCACACCACCGTCTGCTCCAGCTCAACGGCGCGCCCGTGCGGCTGCCGCAGGAGATCGACGCGGCGGCGGTGCTCGACGTCGTACGCCTGGACAACAAGCGCGGGTACGTGCCCGGGCGGTCCGGTGCGCTGGACTTCATCCTCCTGGAGGGACTGGGCCGGCCCCACCGGCCGGGCGGGAAGCTGATCACCCTGGTCGACGAGGACACGGTGCGGCTCGGCATCGAGTCCGTGCTCAGCGACCGCCACGCGCTGGCGGGTGTGTGATGGCGACCGTCACCCGCGGCGAGCGCCGCCCCTTCGGACCGATCGCGAACGACACCTCCGGCCCGGCCGTCACCCACCGGCAGGTGGGCGGCGAGGGGGTGTGCCGGTGGAAGATGCTGATGAACGGCATGCATCTGGAAGGCGAGTGGAACTGCGTCGAGTACGTGGTCATCGAGCCGGGCGGAGCGGTCGGCGAGCACGTCCACCTGCGCACCGAGGAGATCTACTACATCGTCTCGGGACGGGCCGTGGTCACCATGGACGGCCGCGAGATCGAGGTCGGGGCCGGAGACCTGGTCACCACGCCGATCGGTTCGGCCCACTCCATCGCCAACCGCGGCGAGGAGGACATGCACTTCTTCGTCACCGAGGTCTTCCCGGGCGAGGGGCCGTCCGCGAGCCCCGCGCGCCTGCACGTGCCCGATCTGCTGCCGGCCGGCGCCGGTGTCCGTGCGGCACACGTCGACCTCACGCCGTACTTCACCGGCGACTGGCGGCAGTTCCGCCTCCTGGAGGTCCCGGCCGGCGCGGCCGTGGAGGAGACGGTACCCGCGGAGCGCAGCATCGTGCTGCACGTGCTGGAGGGCAGCGCGGCCATCACCGTCGCCGGGCAGGAGTACACCGGCGGCCCCGGCCTGTCCGTGGCGGTGCCCCCCAGGTACGCGCACCACACGGTCAGCACCGGCACCGGTGCGCTGCGGCTGATCAGCACGGAGGTGGGCGTCGTATGAACCTCGGCCTGAACGGACGCGCCGCCGTCGTCACCGGTGCCGCCAGCGGGATCGGCGCGGAGACCGCGCGGGTGCTGGCCGCCGAGGGTGCCCGCCTCGCGCTCCTGGACCGCGACGAGGAACAACTCGCGTTGTTGGTCAAGGAGTTGTCCGAGCAGACCGAGGTGACCGGAGTGACCGGCGACCTGGCCGACGCCCAGGGGGTCACCCGGTCGGTCACCGCCGCGCTCGACGCCCTCGGCGGTGTGGACATCCTGGTCAACAACGTCGGCCAGTGCCGGGCCCGCCAGTTCGACGAACTCGGTGACGAGGACTGGCTGCGGACCTTCGAGATCAACTTCCTCAGTGCGGTCCGGGCCATCCGCCTGGTCCTTCCCGGGATGCGGGCACAGGGGCGGGGCTCCATCGTCACCAACGCCTCCGACCTCGCCCGCCAGCCCGAGGCCGGGCCGGCCGACTACCAGGTCTCCAAGGTGGGCCTGCTCAGCCTCACCAAGAGTCTCGCCCTGTCCGAGGGCCCGGTGGTGCGGGTCAACGCGGTAGCGCCCGGCCCGGTGTGGACCCCGCTGTGGACCCGTCCGGGCGGCTTCGCCGACACCCTCGGCACCGTGCACGGCCGCGACGCCCGGGAAGCGGTCGAGTACGAGATGAGCAAGCGCCAGCTGCCGCTGGGCCGGATGGGCGCGCCCGACGAGGTGGCGCGCGTCATCGCCTTCCTGGCCTCCGACGCCGCCTCGTTCGTCACCGGCTCGGTCTGGGGCGTGGACGGCGGCACCGTCCGCGGTCTGCTCTGACCCGCACACCCACGAAGGAAGCTCTCACCATGGGAACGCACCTGGCCGTCCACGGCGGAACCCCCGTGCGCGGCGCCCGGCCCTGGCCGCGCTGGCCCCGTCCCGCACCCGGCGCCGGCGAGGCACTGGCGGACGTGCTCACCTCGGGCCGCTGGTCGATCGCCAGCCCCCATACCGGCGAGCCGACCCGTGAGCGGCGTTTCGCCGCCGAGTTCGCCGCGTACCTCGGCACCGGTCACTGTGTGCCCACCGCGAGCGGCACCGCCGCCCTGATGACGGCGCTGGAGGCCTGCGGGATAGGGGCGGGTGACGAGGTGATCGTGCCCGCCCTGTCCTGGGCCGCGACGGCGTCGACCGTGCTCGGCGTCAACGCCGTACCGGTCTTCGCCGACGTCCGCCCGGACACGCTGTGTCTGGACCCGGCCGCCGTCGAGGCCGCGATCACGCCGGCGACCAAGGCGATCGTGGTCGTCCACCTCTACTCCGCCCTGGCCGACCTGGACGCCCTCCAGGCCGTCGCCGGACGCCACGGGCTGGCCCTCGTCGAAGACGCCGCCCAGGCCCACGGTGCCGGCTACCGCGGTCTGAAGGCGGGCACCTTCGGAGACGTCGGCACCTTCAGCATGCACCACACCAAGGTGCTGACCAGCGGTGAGGGCGGCGCGGCCGTCACCGACGACCCCCAGCTCGCCCGCCGCATCGAGCACCTGCGCGCGGACGGCCGGGTACGCGGCACCGCCGCGCCCGTCGCCGGCCTGCCCGAACTGGTGGAGACCGGCGAGCTGATGGGCAGCAACCGTTGCCTGTCGGAGTTCCAGTCCGCCCTGCTGAGCGCCCAACTCACCGAACTGGACGCGCAGAACGCCGTCCGCCGGGACAACGCCGCCCTCCTCGACCGCCTCCTCGGCGACGACCTCGGCCTCGTCCCGCAGCGCACCTCGCCCCACACCACCGAGCGCACCTACTTCGGGTACGCCGTCCGGCTGCCGGACCATGTCGTCGAAGCCGTCCCCGCGACGGCCGTCGCCGAGGCCGTGACGGCCGAACTCGGCCTGCACGTACGCCCGGTCTACCAGCCGCTGTACGCCAGCCCGCTGTACGACCCGGCCTCACGGCCCCGTTTCGCCATCAGCCCGGACCACCTCAAGCGCGTCGACCCCGCCCCGTACGACCTTCCCGTCGCCCACCACGCCAACCGCTCCTTCCTCACCTTCCACCACAGCGCGCTCCTCGGCACGACGGCCGACATCCACGACATCGCCGAGGCCTTCGGGCGCGTACTCGACCACCACACCCACCTGACCCACTGAGCACCGCCCGCCCCTTGTGAGGGAGACGATGACCAGCACCGCTCCTGCCCAGTCCGTCGTGATCGTGGACGGCTACTCCAACGCCCCCGCCCTGATCGAGGCGTTCGCCGCGCACGGCTACCCGGCCGTGCACGTCCTCAGCTCGGCCGAGCCGCACGCGGCCATGGTCCAGCCCCGCCCCGAGGACTACGCCGACTGGCTCGTCTGCCCGGACGAGTCCGCTGTCGCGGCCACCGTGGCACGTCTGGCCGAGTGGAACCCGCTCGCCGTCATTCCCGGCCAGGAACCCGGTGTCCGCCTCGCCGACACCCTCGGCGAACGTCTCGGCCTGCCCGGCAACGGCACCGCCCTCTCCCCGGCGCGCCGCGACAAGTACCGGATGATCGAGACGCTCCGTGCCGCCGGCATCCGCTGCGCGAAGCAGCTCAAGACCCACTCCCCCGACGAGGCCGCCGACTGGGCCCGCGCGCTGGGCACCACACCGGTCGTGGTCAAGCCCCTGTCCTCCGCCTCCGCCGACAACGTCTACATCTGCCACACCCCCGACGAGGTGACCACCGCGACCCGGCGGATCCTCGCCTCCCGCACCGTCTTCGGCGAGGCCAACACCGAGGTCCTCGTCCAGTCCTTCCTCGACGGCCCCGAGTTCTCCGTCGACACGGTCTCCGCCGGCGGCGCCCACTACCTGGCGGACGTCTGGCACTCCCGGCGCCGGAACATCGGCGGCGGGCGGCAGATCTACGACATGGCCGTCCTCCTCGACCCCGACGACGACCCCGTCCCGGCCCTGTTCGCCTATGTCCGCACCGTCCTGGACGCCCTCGGCATCCGCCACGGACCGGCTCACGCCGAGATCATCCTGACGCCGCAGGGTCCCACCCTGGTGGAGATCGGGGCGCGTATGAACGGCGCCATGATCCCCGACTTCTACGACCACGTCCTCGGCACCGACGTCGCGCGTCTGACCGCCGACGCCTACACCCGGCCGGACCACTTCGCCCGCGCCTACGGCGGTCGTACCTACCGTCCGCTGCGCTCCGCCGCCGTCTACGAGGCGCCCACCACCCTCGACGGCGTCGTGGACAGCGTGAACGACACGGTCGTGGACAAACTCTCCGCGCTGCCCAGTGTCTACGCGCTCGCCCTGCGGTCGGGCCCCGGCAAGCGCATCCGCCCCACCACGGATCTGACGTCGAGCCCCCTGCGGGCTCTGCTCGCCGGCCCCGACGAACAGGCCCTGCTGCGCGACCGCGCGGTCATCGACGACCTCAAGGACCAGATCTACGACATCGGTTGAACCCCGGGGACAGAAGGGCCCGGAAGCCGGAGCCGGCTTCCGGGCCCCGCGTCGCCGTGGCGATGAGTACCGGTTCCGGTGGCGGGCTGGCCCGACGCCGAAGACGCGTCGCGGCGACGCGGCCATGGACGATCGCGGTACGCCGCCTTCGGCCATGGCCGCGCGCGTGTCGGGGCCGGTGACGGTCGGGCGGTGCATGGGCAGCGGTCCGCCGAAGTGTCCCGACGTGCTCGTAGCGTCCTGCCGACGCTGTCACTCGTGTGCGGCAGAGGGGCGCTCCATCGGCGTGTCGATCGAGGCCGCCTTCACCGTCTCCGAGCGGAAGCCGTATCCGACCTCCGGTGCCAGGCCGTGATAGTGGCGGAAGTTGTAGATGAGCGGGCTCCAGCGGGCAGGGTCGATGTGGTGCGTGCCCGGCACGACGACGCGTTCGTCGGCGTGGACGCACAGTACCTCGCACTCGACGCTGAAGAAGAGGCCCGCTCCACCCGGTGTCAACTCCCGCGCCCGGGCCTCCAGTTGCAGCCCGCACTCGGCGACCCGCGGTGGCTTCACGAGGCGGGAACCGGCCGGCGTGAGCCCGGACGCGGTGAACTTGTCGGGCTCGTGGCGGTACACCGCCCGCTTGCTCTCGGGCACCGGGTCGGCCCCCGTGAGCGGCGCCAGGCGCTCCACCCGTTCCCACAGTTCCGGAGAGGCCACGTTGATCACCAGCTCGGGGCGTGCGGCGAGGTTGCGCGCGGTCTGGCTCTCCCGGCCCACCCCCAGGACGATGTGCTGTCCGAGCGCCCAGGCGGAGGAGATCGGGGCGAGGTTGAACGTGCCGTCATCGTTCTCGGTGGTCAGCAGGACCACGGGCGTGCCGAAGTAGAGGATGCTGGGCCGGATCACTCGGTGCGTGTCCGCCGTCGCTCGGCGGGTGTCGGTCGTCATGCCGGGAGACGCTAGAGGTGCGATGTTTCGATGGGTACCGAAGTGTCGGCCGACGACAATGGCGCCGGGAACGCCTCTCGCAGCTGTGCCGGTGGGCGCGGGCGCCGCGGCCGTGTTCCAGCACGCGGTCCAGGAGTCCTGGCCGGTGACCGCCGGGGACTTCCGCGTCGTAGGGACGGCCGATCAGGGACGCGACCCCTTCCGGCGGTGCCTGGGCCTGACCGGCGAGGCGCTCACCGCGCGCCGGTCGAAGCAGACCCGCGAGCCGCCACGGCCGCCGGGTCCGAGGTGCCGGTGCCGTCGGCTCACCGGCCCTGCTCGAACAGGGTGATCAGGCGCCGGGGCGCGTCCGCGCCGAAGATCAGTTCGTTCAGCCGGGCCCCTTCGGCGGCGGCCTCGGCGCTGCGCGGGAACATGGCCCGCTCGTACGCGGCGAGCGCGGCCTCGGTGTCGTCGCGGTGCGCGGCGAGGGCTCGGGGAGGACTCCGCCTCGTAGACCGTGGCCGGGATGCCGTGGACGTGGAGGACGCGGGGCCAGTGTGCGGCCGCCGAGCCCGGCACCGATGATCGGTCCGAAACTTTCGGACGGCATTCGGCTCCTTACGGCCCGCCCTCACCGCACGGATCAACCCTCGACAGCGCAGACAAACCGCTGCACACACCTTGACCCGGCTCCGCGGCCGACCATACATTCCCTCCGACCATTCGTCATTGTGACGACCATTCACATATGTGACAACCGCCGGATGAGGTCAGCGTGCTAGAGGGCATTCTCTTCTTTCCTGTCACCCCTTTCGCCAAAGATGGTTCGATCGGTACCGCGAAACTTTCGGAGCATCTGCGCGCGGGGATCGAGGCCGGGCCCGGCGGTGTCTTCGTCGCCTGCGGCACCGGCGAGTTCCACGCCCTGGACCTGGAGGAGTTCGCCTCCGCGGTGCGTACGGCGGTGCGGGTGGCGGACGGCCGGGTGCCCGTGTTCGCGGGCGCCGGCGGCCCGCTGCCCCTCGCCCGGCGGTACGCGCGGGCCGCTGAGGAGGCCGGCGCGGACGGGCTGCTGCTGATGCCGCCGTATCTGGTGGCGGGGCCGCCCGCCGGACTGGCCGCGTATGTGCGCGAGGTCGTCGCCGCCACTTCCCTGAAGGTCATCGTCTATCAGCGGGGCACGGCCCGGTTCGACGTTCCCGCAGCCCTCGAAGTCGCGCGCCTGCCACGGGTGGTGGGACTGAAGGACGGCACCGGCGACCTGGACCTGCTGGCCCGGATCGTGACCGCCGTCCGCGCGGACCCGGCCACCGGCGGCCGGGACTTCCAGTTCTTCAACGGCATGCCCACCGCCGAGGGGACCCAGCTCGCCTACCGCGGCATCGGCGTGGAGCTGTACTCCTCGGCGGTGTTCTGCTTCGCCCCCGAGACGGCCCTCGCCTTCCACCGGGCCCTCACGACCGGCGACGACGAGCTGGTCCAGCGGCTGCTGGCCGGCTTCTTCCACCCGCTGATCGCACTGCGCGAACGCGTGCCCGGCTACGCGGTGGCCCTGGTCAAGGCGGCCGTGCGCCTGCGGGGTCTCGATGTGGGAGGGGTGCGTCCGCCACTGACCGATCCGACGCCCGGCCACCTCGCCGAACTGGAGGAGATCATCGCGCGGGGTGAGGCGATCCGATGAGCGAGGACCTGCGGATATCCCGCATCGACATCACACCGGTGGCGTTCAAGGACCCCGCCCTCCTCAACGCCGTCGGCGTCCACGAACCCTACGCGCTGCGCGCCGTCGTGGAGGTGACGACCCATCAGGGCATCACCGGGCTGGGCGAGACCTATGCCGACGAGGGCCACCTGCGCAGGCTGCGCTCGGCCGCCGACGCGATCACCGGCATGGATGTGCACGCCCTCGGCCCGATGCGCCGCCGTATCGCCGAGGTGATCGGTGACGACCGCGGCGGCGACGGCCACGGGCTGACCGGCATGATCACCACCAGCAGCACGGTCGACCGGGTCTTCTCCCCGTTCGAGGTGGCCTGCCTGGACATCCGGGGCCGCGCCACCGGCCGGCCGGTCAGCGATCTGCTCGGCGGCGCCGTCCGCGACCACGTCCCCTTCAGCGCCTACCTGTTCTACAAATGGGCCGGCCACCCCGGACACGAGCCCGACGCCTGGGGGCCGGCCCTCGACCCGGACGGCATCGTGGCGCAGGCCCGGCGCATGATCGCGGAGTTCGGCTTCGAAGCGATCAAGGTCAAAGGCGGTGTGATGCCGCCCGAGCAGGAGGTGGAGGCGGTCCTCGCGCTCCGCCGGGCGTTCCCGGGCGTCCCGCTGCGCCTGGACCCCAACGCCGCCTGGACCGTGGAGACCTCACTGAAGGTGGCACGCGAGCTGGAGGGCGTCCTGGAGTACCTGGAGGACCCGACGCCCGGCCAGGAAGGCATGGCGCGGGTCGCCCGCGAGGCCCCGATGCCGCTGGCCACCAACATGTGCGTGGTCGCCTTCGACGAACTGCCCTCCGCGGTGCGCGGCGACGCGGTCCAGGTCGTCCTGTCCGACCACCACTACTGGGGCGGCCTGCACCGCTCCACGCTGCTCGCCGGGATCTGCGCCACCTTCGGCATGGGGCTGTCCATGCACTCCAACTCCCACCTCGGCATCAGCCTGGCGGCGATGACCCACCTGGCCGCCGCCACCGAGAACCTCACCTACGCCTGCGACACGCACTGGCCGTGGAAGGACCCGGCGGAGGACGTGATCGTCCCCGGCGTGCTCGGTTTCCGCGCCGGCTCGGTCGCCGTCCCCCGCTCCCCCGGCCTCGGCGTGGAACTGGACCGCGACGCGCTGGCCCGGCTGCACGAGCAGTACCTGCGCTGCGGCCTGCGCAACCGGGACGACACCGGATACATGCGTCGGCTGGACCCGTCGTACGAGAAGAAGTCACCGCGCTGGTGACACCCGGCGGACCCCGGCCCGGGCCCTGCCGGTCCGCCCCGGCGTCCGCGCGTCTTTCCGTCCTTCACGACAAGCTTCACGACAAGAAGGTCCTTCCATGCACTGGCTCGACTGGACCGCCGTAGGCGCCTACTTCCTGGTGATGCTGCTGATCGGCCTGTGGTCGCACCGGCGTGTCGACGACGTCTCCGACTACTTCACCGGCGGCGGCCGGATGCCCTGGTGGCTGACCGGCATCTCGCACCACATGTCCGGTTACAGCGCCGCCGTCTTCGTCGCCTACGCCGCGGTCGCCTACGACTACGGCATCACCGTCTACGTCTGGGCCTTCCTGCCGCTCGCCCTCGGCACCGGCGTCGGCGCCTGGCTCTTCGCCCCCCGCTGGAACCGGCTGCGCGAGCGCTACCAGGTCGCCTCCCCGCTGGAGTACCTGGCGCGCCGCTACAACCTGCCCACCCAGCAGGCCCTGGCGTGGAGCGGCACGCTGCTCAAGGTGTTCGACGTGGCTGCCAAGTGGGCGTCGGTGGCGGTGCTGCTGAAGGTCTTCACCGGTATGTCGATGACCCACGGCATCCTGCTGACGGGTGTCGTGACCCTGCTGTACTGCACGGTCGGCGGGCTGTGGGCGGACGCGCTCACCGAGTTCGGGCAGTTCGTCATCCAGGGCGTGGCCGCGCTGTCGATGATGTGGGTCGTGCTCGACCGGCTCGGCGGCGTCTCCGGGCTCGGCACGCTGTGGCACCGGCTCCCGGCCGGACACACCGACCCCCTCGTCGGCCCCTATACGGCCGGCTTCCTGACCGCGTACGTCGTCGTGAAGCTCTTCGAGTACAACGGCGGCATGTGGAACCTGGCCCAGCGGTACATGGCCACCGACTCCCCGCGGTCGGCCCGCCGTTCGGCCGGGCTGTCGGCGGTCCTCTACCTGGTCTGGCCGGCCGTACTGCTGCTGCCCGCGGTCGCCGCGCCGGTCCTCATGCCGCACATCGCCGACCCGCAGCAGACCTATGCCCTGATGGCGCGGTCGTACCTGCCCATGGGCCTGGTGGGGCTGACCCTCGCGGGCATGTTCTCGCACACCATGGCCATGGCCTCCTCGGACGCCAACGCCATCTCGGCGGTGGTCACCCGGGACATCCTGCCCGCCGTCCTGCCCGGTTTCCGGGGTGCGGGCACCGAGCGCGGTCTGCGGGTGGCACGGGTGGTCACGGTCGTCTTCATCACCGTCTCCATGGTCGTGGCCATCGAGGCGGATCACTTCGGCGGAGTGCTCGGGATCATCGTCGGGATGGTCGCGGCCGTCATGGGTCCGATCTCCATCCCGATGCTGCTCGGGCTGCTGCCCGCCTTCCGCCGCTGCGGTCCCCGGGCGGCCCTCGCCTCCTGGGCGCTCGGCCTCGGCGGCTATTTCCTCGTCAAGTACGGCCTCGACGGGGCCTCGCAGACCACGGTGGTCGTCACGCCGCTGGTCACCTCTCTCGTCGTCTACACGGGCCTGGGCCTGATCCTGCCGGAACCGGACGCGGAGGCGGACGCCGTGGTCGCGGCGGTCTCCGGCCCGGAGCCCGGAGCGGGCCCGGCCCCGCACCCGGTGGCGGAACAGGCCTGACACCCGCCGGTCACCTCCCGGCGGCCGGCCGCCCAACCCAGATGGAGGAACCCCTCTCATGAAGAGAACAGCGTCGTTGCTGGTCGCCGCCGCGGCGGCCGTCGTCACGGTGGGCTTCACGCCTCACTCGTCCTCCGGCACACACGACGCGCCGAGCGGCAGATCCGCTCCCGCGCGGTCCGCGGCCCTGACGACCGGCAGCGGCCACTGGCTGGACACCTGGGTGTCCATGCCCCAGCTGACCGAGCCGGGCAACATGCCGCCGGCCCCGTTCACCCAGGCCGACCGCGTGTTCGACAACGCCACGCTCCGCCAGACCGTGCACGTCGCGGTGGGCGGCAAGCGGGTGCGGCTGCGTCTGTCCAACGCCTTCGGCGGCGCCGAACTGCCGGTCACCGCCGTCTCGGTGGCCCGGCCGGCCGGTGGCAAGGCGGGCGTCGGCGCGATCGCGCCGGGCAGCTCCCGGCGGGTGACGTTCGGCGGGCAGCCGGGGTTCGACATACCGCAGGGCGCGCAAGCGGTCAGTGATCCGCTGGACTTCGACGTGGCACCGGGAACCAACCTCACCGTGACGCTGTACCTCGCGCACGGGCAGGCCTCCACCTCCATCACCTCGCACCCCGGCTCCCGCACGACGTCCTACATGCTCGCCGGGGACCACCTGGACGACGCGGACCTGTCCGGTGCCACGACCGCCGACCACTGGTACTTCCTCAGCGGGCTGGAGGTGTGGTCGAAGCCGGCGGCCTCCGCCACCGTCGTCCTCGGCGACTCGCTGAGCGACGGCCGAGGATCCACGACCAACGGCAACGACCGCTGGCCGAACCTGCTCCAGGCACGGCTGGCATCCCGCTCCGGCACCGCGGACGTCGCGGTCGTCAACGAGGCGGCGGGCGGCAACCGCGTCCTCAGGGACGGGCTCGGCCCCAACGCCCTGGCCCGGCTGGACCGCGACGTCCTCGCCCGGAGCGGCGTGAACCGGCTCATCGTCTTCGAGGGCGTCAACGACATCGGCACCGCCGGTACGTCCCCGGCGGACGCCGAGCGGATCTCGGCCGAACTCATCGGCGCCTACCAGCAGATCATCACCCGCGCCCACGCCCAGGGCATCCGGGTCTACGGCGCCACCCTCACTCCCTTCGGCGGCAACGGCTACGACGACCCGGCCGGGGCCCACGAGTCGGCCCGGCAGAAGGTCAACCGGTGGATCCGCACCGCCGGCCGGTTCGACGCCGTCGTCGACTTCGACCGCGCGGTACGCGACCCGGACGCCCCCGGCACGCTCCGGGCGGCCTACGACACCGGTGACCACCTCCACCTCAACCCGGCCGGATACCAGGCCCTGGCCGACGCCGTCCCGGCCGCCCTCTTCCACCGCTGAGCGACACCTCGCGGCACGCCGCGACCGCGGACGGCCGGTCCCCCGGGGACGGAGGGGACCGGCCGTCATCTCGGCGGCACGACGGGCGTCAGGGGCCGGTGCGGCGGAGCCGTCGTTCACGGTGAAGCCGAAGGCGGTGCCGGCTCCCGGGCCGAGGGTGCCGTTCCAGGTGGCGTTGCGCGCCTGCCGGTGGCGCCGCCGGAGGTACCTCCACTCGTACCGGATGCCGCACCGTCCGAGTCGGTCAGTACGGGTGTCTGCCAGTCACGCCACTGCGCGAGGTCGCCCGCTTTGCCGGAGGAACTTGGAGAGGTTCTGTTGGAGCGGGGCCTTCCACTCGGGCCGGACGGCGCAGTGCGTGCCGTCCTGGACGTCGGCACCGGGCAGTCGGCGCCGTCGTTCTCGACGCCGTGGTCGGCCACCGTGGCGGTGACGGCTCTGGTGGCGGGACGGGCCTCGTGCAGGGTCGTGCCGACCAGCGTGACGGCACCGGCCAGGGCCGGGGCCGCCGGCAGCCCGGGGCGGCGGCGACGCGATCGGTCCGAGCGCATGGGACCTCCAAGGCCCGCGGAGGGCGGCCGAATGGGCGGTGGGAGCGCTCCCAGGCTAGGAATGCGTCACGGGAACCACAATGCGCGGGGCAGAGATTTTCGGGCCGATGTGGCCGATAAGCGAAACTTTCGCCTCGGTGGAGGCCGACGGCGGACGGCCGTGCCACCCCCTCGGGTGGCACGGCCGGTAACGGGTGACGCGCGGGGCGTCAGGCCCAGGGCGAGGTGACGACCCAGCTCGTGTCGTCGGCCCAGGCGGTGGCGTTGTCCCAGGTGTGGGAGCCGCCGTGGCTCGCAGCGTAGACGCCGTACTCGTAGTGGCGTACGAAGTCGCTCGGATAGTTGGCGGACCGGAGCGAGACGCCTTGGCCGTTGTGGCTCGGCTGCGGGCAGAACGTGGCGTCCAGCCTGGACAAAGCACCGCTGTCGATGCTGTCGACGCGCAGGCGGAAGTCGTAGTGGCGCAGGTACTGTCCCGGCTTGTCCGCCGACTCGAAGGACACGCACGAGGCGTCGCCCAGCCCCGCGCGCACGATCCAGGTGGCGGCGGCCTTGTCGGCGGACGGACTGGAGGAGGAGACCGCTCCGATGGCGGCGTTGCTGTCGGCGGTGTTGTGCCGCAGGTAGTTGGTGGTGCAGCAGGAGGTGGTGGCCCGCAGCGAGACCCTGGACCCGACGGCGGGGGCGCCGGCGAGGGCGGACGTGGCGTATCCGGCCGCGTTGATGTTGGCCTGTACGGCGTTCTCGGTGGCGTCCGAGGGGTAGCCGGACGTCAGGACGCCCTCGTAGAAGGTGCCGGCGGATCCGTTGCTGTTGTCGCCGCCGATGCCGAGGATGATGGCACCCTCCTTCTTCATCGGGTTGTAGCCCGAGGCGTTGGGACGCGGTCCGTCGTAGTAGGTGGACAGGCCGCCGGACTGGGCGTTGCCGGCGCGGATCGCCCAGTGGTTCGGTCCGCCCTTGACGAGGGCCGTGAGGAACCGGTGGCCGACACTGGGGTCGTTGGCGTTGTAGCCGCGGTTGACACCGGAGAACAGGCCGTTTTCGAGGTCGGCCATGACCCAGGGGCCGTTGCCGGTGCCGTAGCCCCAGGCCTTGCTGTTGCCGAAGTAGATGGTCTCCATCGTGCCGTTGCCGTTGTCCCGGCTGTTGGTCTCGGCGTTGCCGTAGTCGAAGCAGCAACCGCCGTTGTAGTGGGTGCCGTCGAGGATCGCGTACATGCCTTCCGGCTGGTCGCCGGTCGCGATGCCGTTGGTGGTGTTGTCGCGGTAGCCGGTGCCCGGTGCGATGAAGACGCCGTACGCCTTGTGGCCGCCCACGGTGACCGGCGCGGCGGACGCCTCGGCGAGGTTGTCGTACCCGCCCGCGGCGGGACCCTGGAAGCCTCCGGGCGGTGCCTGCGTGAGGTGGTTGCCGCGGCCGGACTGGTCGTAGACGACGGTGATGAGGCAACTCGTGCCCGCGCAGAAGGAGTCCTGCGCGGCGGCGTCGGCGTAGCCGCCCGTGCCGAGCACGCCGATGTCCCGGGTGGTGCCGTCGGAGGCGCGTTTCACCTGGTAGAGGCGGCTGTTGTAGGCGGAGTACAGGGCGCGGGTGGTGCTGTGCGCGGCGACGCAGGGCGTGCCGCCGGCGGCGTACAGGTCACAGGGCAGCGAGCCCGCGGCCGCGGCGTCGCCGTCGGCGGAGGCCCGTCCGCCGAGCAGGGCCGTGGCCAGGGCCAGCACGAGGGCCAGCAGGGCGAGCGGCCTGGCCCGCCCGAGGCGGGCCGGTGTCACAGACATGAGGGGCTCCTGGGGGGTGAGGGGCCGGTGGCGTCCCACCACCGGAGTCGGCGACCTGTAGATCATGCGCATGACAAACTGAACGAAGTGTCCGATATTTCGAATGCTGATCGCAGTGACGGACAAGGTTTGATGATAGGAAGCCCTTGAGGGGTGTCAACACATCACGCACGTCCGATACTTCGACCGTCGGAACGCGGCTCGCATCGAGCGGCACGGGCCGCGGTCGCGGAGGTGACCGGCCCCGGCCTTCCCCGGCCCTCTCCGGGCCACAGGCGGCCCACAGGCCGCCGGATTCCGAATTTTTATAGGCCGAGCCCTGACACTCGTTTCTTCCCTGCATCCTCATCCCCGGAAAGGGTGATGCCCGATGGAATTCACGCCGACAAAACGGGTTCTTTGCACCACCGCTGCCGTCGTGGCCGCGTTGTCCGCCTCGGCGGGCCTGGCGACGGCCGGCACCGCGAGTGCGACGGGAACTGCGGTGCCCTGGTCGACGACGTACGGTACGGCCGACGCCTCCGGAACCCGGTGGACCGAGCCGAGCGGCACCTCGACGGCTCTCGTGGTCAAGGGAGAACTCAGGAACACGGGCACCGCGTGTTATTCGGTCTGGGTCCAGTGGACCAATGACTTCATTTCGTACCCCTACCAGAAAAGCACCACCCAGTGCGGTGCCGGAGTCACGCCCGTCGACATCCGGCTGAGCCCCTACAAACTCACCACCAACGGCCATCTGAAGGTGTGCAAGGGCACCGCGGACACCTCTGCCTGCGGTTCGGAGATCTCCCTGACCACATGGCCGATCACCATCGCGGCGACTACCCGCTGAGGTCCGGGTGGGCCGGCGAACACAAACGCCGGCCCACCCGCGAGCCCGCTCCCAAAGCCCTCGGCCGCCGCAGGACGGCGGCTCCGCTCAGGACCTGAGCCGGTCCGACTGCGCGTCGAAACAGGCCCCGTCGGGCGACCCGGGGCCGGCCGCGCACAGTTCGGCCACCAGTTCTCGCGCGTACCGTTCGTCCGTTCCCGGGACCGAGAACACCACGCGGAAGTACAGGGGCGCGACGATCCGGTCGAGGACCCGCTCCAGCGTGGGGGGCGTCTCGCCGCGCCGGGCGGCGGCGTCCAGCGGACCCTGGAAGCGCGCGCTGACCCGCTCCAGGCAGGCGCGCAGGCCGGCCCGGCGTTCGTCCACGTCCGGCGCCACGTCCGCGCGGAAGAACGCCACGCCTCCCGGCCGGGACAGGTCCGTCAGCGTCCAGACCGCCACCCGCTCCAGGTCCGCGCGGAGATCACCGAGCAGTTCGGGCGTCTCCTCGTCCTGGCGCCGGTCGGCGACGTCGGCGAGGAGCGCCGAGGCCGTGCCCCAACGGCGGTACACGGAACTCGGGTTGACGCCGGCGCGGCGCGCGACCGCGGGGATGGTCACCTTGTCGGCGCCGGTTTCCTGCACGAGTTCCACCACCGCGCGGTGAACGGCGGCACGTACCCGGGCACTCCGTCCTCCGGGGCGGCTGGTTTTGCTTTTGTCGGGCATCCCTTCACTTTAAAGCAAAGAGTTGTGCTTTAGCTAGCGGTTCACCTACGCTGCCTAAGGCAAAGATCACCGCTTTAGCTGTTCTCCCGTGGAGGAACCATGTCCCCGTACGAGGACCGGTACGAGGCCGCCCACCGGCTCGGCACGCAGTTCCACGCCTGCCTCACCGCCGGTGACTGGGACGGCATCCGGGCCCTGCTCACCGACGACGCCACCTGGACGCTGCCCGGCGACAACACCATCTCCGGTACGGCCGTGGGCGCCGACGCGGTCGTGGAACGGGCCAGGAAGATCGCTTCCTACGGCCTCGACTTCCGGCTGCTGCACATTCTGGTCAGCCGCGAGAACATGGCGCTGTCCCTGCACAACACCGCCCGGCGCGGCGAGGTCCGCCTGGACGAGCACCTGTCCACCGTCTGCCGCCTGCGCGACGGCAGGATCGCGAACATCGAGACCTACCTCTCCGACGTTCCCGGCATGAACGCGTTCTTCGTGTGACGCCTCGGCGGCGGCCGGTCCCGCGGAGCCGGACGCCGCAGGGCTCGACCTCGTGACGAGGGCCGTCGGCACCGCCGCGCAGCCGGGGACCGGTCGAACAAGCGCCGGTCCCCGGCCCGGCCGTCAGGCGCTGGAGCGGGTGACCAGGCGGGTGGGCAGGATCAGCGGAGTGGGGTCCTGCCCGTTGACGAGCGCGACGAGCATGCGCGCCATCTCCCGGCCCAGTGCGCCGATGGGCTGGTGGACGGTGGTGAGCGGCGGGTCGGCGACCTGGGCGACGGCCAGGTCGTCGAACCCGACCACGGCGACGTCGGCGGGGACCCGCCGGCCCGCCGCGCGCAACGTGCGCAGCGCTCCCGCCCCCATGTTGTCGTTGGCGGCGAACACCGCGTCCACCCCGGGATGGTGCGCCAGCAGTGCGGCCATGACGGCGGCTCCGCCGGGCTCGGTGAAGTCGCCTTCCCGCGGCGGATACGGTGTGAGGCCGGCCGCCAGCATGGCGTCGCGGTAGCCGCGGTACCGGGCGCGCCCGGCCTCGGTGTCCAGTCGCCCGCAGAGCGCGGCCACGCGCGTCCGGCCGCGCGCGATCAGGTACTCGGTGGCCTCGCGTGCCCCGCCGGCGTTGTCGACGTCCACGTACCACCGGGGCACCCAGCCCACCGGCCGGCCGCCGAACACGACCGGGATCTCCGCCTCCTCCGCCATGCGGGCCAGCGGGTCGTCCTCGCGCAGCGCCATCAGCATGACGCCGTCGGCACTCCTGGCCCGCAGGAGTTCCTCCACACGCTTGCGGCCCCGGTCGGAGGCGGCCAGACACAGCATCAGATGCAGGTCGGCCTCCTCCAGGGCCGCCGACGCCCCCACGATCACCCGGGCGAAGAACGGGTCCGCGAAGATCGACGGGTCCTCCCCGGCGACGACCAGGGCGGCCGCCCCCGTCTGCCGGGTGGCCAGGGCGCGCGCGGTGGAATGGGGCACATAGCCGAGCCGGCGGACGGCCCGTTCGACCGCATCGCGTTTGGCGCGGCTGACGTGCGGCGCGTTGTTGAGGACGCGGGAGGCCACCGAGCGGGAGACACCGGCGAGTCCGGCCACCTCCTCGAGCGTCGGCTGCCGGCGCGGCGCGTCTGGTGCCATGGACCGTGAGCCTTCCCTCCGGGTGCGCAACCCTCGGCGACGAAAAACTGGAAGCGCTTCCAGCCATGGGACTGTAGGGCCTCGTTGTCGTCCTGTGAAGGGTGGTCGCACGTCGGCCCTTGACAGCGCCCCGGGCCCGCAACACGATACCGACCGACTCCCGAGCTTTTCCGTGCCGTCGGCCGCTTTCATTTGGGAGCGCTCCCAGTATCCTCTCGGAGTGTGCCGTCCGACCGGCAGGCCACCGGCTCGACGGGACGTCGTACCACCGCACTTCCTCAGCGCGTCGCACGCCCAGGGACAAGGGCGGGCGGCGCATCCCTGCCAGGAAACCGAGGTACCGTCATGCGCCGCAGACTCCGCGCCCTCGTCACAGCGCTCTGCGCACTGCCCTTGGCGCTCGCCGCCGCGCCCTCCGCCCACGCGGCCGATCCGACCACCATGACCAGCGGCTTCTACGTGGACCCCGACTCCAGCGCGAAGCGGTGGGTCGCCGCCAACCCCGGCGACGGCCGGGCGTCCGCGATCAACGCCTCTCTCGCCGGCACCCCGATGGCCCGCTGGTTCGGATCCTGGAGCGGCACCATCGGCACCGCCACGGGTGCGTACGCGGGGGCGGCCGACCGCTCGGACAAGCTGCCCCTCCTCGTCGCCTACAACATCTACAACCGCGACTACTGCGGCGGGCACTCCGCGGGCGGAGCCTCTTCGCCGTCCGCCTACGCGGACTGGATCGCCCAGTTCGCCGGCGGGATCGCCGCCCGCCCGGCCGTCGTCCTGCTCGAACCGGACTCCCTGGGCGACTACGGCTGCATGACGCAGGCTCAGATCGACGAGCGCGAGGGCATGCTCTCCGGCGCCCTCGCCCAGTTCGGCCGCCAGGCCCCGAACACCTGGGTCTACCTCGACGCCGGCAACCCGGGCTGGACGGCTCCGGCGACCATGGCCCAGCGCCTGCACGAGGCCGGCCTGCGACAGGCCCACGGCTTCTCGCTCAACATCTCCAACTACTTCACCACGGCCGAGAACACCGCCTACGGCAACGCCGTCAACAGTGAACTCAGCGCCCGCTACGGCTACACCAAGCCGTTCGTCGTGGACACCAGCCGCAACGGCAACGGCTCCAACGGCCAGTGGTGCAACCCCGCCGGCCGCCGTATCGGCACGCCCACCCGCACCGGCGGCGGCGCCGAGATGCTCTTGTGGGTCAAGGCCCCGGGCGAGTCCGACGGCAACTGCGGCGTCGGGGCCGGCTCCTCGGCCGGACAGTTCCTCCCCGAGGTCGCCTACAAGATGATCTACGGCTACTGATCCCGGCCTCTCCCTCCCCCACCGACCAGGAGCAGCCATGACTCCCCGCAGCCTACGGCGCCGCGCGGCCGCCGTCCTCGCGGCGCTAGCCGCCTGCGCCGCCCTCACCGCGACGCGGGCCGAGGCCGTACCCGGGCAGGACGGCCTCGGCCCGGCCACACAGTTCTACGTGGACCCGCACAGCAAGGCGGCGCGGCAGGCGGTCGCCGACCTCGGGAACGGCGACATCGAGAACGCCGCGAACATGGCCAGACTCGCGAGCTGGCCGCAGGCCCAGTGGTTCACCGACGGCACACCCGACGAGGTGCGCGACAAGGTGCACCGGCTCGTCCGCCGGGCGCGGGCCGCCGACCGGACCCCGGTCCTGGTGGCCTACGACATCCCGGGCCGGGACTGCACGCAGTACTCCAGCGGCGGGGCCGCGAACTCCGCCGCCTACCGGCAGTGGATCGACGCCTTCGCCGCCGGCATCGGCGACGGCAAGGCGGTGGTCGTCGTCGAACCCGACGGTCTGGCCCTCCTGCCCAAGGACTGCGGGGCCGCCACGGACCCGACCGGCGACCTCACGGCCGCCCGCGTCGCCGACCTCGCCTACGCCGTCAGGACCCTGAAGGCCAGGCCGGGCACCGCGGTCTACCTGGACGCGGGGAACGTCCAGTGGCGGTCCGTCGGGGACATGGCGCAACGGCTGCAGGACGCCGGGGTCGGCCACGGCGACGGTTTCGCCCTGAACGTGTCCAACACCCACCCCACCGAGCACAACGCCCGGTACGGCACCTGGGTGGCCAAGTGCCTGTGGTTCGCCACCGAGGGCCCCGAATGGGCTCGCGGCCACGCCGACTGGTGCGCCGGCCAGTACTACTCGTCCGCCGCCCCGAACGACGGTGTCCCGGGCAATTCCGTCTCCTCCACCGATCCCGCCACCTGGCGGTGGACCGACGCCTGGTTCGACCAGAACGTCGGCACCCCGCCGGCCGGCGCGCTGTCGCACTTCGTGATCGACACCAGCCGCAACGGCCGGGGGGCCTGGAGTCCGGAGCCGGGCAAGTACAGCGGGGACCCGGAGGCCTGGTGCAACGCGCCCGGCCGGGGGCTCGGCCCGCGTCCCACCGCCGACACGGGCGTCCCGCTCGTCGACGCCTACCTCTGGATCAAGGTCCCCGGTGAGTCCGACGGCAGTTGCACCCGCAACACCGGAGGCACGATCGACCCGGAATACGGCGTCGTCGACCCGCCGGCCGGCGCCTGGTGGCCGGCACAGGCCCACGCGCTGGCCCGCAACGCGGCACCGCGCCTGACGTTCAACCGCTGAGCGCTACCGGGTCCGGTACGTGTCCGGCCGGGCGTCCTTCGCCACGGCCGGACACGTCCGGGCCCGCCTCCCGCCCGGACAGGACGGGTCCGCCCGGTTGGTCCGCCCGCCCCTGGGCACCCGGTGCTGCGCGCGCACCCGCTCGCCACCAGGAGGTGCACATGGCTGTCCGACACCGTTTGATCAAAGCCGACCCGGAAACCGTGTGGGACCTCCTGGCCGACGGCAACCGGTACGCGGAGTGGGTGGTGGGCACCGGGGCCTCCCACCCGAAGAGCGGCCGGTGGCCGGAGGAGAACTCCTCGATCGCCTACGAGGTACGGGTCGGGCCGCTCCGGTTCGGCAACGAGACGATCGTACGGCGCTGCCAGGAAGGTTCCGTACTGGAACTGGAGATCCTCGCCGGCCACCTCGGCACGGCCCGCTTCGCCATCGAGCTGCGCCCGTGGGGCGAGCACTGCCTGGTCATCGCCGACGAACACCCGCTGCAAGGCGCCGGAGCCGTACTGCACAACGTCGGCGTCGAGGCGCTGATCCAGCTGCGCCACCGTTCCATGCTCGCCCGGCTCGCCCGCTGCTGCGGCGACGACGGGGGCCGCGGACACCGCCGGACGACCGGACGGCAGGCCCGGGACGTGCGCGGGGCCCACGATGCCTGACGCGGTGGTCATCGGGGCGGGTCCCAACGGGCTGGTGGCCGCCAACGTGCTCGCGGACGCCGGCTGGAGCGTCCTGGTGCTGGAGGAGCAGCCCGAGCCCGGCGGCGCGGTCCGGCACGACCGGGGCGTGCACCCCGCCTATGTCAGCGACCTCTTCAGCTCGTTCTACCCTTTGGCCGCCGCCTCTCCCGTGCTGTCCGCGCTCCGCCTGGAGGAGCACGGCCTGCGCTGGAGCCACGCGCCGCAGGTGCTGGCCCATCCGCTGAGCGACGGCAGGTGCGCGGTGCTCGACCGGCGCATCGATGTCACCGCCGCCTCCCTGGAAACCTTCGCGCCCGGCGACGGAGCGGCCTGGCGGCGCCTGTTCGAGCTGTGGCAGACGCTGCGTACGGACCTGCTCGGTGCCCTGTTCACGCCGTTCCCGCCGGTCAAATCCGCCATGCGGCTGCTGTGGACGCTGCGGGCGGCGGGCGGGCTGCGCGCGGCGCGCTCCCTCGTTCTGCCGGTCCGCCGGATGGGTGAGGAGGAGTTCCGCGGCGAGGGCGGCCGGCTCCTCCTGGCCGGCAACGCCCTGCACGCCGACCTGGCGCCCGAGTCCGCGGGCAGCGGCGGCTTCGGCTGGCTGATGTCGATGCTCGGCCAGACCTACGGCTTTCCCGTGCCGGCCGGTGGTGCCGGCGCGCTCACGGACGCGCTGACCCGGCGGCTGCGCTCGCGCGGCGGAGAGCTACGCTGCGGGGAGCGGGTGCAGGGCGTCATCGTCCGCGGCGGGCGCGCCGTGGGAGTGCGCACCCGCTCCGGTGAGGCGGTGCCCGCGACGGAGGCCGTCCTCGCCGACGTGGCCGTACCCGTTCTCTACCGGCAGCTCGTGGGCGCCGAGCACCTGCCCGCGCAGCTGATGGAGGATCTGCGGCGTTTCCAGTGGGACTTCGCCACCTTCAAGGTGGACTGGGCGCTCGACGGCCCGGTGCCCTGGCGGGCCCCGCAGGCCGCGCGGGCCGGCACCGTGCACCTGGCCGACGGTGTGGACGAGCTGACCCGCTTCGCCGCGCAGATCGCCATGCGCGAGGTGCCCGACCGTCCCTTCGCCCTGTTCGGGCAGATGACCACTGCGGATCCGTCCCGGTCGCCCGAGGGCACCGAGTCCGCCTGGGCGTACACGCACGTCCCGCACGACATCCGGGCGGACGCGGGCGAGGAGGGCATCACCGGCGCCTGGGACCCGTCCGGCCAGGAGCGCATGGCGGACCGCGTGGAACGGCAGGTGGAACGGTTCGCTCCGGGCTTCCGCCGCCTCGTCCGGGCCCGGCGCGTCCTCGCGCCGCCCACGATGGAGGCGCTCGACGCCAATCTGCCGGGCGGCGCCATCAACGGCGGCACCACCGCCGTCCACCAGCAGCTCGTGCTGCGCCCGGTGCCCGGCACCGGGCGGCCGGAGACGCCCGTGGACGGTCTCTTCCTCGCCTCCGCCGGCGCCCACCCGGGCGGCGGGGTGCACGGCGCTCCCGGCGCCAACGCCGCCCGCGCCGCGCTGCGCACCTCCCGGACGACCGTCCTGGCCGGCGCGCAGCGCCTCCTGACCGGCCGTGACCGCACCGGCCGCAAGCGCTGAGCGGAGCCGGACAGCACCCGCGAGCGGAAGGCGGAGGTCGTGCGAGAAAGTCCACTGGCGGACCGGACCGTCGTCGTCACGGGTGCCGCCCGCGGCCTGGGAGCGGCACTCGCCCGCGAGGTGGCCCGGCGGGGCGCCCGTCCCGCGCTCCTCGGGCACGAGCAGCGCCTGCTGGACGAGCTGGCCGCCCGGCTGCCGGCCCCGGCGCTCGCGATCGAGGTGGACGTGACCGATGTGGAGGCGCTGCGGAGCGCGGCGGGCGAGGTGCGGCGCCGTCTCGGGCCGCCGTCCGTCGTCGTGGCCAACGCCGGTGTCGCGCAGGCCGGCCCGTTCGCCGCCACGGACCCGGCCGACTGGCGGCGGGTGATCGACGTCAACCTCACCGGGAGCGCCCAGACCGCGCGGGCCTTCCTGCCGGACCTGCGGGCCACGGCCGGCTACTACCTGCTGATGGCCTCCCTCGCGTCGCTCGGGGCGGTTCCGCTGATGAGCGCCTACTGCGCGTCGAAAGCCGGCGCGGAGGCCTTCGCGCACGCGCTGCGCGCCGAGGTGGCCTGCCAGGGTGTGGCCGTCGGCATCGCCTATCCGAACTGGACCGACACCGACATGGTGCGGGACGGCGACCGGCACGCGGCGCTGCGCGAGCTGCGCGGCCGGATGCCGGGACCGGCCCGCCGCGTCCATCCCGTCGAGCCGGTCGTCGAGCGGATCGTCCGCGGCATCGAGCACCGCAGGACCGCCGTGTACGCACCCGGCTGGCTACGGCTGGTGCAGCCGGTGCGTGCCGCGCTCCCGCCGCTGGTCCTGCGCCTGTCCCGGCCCGGCCTGTCCCGCCTGGAGGCCGAGGGCCGCCTCGCCCCGACCGGCCTGCTGGGCGCGGGCGGCGACGCCGACGCGGCGGCTAGCCGGCGTGATCCGTAGGACCCGCGGAGAGGGAGCCGGAACCGGGCCGGCCCGCGGCGGGCGCGCGGATGCGGGCCGCCGCGCCCGCGCGCACGCTGGAAGTGCATCCATCCCCGACCCCGCACACGGGAGCACCCGGCATGGCCAGGAAGAAGAAGACGTCCGGCGGACGAGAGCCGGCCGAGGGCGACCAGGTCGCCTGGCGCAGTCACGGCAGCGAGACCACGGGCACCGTCGAGAAGAAGATCACCGAGCGGACCGAGGCGTCCGGGCGCACGGTGGACGCCTCGCCCGACGCACCCCAGTACGAGGTGCGCAGCGACAAGTCCGGGCGGACGGCCGTGCACAAGCCGTCGGCCCTCAAGCGGAAGAAGTAACGCCCGCGCGCCGACCGGGGTCGCCGGTGGTCCGCGGCGGACGCCTACAGTGGAACGCGGCCCCGTTCCCCACGGGCGGCCCCTCCCCTACTCATCGGCAGAACGCGCATGACGTACTCCTCCGCGGGCCCCGGCGACGACGGCCTCGACGCTCTGTTCAACCTCGACGCGCTGGACGCCGCCTCGGGCGCGCCCGCGTGCGCCGGTACGGACCCCGCGAGCGGGCCGGACAGCCGCGTCCCGTTCCGCGAGTCGCCGGCGGCCCGCCGTCTGCTGCCCGTCCGGACGATCTACGCCGAACCGGCCGCCGCGTCCTCCGCGCGCGGCCGCCGGATCCTCGCCCGCTTCCCGGACGCCGAGCTGATCGAGGTGGACTCGCACTGGCGCATCCCGGGGCTGCACGGCAACGAGGGCAACGTCGAGCGCTGGGTGCGGGTGAAGGGCGAGACGCTGGTCCTGGGCGAGCGGAAGACCCTGGCGACGCGGCCCAACGGGCGGTCCGCCGACTGGATCGCCCCCGGCCCCTCCAACGGGTGCGCCATGGCGTGCGCCTACTGCTACGTCCCGCGCCGCAAGGGATACGCCAACCCCATCACCGTCTTCACCAACATCGACGCCGTCATCGCCCACCTGGCCCGGCACATCGCGCGCCAGGGACGCAAACCGGAACCCAACCAGTGCGACGACTCGGCCTGGGTCTACGACATCGGCGAGAACGGCGACTGCTCGGTGGACGCGCTGATCAGCGACAGCACCGCGGACCTGGTCGGCGCCTTCTCCCGCTGGCCCACCGCGAAGGCGTCGTTCGCCACCAAGTTCGTCAACCCCGACCTGCTCGCGCTGGACCCCCGGGGCCGCACCCGCATCCGTTTCTCCGTGATGCCCGCCGCGGACGCGCGGCTGCTGGACGTACGCACGTCACCGGTGGCCGACCGGATCGCCGCCGCGGCGGACTTCCTGGACGCGGGCTACGAGGTCCACTTCAACCTCTCCCCCGTGGTGCTGCGCCCCGGCTGGGAGGAGGCCTGGACCGAGTTGCTCCGGCAGCTCGACGACGTCCTGCCCGACCGGGTCAGACGGCAGGCCGCCGCCGAGGTGATCCTGCTCACCCACAACCGGGACCTGCACGAGGTCAACCTGGGCTGGCATCCACGGGCCGAGGAACTGCTCTGGCGGCCGGAGCTGCAAGAGGACAAACGCTCGGAGAACGGCGCGCTGAACGTCCGCTACGACGGCCGGGTCAAGGCGCGGGCCGTGCACACCCTGCGCGGCCTGGTCGCCGCCCACGCGCCCTGGCTGCGCATCCGGTACGCCTTCTGACCCACGGCCCGGGTCCTTCCCGTGCCCGCCCGCTCACGGCTGCCCGCCGCGGGCCCGGCGGAAGCGCTCCAGGCCGGCGGAGAGGCCGATGACCGGGTCGGGGTAATCGAGCGCGGCGCGGACCGGACCGGGGAGCTTCCACGGCTCGTGCAGGCCCGGGCCGTCGACCTCTGCGAGTTCGGGGAGCCAGCGGCGCACGTACGCGCCGTCCGGGTCGTACCTCCGGCCCTGGCTGACCGGGTTGAGGACGCGGTTGGGGCGGGTGTCGGTGCCGGTGCCGGCCATCCACTGCCAGTTGAGCTGGTTGTTCGCCAGGTCCCCGTCGACCAGCCAGTACAGGAAGTGGGCGGCGCCGATCCGCCAGTCGACGTAGAGGGTCTTGGTCAGGAAGCCGGCGGTGAGCAGCCGGGCACGGTTGTGCATCCAGCCCTCCGCGCGCAGCTGCCTCATCGCCGCGTCGATCACCGGATAGCCCGTGCGGCCCTCGCGCCAGGCGTCGATGTCGGCGGCGGCGGTGCGCTCGGTGCGCCAGTGGTCGTGCCGGGTGCGGTAGTCGCGGTGGGCGCTCTCGGGCCGCGCGGCGAGCACCTGGCGGTGGAAGTCGCGCCAGGCGAGCTGCCGTACGAACGCCTCGGCGCCGGCCCCGCCCCGCCGACGGGCCCGGTGCACGAGTTCCACCGGGGACAGCGTGCCGAAGTGCAGGTGGGCGGAGAGCCGGGAGGTGGCGTCCGCGGCGAGGTCGTCGTGGGTGGTGTCGTACTCGTCCAGACCCCGCCGCCAGTAGGCGGTCATCCGCTCCCGGCCCCGGCTCTCCCCGCCGGGCGGCAGGGCCGGGGACACCCCGGTGACCGCACCGGGTGCGGGCAGCCGCTCCCCGCCGATCCCGTCGGGCACGGGCACCCGGCGCGGAGTGGCGAGCGCGGGCCGCAGCGGGAACCGCGTCCAGTGCCGGTGGTACGGCGTGAAGACGGCGAAGTGGTCGGAGCCGGCGGGGGTCACCGTGCCGGGCGGTACGGCGACGGTGACGGCGTCGTGCACGGACAGCCGGCGGCGGTCCGCCGCCAGGGCGGACCGCAGCCGTTCCTCCCGGCGCGCGGCGAAACCGCTGTACCCGGCCGAGACGTGCACCTCCTCGGCGCCCGCCTCGGCCGCCACCCGGCACACCTCCGCCACCAGGTCGCCGGAGCGCACCACCAGCCGGCCGCCCCGCTCGCGCAGCGAGGCGTCCAGGTCCACCAGGCAGTCCTCGAGGAACGCGCGGCGGTTGGGCGCGGCGAATCCGGCCTCCTCCACGGCGCGGTCCCGCACGAACAGCGGGACGACGGCGTCGGCGGCGGCCAGGGCCGCGCGCAGCGGCGGATGGTCGTGCAGGCGCAGGTCGGCGGTGAACAGGACGACCGAGACACGCATGGGCGTCAGCCTCTTCCGGAGGGGCGCCGGGACCCGGTGCCCGCGCCGCCGGGTGGCGGTGCCGTGCGCTCGGCGGTGCGGACGATGTTGCGGGCCATGCCGCCGAAGACGACCGCGTGCCAGGGCGAGACGCCCCACCAGTACAGATGGCCGAGGAGCCCGTGCGGGTGGAACAGTGCCCGCTGCCGGTACCGGACGGGTGCGCCGTCGCCGCCGTCCACGTACATCTCCAGCCAGGCCAGGCCGGGCAGCCGCATCTCGGCGCGCAGCCGCAGCAGCCGGCCCCGTTCGATCTCCTCGACCCGCCAGAAGTCCAGGGAGTCACCGGCCCGCAGGCGCCGGGCGTCCCGCCGGCCCCGGCGCAGGCCCACGCCGCCGACGAGCCGGTCGAGCCGGCCGCGCACGGCCCAGGCCAACGGGAAGGAGTACCAGCCGTTCTCGCCGCCGATGCCCTCGATGACGTCCCACAACGCCTCCCGGGAGACGTCGGCGCCGCGTTCGCGCACGTCGGTGTAGAGGCTGCCGCCCGCCCAGTCGGGGTCGGTGGGCAGCGGGTCGCTGGGCGCGCCGGGCACGGAAGCCGACGACCACCTGGTGCTCACCTGGGCGTCGCGGACGCGCTGGAGGGCCAGCCGGACGGCGTCGTCGAAGCCGATCGGGTGGCCCGGCGGGCTGGGCACGTACCGTTCGATGTCGTTCTCGCGGCACACCACCTCGTGGCGCAGGGACTCGGTCAGGGGACGGGCGATCGAGGCCGGGACCGGCGTCACCAGGCCCACCCAGTGGCTGGACAGCCCGGGCGTAAGGACGGGCACGGGCAGGATCAGCCGCCGGGGCAGGCCCGCCACGCGGGCGTAGCGACGCATCATGCCGACGTACGTCAGCACCTCCGGGCCGCCGATGTCGAAGGCGCGGTGCACCTCGCGGGGCAGGCGGGCGCAGCCGGTCAGCAGGCGCAGCACGTCGCGTACGGCGATGGGCTGGATCCGGGTGCGCACCCAGCGCGGGGTGATCATCACCGGCAGCCGCTCGGTGAGGTAGCGCAGCATCTCGAAGCTGGCGGAGCCGGAGCCGATGATCACGGCGGCGCGCAGCACGGCCGTGGGGACGCCCGAGGCGAGCAGGACCCGGCCGACCTCGGCGCGGGAGCGCAGATGCGGCGACAGCTCGTCTTCGGGCACGGACGCGGGGGTCAGCCCGCCGAGGTAGACGAGCCGGCCGACGCCGGCCCGTCGGGCCTCGCTGCCGAAGATCCGGGCCGCCGCGCGATCGGTGTCCTCGAAACCGCGGCCGGTGCCGAGGGCGTGCACGAGGTAGTAGGCCACGTCCACGCCGTCCATCGCCCGTGCCACCGACGCGGCGTCGGTCACGTCGCCCTGGAGGATCTCCACCTGCCCGGCCCAGGGGTGGTCGCGCAGCTTGGCCGGGGTGCGGACCAGGCAGCGCACCCGGTGTCCCGCGCCGAGCAGCTCCGGCACCAGCCGGCCGCCGATGTAGCCGGTGGCACCGGTCACCAGGCAGCCGAGACCGCCGCCCGCCGCTGTGGTGTCGTCGCTCATGGTCGCTCCCGCCGTCGCCGGTCCCTCGTCTCCACCGTGCGGGCCGCGCGCCCGGCCGCGCCCGGACGCGGGCCGATCGGGTGACGGGCGGGGTCGTACGGGGGTGCGCGTCGCGGTCCGTTCCGCGCGCCGGGGGCCGCGGGCCGGGGAAATTCAGCGGCGGTTTCCGAAAGCAGGTGGTAGACAGCCCGGGTGCGAAACACACCTGAGTTTTCCGGTCTGCTGCGGCTGATCGACGAACGGGCCGTCGCGTTCCGGGCCGCTGTCTCCTCCGCGTCCAGCCTCGACGTGCGGGTGCCGCCCTGCCCCGACTGGACGCTGTTCGACCTGGCACGGCACCTGGGCGGGGGGCACCGGTTCTGGGCCGCCGTCGTCGGCGCGGGGCCTGCCGGGGCTCCGCCGGTCGAGCGGGCGGCCGTCTCGGACGCGCCCCGGGACCGCGACGCCCTGCTGGCCTGGTCGGCCGAGTCGACGCGGCGGCTGCTCGGCGCGCTGCGCGAGGCGGGCCCGGACGCCGGCTGCTGGACCTGGTGGGGGGCGTCGGCGTCGCCGCGGACCTCCGGGGCCGTCGCCCGGCACCAGGTGCAGGAGATCTCGGTGCACACCTACGACGCCCAGCTCGCCGTGGGCGATCCGCGGCCGCTGCCGGACGAGGCGGCGCTCGACGGCGTCGACGAGTTCCTGTCCACCTGCTGCACGACGACGAGCGCCTGGCCGCACGAGCCCGCCGTCGTCGACTACCACGCCACCGAGGGCCTCTCCTGGCGGTTGACGCTGTCCGCCGACGGCGCGCGGGCCACCCGTCTGCCCGCATCCGGCGCCGCGCCCGCCGCCGATGCCGCCGCCCGGGGCGCGGCCGGTGAGCTGGTCCTCGCCCTGCACGGCCGTGTCCCGGTGGACTCCCTGGAGCTCGACGGCGACCGCCGGCTGTTCGACCTGCTCTACGCCTGGGAACCGGAGGATTAGGAGGCGGCTGTGGAAGCCGGGGTCGCCGCCTGGGCCAGGAGTCCTGCCGTGGGCGGAGAGGACCGTACGGTCATTGCCCCAGGGGTCGCGGGCGTGGCCGAGGCAGTCCACCTCCAGGGTCACCGGGCGGGTGACGTCCTTGATGGTCAGGTCGCCGGTGAGCGTGCCGCGCTCGCCGTCCCACGTCACCGCGGTGGAGACGGAGGCGGCCTTCGGGTGCTTCTTCGCGCCGAAGGAGTCCGCCGAGCGCAGGTGGTCGTCGCGCGCCTGGTCACCGCTGTCCGCGCCGGCCATGTCATGACGGCACTGACCTTGCCGTCCCCGGGCCGCTCGCCGATCTCCAGGACGGCGTCCACGCCGGTGAACCGGCCGCGGACCTTGGTCAGCATGAAGTGCCGTGCCGGGGAGCCGACTCGGCGTGTCCGGGGTCGATCTTCCAGATGCCGGCGGCGGGCAGTTCCACGCCGTCGACCGCGCGGGGCGCGGAAGTGGTCGTGCCGGAGCCGGCGCACCGGCTGTCGGCGCAGTACACGGCGACCTCCGCCTCCTTGCCGGGGAGCAGACCGGGCGCCGCTCGTCGACCTGGTCGTGCGGCAGGTTGAGCGCGCCGGGCAGGTGCTTCTCGGCGTAGAACCGGGCGGGCGCGCGTGGCCCACACGCCCGCCGACATCAGCCACCCGTCCGCGGATCGGGCCGGATGACCGCCGACGCGGCGGTGCTCAGCGCGGCAGCACCCAGCCCGGCGTCCAGGTACCGGCGGCGTCGTGGCCGGCCCCGGTGGCGGCGAGGTGGGCGCGCAGAGCGGTCAGCGCCGGGTGGGGGTTGTCGCGGTGCCAGAGGAGGGAGTGCGGGTAGACGGGGGTCGGGTCGGTCACCGGGATGCGGCGCAGGCCGTGCCCGGCGGGCCAGACGAGGCGGGTGTGTCCGCCCATGAAGGTGGCCAGGGCCGGGGTGTCGGCGACGGTGTCCAGGAGCGCGTCGGAGCCGAAGTTGGGTCCGGTCGCCTCGATGGTGAGACCGAACTCCGCGACGAGGTCGTCGTAGTAGGCGGCCCACTCGGTGCCGGGGACGACGCCCGGCATCCAGATGCGGTGCCCGGCGAGCCGCGCGAGGGGCACGGAGCGGGCGCCGGCCAGGGCATGGGCGGGGCCGGTGAGGAGTTCGAGCGGTTCGTCGAGCACCCGCACGGACTCGATGTCCTCGGGAAGGGGCCGGCCGGGCGCGGCCACGGCGCGGAAGGACGCGTCGATCTCGCCGGACCGGAGGGCGGCGACGGCCGTCTCGATGTCGAGCAGCCACATCACGTCCAGCTCGATCTCGGGGTGCGCGCGGTGGAAGGCCCGCATCAGGCCCGACGCCGCGCCGCGCGAGGCGATCACGTCGACGCGCAGCGGACGGCGGCCGGTGCGCACGGAGGTGACCGCTCGCTCGGCGACGCGCAGCAGCTCGCGCGCGTGCGGGAGGAACGCCTGCCCGTCGATGGTGAGTTCGGCGCCGCGCGGAGTGCGGGTGAACAGCCGCACCCCGAGGCTCCGCTCCAGCGCGGCGACGCGCTTGGAGACGGCCTGCTGGGTGAGCGACAGCTCGGCGGCGGCCCCTTGGAACTGCCCCGCGTCGGCGACGGCCAGGAAGGTCCGGACGGTGTCGAGGTCCATGCGGACACCCTAAGACCACAACCACCGGTTGTGGTGTGCGGCTCGGCGGTTGTTTGATCCCGAGGCTTGGCGCTCGCTTTGATGCTCCCGGACGCGGTTCGGTTGTGCGGAGGCGAGGGGACTCGGGTATGAGGAGCGGGCAGCACCGGCTGGGAGGTCCGCGCGGACACCGGCTGGGGCGGCGGTTCGGGTGGCTCTGGGCGGCGTACGGGACCAGCGCGCTCGGCACCTGGCTCGCCTTCGGCGCGTTCCCGCTGATCGCCGTCCGGGTGCTGCACGCGGGACCGGCCGAGGTCGCCGCGCTCTCCTCCGTGGGGGCCGCGGTGGGCGCGGCCGTGGCGGTGCCGCTCGGTCCGTGGGTGGAGTTCCGCCGCAAGCGGCCGGTGCTGATCGCGATGGACCTGGTGCGGTGCGCGGCGCTGCTGACGGTCCCGGCCGCGTTCGCGCTCGGTGTCCTCACCTTCCCGCAGCTGCTGCTGGTCTCGGTCGTCGTGGCGGCGGCCGACATCACCTTCCGCACGGCCTCGGGCGCGTATCTGAAGACGCTGCTGCCGGCCGGAGACCTGCTCACCGCCCAGGCCCGGTTCGAGTCCACGGCATGGACGACCACGATCGTCGGGCCGCCGCTGGGCGGCGCGGCGATCGGGCTCCTCGGCCCGGTGGCGACGGTGGTGGCCGACGCCGTCAGCTATCTGCTCTCGGCCCTGGGCATCCGCGCGATGGGCGGCCCCGAGGCGCGGCCGGAGCACCGGCGGGCCGCGCGCATGCGGGCCGGGGACCTGCTCGACGGCTGGCGGTACGTCCTCGCGGACGCGGCGCTGCGTCCGCTGATCCTCAACGCCGCCCTGTTCAACGGTCTGGTGATGGCCGCCGAACCGCTGCTGGCCGTCCTGATGCTGGGCCGCCTCGGGTTCACGCCGTGGGAGTACGGCCTCGCCTTCGCCGCGCCGTCCCTCGGCGGACTGGCCGGCTCCCGGCTGGCCCGGCCGCTCGTCACCCGGTTCGGGCAGCACCGGGTCCTGGTCTGGTCCGGGGCCCTGCGCGCGCTCTGGCCCGTCGGCCTGGCGTTCCCGGGTCCGGGCGGCGGAGGGCTGCTGCTGGTGATGGGTGTCGAGCTGGGGCTCGTCTTCTGCTGCGGGGTGTTCAACCCCGTCTGCGCCGCCTACCGTCTCGAGCGCACCGCGCCCGACCGGGTCGCCCGCACGCTGTCCGCGTGGACGGTGACGACCAAGGCCTCGACCGCGCTCCTGACGGCCGTGGGGGGTGTCCTCGGCGGCCTGCTCGGTCCGCGCACGGCCCTCGGACTGGCCGGCGTGCTCGTGCTGGCGACCCCGCTGCTCCTGCCCCGCCGCGCGGCAGCGTCCCGCCCCGCGCCGGAACCGGTACCGAACCGCGCCTGACGGGCCGGCCCGCCGGGCGGTACGAGAAGAGATCGCCGAAGCAGCCACCGGCGCGCTGTTCGCGGCGCGGCGCTTCGAGACGACATCCGTGGACGGCATCGCTGCGTCCGCCGGCCCCTCTCGGCGCAGTGTCTTCCGCTGCTTCGCCACCGAGGAGCAGATCGGCTTCGGCGAGTTCGGCCTCGTCCGCGACGCCCTGCCCGCCACCTCGCGCGCGCGTCCGGCCGACGACCCGGCGTGGACCTCGCCGCGCCGCGCGTTCGACGCGCTGGCGGCCCGTGCGACGACACGACGTGGACGGCAGTGTCGTGGCCGAGGAGTTCCGCACCCGTCACGGCTGTACGAGGGTGTCCTGACCCGACGGCGCCCGGCGGACGAGCGGTGCGCGCAAGGACGTCGTCCCCTGGCGCGCACCGTCGGCGCCGCCTACCAGGGCA
The DNA here is from genome assembly GCF_033366695.1 of Streptomyces sp. SCL15-4. Lineage (NCBI taxonomy): Bacteria > Bacillati > Actinomycetota > Actinomycetes > Kitasatosporales > Streptomycetaceae > Streptomyces > Streptomyces sp. SCL15-4. The sequence goes on from NZ_JAOBTQ010000001.1 coordinate 688,330, forward strand.
GTTCGTCGCCGTCCTCCTGGAAGGTGCCGGTGGGGCCGTCCTTGCCCAGGGTCGCCATGCGGACGACGACTTCGGCACTCTCCTGGACCGGGCGCCCGCCCGGGAAGCCGGCCGTGAAATCGGTGGCGGTGAAGCCGGGTTCGACGGCGTTCACCTTGAACTCGGGCAGCGCCTTGGCGTATTGGACGGTGAGCATGGAGACGGCCGCCTTGCTCGCCCCGTACGCGATGAAGGCATAACGCGACTGGCGGCGCTCGGGGTTGGTGACGGCCCAGAACGAGCCGAGCGCGCTGGAGACGTTCACCACGACCGGGTTGTCCGACCGGCGCAGCAGCGGGAGCGCGGCCTGGGTGACGCGGACGACGCCGATCACGTTGGTCTCGAACACGGCCTGTGCTCCGGCGGCGGTGACGCCGTCCGCGCCGAGGGTGTGGTCGGCGATGCCGGCGTTGTTGACCAGGACGTCGAGCCGGCCCTCGTGCTCCTCGATCACGCGTACGGCGTCCTGGACCGACGTGTCGTCGGTGACGTCGAGCCGTACGAACCGGGCGCCGAGCCCGGCCGCCGCGGCCTGCCCGCGCTCCAGGTCGCGGGCGCCGATGTAGACGGTGTGCCCCTCCTTGATCAGCCGGCGGGCGGTCTCGTGTCCGATGCCCTTGTTCGCTCCGGTGACGAGTGTCACGGTCATGCCGGGTGTGTCCTCTCTTCGACGGACCAGTTCGTGGCCCGATCGTCCGGCCCGGCACGGCGTCGAGGCAGAGCCCCCGTGATCCTGGGGGTGACAGGACCAGGCAGGCGCCCGAGGATCCGCCTACGCTCCCCTCCATGACCCACGACACGAACATGCTCGGCGAGTATCTGCGCGCCCGCCGCGAACTCGTCACGCCGGCCAGTGTCGGTCTGCCCCGGCTCGGTGTCCGTCGCGTTCCCGGCCTGCGCCGCGAGGAGGTCGCGCTGCTCGCCGGGATCAGCACCGACTACTACCTGCGCCTGGAACAGGGCCGCGACCGCAACCCGTCCGTCCAGGTGCTCGAATCGCTCGCCCGGGTGCTCCAGCTCGACGACGCCGGTACCGCGTATCTGCTCGGCCTGGGCTCCGACCGGCCCCGCCGCAAACGCCGCCGGCCCCGCAAGGAGGCCGTGCCCGCCGGAATCCGGGGGCTCCTGGACTCCCTGGCACAGCCGGCCTTCCTCGAAGGCCGCTGCTTCGACGTGCTGGCGGCCAACCCGCTGGCGACGGCGCTCTCACCGCGTCTGGTCGCCGGCCGCAACCGGCTGCGCGACGTGTTCCTCGATCCGGCCGAGCGGTCCCTCTACCCGGCCTGGGAGGAGGCCACGGCCGGACTGGTCGCCGGGTTCCGCCAGTCGGTCGGCACGGACACCGACGATCCGCGGTTCATCGAGCTGGTGGGCGAACTGTCGCTCGCCAGCGACCGCTTCCGCCGGCTGTGGGCGCGCCATGACGTCCGCTCCCGCGAAGGCGCCTCCGTCACACTCGACCATCCTCAGGTCGGCGCGCTCACACTGAACCGGGAGAAACTCGTGGTCTCCGGATCGGCCGGTCTGGTCCTCGTCGTCTACCACGCCGACCGGGGCGGCGAGAACGCCGAGAAGCTCGGCCTGCTGTCCTCCTACCAGGCCGCCCCTGTGACCGAGGCCCCCGCGAACCGGACCGCCCGGCCGACCCGCGACGATCAGCGCAGGAGGCCGGCACCCCGGTGACTCCGCGAGAGAACTCCGAGGACCTGCGCGCTTCCCTTCCCGCGTCGTCAAAGGAATGACCGGCGGTCGGTCAGTGGTCGGGAACCGACGGGTGGTCAGATATATTGGGCGCTCTGACCGGGCTCCACGAGACCGCTCGAACGGAGGTGGGCATGCCGGCGACGACGCGGAGGAAGCGAGTCACCAAGAGCCCCGACGACCGCAGGGACGACATCCTGCGCGCAGGGCAACGCGTGTTCGGCACAACGGGATTCGAGCGCGCCACCATCTCCGAGCTGGCGGACGCGGCCGAGATCGGCAAGGGCACCTTCTACCTGTACTTCGCGTCCAAGGACCATCTCCTCGGCGCCCTGTGGGAGCGCTATGTCGACGCCATCGTCTCCACGACGCAGGAGATCCTGGACGAGAGCGACGACTGGTGGCCCACCATCGACCGGGTGATGAGCGCCCTCGTCGGACACGCCGTCGAGAACGCCGAACTGCACCGGATCGTCTACGGCTCGGCCAACGCCAAGGCGCTGGAGCTGTGCCGGCAGGCCGATCAGCGGGTCATCGACCTGATGTGCGAGTTCGTCGAGCAGGGCACGGACGCCGGCGCGTTCCAGGCCGGCGACACCCGCGCCGCCTTCCGGATGGCCTACCACGCGGCCGACGGACTGCTGGACGACCTCATCGGCCAGGGCGGCGAAGGCGTCGGCATCGAGGAGCGCCGGGTGATCGGCATGGTCCTGGAGCTGGTGCACCGCGCGCTGGGCGATCACCAGTACCGGCCCGAGTTCGCGCGCGGCTGAACTCGGCGGAGACAAACGCTCGTTGTGCGGCGGCCGGGCATCCTAGGCCGGACCACCGCCGCCAGGGGCATGACGGCGATGCACGACCGGTCCGCCGATCACCCGCCGCCCCGCCCAGCTTGACCGCAGCGCTCCCGGTGTCCGGCGCGGGGCCGCCGCCCGGCGCGCGCCCGCTGCCCGAGCCGCCGTCTACAACAGGCGGGCGAGTCGCACCGGGTGGCGACGGCAGAGCACGGCGACCCGGCGGACGAGCCAGGCACTGGCCAGGCCGATGGCGGCGCCGGCCGCCACGTCGCTGGGGTAGTGGGCGCCGCTCTGTACCCGTTCGACGGCCGTCATCACCGCCGGCACCGCGCACGCGGCACCGGCGAGCGGCCACGAGGGAGCGACGGCGGCGGTGAAGGCGGCCGCGGCGGCGGTGTGCCCGGACGGGAACGACGACGATTCGGGGCGGTCGTCGACCTCGTCGTGCGGGATCCATTCCTTGGGGGGCCGGGGGCGGTCGGCCAGTTGCTTGCACAGGCCGTTCGAGACCACCTGCGCCACCGCGAGCGCCGCCAGGCCGGCCGCCGCGGCCTTCCGGCCCCGCCACCCGCCGCGCCACATCATCACCGCGGCCGCGCCGCACCACAGCTTGCTGCCCTCGGCCATCTCCTCCACCGCCGACAGGGCTCTGCCGGCTCCGGGCGGGATACGGGAGGCCGCCCGTGTCGTCCCTTCCCGATCGACTTCACGCACTTTCGATAGCAGCGTCATGACCTGCGGGTATCCCGTGGAACACCGCCCCACACCCAAGATCGGCCGGGATGGCCGGGAGCCTTCGGGCGCGCGCGGTGACACCGGCGGCGTCAAGAAGAGCGGGCGCTGCTCAGCGGCGCATCACCACCTGGCCGCAGGACGATCAGGCCCCGGCCGTACGAAGATCAGCCGTTGGCCTACCATTTCCGGGCAGTGCCGGCGCTGCGTGGCCGGGTGGTGCCGAACGGGGCCGGCCCGTCGGGCATCCTGGGGTGGGCCAGTGGGACGGGGACGGTGAGGGGAGCCGCGGTGGACGAGCGCACGCGGGGTTCGCGTGAGGCGGGGACACCGGCCAGGGCTCCGCAGCTGCGGCTGGACGCGCTGCTGGACGACCTCCAGCAGCAGGTGGCGCAGGTGCGGGCGGCCCGGGACCGGGTCCACACGCTGCTCGACGCGGTACTGACGGTCGGCTCGGACCTGGATCTGGAAGTGGTGCTGCGCCGGATCGTGGAGTCCGCGGTCGCGCTCGTCGACGCCGAGTACGGAGCACTGGGCGTGCTGCACGAGGACGGCACGATCAAGCAGTTCGTCACGGTCGGCGTGGACGAGACGGCCATCGCCCGCATCGGACCCTATCCACGCGGCGAGGGCATCCTGGGGCTGCTCATCCGGCATCCTGAGCCGCTGCGCCTGGCGAACCTGTCCGACCACCCGGCGTCCGTCGGCTTCCCGCCCGGGCACCCGCCGATGACCAGCTTCCTCGGTGCCCCCGTCCGGGTGCGCGACCAGGTGTTCGGCAACCTCTATCTGACGAACAAGCAGGGCGGCGCGGAGTTCGACGGCGACGACGAGGCGGTGCTGCGTACCCTCGCCGCCGCCGCCGGTGTGGCCATCGACAACGCCCGGTTGTACGAGGTCGCACACCGCCGGCAGCGGTGGCTGGCGGCCAGCAACGAACTGACCCGCAGTCTCCTGTCCGGCGCGGAGCCCGCCGCGGTGCTGGAGTCCTTCACCGGCACCGTGCGGGAGATGGCGTGCGCGGACCTGGTCACGTTGGCGGTGCCCGTCGGTGCGGGCGGTGAGCTGGTCGTCGAGGCGGCTTCGGGAGCGCGGGCCGAACGAGTCCGCGGGCTGGCGCTGCCCGCCGCCTCGCTGGCCGTGAAGGTCTTCACCTGCGGGGACACCGTCGTCAGCGACGCCCTGAGCGAGGACCCGCGCGCCGAGGGCGGCAGTGCCTCCGTGGTGGAGCTGGGCCCGGCGTTCCTCGTGCCGCTGGGCACCCGGGAGCACGTCCGCGGGGTGCTGCAGGTGGCGAACGTGCCGGGCGGTCCCCTCTTCACGGAAGCCGTGATCGACATGGTCACCGGGTTCGGCAACCAGGCCGCGCTGGCCCTGGACGTCGCCGAGCACCGGCGGGACACCGAGCGCATGGTCGTGCTCGACGACCGCGACCGGATCGCCCGGGACCTGCACGACCTGGTCATCCAGCGGCTGTTCGCGGGCGCGCTGTCGCTGCAGTCCACACTGGGCCGGGTCGCGGACCGGCCGCAGGTGAGCGAACGCGTCCAGCGCGTCGTGGACGACCTGGACGACACCATAAAGATCATCCGCTCCACCGTCTACGGCCTGCGCGAGCACGACCGGTCCCGTCGTGGCAGCGGGCTGCGCGCCCAGCTGGTGGCGGCCACCGAACGCGCCACCGAGTCCCTCGGCTTCGTCCCCGCGCTGCGCATGACCGGGCTGCTGGACACGGCGGTGCCCGCCGACCGGGCCGAGCACCTGCTGGCCGTGCTCGGTGAAGCCCTGTCCAACACCGCGCGGCACGCGCACGCCGGCAGCGTCGACGTCGCCGTGGAGGCCACCGACGCCGCCCTGAGGCTCCGGGTGGCCGACGACGGCCGAGGAATCGACCCGGCGGTCACCCGCCGCAGCGGCCTGGCCAACCTCCGCGAGCGCGCGGAGCAACTGGGCGGCACGTTCAGCGTGACCGCGCGCCGGCCGAACGGCACCGTCGTCGAGTGGGCCGTACCGTTCTCCTCTGCGGACTGACGCCACGGCCTCGGCCTCTGAACCGGCGGACGGGTGGCAAGGGCCGTCCGGCCCTAACGGTGTCCCGGGCGTGGGAGGCAGGATGGACCGATGTTCCACGACGACGGTTCTCGCGTGCTCGACCGGCCGGAGTGCCTGCGCCTGTTGGCGAAGGCGCCGGTCGGTCGTGTCGTGTACACCCGGCATGCACTGCCCGCGGTGCTCCCGGTCAACTTCTCCCTGGACGCGGACCGCTCCGTCCTGCTGCGCACGTCGGCGGGCTCGGAACTCGTCCGCGCCGTCGACGGCGTCGTGGTGGCCTTCGAGGCGGACGACTTCGACGCCGCGACCCGGTCCGGCTGGAGCGTGGTCGTCACCGGCCGGGCGACGGTGGTGACCGACCCCGGCGAGCACGAACGGCTGTCGCGGACCGGCCCGCGTTCATGGGTGGTGACGCGCGACGGGGTCTTCGTCCGCATCGAGGCGGAGTTGGTCACCGGCCGCGAGATCGGAGGCACGCGCGGCACGGGGTGACGGGGTTCCGACGGCCCGGTGAGGTCCCGCCGGCCGTACGCCGCTCACCTGGGTTCGCCGTGCCCGGCGGGTACGGGGCGGGTGTCCGGCCGCCCGGTAGTCAGGGCAGACGCGACGGGCGGCCGGACGGTGACCGGTCCGGGTCGTGCGCGGCGCCCACACGGGGGACGGCGGCGGACACTGCCACGCGAGCGCCTGGAACGGTCGTACACGAGCCCCCGGACCGGTCGACACCAGCATCCGCCGCCGGGCGGTCGCGGCGCGACGGCCGATGGGCCCGGCGAGAGGGGCCGAAGGTCCCCGGTTCCGGCGGAGGACGGGGAAGCCGGGAGGGGCCGGCGCGTTGTCCTCCGATGTGCGCTGAACTGCCTCGGGTTCCCGAGTGGTCCGCGTATCCCGCGCAAGGCGGTCGAGCAGGTCCGCGAGCGGTGCGGTCCGGCGGACGCCGGGTCACGGCGAGCAGCGGCAGCACACGGCCGTTCTTTTCGACCGCGTGTTCTCGCAGGAGCGCCTGGAGAGCGCGGGCGTCGGCCCCGTCGCGGTACGACGCCGCGTACCGCTGCCGCACCGTGCCCGGAGTCCCGCCGCCCCTCCCCCGGTGTCCACAGGTCCGGGAGGTCAGCGGCCCTGCTGTCCGTGGCGGTCTTGGAGCTGGGTGGCCATGACCGCGGCCTGGACGCGGCGTTCCACGCCGAGCTTGGCGAGCAGGCGGGAGATGTGGTTCTTCACCGTCTTCTCGGCGAGGTACAGCCGCGAGCCGATCTGGCGGTTGGTGAGTCCCTCGCCGATGAGGGCGAGGATCTCCCGCTCCCGGTCGGTCAGACCGGGCAGGACGTCCGGCTGCTCCTGCTCCTGCCGCCCTCCGTCCCGCAGACGGGCCATCAGCCTAGCGGTGGCACTCGGGTCCAGCAGGGACTGGCCGCGGGCCACGGTGCGTACCGCGGATATCAGGTCCGAGCCCCGGATCTGCTTCAGGACGTACCCGGACGCCCCCGCCATGATCGAGTCCAGCAGGGCTTCCTCGTCGTCGAAGGAGGTCAGCATCAGGCAGGCCAGCTCGGGCATACGCGAGCGCAACTCCCGGCACACGGTCACCCCGTCGCCGTCCGGCAGCCGGACGTCCAGGACCGCCACCCGCGGCCGCAGCGCGGGAACCCGGACCAGGGCCTGCTCCACCGAGCCGGCCTCGCCGACCACGTCGATGTCCGGCTCGTCGGTCAGCAGGTCGCGCACTCCGCGCCGTACCACCTCGTGGTCGTCCAGGAGGAAGACCCGGATCGTATCGTCGGGGCCCTGCCGCCCGCTGTCCGCCATCGCTTGCTCCCTGCTTCCGCGTTCCACGAGGTCGTCCGCTCCTGGACCGTACTCCGGCCCCTCCGGAATCCTTCGCGGACCGGGGCCGAACGGCCAGGGCCGATCGGCCCTTTTTTCCAGGATCGCGGCCCCCGTCCCCGGGTCCCGCCGGCCCCGGTGCGCGCAGAAGTTCCGAGGCCGCACGGTGCCGACCGGCCCGTCACCCCGGGGCCGGACGGTCCCCCGCTCCCGCGGCCGGTACGGGTGTCCGGGCGGAGAGGCGCACGCCGTACATCGTGCGGCCGCCGACGAGTTCACGCCCGGTCACCAGTTCGGGACCGATGCGCATCAGGGCCTCTTCGGGCGAGGGAACCCAGGGTTGCGGGCCGATCCGTTCCAGACGTTCCCGTTCGGCCGTGTCGGTCACGACGGCTGCCCGGCCGGTGACGACGACGCTCCAGCCGGAGTACGCGGTCGCGTCCACCTCGTCCGCCTCGAAGGCGACGACCGCACCGTCGACCGCGCGGGCCAGGGCGGAGTCGGCGGAGGTACGCAGGAGGACCGCTCCGTCGGCGTCCAGCGCGAAGTTCACCGGGAACACCGCGGGCAGGGCCTGGCGCGTGTAGACCACGCGGCCCACAGGCACCGTGGCCAGCAGCGCCAGACACTCCTGGCGGCCGAGTTCGCGGAAACCGTCGTTCGCATACATGAGTCAGCCCGTCTTTCACCTGGTGGAGGGGTCGGGCTCCATGCTGAGCGCGGTCACGGCCGTGCGTCAGGGGCCACCGGTCCCGGCTTCGGCGGCGATCAGGCCGAGGAGGCGTCGCGGCACACAGGGGCCGATCGGCCCTTCCGGCGCGCCGGGCGGCCCGGCTCTCCTGTGACCATGGCCGAAACCTTCATCAGGTCCGCATGCCGTCACACCGAACGTGCCGTCGGCGGGACCACCGTCGTCCAGCTGTACGGCGAAATCGACTTTTTCACGCCACCGCCTCTGGCCGAGCGCCTCGACGAGCTGACCGCCGTCAGCCGCCCGGGCCTCGTGGTGGACCTGCGTACCGTGTCCTTCATCGACTGCGCCGGGTTGCGGTTGCTGTGCCAGGCGCGGACCAGGGCCGCCGAACGGCACGGACGGCTTCTGCTGGTCGCGGACAGCGGCCGGTTCCTCCGGTTACTGCGCGCGGCCGGGCTGGACCGCGTCTTCGAGATCTACGACCGGCTGCCCGAGGCACTCGCGGCCCTCACCGCCCAGCCCGCCGGGAACCTCCCGAAAGCGGCGGACTGACCTGCTCGTGCCCGTCCGGAGTCCAGGCGTCGTCGGAGGCGCCGCGCGGCGGTTCGGGAGTCACCCGCGCGGGGAGCGTGCCGTACCGGTGCGGTGCGGCACGCTCCTCGGCTCAGTGGCGCTCCGGGCGGGTGACGGCGATGGTGAGGCCCATGGCGGCCAGTCCGAGCGCCATGGTGATCACGCCGGTCAGAATGTTGTTCCAGATGACACCGGCTCGTGCGCCGTGCGCGGGAGTGACGATCCATGGCGAGATGATGAGCCAGATGCCGAGGGGCACCAGCGCCCACGCCAGGCGGAACATCCGCTCGGGGACGAGGGCCAGTCCGAGACCGATCAGGGCGGTGGTGATGCCGACGATCAGGTTGTTCGCCGTGAGGTTGGGCTGACCGGAGAAGTGGACGACCCACGGGGAGATCGCGGTGTACACACCGGTCAGGAGGATCAGCCCCTCCAAGGCGATCGCCTTGCCGGTGGAGGCGGTGCGTTCGAGCCGATCCCTCATCTCCGCCATCTCGGGGTGTCCGGTCATGCCGGTGGAGTATTGCGGATACGACATGGGCGTCGTCTCCTCTCCAGCATTGGGGCTTATGTGCTTTTTATCCGAATTCCCCCACTTGAGTGAGTGAAGCGGCTTCCGACCACCTTGAGGTGTGATTCACGTCACATCTACCTCGTCGGTCGGCGAACGAGCCTCCTCGGGCCGACGGCGCGGCACCGTGCCCGCGCCGCCGGTTTCGGGATGCGGCCCGGTGGGGACCCGGTGGTGCACCCCGCGGAAGGGAGGCGAGCCGTGCCCGGCACCGAACAGACCCGCATCCGGGAGGCGGCCCTGCCGCTCACCGATCCGGGCTCCCTGGAGCCCCTGATGGACCGCATCGGCGACGCGCGCTACGTACTGCTGGGCGAGGCGTCCCACGGCACCGCCGACTACTACCAGGTCCGGAACGCCCTGACCCGCCGGCTGATCGAGGAGAAGGGGTTCTCCTTCGTCGCCGTCGAGGGCGACTGGCCAGATTGCCAGGCCGTGCACTGCTCGGTGGTCGCGGCCCCGGGCGCGCCCGAGGACCCCGGCGAGGTCCTGGCCGGCTTCCGCCGCTGGCCGGCGTGGATGTGGGGCAACACCGATGTCGCCGCCTTCGCCCGGTGGCTGCGCCGGCACAACGAGGGGCTGCCGCCCGAGCGGCGCGTGGGCTTCTTCGGGCTGGACGTGTACGGCCTGTGGGAGTCGCTGCACGCCGTGCTCACCCACCTCCGCGAGCACGACCCGGACCGGGTGGAACCCGCCCTGGAGGCGTACCGGTGCTTCGAGCCGTACGCCGAGGACCCGCAGTCGTACGCGCGGGCCACACGGTTCGTGCCCCAGGGGTGTGAGCCGGAGGTGGTCTCGCTGCTCACACAGGCACGGCACCGGGCCGCGCGGACGGCCTCCCTGGACGATTCCCTCGCGGAGTTCGCCGCCCGGCAGAACACCGAGGTGCTGGCCGGGGCCGAGCGTTACTACCGGGCGATGCTGGACAGCGGCCCGGAGTCCTGGAACATCCGCGACCGGCACATGGCCGACACGCTGGACCGGCTGATGGCGCACTACGGCCCCGGTGCCAAGGCGGTGGTGTGGGAACACAACACCCACATCGGGGACGCCCGCGCCACGGACATGGCCGACATCGGCGAGATCAACGTCGGCCAGCTGGTTCGCGAACGGCACATGGGCGCGGGTGTGGCGCTGGTCGGCTTCGGCTCGTACGACGGCACGGTGACCGCCGCGGACGCGTGGGGCGACGCACCCCGGGTCATGGAGGTGACGCCGGCGCACACCGGCAGCCTGGAGGACCTGCTGCACGCGGCGCTGCCCGGCGAACGGGCCCTGTTCGTCTTCCCTCCGGTGCAGTTCCAGCGGCCGCCCGCCACCGGCCGGCGCGCGTGGTTCCACGAGGAGCGCGGCCACCGGGCCATCGGCGTGGTCTACCGGCCGCGCTCCGAGCGCGTGGGGAACTACGTCCCGACCGTCCTGGCCGAGCGCTACGACGCCTTCTGCTATCTCGACCGCACCCGGGCCCTCACCCCGTTGCGCCCGGCGGCGGCGCGGAGCCCGGAGGTGGACACCTGGCCCGTCGGGGTGTGAGACCGACGGGCCCCGAAAACAGGTTCGGTCCGGTCCCGGACCGGCCGTTCCCAGGCCTGCCGAAGGAACCAGCACCAGGAGGGCACCGTGAAGCTGGCGGAATTTCTGGCCCAGGTCCGCGATCGCGGGGAGTATCGCAGCCAGGAGGAGGCCGAGCACATCAGCACGTCGGTGCTGCGCGTACTCGCCGAGCGAATCCCCCCGGAAGAGGCCGACGACCTGGCCGCGCGGCTGCCCGCGCCGCTGGACGACGCCCTGCACACCCACCCGGACCGGCCGGAGGCCCTCGGGTGTGAGGAATTCCTGCGGCGCGTGGCCGAGCGGACCGGTGCCCGGCCCCGTACCGCGGAGTGGGACGCCGGCGCCGTCCTGTCCACCGTCGCCGACGTGGTGTCCGGCGACGAGGTCGACCACCTGCTGTCCCGACTGCCGTCCGGTTACGCGGACCTGTTCGGCAGACCGCACCTGCGCTGACCACGCGCACCCCGGCCACAGCCACACTCCGAGCCCCCGCCACGGCGGTTCGCGAGGCCATGGCGCCACGGCGTTCAGGGCGCCGCTTCGCGGGCGAGGACGTCCGTGAGCAGGGGGCCGCGGCCGGGCCGGGCGGCCGGAGTGAAGCGGAGGTCGGTTTCCGCAGTGGTGGGGGTGAAGTCGTAGGTCCAGGTGCGCCAGTCGTCGGTGGCGGTGACGGTGGCCCTGGGGTGTCCGTCGGCCTGGATGCCGAACGTCCTCGCCGGATCGGCGGGTTCGCCGCGTGAACCGCTCGCCGCGAGGGTGTCGGCGCGGGCGCGGAAGGTGACGCGGACCGGGCGGCCGGGGGTGGTCGCGAGCCGGGTGGAGATGCCGAGGAAGCCGGGAGTGCCGACCAGGCCCACCGCGTTCGAGCCGTTGTCGAGGCCGGCGAGACGCCCGGGACAGGCGTGCACTCCTCGGTTCGTCCAGCCCGGGAAAAAGGCGGGCGCATCGCCCGGGGCCTGCTGGGCCGCCTCGGAGAGCCAAGGGGTGCGAAGGTGCGGGTTGTGGTCGAGGATCGGGCCGCACTCGGGGGCGGGCAGCCGTGCGTGGAGGGCGTCCCGCCAGACGGCCGCCATGGTGGCGTAACCCTGATCGTTGGGGTGGACGAGGTCGGACAGGTCGTCGCCGCCCTGGGGCGAGGCGTGCAGAGCGGGGGCCATGTCGACGAAGAAGACCTTGCCGCGGCGCCCGAACTCCTCGGCTGTCTCGCGTACACGGCGGTTGTACGCGTCGATGTGCGCCTGCCACTCGGGCAGCCGCGAGGGGATGATCGAGGCGAGCAGGATGCCGGCGGAAGGGGCCAGGCGCAGCAGGGTCTCGAGGAAGGTGCGCAGGAAGCCGGGTGCGTCCGTGTGCTCGGGACCGTACATGTTGTTCGTGCCGATGTGGACGAGCAGCCAGTCCGGGCGGGCGGACGGCAGCCACCGCGGCAGCAGTCCGGTCAGCTCCTGGATGCTGATGCCCGGGACGGCGGCGTAGTGGGGATCACCCCGCGGTTGCCAGACGTTGACGTACGGGCCGACGAAGTCGATGTCGTGGCCCAGCCGGTGGAGGTGGTCCAGGAGTTCGTCACGGTATCCGGCCGCCCCGGTGCTGTTCATGCCGGCCGTGATCGAGTCCCCCAGCGGCATGACCCGCACCGGCCGCGCGGGGCTGTCCGCGACTCCTCCGCCGAGCGTCCCGCCCGCCGCCGCCCCGGTGAGGTTCCGTGCGGTGGTCCGCTGTGCCGTGGAGCCGGATCGCATGCCATCTCCCAACATGTGCCTGTGCCCTGTGGTCGCCGGTGGCGCCGGGCACCGGGAGATGCCCGTCCGTGGCACGTGTTCCCCGTCCGCCGCGGTGGTGCACACGGAAGACGGATATCCCGGCACCGGGCGTCGGCCCCGTGAGGGTCCAGGGGGCCGACGCCCGGGCGGAAGGCCGACGGACGGGTGCCCGCGTCAGGCGGCCGTCCCGTCAACCGGTCGCGCAGGAGGCCCCGTTCAAGGTGAACGCCGTCGGCGCGGTGTTGGTCGTCAGCCTGGTGCCGGTGAAGCCGAGCGTGACCGAGCCGTTGACGGGCACCGTCGAGGTGTACGACGCGGAAGCGACCGTCACCGAGGCGCCGTTCTGGGTCGGGGTGCCGCCCCACATGTTGCTGATGGTCTGGCCGTTCGGGAAGCCGAAGCCCAGCGTCCAGCCGCTGACGGCGGCCGTACCGGTGTTGCCGATGGTGATCTCGCCCTGGAAGCCGCCGGGCCATTCGTTGAGGACGCGGTAGCGCACGGAGCAGCCGGCGCCGGGAGTGCCGGTGCCCTTCTCGGTCTTGACGGTGACCGTCGCCGAGCGGGCGGAGCGGTTGCCGGCCCCGTCCTTGGCGTAGACCGCGAACGTGTACGTCGTGTCGGCGGTCAGGGACGACACGGTGGCCGTGGTGCCCGTGGTGGAGGCGGCCGTGGTCTCCGTGGTGCCGTTGACGCGGACCACGTCGTACCCGCTCACGCCAACGTTGTCAGTGGCCGCGGGCCAGGTCAGGGTGACCGAGGTGGGCGAGACGCCGGAGGCGGCCGGGGCGCCCGGTGCGGTCGGGGCCTGGGTGTCGGGGGCGGTGCCGCCGAAGACCGTGGCCTCGCGCGAGGTCGCGGCGATGCCGTTGGCGCCGTGGAAGATGCGCTGTCCCCAGGAGCTGAGCCGCGCCGGGTCGAAGTCGATCGCGAGGTCGAGGATCGGATCGGTGTTGCCGCTCCAGGACCACGCCAGGTAGCCGAGGTCGAGCTGCTCGGCGGTGGCCATCATGGTGTCCTCGTCGGGGTCGCCGTACTGGTCGGCCGGGCCGCCGAACTCGCCGATGACGATGGGGAGTTTCGCGGTGACGAAGGCGTTGAGGTAGTCGGTGATCTCCTGGGCGGTGTCGAAGACGCTGTACATGTGGATCGAGAACAGGAGGTTGCCGGTGGTGTCGGCATCGTAGACCGTGCGGGCGTTGGCCCGCATGACGCCCTGCCAGTCCTGGCCCCAGTTCGGCGCGTCCACCATGATCGTGTGCTGGAAGCCCGCCGCGCGCAGCTTCTTGATCGCGGCGATGGTGGGGTCGGTCCAGCCGGCCGGGTTCGTGTTGCCCCACGGCTCGTTGCCGATGTTGATGACGACGTAGTCCTCTTGGCCGGCCAGGACGTCCTTGAGGCTGATCCAGTAGTCGGCGGCGTGGTCGAGCGTGCCGGCGGCGGAGTCCTCGCCGTAGCCGGTGGTGTCGTGCACCTCCAGCACGCAGATCAGGCGGTTGGCCTTGCAGCTCTGGATGATGACGGCGACGTCCTGTGCGCTGCTGCGGGACCAGCGGTAGCCGTCGGAGAGGACGACGCGCACGGTGTTGGCGCCGAGCGCCTTGACGTCGGCCAGCGACTGGGTCTCGCCCGGGTACCAGGTGTGGGCGTGGTTGACGCCGCGCATCACGAAATCGTTGCCGTTGCCTTCGAGCAGGCGGCCGTTACCGATGTGCAGTCCGGTCGCGGCGGCGGCCGGCCGGGAATCGGCGCGGGCGGGTGACGGGGCGAGGGCGAGGAGGCCCAGCAGAGTGACGACGGCGGCCAGGAGCACGGCGACCGGGTTCCTCGGTGTCGTACTTCTCGTTGTTCGCACTGCGACTCCATGGGTGGGGTGGAGAAGTCGGCCGAAAACATGTGGGAGCGCTCCCATAGAGCCAGCTATGCCAGGTGCACGTCAAGAGATCGGCCGGGAAAGGTCGCCGCCCGCCCGTGGCGCCGGCTCGGCCGGGACAGAAGGGGAGCCTCGGCCGCTGCCCGCCGGTTCACGGCCGGGGAGGTCCGGGCGCCGAACGGTGCAGGACGGCGAGGACACGACAGCATCAGTCCGGACATGCGGGATATACACGATGAAGTACGTTTCCCCCGAGATGGCCCTTGTCCCGGTCCCGCGGACGGCATTCGACCTCGACAGGGGCTTGGTAGTGGAAGCGCCGGCGCGTCGCCGCCGGAGTGCGCCACCTCCTCACCGCCGCCGCGTCGTGGCCGGGCCGGGACGCCGGAGCCGGAAAGGCGGCCTCGTGAAACGCTGGAAGCCCGTCCTTCCCGCCACCGCGCCCGCCCTGCCGGCGGCCGTCCGCGCGGCTGCCGCGCGGACCGGCGCCCCGGCGTCCGCTCCGGCCGCCCCGCGCCCGCCGATCCCGCGGCGCACGGTGGCCGGGCCCGGTTCCGCGGAGGCGATCCAGCGGGTTCCCGTGGGGAGCGAGGCGGCCCGCACCGCCGAAGTGATGGGCGCGTACCGCCCCAAGACGGCCTATTGCTCCCTGCGCGCGCCCGCCGAGGCGGGACCGGAAGCCTGCGCGGGACCCTGATCCCAGTGCGGAACGCCGCTTCTTCGCAGGTCAGTTACAACCTTTGGGCACGGCCGGCCGTCCAACCGGAGTCCGGTGCCGATCACCGCGCCGGGCTTGTGTTCTCACCGATATGGGAGATGCCATGAGTTCTTCCTCCGTCGGCCGGGTGCTGCGTCGCGGCGCGTGTGCCGGAGCCGTTGGGGCGTTGCTGGTCGCCGGTCTCGGGAGCGGGGTCGCCTTCGCCGACGAGGCGCAGAGCGATCAGCTGTGGATCCAGGCGCCGTCCGAGCAGCCGGTCACCGTCGGCGGGGACGACGGTACCGGGGAATACCGGTCGCTGGACCTCGGCCTGTACCACGACAACGCCAACTTCACCGTGACCGACGGCCGGTTGACCGTCGACGTCTCGGGGCTGGCCGGGGTCGCCGAGGTGGCCTGGCCCGACAACTGCGCGCCGGACGACGCCGGTACGGTCGCCGTGTGCGACACCGGTGAGGTGCCCACCGGTTACAGCGCCCAGGTCCGGCTGAAGGTGCGGGCCGCCGCCGGTGCCGCCGTGGGAGCGCGGGGCGCGATCGCGTACTCCGCCGAGGCCACCGGCGGGCCCGAGGGCAGGCTCGTCGCCCCGCAGGGCACGGAGACCCTCGTCAGCGTCGGCTCCGGGCCGAACCTGGGCCTCGGCGCTCCGCGGACCGTGCGCGACGTCGCGCCGGGCTCCACGCTCACCGTGCCGTTCTCCGTCACCAACACCGGTGACGAGGCCGCCCACGGCTTCACCGTGAAGCTGTGGGCGACGTACGGCCTCGATGTCCTCACCCGTTATCCGCAGTGCACTTACACCGGGCCGGACGACAACGTCGAGTACACGCCCATGACGTACGTGACGTGCTCCTTCGACACCGAGGTCGCGCCCGGCGCCACGGTGGGGCTGCCCGAGCCGCTGCGGCTCGCCGTCACCGGTCACGCGCTGTACGAGCGGTTCGACTACGAGGTGCAGCCCGGCGGCGGCGCGACCGACCTCGACGGCTCGGACAACGGCCAGTCCTGGAGCATCGGCGCCCGCAACACCGCCGACTTCGCCGTGCACGGCACCCAGGTGAGCGGCGCGACCGGTGACACCGTCACCGCGGCCTTCCGCTTCACCAACCAGGGCCCGGCCTGGGTCGGCAACGTCAACTCCGGCGACCCGGTCGCCGTGCTCGACTTCTACCTCCCGGAGGGCACCACCGCCACGTCCGTGCCGGACACCTGCGACGGCGCCGGCGGCCACTACGCCTGCACCCTGCCGATGTGGACCAAGCCCGACCTGGACGTCAGCTTCCCGTTCCGGCTGCGCATCGACCGGGTCGTCCCCGACGCCACGGGCCGTGTCGTCGCCCGGCCGGACTACGGCACGTCGTTCGCCTTCGACCCGGACACCGGGAACAACTCGGCCGAGGTGACGGTCAACCCGTCCGCCTGACCCGGGGAAGCGGGGCAGGCCACCGGCTTGCCCCGCCTTCCGGGAAAGTCACTCCGGGCACTGTTTGGACCACTTGCCTTGGTGCCACTCGCAGCAGGCGTGGTGCGACGAACGCAGCACGTCGTCGTCCCGGTCGTGGAACTCCGTGACGATCCGGCCGTCCTCGACTCGTGACAACCCCGCTTGCCTGGTGAAGCCGATCTTCAGTATCTCGAGTTCGTGCCTCATGCAGCGCACCGCGTATCTGCGGGCGGCTTCGGGGTATCGGGCGAAGACCCTGTCGATTCCGGCGAAGAATTCGGGGTCGCAACTCGGGTCCGCAGGCAGGCTTCGTGTTCATGGTCACCCTCCATGCCGGCGAGGATGTCCGCCCCTGCGCTCAGCATGGCCCGGCGCACACCTGCTCGCATGTCGGGCAGGGCGAAGGTCTCCGGGGCGCAGCCGCCGCGGGGCCGCTCGCCGCGCCGCTCCCGCGTCCTGCCGCCGGGCTACGCCTCGGCGCGGGTGAGCACGGCCTCGTCGAGTGGCGGTTGCGTGGGCGGGGCGTCGGGCGCGGTGGCGGTGTGGACGCGGTCGAGCAGGGCCCCCGGGTCCGGGTGGGCCTGGAGGGCGTTGAGGAGCAGCCGCCACAGATCGCGCAGGTGCTGTTCGATGTGCTCGCGGCCGTCCAGGGCGTCGGAGACGGTGTGCAGACCGAAGAAGGCGCAGACCACGCTGTGCGCGGCCGGCACCGGTTCGACGCCGGCCGCCAGTTCGCCGTTCACGCGTGCCTCGATGAGGAGTTCGGTGACCACCTCGATCCATTCCACGAAGGGCGTGGGCAGCGGGGCCGCGATGGCCTTGCGCTCCATCCAGAGGCGGGATCCGGCCCGTACGACGACGTCGTCGCGGAAGGCACGGGCGACGGTGAAGCTCAGCGCCACCAGTTTCTCCAGGGCCGGGCGGGCGGAGGACCGATGGCGGTCGATCATGCGCGGCCAGGAGGCGAAATGCTCCTCGACCACGGCGAGCGCCAGTTTCTCCTTGCTGGCGTAATGGAAATAGATGGCGCCGCTGGTGCGCCCCGAAAGTGCGCTGATATCGCTGATACTGGTACCGGCGTAACCCCGTTCATCGAACAATTGTGCCGCGGTTTCCAGCAGAGCCCGCCGTGTCAGATTCGCTCGCACGCGTCGCAACCTTTTCCGAGGTTCTCGTACCTCTCCTGCCGCTAGGCAATGTAGTACCTGACCCCGCCCGCGCTGTCGAGCCGGTGTGCGGAACGCGCCGGACTGCTGTCTGCTGGGGGAATGGACGCTCGAATCCGTGGCACCGTCGAAGAGCCGCGGGCCCTGAGCTGGTCGCGCACGGTCCCCCGGGAACTGGTCCACCGGGCGTCCGTGGCGGAGGTACTGCTCACCGACGTACTACGCGTCGACGAAACGCGTTTCGCGGCGGCCGCCTGCTGGTCGCGGTCGCATCCGACCTTTCCGGTCGACGGTCACGCCGTACACCATCCGCTGATGGTGGTGGAGACATTACGGCAGCTGGGCATCTTCATCCCTTTGCGCTACTTCGGCGTGCCGGTGGACACCCGCATGCTCATCACCGACGTCTTCTTCACCACGGAGCCCGGAGCACAGCCGCGGGCCTCCCACGGCGCCACCCAGGTCACCTGCCGGGTGCGGGTCACCGGGCTGCGCACCGGTCCCGACGGTGCCACCGCCGGGCTGCGGCTGCACGCGGAGTACCTGGCCGGCGGCACGGTGTTCGCCAGGGCCGGCGGCGGCGCCCGGTTCCTCTCCGCCGAACGGTACGCCGCCCTGCGCGGGCCGCGCGCCGGCACCTGCCAGCCACCGGCCTCGGCGGGGCTGCTCCGGCCCGACCCGGCGCGGCTCGGCGTGCCGCACGCCCGGGACGTCGTCATCGGTTTCACCGAGCGGCACGGGCGGGCCGGCACCGCCGACGTCCTGGTGGACGCGGCCGACCCCTGGCACCCCTTCTTCTTCGACCACGCCACCGACCACGTCCCCGGCATGGTGCTCCTGGAGGCGGCGCGCCAGGCCGCCGCGCTGGCGAGCGGCGGAGCCCTGTCCCGGCCCACCGGTGCCCGGCTGACGGCGCTGCGTTTCACGGAGTTCTCCCCGTCCGCGCGGATCATCTGCGTACCGCACCACCGCACCTGCGTCTTCCGGTTCGAACAGGGCGGAAAGGACGCACCGGACGGACGGCATCCGGCTCTCGGCGTTCTGCACTACCACTCACCCTTGCGAGCGTAACTTGACGTAACGGCTTGACTGCCATACGTGACCAAATCTAGCGTAACGATCGTTATGTTCCCTGGTGGAGCTAGTCCGTACGGGCGTCAACGGCCGACCGTGCGGCTTACGGCCCCGCCCGGAACCCTGCGCCGCCCCCGCGCACACGGTGATCCGCCGGCGCCGCTCGCCTCCCTGCGGTGAGAGGACGTCACGCCCCGGTCCGCGGTCGCGCGGCCCATCCGAACGGAAAGCACACAGATGACGCTTCATCGCATCCTTTCCTGGACACCGGCGGCCGTCGTCTTCGACTGCGACGGCACGCTGCTGGACACCGAACGACACTGGGAGACCGCTCGCCGGCGGGTCCTCGACGACGTGGGCCTGACCCCCTCCGCGGGCTTCGCGGAACGGACCAAGGGCCTGCACTACACCGAGTGCGGGCAGCTCATGGCCGACGAGGGAGGCCGTCCCGAACTGGGCCCGGACCTCGCCGACCGGCTGCTGCGGCACTTCCGCATCCTGGTCTGCGAGCACCCGGTGATCATGCCGGGCGCCCGCGACCTGGTACGGACGGCGGCCGCCTTCGCCCCCCTGGCCGTCGCCAGCAACTGCCCCCGTGACGTGGTGGAACCCGGCCTGGAAGAGGCCGGGCTGCTCCGTCACTTCCGCGCCGTGGTGGTGCCCGAGGGCACGATCCGGCCCAAGCCCGACCCGGACGTCTACCTCACGGCCGCCCAGCGCTGCGGCGCCGATCCGGCCGACACGATGGCGGTCGAGGACACGCACTGCGGGGTCCTCGCCGCGGTCCGGGCCGGGCTGACGGTGCTCGGCGTCGGCCGCCGGCCCGGCGACGAGACCACCGCCCTGACCGACCTGTGGGTCGAGACACTGGAGGACCCACGGGTCATCCGCTGGGCCGCCGAGCGGGCACCGCTGCGCACCGCGCCGCCGAAGCCCGCACCGGCACCCTCGCCGACCGGCTCCGGGCTTCGGCGGGCCACCGCGCCGTGAACGCGAGACCGCGGCCTCGCGAACACGGGCCACCACGGGGGCACGGACGCCCGCCACTCAGTCCGGGCACTCCGGCGCCGGCTCCGTGACGGACGGCGGCAGTTCGGTGAGTACACCGCCGGCCGAGGAGAGCAGCAGGCCGATGCCCACCGCACCGGGGTCCGGCACTCCCCTGCCCCGCTCACCGACATAACTGGCCCTGCCACGGCGCGCCCGCAGTCGCGCCGTCAAGCGCACCCCCTCCCATGCGGCGCGCGACGCATGGGCGAGGGCCACCCGGCTGCCGACCTGCTCCGGACACACGCGCAGCGCCTCGCACGCCGGATACAGCGCGTCCACCAGGGTCTTGTCTCCCGGCCGCGCCTCGCCGACCCGCTGTACGGCGGCGAGTCCACCGGCCAGACCGGCCCGCAGCGCGGGTACGTCCAGCACCGGGCCGACCGCCGCCAGCGCCAGTTCCGTCAGCAGCAGCCCGAACAGCGGGCCGCTGGTGCCACCGACCCCGTCCAGGAAGACCGTCGCCACCGTCCGCAGTGGTCCGCCGGCCCGCCCGGTGACAGCCGGTGACAGCGCCGCCGTCCGGTCCAGGGCACGCACGGACGCGTCGAGCCCCGCCCGCAGATTCGTACCGAAGTCGCCGTCGCCCACCCGCTGGTCCAGCGCGGTGAGCTGGGGCTCCGTGGCCCGGACGGAGGCGGCGAACCTCCGCATCCAGCCGCCGGTGAAGACCGCGTCCGCGGACGTGGTGTCCGTCCACGTCGTACTGGGCAGACCGGCGTTCGGGGATGCTGCGTCGTCCTGTGCCGAATAGTGTTCCAGCATGGTGCCACCTCCTGCCCGCCCTCGGTCATCGCGGCCATGAGGGCGTGTGCGCCGGCGCGTCGAACCACTTGACCGTCTCCGGGTCCGCCCGCATGAGCGTGAGCGAGAAGCCGCGCATGTCCAGCGCGGTCACGAAGTCGCCCACCAGGACGCGTTCGAGGACCAGTTTCCACCGGTCCAGCCGCAGCGCGAGTTCCCGCGCCACGCCGTACAGTTCCAGACGCGTCACCCCGCCGAGCCCGTTCACCAGGGCGATGACCGAGTCGCCGGCGCCCGGGTCCAGCGCCGCCAGCAGTTCCTCCGTCATCCGCGTGACCAGCTCGTCCAGCGCCGGCCGGGACTCCGTACGGCGGGCCCGCTCACCGTGGATGCCGACCCCCCACTCGAGGTCGTCCTCGGCCAGGTCGAACGCGGCACGTCCCGTGGCCGGTGTGCGGTGTGCGGCCGAGGCGACCGCGAGGCTACGGCAGCGGCCCGCCACGTCCGTTCCCAGCTCGGCGAGTTCCCGCAGCCCGAGCCCGGTGTCCGCGGCGGCCCCGAGGACCTTCTCCACCAGCACGGCGGCCCCGGTGCCGCGGCGGCCCGTGGCCGAATCGGGCGAGTCCGACGCCAGATCGTCGTCGATCAGCACCCGGGCGCAGTCGATGCCCTCATGGGCCAGCCGCTCGGCCGCGATACCGAAGTTGATCCTGTCCCCCGTGTAGTTCTTCACCAGGTGCAGTACGCCCGCGCCGCGCGACACGGCGCGGGAGGCCTCGAAGACCTGGCGATTGTGCGGCGAGGCCATCAACTGGCCCGGGCACACGGCGTCGAGCATGCCCGCACCGAGGAAACCGAGGTGCAGCGGCTCGTGTCCGCAGCCACCGCCCGACACGATCGCCACGCGGCGGCCGGCGGCCGGGTTCCGGGCCCGGAAGAACCCGGCCGTCTCGTCGTGGACGACGAGATCCGCGTGGACGCGGGCAAACCCGGCCAGTGCGTCGGGGACCATGCGGTCGATCGAATTCGTGAAGTACACCACTGGCCGGCCTCCCAGACGTCCTCGGCCTCCCGGTGCCCCGGTGAACGGAAGCGGGAGGCCGGAAACCACGGTGGGTCGATCGCGGGCACGCCATCCACGGACGCACATCCCGAGATGCTGCCTCGCGTGTCTCCGGGTCTCACCTGCCTTACGGCTGTCGCCCTCGGAACCGTCTTCCGGCCATGCTGCGACCGCCCGCCCGCGACGGCAAGTCGAACCGGCTCCCACCTGCCGCTACGCGAAGCGGGCCCTCTCCCACGGCCCGGAGAGGGTCCGGCCGGGCGGCACTGCGGCAGACGGGTGACACGCGCCATCCGTACGGCCGCCCGAACGGCGTCAGTCCCGTTGGGCGCTGATCAGCGCCCGGTACCAGTGGTAGCTGTCTTTCGGGACGCGCCGCTGGGTGTCGTAGTCCACCCGGACGATGCCGAACCGTTTGCCGTAGCCGTAGGCCCATTCGAAGTTGTCCAGCAGCGACCAGACGTAGTACCCGCGCACGTCGACACCCGCGTCCAGCGCCGTCTTCAAGGCGGCGAGGTGGTCGCGCAGATAGGCGATCCGGTCGTGGTCGTGCACCGCGCCGTCCGGACCGGGCTCGTCGTGTTCGGCGGAGCCGTTCTCCGTCAGGTGCACCGGCGGCAGCGCGTCGCCGTACCGCTCCTTGAGGGCGAGCAGCAGATCGGTGAGCCCGCCGGGGACGACCGGCCAGTCCATCGCGGTGTGCCGCGCGCCCTCCAGCCGTATCTCCTTGTACCGGTTGTCGGTTGCCGTCCGCCGTGCCGGGTCGGCCTCCTGGTACGGGGCGTCGGCGACGACGATCGGCCGGTAGTAGTTGATGCCGAGGAAGTCCAGCGGCTGACCGACCAGGGCGAGGTCGCCGTCGCGCCGGAAGTCCTGGGCGGTGATCAGCTCGCCCCAGGTCTCCTCCTCGGTCCCGGGGTAGCGGCCCGCGAGGAGCGGCTCGGTCCACACCAGGTTGTGCTGGGTGTCGGCGCGGACGGCGGCCGCGCGGTCGGCGGCGGAACCGGTGGCGGGCAGATTGCGGTCGAGGTTGAGGGTGATGCCCGCCTCGCGCACCCCGGCCGCCCGCAGCGCCTGGACCGCCAGTCCGTGTCCGACCAGCAGATGGTGGGCGGCGGCGAGCGCGCCGCGGCCCTCGCGGGCGCCGGGGGCGTGGCGGCCGACGGAGTAGCCGAGGAAGGCGCTGCACCACGGCTCGTTCAGGGTGATCCAGCGCGGCACGCGGTCGGCGAGGTGGCCGGCGACGACCTCCGTGTAGTCGGCGAACCGCTCGGCGGTCTCCCTGACCCGCCAGCCGCCGCGGTCCTCCAGTGCCTGCGGCAGGTCCCAGTGGTAGAGCGTGACGGCCGGTTCGATGCCCGCCGCGAGCAGTTCGTCGACGAGCCGCGCGTAGAAGTCCAGTCCCTTGGGGTTCACCGGGCCCGAGCCGTCGGGCACGATCCGCGGCCAGGCGATGGAGAACCGGTAGGAGGTGACGCCCAGTTCCCGCAGCAGCGCCACGTCCTCGCGGTAGCGGTGGTAGTGGTCGCAGGCGATGTCGCCGGTGTCGCCGTTCGCGACCAGGCCGGGCGTGTGGCTGTAGGTGTCCCAGATCGACGGGCCGCGGCCGTCCTCGCGGACCGCGCCCTCGATCTGGTAGGAGGCGGTGGCGGCGCCGAAGACGAACTCCGGGGGAAAACGCGGGAAGTCGTTCATGTGCGGTCCTCCAGGGGTCACTTGACGGAGCCGCCGGTGATGCCGGCGGCGATGTACTTCTGGGCGAGGACGAGCAGGATCGCTGCGGGGATCGCGGACAGCACGGCCGCCGCCATCACCGAGCCCCAGTCGCCGACGTGCGCGCCGATGTACTGGTAGATGCCCAGCGTGACCGGCTTGACGTCGTCGGTGGTGTTGAGGGTGAGCGCGAACATGAAGTCGCTCCACGAGAACAGGAAGGCGAACAGGCCGGAGGTGATCAGGGAGTTGCGGCTCATCGGCAGCACCACCCGCAGGAAGGTGCGCAGCCGTCCCGCCCCGTCCATCTCGGCCGCCTCGATGACCTCGCCGGGTATCGACTGCATGAACGAGCGCATCAGCACGATGGAGAAGGGGATGCCCAGGGAGGCGTCCGCGAGCATCAGGCCGAAGTAGGAGTTGACCAGGCCGAGATCGACGTACGAGGTGTAGAGGGCGTTGGCGATGACGATGCCCGGCACCATCTGGGTGATCAGGGTGCCGAACACGATGGTGCGCGCGCCGCGCAACCGGAACCGGGCCAGCCCGTAGGCGGCCGGGGCGGCGATCGCCAGGCAGATGACGACCGCGCCGAGGGAGACCAGCAGCGAGGTCAGCAGATGCCCGCCCTGGTCGTCGAGCGCCTTGGAGAAGCCGGACAGGTCGAGGCCGTGCGGTACCGGGTCGACCTCCAGCAGCCCGGACTCGGGCTGGAGGGCGGTGTTGAGCATCCAGTACAGCGGGAACAGCATCACGGCCAGGACGAGCACACCGGCCACGGTGGAGCCCCAGCGGCGCCCGCGCGCACGCTGCTTCGCGTTCTCGGCGGCCATCGCCGGTCACTTCCCCTCGGTGCGGTTGGCCCGCAGGTAGAACACCGCGAAGACCGCGGAGATCAGGATCAGTACGTTGCCGACGACGGCGCCGGCCCCGAAGTCCAGCCGTACGAAGGAGTTCTGGTAGGTGAGCGTGCCCAGGGTCTGGGTGGCGTCGGCGGGACCGCCGTCGGTGAGGGCCAGGATGAGATCGAGGATCTTCACCGTCGACATGAAGCCCAGGACGAGGACGACCGTGATGACGGGACGGAGCGTCGGCAGGGTGATGGAGCGGAACGTCCGCCAGGCGGAGGCGCCGTCCAGGGCGGCGGCCTCGTACATCTCGCGGGGGACCTCCTGCAGACCGCCGTACAGGATGACCATGTTGAACGGGATGCCGATCCATATGTTGACCAGGATGACCGAGAGCAAGGCCATGTGCGGACTGGTCAACCATGGAGTGTGACCGTCCAGGCCCAGGGCGTCCATGAAGGAGTTCAGTACACCTGTGTCCTGGTCGAGGATGCGCCGCCACACGATGCCGGAGACCACCATGGGCACCAGCCAGGGCAGCAGGATCAGCGACCGCAGGACGCCGTTCAGCGGGAACCTGCGGGTGAAGAAGACGGCGAGGGCGAGTCCGGCGCAGAACTGGCCGAGCAGCGAGCCCGCGGTGAAGACGAGCGTGTGCCACAGCGCCTTGCCGAACAGGGCGTCCTGAAGGACCGCCGACCAGTTGTCGAAGCCGTTGAGGGGTGCCTCGCCGGTGAAGAAGGTCTTCGGTGTGTAGTGCTGGAAGCTCATCACGACGTTGCGGACGAGCGGGTAGCCGAAGAACAGCAGCATGAAGAGGACGGCGGGGGCGACGAACCCCCACCGGGCGAGGCGGCGCCGGCGGCGGAGCCGGGCGGGGGCCGGTACGCCGGTCGTGGAGACCGCGGTGCGCGCGGTGACGGTGGACGTGGTCATGTGCGTCTGCCTCAGTTCCCGCTCGTGGCCCGCTGCTGGGCGCGCTGGAGGGCGGCCTGGCTGGACTGGCCGGTCAGGGCGGCCTGGAAGGCGCTCTGCAGGGCGAGTGACACGCCCGGCCAGCCGGCGCCGAGCCGGGCCGTGCGGGACCGGGCCGCGGCCACCTGGTCGGCCAGCGCGTCCAGTTCCGGCACCTGCTCGCGCCACACGGCGGCGGCCCTTCCGTTCGCCGGGACCGTCCAGCTGTGGCGCGCGTAGGTCAGCTGCTCGCGTTCGCCCGACAGACAGCCGACGATCCTCCCCGCCATCCGTTCGCGCCGTTCGTCGCCGGTGTCGGGCACGGTGAGCACGGTACCGCCCAGCGGGGCCACGGACTTCGCGCCGGCCTTCGGCACAGGAATCCGCGCGAGGCCCCAGTGCAGGGATTTTTTGGTGTTCAGGGTCTCGACCTGCCAGGGGCCGTTGATCATCATCGCCGCGTTGCCCGCCATGAACTGGTCGTTGACGTCGGCCTGCGTCCAGCCCACCGTCGCCTTCGACAGCGAGCCGTCCTTCAGCAGGCTCTTCCAGTAGTCCAGCGCCTCGACCACCCTCGGCCCGTCGAGCCGCGTCTCGTCACCGCCGTTGGACCACATGAACGGCGTGAACTGGAAGACGCCGTCCTCGGCACCGCCCGCGCTGAGCGCGAGGCCGTACCGCTTGCCCCGGGTCAGCTCGCGCGCGCTCGCGCGCAGTTCGGCCCAGGTGGTGGGCACCTTCAGGCCCGCCCGGGCGAGGAGGTCCTTGTTGTAGAAGAGCGCGAGGGTGTTCACCGACCGGGCGGCGCCGTAGTAGGTCCCCTTGTACGAGCCGAAGTTGACGATTCCGCGCGGGACGCCGTCGGTGTCCAGTCCGAGCGTCCTGAGGTCGGTCAGCCCGCCGGCCTCGGCGAACACCGGCATCTCCGAGGCGTCGAACTGCACGATGTCGGGCAGCGACTTCGAGGACGCCATGCGCAGTGCCTTCGTCATCACCTGGGCCGCCGGGACGCTCTGCTGCTCGACGGTGACGCCGAGCCGCTTGCCGCACCGGGCCATCGCCTCCGCGTCCCAGCGGTGGTACGTCTCGTCGGTCGAGGAGTTCAGCACGGTGTAGACGGAGCCGTCGCGCTGCCGGCCGCAGCCGGTCAGTGCCGCGCCGGCGACCAGGGCGCAGACCACTGCGAGGGGTATCACGGCCTCGCGAGGGCGTTTATTGAAGCGCTTCGACATACGGCGGCCCTTGCTGTCGTACCGTCCGGCAGCGATGCCGGACGCCTTTGTTTATGGTGATGACTAATACGCCATGCGCGGGCCGTCGCGCCAGACCCGAGCACGTGTCCGTTCGGCGCGCACCCCGGCGCAGGTCGGCGAGAAATCTGCGAACACCGCTGTTCAGAAGGGATTTCCCGATGCGCGCACCTGCCGGGCGGGGAGGTGTTCTGTGTACGATCGGTCCGCCGGGCGGCGCCTTCGCGCCCTACTCGAACCACTCCAGCTCCCCCGAGGAAGAACATGAAGTTCACCAACGGCTTCTGGCGCGTCCGCGACGGCGTGCAGATCTCGTATGCCACTCAGACGCGTGACGTACGCCTGTCATCGAAGCGCTTCACCGCATACGCGGCCGTGAAGAACGTGGCGCGGAGAGGGGACACGCTCAACGCGCCGCTGCTCACGGTCGACTGCTTCTCCCCCGCCGAGGGCGTCATCGGTGTCCGGGTCACCCACCACGCCGGCAAGCTCCGGCCCGGCCCGGATTTCGCCCTGCGCGAGGAGCCGGACGGCGCGGGTGCGGTACGCCGCGACGGCACGGTCACGGAGCTGGCCAGCGGACCGCTGACCCTGCGCCTGGACGAGGCGGCCCCGTGGGCGCTGGCGTTCCTCGGCGCGGACGGCCGGGAGCTGACCCGGGCCGGCGCCAAGGGCACCGCCTTCGCCACCACCGACGACGGCGCCCACCACGTCCTCGCCCAGCTCGCGCTCGGCGTGGGCGAGCAGGTCTACGGCCTCGGCGAGCGCTTCACCCCGTTCGTCAAGAACGGCCAGGTGGTGGACATCTGGCAGGCCGACGGCGGCACCAGCAGCGAACAGGCCTACAAGAACATCCCGTTCTACCTCTCCTCGCGCGGTTACGGCGTGTTCGTCAACCATCCCGGCAAGGTGTCCTTCGAGGTCGGCTCGGAGTCCGTCGGGCAGGTGCAGTTCAGCGTCGAGGACCAGAGCATCGAGTACTACGTGATCGCCGGTCCCACGCCCAAGGAGGTGCTCGCCCGCTACACCGCCCTGACCGGCCGCCCGGCACTGCCGCCCGCCTGGTCCTTCGGTCTGTGGCTGTCCACGTCGTTCACCACCGACTACGACGAGGCGACGGTGATGTCCTTCGTCGACGGCATGGCCGAGCGCGGCATCCCGCTGTCGGTCTTCCACTTCGACTGCTTCTGGATGCGCGAGTACCAGTGGTGCGACTTCCAGTGGGACCCGGCCGTCTTCCCCGACCCGGAGGGCATGCTGGCCCGGCTGAAGGAGAAGGGCCTGCGGATCAGCGCGTGGATCAACCCGTACATCGCGCAGAAGTCCCCGCTGTTCGAGGAGGCGGCGGCCCTGGGCCATCTCGTGCGCCGCCCGGACGGCGACGTCTGGCAGTGGGACCTGTGGCAGGCCGGCATGGGCCTGGTCGACTTCACCAGCCCCGACGCCCGCGCCTGGTTCCGGGCGAAGCTCAAGACGCTGCTGGAGCAGGGCGTGGACTGCTTCAAGACCGACTTCGGCGAGCGTGTTCCCACCGATGTCGTCTGGCACGACGGCTCCGACCCGGAGCGGATGCACAACTACTACACCCACCTGTACAACCGGACCGTCTTCGAACTCCTGCTGGAGGAGCGGGGCGAGGGCGAGGCCGTGCTCTTCGCCCGGTCGGCGACCGCGGGCGGCCAGCAGTACCCGGTGCACTGGGGCGGCGACTGCTGGGCGTCCTTCGAGGCCATGGCGGAGTCCCTGCGCGGCGGGCTGTCCCTGTCGCTGAGCGGCTTCGGCTTCTGGAGCCACGACATCGGCGGCTTCGAGGGCACGCCGGATCCGGCGGTGTTCAAGCGCTGGCTGGCCTTCGGCCTGCTCTCCTCGCACAGCCGGCTGCACGGCTCCACGTCGTACCGGGTGCCGTGGCACTTCGGCGAGGAGGCGGTGACGGTCGCCCGGCGCTTCACGCTGCTCAAGCACCGTCTCATGCCGTACCTCTACGGTGCGGCGGCCGAGGCCCACCGCACCGGTGTGCCGATGATGCGCCCGATGGTCCTGGAGTTCCCGCACGACGCGGCGTGCCGCCCGCTGGACCGCCAGTACATGCTGGGTCCCGACCTGCTGGTGGCCCCGGTGTTCACGGAGGACGGCGAGGTCGAGGTCTACCTCCCCGAGGGCACCTGGACCCATCTGCTGTCCGGCGAGCGGGTCACCGGCCCGGCCTGGCGCACCGAGCGGCACGCCTACGACAGCCTGCCGCTGTACGTCCGTGAGGGCGCCGTCCTGCCGCTGGCCGCCGATGACAGCCGCCCGGACGGCGACTGGCTGGACGACCTCACCCTGCTGGTCCACCCCGCGTCCGCGCCGGACCACACCGCCGAGGTCACGGTGCCCGGTCCGACGGGCGCTGTCGCCGCGACCTTCACCGTCCGCCGTGACGGCGCCCGGTTGCGGGTCACCGCGCGCGGCACCGACCGTCCGTTCACCGTCCGCGTCGCGGCGGACGGTGCGAGCGCGACCGGCACCGGCGAGGTGGTCGTCTCCCTGGACTGAGGCAGACCGCTCCCGGTTGGTGCGGCGGAAAGGTCCGGCGGTGCCCGGCTAGTCTGTCCGGGCAGGCTGGACCGGCAGCAGGACATGGGGGAACGCGATGACCGCCGTCTCGAGGAACACCGCGGGGCGCGTCGCGGTGCCCGTCGCCACCGACCGGCTCGTGCTGCGGTTGTTCACACCCGCCGATGTCGAGGACCGGTACGCGTACCAGTGCCTGCCGGAGGTGGCGCGCTACCTGTACCGCCCGCCGCTCACCCGCGAGGGCTGTGCCGAGTCCATCGCGGCCCGGGCGGAGGGCACCGGCTGGCGGGCCGACGGCGACACGCTGCTGCTGGCCGTGTGCCGGGCGGACGAGCCCGGTGTCGTCGGCGAGGTGGTCCTGACCCTGACGAGCGCGCACGCGCGGCAGGCCGAGATCGGCTGGGTCTTCGACCCCCGGCACGCCGGTCGGGGCTACGCCACCGAGGCGGCGGCCGCGCTGGTCGCGCTGGCCTTCGGGCAGTTGGGCGTCCACCGGGTCTTCGCCCGGCTCGACGCCCTCAACACGGCGTCGGCGCGGGTGTGCGAACGTCTCGGGATGCGCCGCGAGGCGCATCTGGTCGAGAACGACCTCGACGGGGATCGCTGGGGCAGCGAGTACGTCTACGCGATGCTCGCCCGGGAGTGGAGAGGCTGAACTCCGGCCGCCTTCGGCGGGCTCAGTCCGTCGCCGTGGTCCGGGCCAGTGCGTCGCGGAGCCAGGTGTCGGCCGCGCCGAGGGTGAGGCCGGGGGTCAGTTTCCCCGCCAGGTGCCAGTAGCGGCGCATCACCGGATGGTCCGCCGCGGCGAGACGGACCGCGAGGGCGCGGCGGAAGGCGGGGGTGTCCCGGGTGCCGGCGGCCCGTGCGTAGGCGGCGGCATAGCAGTCCAGGGCCTCGCCCGGGCCCGGGGCGCGGCCGGCCCGTACGGCGGCCTCCACCAGGTGGTGGGCCTCGTGCAGGCCGTCGTAGAGCAGGTCCGGGTGGGCCTCGGTGAGGGGCCGGTGGGAGGCGAGGCAGTGGTCGGTGGCGGCCGTGGCCAGCGCGTGCACCCGGGCGAAGGCGAGGACCTGGTCCGTGGTGGGGTCTGCGGGCGGCTGGGGCACGGCCGCCTCGGTGACCGCGGACCGGAGCCGGGCGGAGAGGCGGGCGGGCAGGAGCCGGCGCCAGTAGTGGGCGATGGCGGAGGTTTCGGGCGGGACGCTGACCGACCCGATCAGCTCCAGGCGCTCCGCCAACTGTCCCGGCTCGCTCTCCTGGAGCGCCCGCAGCGCGGCCTCCCGCCAGCGCAGGGCGGCCAGTTGGCCGCCGATGTCGTCCAGCCGGCGTGCCACGACGGCTTCCAGGCCGTCGCCGGAGTCCAGGACGTGCCTGATCTCGGGGACGGGCACGTCGAGGGCGCGCAGGGACCGGATCGTGCGCAGCCGGATCAGGGCCTCCGGAGCGTAGCGCCGGTGTCCGCCGCTGCTGCGGGCCGCTTCGGGCAGCAGGCCCTGGTCGGAGTAGAAGCGGACGGTCTTGACCGTGGTGCCTGCCCGCGCGGCCAGCTCGCCGATGCTCAGTGTGCCGTCCGGTGACACCAGTTGAACCTCCCTCAGGGGGAGTTCCTACGTTACCCGGGACTCACCTACTGTCTGGAGGCGCTGATGTCTGCGTTTGTCCTGGTCTCGGGCCCGTTCACCAACGGGCGGATCTGGAGCGCGGTGGCCGGACGGCTGCGGCGGACGGGCACCGGGGTGTACCCGGTGGACCTCAGTTCGCGGCCCGAGGCGGACCTGGAGACGCACATCGAGGACGTGCTCCGGCTGATCGACTCCCTCGACGTGCCACGGGTGGTGCTGGTCGGGCACGACTACGCCATCCACCCGGTGCTGGGCGCGGCCGACCGGCGCCCGGACCGGGTCGCCCGCGTCGTCCACCTGGACGCCGGTCTGCCGCAGCCCGGTGACCCGGCGCTGGCCCTCGTCCCGGATCCCGCGGTGCGTCGGCTCCTGGAGGACGGTGACGACCCGCGGCCGGTGCCGCCGCCCGGGCCGGCCGACTGGCATCGCTGGGGCAGCACCGAGGGGCTTGACGCGGACCAGTTGGAGTTCCTGAGCGGGCTGGCCGTCGCCCAGCCGCCGCGCACGCTCACCCAGCCGCTGCGGCTGACCGGCGCGGCGGCCGACGTGCCGGTCAGCGCCGTCCTGTGCACGGCCGGAGGGGTGACCATCGAGGGGGTCCAGGCGCTGGTGCGCGTCGGGCCGCCACAACTGCGCAAGCTGGCCGATCCGCGGGTGGGCTTCTTCGAGCTGGCCACCGGGCACTGGCCGATGCTGTCCTGCCCGGACGAGCTGGCCGAGGTGCTGCGGAGTGCCGCCGCGGGCGAGGGCCACCGGCTGACCGCACCCGAGGGCGAGCCCTCCTTCCTGCGCCCGTTCCTCCTGGACGTCCCGGAGCGGCCGCGGGTCCGGACCGGCCGCGTGGACCTGCACCTGCCGGAGACGGGGGACGCGGACGGGCCCCGGCCGGCGGTGCTGTTCGTGCACGGCGGCCCCCTGGCGCCCGATGTCGCCCCGACGCCCCGCGACTGGCCGGTCTACCTCGGCTACGCCCGTCTCGCGGCGAGTCTGGGCGCGGTGGGCGCCGTGGTGGAGCACCGCCTGCACGGCCTCACCGACTACGCGCGGGCCGCGGACGACGTGACCGAGGCCGTCGCACTGCTGCGGGCGGACCCGCGCGTGGACCCGGAGCGGATCGCCCTGTGGTTGTTCTCCGGCGGCGGGCTGCTCGCCGCGGACTGGCTCACCGCCCCGCCGCGGTGGCTGCGCTGCCTGGCCCTGACGTATCCCGTCCTGGCCCCGCTGCCCGGCTGGGACGCCGTCTCCCCCCGCTTCCGCCCCGTCGAGGCGCTCCCGGCCGACGGCCGGCGGCTGCCCCCGCTCCTGCTCACCCGGGCGGGCCTGGAGATCCCGCAGATCGCCGCCACGGTCGAGCGGTTCCTGGACACGGCGGAGGAGACCAGGGCCCCGGTCGAGATCGTCGACGTACCGCACGGCGCCCACGGATTCGAGCTGCACGACCCGACGGACGAGACCCGCGAGGCGGTGACCCGCGCCGTGCGCACGGTGCTCGGCCACCTGGGGATCTGAGGCCGGAACGCGCTTGTCACCGGCCGGGCACGGGAGCCGGCCGCTCGCCGGCGGGTCGCGTTCGGGTGGATCGCATCCGGGTTGATCGCGTTCGGGTCGCCGGTCTTCGTCGTCGGCGTGGTCCTGGCAGGGGTGCCGGCCTCGTTCGCGGCGGACGCGGGGCGCGCCCGGGGCACGGTGGCGGGTTTGGAACGGCGGACCGGCCACGGCGACCTGGCGCGCGGGAACCGGGAGGACGGCCGGTCCGCGGTGCGCCAGCGGCGGACGCCGCCGGGGCCGGTGATCGGGCCGGCGGCGGTCGCCGTGACGGTGGGCCCGATGCCGGCCCCGGGTCCGGGTGCCGTGCCCTGGCTCACGCCGGTTCGGGCTGCGGCTCCGGTCGGGGCGTCGGCGCGATCTTCGGTTCCCACCGGGTGGTGGTCCGCAGATAGCCGTAGATCACCGAGAGCATCGCCACGACGACGAGCGGCCCGAACAGCCACGGCAGTCTGGCCATGTCCATGGGCAGATAGCGGTACGCCAGCAGGAGCGCCACGAAGACCGTCGCGCCGTGGGCGACCAGCTGGGTCCCGGACCGGTCCCAGCCCCGTGCGAGGGAGCGCAGCGCGGCCTCGATCGTGAGCGTGAACACCACGCCGGCCACGATGTCGGCGCCGTAGTGGTAACCGAATCCCAGGGTCGCGGCGAGCGTCGCGACCAGCCAGAACGTGCCTCCGTACCGCAGGACCCGCGGGCCCTTGCGGGAGTGGATGAAAATGGCGGTGGCCCAGGCCGTGTGCAGGCTGGGCATGCAGTTGCGGGGGGTTATCCCGTCGTACAGCATCGGGTGCGGCGTGGTGACCGGCGTCGGCGTGTGCGGCCAGAGGTTGGCCGCCGCCCACTCCAGACCGCCGGTGCCGGAGGCGCCCGGGCCGTAGGCGAAGATCGGCCCGACCACCGGGAAGATCATGTAGATGCCCGGTCCGAGGAGGCCGATCACCAGGAAGGTGCGCACCAGGTGATGACGCGGGAAGCGGCGCTCGGCGGCCACGTTGCGCAGCTGGTACAGCGCGACCACGACCGCGGCCACCGCGAGCTGCGCGTAGACGTAGTCGAGCAGGTGCGTGCCGACCGGGCCGCTGGCGTTCACCAGCCGGCCCACCAGCCATGACGGATTGCCCAGCGCGTGGTCGGCGGTCGCCACGTACTGGTCGAGCACCATCGGGCGGGCCTTCGACGTGACGACCAGCCAGGTGTCACCGGTCTTGCGGCCGGCCATGAGCAGCATGCCCAGGCCGACGCCCTTCAGCAGAAGGGCGCGTTCCTGACCGGTGCGGCGGACGACGGCGAACACCGCGCAGCCCAGGAGCACCCACAGCGCGCCGTTGCCGAAAGGGTGGCCGCCGGTCATCTTGAGGCCGAACGTCCACCGCACCAGCAGGAACACGACGTCGATGCCGAGCGCGATGCCGAAGGTGATGAACCGCTGCCGCCAGGTGAGCACCACCGTCATCAGGCCCATGCTGGCGTACAGCAGGAATCCGGATTTAGGCGGAAATACCAGCTCCCGGGCCTCGGTGGTGAGAGGTCCCCGCAGACCGTAGTGCCGTGCGATGATCTCCAGTGCGATCATGAAACCGAGGGTCGTCACAGCCGCCGCGGTCCAGAGGATCGCCCGTGACCGACATCCCGCCGCGACCCCGGTTCCATCCTTTATTCGGGTAAGCACCCTTGTTGGTATAGGTATCAATTGTTTGGCCGATTTGTTAGTTGTTGTCTAATTAGGTAACTCTTCGCGCCGGACAGTGCGGTTTTCCGGTGTATGACGGGCGATGGGTGCGCTCGTCACGAGTTCGATCATGCTAGCCGAGTGGTGCTGCACGGGTTTGCCTCTTACAGGCAGTACGAAGACCGCCCTCGCGGGCAATACGGAACTCGGTCACTCGCGCGGCCCCACGGTATTCTCGCCGCTCCGGGCGGCGCTTCCCGACAGGGGGGCCGGGCACGGTGTGAGAGGTGACCGACACCGGCACCGCCGAGATGGCCGGCCGGACGACCGTGCGGACCGGGATCGATCCGGATCGAGCACCCGCGTGCCTTCCGCGGGAAGACGCGCGTGCGGGTGAGCGCCGAGCCGATGTCGTGCCGTCGGCCGTCGGGCTCGTCTTCGCGGTCCGGGCCGTCGGCGACTCCGGCCGCCTTGCCGCGACCGGCGAGCGCCCGTGCCGTCGTCGAGCGCCTTCTCACGGGTCCGGCGGCGCGGGCAAAGGATCGCCGGAGCGGGGTGCGCTCGCGTGACACCGGCGACGCGGAAGGGCCGTTCCGGCTCCGGCACCAGTCCCGTCAGGCGTCTCGCTTCGCCCGGGCCGGCGTCGAGGCGGAGGTGTTCGGCGGCGGCGGGCGGCGCACGGGCCGGACGCGTGGCCGGACGCGGACGACGGCGCCCTACGGCGGGAAGCGGCGGAGGGCGCCCGGTCTCCGCGCCGGAGCGGCTGCCCGACGGGACGCCGCGCGTACGGGCATGCGTCACGGAGATCGCGGAGCGGCCCGGGGGCACCGGTCCCGGTGACGTGCGAATCGCGGCCGGGCAAGCGGCAGGACCGCGGTGTGGCGGCTCCACGCGTCCGCCTCCGGCAGAAGACCGGCCTTGACCTCAAGAGCGCTTGAGGTACGAGAGTCACGTCCCATGACACGTCTGCTGGATCTTCATCATGCTTCCGCCGGAACGACGTTGATGAGCGAGTGGCTCACCGGCACCGCCGAACGCTCGCGCGCGGCCCTCGACGCCGTGCGCGAGCAGTGGGCGACGGATCGGACGCCTCCCGGGCGGCTGGCGCAGCACGTCTTCCTGTCCCTGGACGGCACCGGCCTCTTCTTCTACACGCAGTGGACCAGTGATGCGGATCACCTGGCCTGGGCCCGCGCACGGCGCTCCGGACTCGTCGACCGCGTCGACACCCTCGTGCCCGGCATCGAGCGCCCAGGACTGACCCGGACCCGCCTCGTCCGCAGCGTCGTGCACGATGCGCGACGACCGGCCCGCCTCTTCGCCGTGCGCAGGATGCCGGCCGCCGCCGCGGAGGCCGCCGTCACGCCGCCGGCACCGGGCCTGCTCGCGGCACACCTCCACGTGACGCCCGACGGAGAACGCGCCGTCGTCGTCACGGAATGGACCGACGCCGCCGAGACGGGCGACACCGGCGCCAAGTGGTACACCGGCCTCGAGACTGGTGGGCTCGCATGTTGAGGTGTCGCGTATTCGCGGTTGCTGCCCGCACCTCATGACGCTGAGTGAGCAGTCAGGGGTGGTCGATCTGTCTGTCGAAGGAAGGGCAAGCCCGTCTATCATCACCGGCGGGGATTCATGGTCACCGGCGGGGGCTCGCCGCCCGCCCAACTCAGCCGCTACCGCCCGGCGGGAGTGCCGCGAATCGGATGCCGAAGACCGTGCCCAGGCGTACGGTCTCTTTCTCGACTGTGCCCACGAGGTTGACATGAAAGTGAGGGGACAAATCGGTGAACCCTGGGTCGCCAGCTGTTCTTCCAGGGAGAGGACGTTGTGCCTGAGGAGCTCTTGAAGGTCTTCGCGCCTTACGCCTGCGACGTACCACGTACCTTCCTGGGCGTAGTGCGGCACGATCTCGCTTATAATCCCAGGTGCTGGCAACTCCTACGCACACGTGAGGTGCGAAGGTTCCTTGAGGCTGATGCTCGCGGCTGAGCAGCCGGACCATTTCCTGTGGGCTCCAGTTTCTGCTCGCTGAGCGGCCTCTGGCTTGGTTGCCCTTGTGCGACCAACGCCCGTATGGGAAAGGGCGGGAGTATTCGACCTGAGCTCTCTACATTTGGTAGAACTCGGAGTGCTGCTCCGGCGGACGGAGTATGTGGAACATTGAATCGCTCGCGATTTTCTCCGGCGACCGATCGGTCAAAACAATCCTATTGACTTCATACCCTTTGGACTCTAGGAAACGCTGCACAGTCTTCTCGGGGTCGGCCTCGATCTGCTGACGTGTTTCGTCGTCAAGTTCGATGTTCAACTTGACGATCTCGAAGTCCCCTTCGCCGGTCCTTTCGACACTGCCCTGCAATCGTCCATCGGACATGAGAAACCTCCGCTTGACCAGTGTCCCCTCTTTTCGAGCTTCACCCGTGGCCGTCAAGAGCGCAAGTTGGGACTGGTGGGCTCGCATGTTGAGGTGTTGTGTAGTCCCAGATGAGATCGTTCCTGATGTCACCGTGCGTGTCGTCGGGGTCAGCCGCTCTAGGCGCCTCCGCTTCAGTGACCAGTCGAGCAGCCGTTTTGTGGCGTTAGCCATGGTCCCCGCCGACAACCGGGGCCGGAACTTGGAGGAAGTTTGACGGAACGTGCTGGCGAACTCATGACGTTTTGATAGCTGTTCTTTCCAGTCAACTGACAGAGCGGCGATCGAGGATGACGCCTGCCACCAAGCACACCACTACCAAAGCGAGGTCGAAGACCAGCCAGGACACGCTGCCCTCGGCGATAATCTTTTGATGCCTGATGGAATTGAATTGAGCAATAGAAAGACCGATGAAGAGGTAGCCGGTTCGCTTTGCCCAATCTGCGAATACCTTGGCCTGGTCGCGTCCTGAAGTCGGCTTCATCTGCCTCACTGCGGCATCCACGTCTGCCTTCAGAATGCGTTCCTCTTGAGTTTGTCCACGTGCACGAGCGGCCAGTTCAGTGGCATATCGTTCCACGGCCACGGTAAACGCTGCATGGGCCTCGTCGCTGCAGTCCGGGAGTGCCGTGTACCCAGTCGCAAAAACAGTAGAGGCCGCCGGCTGCTTCGCCCCCTCACTCATCGAGCCTCCCCGCTGCCCCTGTTGCGCCGACGGCGCAACCGTCCGTACGTTCCGGATGTCCAGTAGCGTCCGAACCAGCCAAGAGCTGCTGCTGCGAGTGCGTTGATGGCACCGAGGAGGACTGCGCTACCCGCGAAGCCACGTACGACGAGGTAGACGGTTGCCCCAAGGATGGCTAGTCCAGCAACAAGCACGAACAGCCTGTTGGCCAACGCAACGATCTTGGCAGCCGAGCGAGCGCGTGCCATCTCCGCGATTTCTTCGTGGACAAATCGCTGCTCCAGTTCAGCGATGCGGATAAGTCGGTCGGCTAGGGTCGGCGAGACTTCTTCCAAGCGTCGAAGATCCTCGGCTGACGGCATATGGCCAGAGCTGCGAAGAATCTCGATCTCCATTTCGTCGAGATCGGAATCTGAGTCGTCTCTGCTGGCCATAGAGATGCTCCATCTGCGAGCGCAACGCCCGCTCCTCGCCCCTGGTAGGCACGTCTCGCGATGCCTCAATCCTAAAGTGACCTTCGATAGCGCGCCTGGATCCGGTCTGCCATTCGGGTAAGTCACCTGCATTGAGGGTGCAGCCCCTCAGTCGGTCAGGATCGAGGTTGAAGGTGTTACGCGTTCCTGCAATGCAGCCCAGGCGTCACCGTGTGTGGTCGCCAGGAGCGTATCGGCTCCACGTTCCGCCAGCTTCGGTGACGAGGCGGGCGGCGGTCTTGTCGTGGTAGCCGAGGGCCCTCGCGATGACGGGGGCTGGGGCTTGGAGGACGAGCTGGCGGATCGCGGAGGTTCTGCCGCGCTGCGGAGGGACGCCGATCTCGCGCAGGTGGACCTGGAGGCTGACCGAGTTCATCGGCTGACCGGGCTGACGGCCAGGGAAGAGCCAGCAGGCACTTCTGCTGCTGGCGTAGGGCAGGTGCTGGCGGGAACGGAGGTAGGCCCGCATCAGCTCGGCGACGGGCTCTGGGAGGGGAGACGGTGGATCTCCCAGGGAGACAGCGACAGTGGTTTCGTCGTCGGTGACATCGTCGATGGTTAGGCGAACGATGCGGCTCACGGGCTGGGCATAGACGAGAACGAGCGCAGCAACGATGCGGCTCCGCAGAGGCAAGGAGTCGTCGTTGAGGACCCGCCGAAGCATGGCAAGGCGGCGGTGCTGGTTCAGCGGCGCCTGGTCCTGGGTGATGACTTGGGGCGGAAGGGTGAGGTTGGGCATCCGGCCCGTTTTCATGCACCAGCGAAGGAACGTCTGGGCTGGGCGCCGGGTGGCCAACTTCTCGGTGTGCCAGGCGTCGAGGTCGGCCTGCCGACAATGCTCGATGGTGCGGCCTCGGTCGGCGAGCCAGGCAAGGAAGGCGCCGGCCTGGGTGGTCTCCTGCTTGGCCTGGTGCGTCTGGGAGCGTCCCAGCGGCCCCTTCTCCGCCGTGGCCCGCAGTCGGCGCATCTGGTGCCAGGAGGCGAAGTGCCGGAGAAGCAGGTGGTGTTCGGGGTCCTCGATGGTGGCGAGACGTTCGGTCAGCCAGCGCTGATAGAGAAGGATTTGACGGTCGACGCGTGGCAGGACGCCGCTGTCCATCAGCAGGTCGCGCAGGTGGGTAACGGTTCGCCAGGGCCCTTCCTGATGCAGTCCTTCGTGAGTGAGTGGGATGGTGCCGGTGGCCAGGCCGCGCAGGAGACGGACGACGTTGGGGTTGCGGAGCCAAATCAGGCGGCTCTTGGGCCGGTCCATCTCCAGCAGGGCGGTGACCAGTGGTTGCAGCGGAAGCGCGACGTGCCCAGTGCCGTCGTCGAGGAGGCGGGCGAGTGTGTCGGCGAGGGTGCAGCGTTCGCAGAGACGCCCTCCGAGCAAGAGCCCCTCGAAGCCGCAACGGTCGCAGAAGAAGTCGCGGGTGATGCCCGCGCAATCGCGGCAGATCGGCGTGTCGGCGGTGTCCAGACCGGGCAGCAGCCGGTCGGCTCCGCAGTCGGGGCAGGAGCCGCGGACGCGCATCGCGCGGTCGTAGCAGGCCCGGCAGATCGGGCCGTCCGACCACTCCGCCGACTTCGCCGCTCGACGGCCGCAGCGTGCGCAGTTCCGGACATGCCACCGCTCGTACTCTTCCGGCGTCATCGCTCAGCCCTCGGCGTCAGCCGGACCCGTGTGGGTCGGCGGGCGGCGAGGTTGATCGGCGCCTCTTCGCCGGCGGCGCGACGGGCTGGGAGGTTCTGGGCCGAGGTGGCGATCAGGTCGGTGGGCGTGCAGTCGAGGATGTCGCAGAGGGTGGCCAGCACCGGCAGGGACAGCCGTTCCGGGGTGCCGGAGACCAGACGGTGGACCTGGGAAGAGGAGAGCGTGATGCCGCGTTCGGTCAGGTGCGGCATCAGCTCAGCGACGGTGAACATGCCGCGGGCGGCCATCAGCTCGCGCAGGCGCCACCGGTAGCTGATCTGGCGTGGCATCAGGAAGTCCTTCCCGGCCGCAGAGCGGCCTCGATGGTGGCGTCCAGGACGCGACGCAGGGAGCGTGTGCGAAAGTCGGAGGAGACGCAGGTGTAGATCGCGGTGGTGGAGGCGTGGTCGTGGCCGACCTGCTGTTGGACGAACAGCGGGTCGTGGCCGTCCTCGATCAGGTGGGTGATGTAGGACCTGCGCAGCGAGTGAAACTCCAGCGCGGGGTCCAGGCCGACGGCGTCCCGGTAGGCGGCGAAGCGGGAGTCCAGCCGCTGGACCCCGATCCGCGGGCCTCTCTCGGACGGCCAGAGGGCCCGGCTGGTCGAATGACGCATCCCAGGCCGGACCTCGCTGATCCATTCCCCGATCGTGCCTGGTGTCCAGTGCCAGACAGTCAGCACACTGCGACGCTTGGGCGGCGACCCCTTCTTGGCCTTGCCGTAGCGGACCAGCAGGGTGCCGTACTCGCCGAACTCCCGGCCTTCTGGATTGCGGCCGAAGTCGGTGAGATCCAGCATCCGGGTCTCGTTGCGTCGCAGGCCGTAGGCGTACGCAACCTTGAACAAGGCGGCGTCCCGGAAGGCTGGCAACCAGCCCTTGCGGCCCTTGCCGCGAACGCGCAGCACCTCCTCGTCGGCGTGGTCGAAGAACGCCTCCAGCTCGGACTTGGTGAACGCTCGGCGTTCCGGCTCGCCCTCGGCCTCGTCGGCGTGCGTCGCAGCGTTCCAGTCATAGACGACCTGGACCGGGTGGGTACCGAAGTGCCGCAGGCACTCGTCACTCCAGCCGTAGGCCGGGTTGGTCAGGAAGTCACAAAACTGACGCACGGAGCCCTGGTAGTTGCGCAGGGTGGAGCGGACGCAGCCGTGCACGGCCCGCAGATCGGCCGACCATTCGTCGACGTGCTGCGGCGTCCACTGCCACGGCATCGCATCGGCATGCCGGGTGAAGGCGCGGACCGTGCGTTCCTGATCACCGACGTACCCCGGCGAGAGATTCCGGGCGAGCTGCTGGTTGCGCCAGCCCTTGATCATCGCCTCGAAGACCAGCTCGTCCGGCCGCAGCAACGGCAGACCGTCCACCAAGTGCAGCCGAGCAGACCCTGGAACGAGACCGTCTCCACCCATCCGCCATCACTCTCCGTCTATCGCATCTGACGCGAGGATTTCGCATCAGATGCGACACGGGGGCGTCTTCGCAGTTCAATCGCTCGATGGAGTGAGACTCACAGACGCCCGCCGAGGAGACCGCTACCGTGGTTCCAAGGCCAACGCCCCTGGCCGGACCGCTTCCATACAGCCCTCGGCCCGCCTCCAGGACGGGTGCCGCCTATTCGCATCCGATGCAATTGGCGTCAGTAGGAACATCGGTACAGCGGTTGACGCTGAGAACGATCATGGTCAGGGCGTGGGTGTGCCGACCCGGTTCTCGTACGCTCGGCGGCCCTTGCGCCGGGCCGGGACCGCGGGCAGACCCTGGCCGCCGTCGAGCGGCCGGCAGCGGGCGAGGAGCTGGCGGTGTACGGCGGGGACGGCGCTGACGCGCAGGGTGTAGCCCCGGACGCGCCGTACGGTCGTCCCCTGGTCGAGCGCGGCGCGCTCGACGGGCTCCAGCTCGGCGGTCCGGAGACAGTCCGCGACCTTGCCCGGCATGTCGAGGGTGACCGGCAGCTCCGGGGCGGGCGCGTCTTCCTTGACGGCGGTGTGGTCGGGCAGGGGGCGGGCGGCGGCGGTGCGGATCGCTCGCCCTCGTTTGCCGACAGGACCGTCATGGTGAGCGTGGGCGGAGTCGGCCGGGGATCATCAGTCGCGCGAGTGTGGCGCGAGAGTCTGGGACGTGGCTGCCCAGGAGGCGAGGAGACTCAGGCTCTCCTCGGAGGCCGAGCCGGGTTCGGCGGTGTAGATGGTGAGTGTGAGACCGGGGGCGGCGGCCATCTCCAGGCCCTCGTAGGCGAGAATGAGGTCGCCGACGGTGCGGTGGTGGAAACGCTTGGTGCCGGTGCCGTGATGGCGGACGTCGTGGGCGCCCCAGCGGGTGCGGAAGTCGTCGCTGCGGGTGGACAGCTCCCCGACGAGGTCGTGCAGGCCCTTGTCGCGGGGGTTGCGGCCGGCTTCGGTGCGCAGGATGGACACGGCGATGTCGGCGGCCTGCTCCCAGTCGGGGTAGAAGCGGCGCGAGGCGGGGTCGAGGAACTGGAAACGGGCCAGGTTCGCCTGGTTGCCGGCCGAGGCGTAGACGTCGGCGTAGAAGGCGCGGGCGAGTTCGTTGGCGGCGAGCAGGTCCATGCGGCCGTTGCGTACGAAGGCGGGGCCGGCGGTGACGGCGTCCAGGACCCATTGCAGGCTCCGGTGCGCCTTCCACTGGGCGGTGCGGCGCCGGGGGCGGGTAAGGGCGTCGGAGCCGTCGGCGGCGTGGGCGAGGTTGAGCAGGTGGGCGCGTTCGGCGTCGTCGAGCTGGAGCGCACGGGCGACGGCTTCGAGAACGGCCGGGGAGACGCCGGCGAGGTTGCCACGTTCCAGTTTGGCGTAGTACTCCACGCTCACATCGGCGAGTGCGGCGACCTCGCTGCGGCGCAGGCCCGGTACCCGCCGGCGGCTCCCGGAGGGCAGGCCGGCCAGCTCGGGGGTGATCTTGGCTCGCCGCGAGGTCAGGAACTCGCGGACCTCTGCTTGGTTGTCCACGCCTTCGACGGTACGTCCCGCCCGCGTCCATAGGGATGTACTGGCGGTACACCCCTCGATGGTGTCTCGCTGCCCGCGCGAAAAGCGGGTTGCCTGGATGACGTGGTGCTTTTCGCCTGGTCGTCACGACGGGATTTTGCACCTGGCCCTGCACTCGGCGACGGCCCCGGCCTTCGGGATCGCCCGCCCCCGGCACGCGAAGGAAGCTCATCTATGCGCGGCGCAGTCATCCACGCCCCCGGCGATGTCCGCTTCGAGTCTCTGGACGACCCGAAGCTGCTTCACCCCACCGACGCGATCATCCGCACGGCTGTCACCTGCGTGTGCGGCTCCGACCTGTGGCCCTACCGCGGCGCCGAGCCGATCGGCGACCCGCACCCGATGGGCCACGAGTACGTCGGCTTCGTCGAGGAGGTCGGCTCCGGGGTCACCGCGGTGAAGCCGGGACAGTTCGTCGTCGGCTCGTTCGCCACGTCCGACAACACCTGTGCGAACTGCAAGAACGGATTCCAGTCCAGCTGCCTGCACCGCGAGTTCATGTCCACCTGCCAGGCCGAGTACGTGCGCATCCCCCACGCCCAGGGCACCCTGGTCGCCACCGACGAGGTACCCGGCGAGGAACTGTGGCCCGGTCTGCTGGCCGTCTCCGATGTGATGGGCACGGGCTGGTGGGCCGCGGACGCCGCCGAGGTGGGGCCCGGCTCGACCGCCGTGGTCGTCGGCGACGGCGCGGTGGGCCTGTGCGCGGTGATTGCGGCGAAGGAGATGGGCGCGGAGCGCATCATCGCCATGTCGCGGCACGAGTCCCGGCAGAAGCTCGCCCGGGAGTTCGGTGCCACCGACATCGTCACCGGGCGTGGCGACGAGGGCGTTGCGGAGATCAAGGAGCTGACCGGCGGCATCGGCGCCGACAGCGTCCTGGAGTGCGTCGGCACGGCCCAGGCCATGAGCCAGGCCCTGCGCTCCGCCCGGCCCGGCGGCAACGTCGGCTTCGTCGGTGTCCCCCACGAGGTCGCCGTCGACGGGCAGGAGCTGTTCTTCTCCCACGTCGGCCTGCGCGGCGGTCCCGCCCCCGTACGCCGGTATCTGCCCGACCTCATCGACCGCGTCCTCACCCGCCGGATCGACCCGGGCAAGGTCTTCGACCTCACCCTGCCCCTGGACCAGGTCGCCGAGGGCTACAAGGCCATGGACGAGCGCCGCGCCATCAAGACCCTCCTCACCCCCTGACCCCCTCCACCGCACAAGGAGCAACCGTGCAGATCACCCGCAGCTCGCTCGACACCGTCAAGGGCCCGGCCGACTGGTTCACCGGTGACGTCTACATCGACCCGGTCGCCGCCGCCCCCGCCCCCTCTCGGGTCACCGCCTCCCTGGTGCACTTCATGCCCGGCGCCCGCACCCACTGGCACCGCCACCCGCTGGGCCAGACCGTCTTCGTCACCGAAGGTGTCGGCCTGTGCCAGCGCCGCGGCGGTCCCGTAGAGGTCATCCGGCCTGGCGACCGGGTCCTGTTCGAGGCCGACGAGGAGCACTGGCACGGCGCCGCCCCGAACCGGCTGATGGTCCACGTGGCCATCAACGAGGGCGACGACGACCACGCCGTCGTGCACTGGCTGAACCCGGTCACCGACGACGAGTACACCGCCGCCCCGGCCACCGGCTGACACTGCGGTCCGCCCGGCCCTGCGTCCGCACCGCCTCACCTGAAAGGCTCACCGTGACCGCGTTCGCTCTCGTCGGCGCGGGCCCCGGACCGGGGCTGGCCGCCGCCCGCCGGTTGGGCGCCGCCGGCCACCACGTCGCCCTCCTGTCCCGCATGGCCGATCACCTCGACGCCCTGGTGGGCGAACTCGACGATGAGGGCATCCGGGCGCGCGGCCTCACCGCCGACGTCCTTGACCCCGCCTCCCTGACCGCAGTCCTGGACACGGCGGCCAAGGAGCCGGGGCTGCTGTTCGTCAACGGCGGCAGTGCCGTACGCCCGAACCCCGAGGTGGCCGGCACCTCGGTCGACACGACGTCCAAGCCGCGGTCGACCGGACTGTCGAGCGCTTCGGGAGCCTGGATGCCGCCTTCAACAACGCCGGCGTCGAGCAGCCCGTCCAGTCGGCCGCCGACACCGCCAAGAACGACTGGGACCGCGTTCTCGGCGTCAGCCTCACCGGAGCGTTCCTGTGCACCCGCGCCCAGATCCGGCAGATGCTGAAGCAGGACGGCGGCGGCGTGATCGTCAACGTCTC
This sequence comes from Streptomyces sp. SCL15-4, assembly GCF_033366695.1. Lineage (NCBI taxonomy): Bacteria > Bacillati > Actinomycetota > Actinomycetes > Kitasatosporales > Streptomycetaceae > Streptomyces > Streptomyces sp. SCL15-4. The sequence goes on from NZ_JAOBTQ010000001.1 coordinate 732,367, forward strand.
CTCCGGCGCCGGGGTCAAGGGCTTCGAGGGGCAGGCCGCCTACGCCGCCGCCAAGCACGGGATCATCGGCTTCACCCGTTCCGCCGCCCTCGACCACGCCGCACAGGGCATCCGTATCAACGCCGTCTGCCCGGGGATCATCGACACCGGGATGATCCGCCGCTTCGGCGACACCCGCCCCGGGGGCCGCGAAGGACTTATCGCCGACGAACCCGTCGGCCGCCTCGGCACGCCCGAGGAGATCGCCTCCGCCGTGCTCTGGCTGTGCTCCGCCGACGCCGCCTTCGCCACCGGCACCGCCCTGGTCGTCGACGGCGGCCAGACCACCTGAACCCTCCGGCACCCCGTCCGAAGCCCCCGTCGCAACCCTGTCCGAGGAGACATCTCCATGAACCCCACCTACGACTTCACCGGCCAGGTCGCCTTCGTCACCGGAGCCTCCTCCGGCATGGGCCTGGCCACCGCCCGCGCCTTCGCCAAAGCCGGCGCCGCCGTCGGCCTCGCCGACATCGACGAGACAGCCCTCAAGGCCGCCGTGCAGGAACTCACCGACGCCGGACACCGGGCCCTCGCCCTGGTCTGCGACGTCACCGACGAGGACCAGGTCGCCGCCGCCGTCGACCGCACCGTGGAGATCTTCGGCCGCCTTGACATGGCCTACAACAACGCCGGGATCATGCCCCCGCCCACCGACGCCGCCGACGAGAGCGCCGAACAGTTCGACCGCGTCCAGCACATCAACCTGCGCGGCATCTGGGCGGCCATGAAGCACGAACTGCGCCACATGCGCGACCAGGGCAGCGGCGCCATCGTCAACTGCTCCTCCCTCGGCGGCCTCGTCGGCAACCCCGGCCGCGCCGCCTACCACGCCACCAAGCACGGCGTGATCGGCCTGACCAAGAGCGCCGCCCTCGAATACGGCTCCCGCGGCGTCCGCATCAACGCGGTGTGCCCCGGCACCATCGCCACCCCCATGGTCGATGCGATGGTCGAAGGCGGCGAACTCGACCGCGCCCAGGCCGAAGCCGGCCAGGCCATCGACCGTCTCGGCACCGCCGACGAGATCGCCCAGGCCGTCCTGTGGCTCTCCAGCCCCGGCGCCGGCTACGTCACCGGCATCGCCCTGCCCGTCGACGGTGGCTACACCGCCCAGTAACCCCCTGCGTTGCCATCAAGCCGAGAGGTCGTCCTCGTCCAACTCCGGCGTGCCCGGGTCCCGCCGCGGGCGCAGGGCGCCCGCGGCCGGGAGGGAAGCGGTGACGCTGTAGCGGCCGAGCAGGTTCAGGTTGCGGTGCTTGAGCGGGGACAGGCGGGCGATGTCCTCGTCCCGCAGTTCGTGGCCCTCGGCGCGGAGCCGGGCGACGGCGTCGTCGATGTACGTCGTCGTCCACGGCACATCTGGGGCGCGAAGCCGAGCTGGTGGTGCGTGGAGCGTCGCCGGGCGATCAGACCGCGGTCGACATCGTCCAGGAAGAAGAACCGCTCCAAGCCGGGGCGGGTCGGCTCCTCGGCGCACTTCCCGCACAAGCGGACCGTAGCCGGTCCCGGCGCCCGTCCGGCGATCTTTCCGCGACCGCCGTACCGATGTTCCCCGAGGCCGTACACGTATGACGACTCGTTCTACGACGGAGCGCGCGGAGCCTAGGCGGTGCGGGTGAGCGCGTCCGGGATCAGGGTGAAGGTCTGTTCGACCAGGTGCGTCAGGCCGTCGCGGCCTCCTCGGCCGCCCTGGGCCGTCCAGTGCAGGCACACCGTGTGCCAGGCGGCGACGAAGATCTCCACGGTGAGGCGCAGGCGCAACGCGTCCGCCTCCGTGTCGGCGCCGGCACGGCCGGCCAGCGTCTCGACGATGTCACGGGTGGTGTCCTGGCAGTACCCCAGTCCGTGCGACTGCAGCACGGGAACGGACTCGGACAGCTCACGGGTGGCCAGGAACCGGCGGTCCCAGTCCGGCTCCATGGCCTCCAGGGTCGCCTCCAGGGCCACCCGGAGCACGCCGAGGAGCGGGCCGTCCAGCCGTACGGCGGCCACCCGGTCCAGGTACGCCGACCACAGCTCGCTGTCGGCGGCGAGCGCGACGTCCTCCTTGGAGCGGTAGTTCCGGAAGAAGGTGCGCTTGGACACCTCCACCGCGTCGCACAGGTCGTCGAGCGTGGTGGTGTCGTAACCGCGTTCGGTGAACAGACGGAGCGCGGTCTCGGCCAGGGCCCGGCGCGTACGCAGCTTCTTCCGTTCGCGCAGCGGCAGTTCGCGCAGATCGTGACTCACACCGCCGACCCTACCACCCGGGCGCTCTTGCCCTTTGACAGCTAATGCCACTCAGTGGCACTGTCGCCCAAGTGGCCGTTTGCTGGCCGCCCTTGGCCGTCTCCTGAAGGAGCCCTCACTCGTGACTACCGTTTCCCCGGGCCGCCCGCGTCCGGCGATCACGCTGGCAGTGGTCCTGCTCGCCTTCGTCACCGTGCCGATGTCCATCTCCGGAGCGGCCGTCGCGCTGCCCGGCATCGGCGAGGACCTGCATACGGCGGGCGCGCCCTTGCAGTGGGTGATGAACGCCTACAACCTGACGTTCGCCTCGTTCATGCTGGTCGCCGGGTCCGCGGCCGATATGTTCGGCCGCCGGCGGGCCTTCGCGGCGGGCGCGGCGGTGTTCGCCGCCGGTTCGCTCGCCGCGGCGGTCGCGCCCGGCATCGTGCTCCTGGATCTCGCCCGCGCCCTGTCGGGCATCGGTGCGGCGGGCGTGTTCGCCAGCGGTGGCGCGATCCTGGCCACGACCTTCGACGGGGCCGCGCGCACCCGTGCCTTCGCCGCTCTCGGCAGCGCCGCCGGTCTCGGCCTGGCGGCGGGACCGACCCTGTCGGGCTGGCTGGTCGGCGCGCTCGGCTGGCGTGCCACGTTCGGGCTGCACGCGGCCTTGGTGGCCGTGGCGCTGACCGGCGTCGGACTGGTCGCCGAGTCCCGTGCGCCACGGCGTCCCCGGCTGGACGCGACCGGTGCGCTGGTGTTCGTCGCGGGCCTCGGCCTGCTCGTGCTGGGCGCGGTCCAGGGCCCGGAGTGGGGATGGGCGAGCCCCGCCGCGCTGGCGCTGCTGGTCGCCGGCGTGGGGCTGCTGGTGTTCTTCGTCGTCCTGCAGTCGCGTTCCACGGCCCCCGTCCTCGATCTGACGCTGGTGCGCAACCGCCGGTTCTTCGCGCTGTGCATGGTGCCGGTGGTGTCGACGTTCGGCTTCGTGACGCTGCTGACCTACCTGCCCACCTACCTCGTGGGTGCGAGCGGCTTCTCCCCTCAGCGCGCCGGAACGGTACTGCTGCTGATGACCGCGCCGGTGCTGCTGGCCCCGCCGCTGTCCGGTGCCCTGGTCAACCGAGGAGTGTCCCCCCGTACGCTGATCACGGTCTCCTTGCTGATGTTCGCGGGCGGCAACGCGTGGCTCACCGTGATCGGTCCCGGCAGTTCCCCGGCCGTGATCGCCGGCCCGCTGCTGATGACCGGGCTGGGCGCGGGGATCTCGTTCGGCGTGGGCGACGGTACGGCGATGAGTCTCGTCGAGCCGGAGCAGGCCGGTATGGCCACGGGCTTCCTCAACACCATGCGCATCGGCAGCGAAGCCATCGTCATCGCCGTGTACGGCGCGGTCCTCGTCAGCCTCATCGGCACCCGCGTCGGCTCACGGGAACTGGCCGCGAAGGTCGCCGCGGGCGACCTGTCCGGCAACGCCTCGGGCGCGCTGGCCGACGGCTTCACCCACGCCCTGCACATCGCGCTGTACGGCACGGCCGCCGTGTGCGCGATCGGCGCGGTGGCCATCTCCGCCGCCCTGGCCCCGCCGCGCCGGAACACCGGGCCGGCACCGCTCACCGCCGAGGACGCCCGGCAGCCCACGAAGGCCGCGTGAGCGGGCCGCGCGAGGAGTCCTCGCCGGGCTCGGGGGCCTTCGGCCGGCAGAGCCCGCGCACACGGCCGGGACGCTCAGTCGAGACAGAACTCGTTGCCCTCGATGTCCTGCATCACTATGCAGGAATCATTGCCGTCGTACAGGAGTCGCACGCGTACCGCGCCGAGCGGGACCAGTCGTGCGCACTCGGCTTCGAGCGCGGCCAGACGCTCCTCGCCCACGAGGCCGGTGCCGACCCGTACGCAAAGATGCACCCGATTCTTGACGACCTTCTCTTCGGGAACGCGCTGGAAGAACAGTCGCGGGCCCACACCTGAGGGATCGGTGCACGCCCACCAGGAACCCTGATCCTCAGGCGGCCGCGAGCGATCGTATTCCTCCCAGCTGGCGAACCCCTTCGGCGCCGATACGACATACCCCAACACCTCGCACCAGAAACGAGCGACGCGCTCTGGTTCCGCGCAGTCGAAGGTGACTTGGAACTGCCTGATCGTTGACATCGGCGCACCCTAGCAAAGGAGGTTCTGCCCCTCATCTCTGTTCTCGGTCCGTCCGCGGTTTCGTCAGCCCCGGACGCCGGCCGTCTACTGGCGGGCGGGGTGCGCGTACTGCCTGCTGCCGCGACGCCCGCTGGGTGCACCGGGTCGACATCCGGCGCGACCCGGCCGGCGCGGCGGTGGTACGGGCGGTCGGCGGCGGGGACAAGACCGTGCCGACCGTGGTGGTGGCGGGCCGCGCGTACCTCGACGCCGGCCCGCGGTGGCTGCGCGCCCGGCTCTGATCAGCGCGCCCCGGGCCCGGGTACCGTCACAGGCTCAGGGTGATCGCGGCGCCGATGCCTCCCAGCAGCAGGGCGACGCAGACTTCGGGCCAGCCTCCGGCGCGCCAGGGGAAGAAGCGGTCGAGGGCCAGGCGGCCCGGGCCGGTCGCGGCCACGGTCAGGGCGACGACGGCGATGCCCACGTTGTACTCGACGCCGCCGTCCGTCTCCCACAGGCCGTGGGCGCCGGTCACCGTCACCATCGCGTTGATCATCACACCGACCAGCGCGGCGGCCGCGAGCGGCGTGAACAGGCCGGCGGCCAGGCCGAGACCGCCGAGGAACTCGGAGAGGCCGCCGACGATCGCGTACAGCTTCCCCGGGTGAAATCCGAGGCCGGCGAATCCCTTGCCGGTGGCCGTCAGACCCGGTCCGCCGAACAGGCCGAACAGTTTCTGGGCGCCGTGGCCTGCCATGAGCAGCCCGAAGGTCAGCCGGAGGAGGAGAAGTCCCCAGTCGCCGGCGGTCGGCCCGGGCCCCGGCGACCGCCGTGCGGCCGGTCCCGTGGCAGCCGGCGACCGGCCGGTGTCGCGCTTGGTCATCTGAGTGCTCCGGTACGGACGCACGAGAAGGTTGTCGAGGTGCCGGCCCGGTCAGGCACCGGCTCACCGGGCGGCGGCGCGAGGCCCGCGCTTCGGCCGCGGAATGTGGGCCGCCCCTACCGATGCTTCCGCAACCACGGCGTCGGCGCACATCGGCCGACGGTGCGAGCCGACGCGGGCCGCACGGACAGCCGGTCACCGTTTTCCGCCGGCCGGAGAACGGTGCAGAGAACGGCCCGGAGAACGGTCCAGTGAAATCGAAAAGGAACACGACACCCGGCCACCACTGGCCGATTCGACAGTTCGTACGACGATCCGCAAGAAATACGTACCTCACCTCTGTCAGTGATCTCCACCGCCGTGAGCCCGCGTTCCGGCGTATAAGGCGTACCTTTTGCCACGTGATCGCAGTCCCCGACCACCCGCTCCGCGGGGCCCGTTGGGCGACCGGTGCTTCCGGCTCCGCCCCCGGACCGCGTCCGGTGTCCCGGCGGGCGGAGCCGGTGCCGTCCTCCACGGTCCCGCGCCGGACCTCGGCCGCGCGGGTACCGCGGCTCAGCGCCGGGCGCATCCGCTGATCCGAGTCCGCCCGCCCGCAGCGGCTCCCCCGAACCCCCGTCCCCTCGCCCGTCTGGACGACGCCATGTCACTGCCGCGTACCGGCCCGCCCGCGCCCGCCGCCTCCTCCCTGTCCAGGCCCCGGCGCTGCCGGCCGGGGGCCGTGCTCGTCGTCGAGTCCGTGGCCGTCTTCATGGTCATGCTCGACAACCTCGCGATGAACAACGCGCTGCCGGACATCGGCAGGGACCTGAGAGTGGGGGTCGGCGGCCTGGAGTGGGTCGTGGCCTCGTACACGCTGGTCCTGGCGGCTTTCCTGCTGCCGGGCAGCATCGTCGGCGAGCGGCTGGGGCGGCGCCGGCTGTTCCTCGCGGGGCTGGCCGCGTTCGTCCTCGGGTCGGCCCTCGGGGCGACGGCGGACAGCTGGGAGACGCTGGTGGCCGGGCGGGTCGTCCAGGGCACGGGCGGCGCGGCCCTGCTGCCGTCCAGCGCGGCCCTGCTGCGGCAGGTCTTCCCCGAGGACGCCAGCCGGGCCAGGGCGCTGGGACTGCGCGGCGCCGCGTCCGGGCTGGGCCTCGCTCTCGGGCCGGTGATCGGCGGTCCGCTCGTGGAACGGTTCGGCTGGCACAGCGTCCTGTTCATCAACGTGCCGATCGGCCTCGGCCTGCTGATGTTCGGCGCCCTGTCCCTGCCGTACGCGCCACCGTGCCGCGGCCGTTCCTGGGACCTGCCCGGGCAGGCGCTGGCGGTCACCGGTGTCGGCGGGCTGATCTTCGGGCTCATCCAGGGGCCCTCCGAGGGCTGGACCGACCCCGCCGTGCTGACCGGGTTCACCGTGGCCGGGCTCGCGCTGCCCGCCCTGACGGCCGTGGAGACGCGCGCCGCCGAGCCGATGCTCGACCTGTCCTTCTTCCGCGACCGGCCGTGCGCGGTGGCCGCGCTGGCCGGATTCTCCACGAGCCTGGCCCTGTTCGGAGCGATCTTCTTCCTGTCGCTGTACCTGCAGTACGTCCTCGGCTGGTCGCCGGCCGGAGCCGGCCTCGTGTTCCTCCTGGCGTCCGCGTGCATCGTGGTCACGGGGCCCCTGGCGGGCCGGATGTCCGCGCGCTGGGGTGCCTTCCGGCCGCTGCTGGCCGGTGTCACGCTGTGCCCGGTCGCCCTCGCCGGGCTCGCCCTGTACGGGGATCACGCGCGTTACGCCGAGTACTGCTGGGTCCTGCCGGTCATCGGGGTGTGCGTGGGCCTGACCTTCGTACCGGTCAACGTCATCGTCGTGGAGCGGGTACGCGGCCGTAGGGCCGGGATGGCCACGGCGATCGCCGAGACGCTGCGCGAACTCGGCGGTGTGACCGGTGTGGCGGCGCTCGGGGCCGTGCTGAACTCCCGGATGAGGGACTCGTTCCTGCGCCAGGCGGAGACCGTCCTCCCCGCGGACCAGGCGGACGCGCTGGCCGACCGCGCCCTGGCCCGCGGACCGGCGGCGGCACTCGCGGGGCCGGGCGCCGGTGAGGTGCGCCGCTGGTTCCACGCCGCGTTCCTCGACGGTCTGCACGCGGCGCTGTACGTGGGCGCCGTGGGCACGGCGGCGGTGGCGGTGTGCACGTACATGATGCTCCGCACGTCCACGGCGGCTCCGGCGGACGAGCCGGGCGCGCTGCTGCGGCCGACGGCGTAGCGCCGAGCGCGCGCGGAGCCGGGCGGGCCCGCAGGATGGAGGCGGGAGGGAGGCATACATGGTGTGCGGCCCGGGTGTGACCCTGTACGACCTGTGGGACCGGCTGCCCCGCCAGGCCCGCGCGGAACTGCTGAGCCGGAGCGCCGGGGCCCGCGGCTGGTGGGTTCCCGACGCGCTGCCGGGCCGCTGGGAGGCGTTGCGCCCGCTGGTCTTCTCGGCGCCGGACTACCACCGGTTCGGCGAGCTGGCGGCGGGCGTGCTCCGGTGCGCGCTCCTCGCCTGCCGGCGCCGGGCCGGCACCGCCGGCGAGCTGTACCGGGCGCTGGACGACCACCGCGAGCCGCGGCTGCTGGACCCGGCGCAGCCGCTGTCCGATCCCGCGCTGCCGCGCCTGGCCCGGCCCGACGCGCTGCTGGCCGGAGGCAGGCCGTGGTTCGTCGAGCTGAACGTCGGTCCCAACATCTACGGCGTCCCGGGCCTGGACAGGCGCGCCGCGGCGTTCGCCCGGTACTGGCCGGACGGCACGCTGGTGGCGCCGCCGTCGACCCTGCGCGCCCGGGCGGCGGCCCTGGCGCGGGCCGTGCCGGGGCCGGCCGGCGGGCGTGCCCGGGTGCTGGTGCCGACGTGGCGGGCGGCCTCGGGCATCGCGGCGAAGCTGGACGGCGTCCGCGCGCTGCGCCGCTATCTGCGGCCGGCCGCGCAGGCCGCCGCGGCGGCGGGTCTGGAGGTGACGGTCGCGGATCTGTCCGAGGTGCGCGGCGGAGCCGACGGGCTGTGGGTGGGCGAGGAACGCGTCGATGTGGTCTTCAACCAGTTCCTCGGTGCGGTGGTGACGGACACGGCGGCCCTCGGCGTGCTGCGCGAGGCGGTTCTCGCCGGCGGTGTGCGGCTGTTCGTCCCGGAGGCGTCGTGCCTGCTCGGCGCCAAGCGGGTGCTGGCCTGGATGCACGAGGATCTGGACCGCTACCCGCCGGCGGACCGGGAGCTGATCGAGGGACATGTGCCGTGGACGGCGTGGCTCGGGCCCGGGCAGTGCGCCGCACGGCGCCGGTTGATCCTGGCCCGCGCCGCGCGGGAGCGGACCGGTCTCGTCGTCAAACCCTCGTGCGGCCACGGCGGCACGGGATTCGTCTCCGGTGCCGAGGTCACCGAGCGGGAGTGGCTCGACCTGCTGGCGCGGCGGTCCGGCGAGGAGACGCTCGTGCTGCAGCGCCGGCTCGTGCCCGACACCGCCCGGATGCGGTTCCGGAGCCTCGACGGCGCGTGCGGCACGGCCCGGGTGCCGTTCGTCCTCTCGCCGTTCCTGCTGAACGGCCGCCCCGCGGGCGCCCATGTGCGCCATGCGAGCCCCGACTCGCCCGCCGGCGCGCCGGTGAACACGGCGGCGGGAGCGGTGTCCAACACGGTGCTGCTCCTCCCGGATCCGTGACACCGGCCCGTCGGCGGCAACCGCGATCTTGCCCATCGGGCCGCCTCCCGGCATAGTGAGTTTGAAAATCCAACTCACAGGGAGGGTGTCGGGATGCGCGAACCACGGGGCGCGGAGGAAACCGGACGGCCGAAGCTGCCCGCGAAGCTCGCCGGCCATCCGTCCGTCCGGGCCGTCCTCGCACGCCGGGACGCCGGCACGGCGGACGGGCCGCCGCCGGTGATCGACGCGGAGTGGCTGCGCGAGCTGTGTCTGGCCGCCGGCGCCGACGACGCGGCGGCGGTGAGCCTCGGCCATCCCGATCTCGCCGGGGAACGCGAGCACGCGCTGACCGCGCTGCCGGGCACGCGCACCCTCGTCTCGCTCGTGGTCCGGATGAACCGCGACAACTACCGCTCGCCGGCCCGCAGCGTGGCGAACCAGGAGTTCCACCAGGCCGACGAACAGATCAACCACGCCGCCCGGGCGGTCGCCCGGGCCCTGCAGGACGCCGGTCACCGCGCGCTGAACCCGTCGGCCGGCTTCCCGCAGGAGATGGAACACTTTCCCGGCCGTATCTGGGTGGTGGCGCACAAGACGGTCGCCGTGGCGGCGGGCCTCGGCGTGATGGGGCTGCACCGCAACGTCATCCACCCGAAGTTCGGCACCTTCGTCCTGCTGGCCACCGTACTGGTGGACGCGGAGGTGAGCGCGTACGGGCGGCCGCTGGACTACAACCCGTGCATCGACTGCAAGTTGTGCGTCGCCGCCTGCCCCGTCGGCGCCCTCACGAAGGACGGCGAGTTCGACTTCCTCGCCTGCGTCACGCACAACTACCGGGAGTTCATGAGCGGTTTCACCGACTGGGCGCAGACGGTGGCCGACAGCGCGGACGCCGCCGACTTCCGCTCCCGCGTCACCGATCCCGAGAACGCGTCGATGTGGCAGAGCCTGGCGTTCAAGCCGAACTACAAGTCCGGTTACTGCGTGGCCGTCTGTCCCGCCGGGGAGGATGTCATCGGCCCCTACCTCGACGACCGCAAGGCGTTCATGGACACGGTGCTGCGTCCGCTCCAGGACAAGACCGAGACGCTGTACGTCCTGCCGGGCTCCGAGGCGCAGCGGTACGCGGAGCGGCGCTTCCCGCACAAGCCCGTCAAGGAGGTGACCGGCGGCTGGCGGCCCCGGTCCGAGGGCGCCTGAGCCACCGGGGGTGGTGGCGTGCGGGCGGAGCGTCGCCCGCCTCGGCATGCGGGCGGCCGTGTCGCCCCTCCTGCTCAGCGGGTATGTGTCGGTGCCCGCCGTCGTCGGCCACGCCTTCGTGAGTTCGGCGCGTGCCGACACGGCCAAGGAGTTCGCCGGCCCCGCGGCGAGGCTCGATCCGCCGCACATGGGCATGGCCGGCCGGCCCGGCTGGATCGCCACCGGCACGTCCGTCGCCTTCCTGGCGCTGACCGGCCGGCTCCGGCCGTCCTTCCACGCTCGCGACCGCGCCGGCCGGCTCCCCGCCGACGACCGCGATCCCGCCCCCGCACGAACCCCCGTACGCCCCTGAGCCGAGGCGCACGGGGCTCGTACCCTGGTACGCGTGTCAACCTCCGGTCTGCGTCGCGTCACCGTCCTTGTGCTCGAGGGGGCCAAGCCGCTCGATGTCGGCATTCCGGCCCAGGTGTTCACGACCCGGGCGAGCATGCCGTACGAGGTGCGGGTGTGCGGCGCGGCGCCCGGTCTCGTGACGGGTGGCGACGGGCTGTCGTACCACGTCGCCGACGGCCTCGACGCGCTTCGGTGGGCCGACATCGTCTTCATCCCCGGCTACCGGTTCCCGGACCGCGAGGACCCGCCGGCCGCCGTGGTCGACGCGCTGCTCGCCGCCCATGCCCGGGGCGCGCGGCTCGCCGCCATCTCGACGGGCGCCTTCGCGCTCGCCGCCACGGGCCTGCTGGACGGCAGGCGTGCCACGACCCACTGGCACTACACACGGGCGCTCAGGGCGAAGCACCCGCTGGTCCGGGTCGACGAGAACGTGCTCTTCGTCGACGAGGGCAGCGTGCTGACGTCGGCCGGTGCCGCCTCGGGCATCGACCTGTGTCTGCACATCCTGCGGGGGGACCTCGGGGTGGCCGCGTCGAACCACGCGGCCCGGCGCCTGGTCGCGGCCCCTTACCGCAGCGGCGGCCAGGCGCAGTACGTGCCGCGCAGCCTGCCCGAGCCGCTCGGCGAGCGGTTCGCCGCCACCCGCGAGTGGGCGCTGCACCGGCTCGGCGAGCCCCTCACCCTCAAGGCGCTGGCCCGGCACGCGGCGGTCTCGCCGCGCACGTTCTCCCGGCGCTTCGTCGAGGACACGGGCTACACGCCGATGCAGTGGGTCATGCGCGCCCGCATCGACCTGGCCCGAGAACTGCTGGAGCGCACGGAACGGAGCATCGAGCAGATCGCCGCCGACGTCGGCCTCGGCACCGGCACCAATCTGCGGGCCCACTTCCAGCACATCCTCGGCACCACCCCGAGCGAATACCGGCGCACCTTCTTCCGGCGCGGCTAGGTCGTGTCCGCAAAGTGTTGGCGTCGTTGGTCTGTTCATGGTGCGTCGTCATGAGCTGACCGATGAGTCGTGGTCGGTGATCGAGCCGTTGCTGGCGCCGGCGCGGATGGGCCGGCCGGTGCGGGACCGCCGCCAGGTGGTCAACGGCATCCTGTGGAAGCTGTCGACGGGGGCCGCCTGGCGGGACCTGCCCGAACGTTACGGCCCGTGGAAGACGGTCTACGAACGCTTCCGCCGCTGGTCCGCCGACGGCACCTGGGACCGGCTCCTGGCCCATGTCCAGCAGCACTCGGATGCCGTCGGCACGGTCGACTGGACGGTCGTGTGTGTCGACTCCACCACCGTGCGGGCCCACCAGCATGCGGCCGGGGCCCGAAAAGGGGGCTCTGGCCGGGTGAGGCGATCGGCCGGTCCCGCGGCGGGCTGACCACGAAGATCCACCTCGCCTGCGACGGGCGGGGCCGGCCACTGGCCTTCACCATCACCGCCGGAAACGTCAACGACTGCACCCAGTTCGAGCAGGTCATGGCCCGCATCAGCGTCCGCCGGCGCGGGCCCGGACGGCCCCGTACCAGGCCTGAGCGGGTCGTCGCCGACAAGGGCTACTCGTCCATGAAGATTCGCTCCTACCTGCGCAGGCGCGGCATCAAGGCGGTGATCCCGGAGCGGATCGACCAGATCAACGGCCGCCTGCGCCGAGGCGAGAGTCTGTGCCGGCTGGACCGGGCCGCCTACCGGCGCCGCAACGTCGTCGAGCGCTGCTTCAACCGGCTCAAGCATCACAAGGCCCTGGCCACCCGCTACGACAAACGCGCCCGCCACTACCAAGCCCTGGTCACCCTCGCCTGCCTACAACTCTGGCTGCCCTGACTTTGCGGACACGACCTAGGCATACGGCGGCGGGCGGAGGGGTTCCGTGCCCGCACGGGTACGGTGCGGAGGGTGAACCGTCAGCAGCTGGAGTACTTTCTCGCGGTCGCCGAACACGGCAGCCTCGGTCACGCGGCGGTGGCCGCCGGGGTGAGTCAGCCGTCGCTGTCGCAGGCTCTGGGGACGCTGGAGAAGGAGCTGGGCGCGGCCCTGGTGCGCCGGGTACGGCGAGGGGCCGTACTCACGCCCGCCGGGCGCGCGTTCGTGCCCCATGCGCGGCTGCTGCTGCGGGAGCTGCGCCGGACGGGCGAAGTGCTCGACCAGCTGGACGGCAGGCCGGCCGGAGAGCTGGACCTGGTCACCACGCCGGTGCTGGCGGTCGATCCGTGCGCCCTCCTGCTCGGGCGGTTCCGCGGGCTCCATCCCGAGGTGCGGGTGCGGGTGCGGGTCACCGACCGCGACGCGGAGGTGCGCGACATACTGGCCGACGGCCGGGCCGAGGTGGGCGTGGGCTATCTGCCCCTGGACGCGGACGGCATCGTGGTGCGGGCCTGGGCGGAGCACGAGATCATGGCCGTCTTCCCGCCCGACGAGCCGCCCCTGCCCGATCCGTTGCCGGTGCGGTTGCTGGCCGGCCGGGAGACGGTGGGGGTCACCGGACACAGCCGGCAGCGGGAACTGGTGGGCGATCACCTGGCGGTCCACGGGGTGCGTCCGCGGATCACGGTGGAGGTGGCGCACCGGGAGATGGTGATTCCCCTGGTGCTGGCCGGCGCGGGCATGTCCTTTGTCGCCGGGAGGGCGGCGCGCTGGGCCGCCGGGCAGGGGGCGCGGGTTTGCCGGCTCGATCCGCCGCTGCGCCAGCCTTATGGGCTGGCGTACGTGCCGGGCCGGCTGTCCCCGGCCGCCCGGGCGCTGGCCGGCCTGGCCATGGCGCCGGAGCACACCGAGCGCGTGGACGGTGGGTCCGTTGACGGGTGAACCGGGGCGGGGATCGCCGTTCACCGGGCTGCGGCAGGCCGAGTACTTCCTGGCCGTGGTCGACAGCGGCGGCATCACCGCGGCGGCGCGGCGGCTGCGCGTGGCACAGCCGTCCCTGTCGCAGACCATGCGCGCGATCGAACGGCAGGCGGGCACCGAGCTGTTCGAGCGGACGCCGCGCGGAGTCGTGCCCACCCCGGCGGGCCGGGCCCTGGTGGAACCGGCGCGGCGGCTGCTGGCGGCCCGCCGGGCGGCCGGCCGGGCGGTCTCGGACGTGGCGTCGCTGCGCGCCGGACGCCTGGAACTGGTGGCGCACGCCTCGGTGACGGCCGATCCGCTGGCCCGGGCGGTGGGCGCGTTCCGCCGGGCCCATCCGGGGGTGGGCGTCCTGGTCGAGGACGCGCCGGGCGACGACGAGCTGGTGTACGCGCTCACCGACGGACGCCATGAACTGGCCGTGGTCTCGCTCCCGTTGCCTCCGGCGCCCGCCCTGGTGACGGAGGAACTGGGCCACCACGACATCTGGCTGGCGACGGCTCCGGGCACCGCCTTCGCTCCGGGACCGGTGTCGCCGGCCGAGGTGGCCGCGATGCCGCTGGTGGCGGTGTTGCACGGCGGCTCCGCCCGGCACGCGATCCGCCGGGCCCTCGCCGGCGCCGGACACGACGCGGACGGCCCGGAGCCGGTGGAGCGGTGGCACCGGGCCGGTGTGGTGACGCCGCATCTGGGTTCGGTGATCCCGCTGGTGCTGACCGGCGCGGGGGCGGCTCTGGTGGACCGCTGGTACGCCGAGCGCATCGCGGAACAGGGCGGGGTCGTACGCCCGCTCGGCCCCGCCGTGCGCGCCCCGTTCGGCGTGGCCCGCCGCCGCGAGCCCCTCTCGCCGGCCTGCCGGGCGTTCCTGGACGTCCTGCGGGAGACGTGTGCCGCGCGGACCGCCCACGAGCCGGAGCGGGAAGTGCCGGAGGTGTGAGTGCGCTCCGCCGGTCAGCGGTCCGCGCCGGTCACCGCGGCCACCTGCTCGGGGGTGTAGCCGATCTCGGCCAGGACGGACGCGGTGTCCTCGCCGAGTTCGGGGCAGGGACGGCGTACGCCGGAGGGAGAGCCGGAGTAGCGGACGGGGTCGCCGATCACCCGGTAGGCGCCGACGTGCGGGTGCCGCTGCACGTCGAGCATGTGCCCGGCGGCCCAGTAGGGGTGCTCGCCGGCGTGGTCGAGGTTCATGACCGGCGCGAACGGGATGGAGTGCGCGGAGCAGAACGCCTCCCACTCGGCGGTGGTGTGCCCGTCGGTGTAGTGGGCGAGCAGCTCGTACAGCTCCCCGATCTTCGACTGGAAGTTCTCGGGGGTGAAGCCCTCCAGTGCCTCGGGATGCCCGACGAACGTGAAGAAGGCCTCGGCGTCGCGGTAGTTGTAGGGCAGGACGCAGGCGTAGCCGTCCTTGGTCGGGAACGCGGCGTGTCCCGGTTCCAGGGAGCGCGGGAAGCCCACGGGACCGGCCGGGGGCTCGTACGCCTGGCCGCCGATGTGCTCGACGAGGGTGAAGGCGAACATCGTGTCCGCCATGGGCACCTCGACGTGCTGGCCCTTGCCGGTGCGTTCCCGGCCCAGCAGTGCGGCGAGCACGGCGTAGGCGATGGTCATGCCGCAGACCTTGTCGGCCATGGCCGTGGGGACGTAGTAGGGGCGGCCGGTGACCCGCCGCATCAGGTCGACCATGCCGGAGGCCGCCTGGATGACCTCGTCGTAGGCGGCGTAGTCGGCGGCCGGCGAATCGGAGCGGAAGCCCTGGGCGTTGCAGTAGACCAGGCGCGGGTTGCTCTCGACGAGGTCCTCGTAGGTGAGGCCCAGCTTGCGCAGGGCCCGCGGGCGCATGTTGGTGATCAGCGCGTCGGCCGTGCCGATCAGCGCGAGCGCGGCCTGCCTGCCTTCCGGGGTCTTCAGGTCCAGGCGGACGCTGCGCTTGTTGCGGTTGAGGTTGAGCGCCAGCGCCCCGATGGTGTCGGTGTCCCGCCGGTGCACGTGGCGCATCACGTCGCCGACGGGTGATTCGATCTTGATGACGTCGGCGCCGAGGTCGCCGAGGATCTGGCAGGCGTAGGGCCCCATGATGACGCCGGCCAGGTCGATGACGCGCAGGCCGTCGAGGGGCCGGGTGCCGGATGCCGGGGTGGAGTGGCTCATGAACGTCTCATCCCCTTGCGGAATGTCTTACCGGGTGCGGAACGCGGAGGTGTGCGGTGCGGGGCTCGGGAGGGTGCGGGAGCCGCGGGCTCAGACGAAGGCGCTGATGCCGGTGGCCGCCCGGCCGACGATCAGGGAGTTCATGTCGCGGGTGCCCTCGTAGGAGTAGAGGGCCTCGGCGTCGGCGAAGAAGCGGGCCGCCTTGTACTCCAGCAGGATGCCGTTGCCGCCGAAGACCTCGCGGGCCCAGGCGACGGTCTCGCGCATCCGGGTGGTGCAGAACATCTTGGCCATGGCCGCCTGGGCCTCGCTCAGCGCGTCCTCGGCGTGCAGCTGGGCCATCCGTACCGCCAGCGCCTGGGAGGCGGTGATGTTGCCGAGCATGCGGGACAGCAGGTCCTGGACGAGCTGGAAGCTCGCGATCGGCTTGCCGAACTGCTCGCGCTCCACCGCGTAGGCGCGGGCCGCCTCGAAGGCGCCGATCGAGCAGCCGATGGCCTGCCAGGCGACACCGCCGCGGGTGACCTTCAGTACGCGCGCGGTGTCGCGGAAGGAGTCGGCCCGCTGGAGGCGGTTGTCCTCCGGCACGCGGACGTCGTCCAGGACGATGTGGGCGTTCTGCACGCCGCGCAGAGCGATCTTGCCTTCCAGTTTGCGGGCGCTGAAGCCGGGGGTGCCCTTCTCCACGACGAAGCCCTTGACCTGTCCGTCCGCCTCGTCGCGTGCCCAGATCACCACCAGGTCGGCGAACGTGCCGTTGCCGATCCACTTCTTCTCGCCGTTGAGCACCCAGCCGTCGCCGTCCCGGCGGGCCGTGGTCAGCAGTCCGCCGGCCGTGCCCGAACCCACCAGCGGCTCGGTCAGACCGAACGCGCCGATCTTGCGCCATTCGACCATCTGCGGCAGCCAGCGCCGTCGCTGTTCGTCGGAGCCGCACTCGCGGACGGAGCCCATGCCCAGCCCGCTGTGCACGCCGAAGAAAGTGGCGAAGGACGGGTCGACACGCGCCATCTCCATGCTGATGAGGCCGCTCAGCAGCGGGCTGCGGGCGGTGATGCCGGGCGCGTCGCCGGGGATGCCGGTGATGCCCAGGTCACGGATCGCGTCCACCAGGTGCACGGGGGACTCGGCGCGGGCCCACAGCTCTCCCGCGGACGGTTCCACCTTGTCGGCGAGGAAGGAGCGGATGCGCTCCAGCGTCTGCCGTTCCCCGGGTTCGAGCAGGTCCTTGATCCGGAAGAAGTCGCCTTCGACGGCGAACGGGTCCACCTTCTTGTGGTGCGCGGCCATGATCGCCCTTTCTGTCGGTGACACATGCGGGGCACCGGTCCCGGGTTCCCCGGATACCGGGCGAGCGAGTCCTGCTCTTCCAGTGCACGCCCGGCAGCCGCATAGGTCAAAGACGAAATGACGACCACTGTCCAAGGGAATTCCTATGGAGGCCGCACCGCGCGCCTGCGGGCACATCGCAGCAGAATGGAACGAAATGTCCGGCGAACCAGCGGAGGCCCGGTGATACGCGACAGCGCCGAGGACGACGAGGAGCCGATCGAGGAGCGGTTCGGCCTTCCCGACGAGGACGAGGGCACTCCCGAGGACGAGCTCTACGAGCAGACGGCCGGCTCCGACGACGAGGTCTACGACGGCACGGCCGGCCCGGGCGGAGAGCCCGCCGGCCGGAGGAGCGCGGCCGACGCCGAGCCCGACGTCTTCCTGGACGTCCCGCTGCTCAAGGTCGACCAGATCGACCTGGACGTCGAGGACCTGCGGGCACACGTCTCGCTCCAGGCCGAGGTGCTGGACCTGCTGAAGCTGAACGTGGGCGCCGACGTCGCACTGGGCCGGGTGCACCTGGGCATCTCGGGGGTGGAGGCGCGGGCCCGGCTGGAGGTGCGGCTCGACAACGTGGCACTGATCATCAACCGGGTGCTCACCACGCTCGACCGCAATCCGCAGATCCTGGAGGAGCTGACCCGTGGAGTGGGGGCCGCCGTACAGGACGTCGGGGCCGGGGCGCGACAGGCCGTCGGCGAGCTGGGCACGGGCGCGAGCAGGGCCGTCGGCGACATCGGCAGCGGAGCCGGTGCCGCCGTACGGGACGTGGGCGCGGGCGCCGGCCGCGGGGTCGAGCGGGTGGGCCGCGGGGCCGAGCGGGCCGTGGAGGGTGTGGGCCGTGGCGCCGGTGCGGCGGTGGAAGGCGTGGGCCGTGGCGCCGGCGCGGCCGTGGAAGGCGTGGGCCGTGGCGCCGCGAGCACCGTGGAGGGTGTGGGCCGCGTGGCGGGGGGCGCCGTGGAGGATGCCGCGACCGGGGTGGGCCAAGTCGTCGAGGACGTACCGGCTGCCACCGAGGTGCCCGGGGTCGCCGGCGTACGGAAGGTGGCCGGCGTACCGGAGGTCGCCGACACACCAGAGGCCACCGACGTGCCGGAGGTCGCCGACGTGCCGGACCGGGCGGGCGGTGCCGTGCGACGGGCCGCGGCGCCCGGGCGGACCCGCCCGCGGAGGCCCGACGACGAGCACGGCGAGGACCCCGCCGTCCGGAGTCGCCGCGCCGCCCGCGCGCGCCGGGTCCGTGACAAGGAGGGGAAGCCGCCGCCTCGGGCCGGTCACCGCCGCACCACCGGCGAGCGGGACGGGCCGCCGCCATGAACGGCCGACGGCCCGGGGCCGGAAGCCGGGCACCCGGTGTGGGACATCGCGTTCCGGGCGACCGTCCACGCCGATCGCCTCCGCTTCGAGGAGGAACCGCGAACGGCCGTCCGCTTCACCGGCGTTGGGAAGCGGACGTCGATGTCCCGGAGTGAGCGCGCGAACCTCCCGGGAAAGGTCGTCGCCGGCCGGGACTACCCGGACGCCCTGGTCGACTACCGCCTGGCGACCCGGCTCACCGGGTCACCGGAGGCGGGACGGGACGACGATGACGGCACGGACGGCACGGACGACGAGGACGGCCGGGGGCTTACGACTTGACGCGGTGCAACTCGATGTCCCGGTTGACGAAGAGGTGCACGTATCCGCAGTTCCAGCAGATCAGCCCCGTCGCCGTCTCGTCGGCCCAGGCCAGTTTCACGAACTCCATGCCGGTGCTGTTGAGCTTCACGCCGCGCTCGCGGAAGAGATCGCCCCGGCAGACCTGACAGGTGATCCACGTGTCGCCCAGCAAGGCGCGCACCGCCTTCGCCATCTCCGCCCTCCGTGTGCTCTCGCGCCCTGGACAGGGCGGTGTGCGGCATGATCCGCGCCGTCCGTGATCGTTCGGCGCCAAGGTGAACGACACCACACCTGCGACCGGAACGGGCGGTAACTGAGCGAGATCTGAGGAAGTGTGCCGACTCCGGCCGGCCGACGGCCTGGCGTGATCCTTGCGAACCATGGCGTTCGCGCCGTGGTCATGGGCGGGCCGGGCGGACCACGATGTTGGTGAACGGAAGGAGAGCACACTCATGACCCGCATCGCCATCAACGGTTTCGGCCGCATCGGACGCAACGTGCTGCGCGCGCTGCTCGAACGCGACAGCGCCCTGGAGGTCGTGGCCGTCAACGACCTCACGGAGCCCGCCACCCTGGCGCGGCTGCTCGCCTACGACACGACGGCCGGCCGGCTGGGCCGCCCGGTGAGCGCCGACGGGGACACGCTCGTCGTCGACGGCCGGCGCATCAAGGTGCTGGCCGAGCGCGAACCGGCGCGGCTGCCGTGGGCCGAACTCGAAGTCGACATCGTCCTGGAGTCGACCGGCCGTTTCACCTCGGCCAAGGCGGCCCGCGCGCACCTGGACGCGGGCGCGAGGAAGGTGCTCGTCAGCGCTCCGTCGGACGGCGCCGATGTCACGCTCGCGTACGGGGTCAACACCGAGGTGTACGACGCGGCCCTGCACACGATCGTGTCGAACGCCTCGTGCACCACGAACGCGCTGGCGCCGCTGGCCTCGGTGCTGGATGAACTCGCCGGTATCGAGCACGGTTTCATGACCACGGTGCACGCCTACACCCAGGAGCAGAACCTCCAGGACGGTCCGCACCGCGACGCCCGCCGTGCCCGTGCCGCCGCCGTGAACATCGTGCCGACCACGACGGGTGCCGCGAAGGCGATCGGTCTGGTGCTGCCGAACCTGGACGGCAAGCTCTCGGGTGACTCGATCCGTGTGCCGGTTCCGGTGGGCTCGATCGTGGAACTCAACACGACCGTCAGCCGGGAGGTGTCGCGGGACGAGGTGCTGGCGGCGTACCGTGCCGCCGCCGAGGGACCGCTCGCCGGCATCCTCGAATACTCGGAGGACCCGCTCGTGTCGTCCGACATCACCGGCAATCCGGCCTCGTCCATCTTCGACTCGGCCCTCACCCGCGTCGACGGCCGCCATGTCAAGGTGGTCGCCTGGTACGACAACGAGTGGGGCTTCTCGAACCGCGTGCTCGACACGCTCGACCTGCTCGCCGCGCGCTGACCTCGCCACGAGGGCCGCACGGCCGCGGCGCCCCGGACTCCCCGCCTGGTGTCCGGGGCGCCGCCATGCCCGGTCAGCCGGGCAGGTCGCCCGTGTAACGGTAGATGTTCCCGGCGGAGTTCACGCCCCACACGGTCCCGTCCGCGCCCGCGCCGATGTCGGAGAGCCCACCGGGAATCTGCACCCACGGACTCGCGTCGTTGTTCGAGTAGTGGTAGATGTTCCCGGCCGAGTTCACACCCCACACCGTGGTGCGGGAGCCCGAGGCGATCGCCTTCAGTCCGCCGCTGATCTGCTTCCAGTGGCCGGATTCCTGGTCACCGGTGTACCGGTAGATATTGCCCCCGGAGTTCACACCCCACACCGTGCCGTCCGCGCCCGCCCCGATGTCGGAGAGCCCACCGGGAATCTGCACCCACGGACTCGCGTCGTTGTTCGTGTAACGGTAGATGTTCCCCGCCGAGTTCACACCCCACACGTTCGTACGCGACCCCACCGCGATCCGCACCAACGCACCGGAGATCTGCTTCCAGTCGGCCATACCGCCGACTCCTTTCCGCTCGGGAAGTGCTGCCTCCGCATGCTCTCCGAGAGGAACGATTCACCATGTGAACCGATTTAAGGAGTGGTCTTCTTTATTGTCCTGAAGGATGCGTTTCCCGGGGTGATCGCCGGTCACCACTGGCCCCCACCGGCACTCCAATGAGTCGATGTGACGCGAATCAACATCATCCTCATAGGTTATGCACCGATGAGACGTTGACGCGCCTATAAG
The DNA here is from genome assembly GCF_033366695.1 of Streptomyces sp. SCL15-4. Classification (NCBI taxonomy): domain Bacteria; kingdom Bacillati; phylum Actinomycetota; class Actinomycetes; order Kitasatosporales; family Streptomycetaceae; genus Streptomyces; species Streptomyces sp. SCL15-4. The sequence continues at coordinate 753,062 of NZ_JAOBTQ010000001.1, forward strand.
ATCAACCGCTCTATGGATTCACGCGGCCGGCCGAGGACCCGCGCTCTTCCCTCACCTCCGAGCAAGGGGTGACACGCGCCTCGGCCCGGTTCCGGGCCCCGTCGGCTATGCCGCTGCCGGCGCCGCGCTCACGCGCCGGTGGTCCCGTCGATCCGCTCACGGATGAGGTCCGCGTGACCGTTGTGGCGTGCGTACTCCTCGATCATGTGCGCCAGGATCCAGCGCAGGGGGACCTCCTGGGAGCCGACGCGAGCCGCCTGCTGTTCGGGCAGGCGGGCGCAGTCGTCCGGTGACGCGCTGACGATCAGCCCTCGACCCCGGGCGACCTCCGCCTGCCAGGCGGTCATCGCCTCGCCTAGTCCTCGCTCCGGCAGCAGGGCGAAACCGTCCGGGTTGTTCTCGCCCCAGACCGGCGGCAGGTCCCGGCCGGCGAACACCCGCTGGAACCAGTTGCGTTCCACCTCGGCCATGTGCTGCACGAGACCGAGCAGCGTCATCGGCGACGGTGGGACCGCGGCCAGCCGCAACTGATAGTCCGTGAGGCCGGAGCACTTCAGGGCGAGAGTCGCGCGGTGGAAGTCCAGCCAGGCTTCCAGCGTGGCGCGCTCGTCGGCGTGCGCGGGCGGGACGGGCCGTCCGTCCGGTGTCGTCTTCATGCGCTCACCCTGACCGCGTTCACCGCGGTTCACGCCCGTCTTCGCCGCCGACGAACACCCGCGAGGTACGAACTCCCGCGAGGCGCGATTCCGGCCCTCCTCGACGCGACACCCTCACGCCCCTTTGCCGCCGGGCGCGGCCGCCTCCAGGTCCGTGATGGTGCCCGACATGATCGTGCGGACGTGTGCGGTGATGTGTTCGGCGGGCCAGTCCCACCAGGCCAGCGCCAGGAGCCGGGCGACGTCCTGCGCGGAGTAACGGGTGCGGATGAGGCGGGCGGGGTTGCCGCCGACGATGCCGTAGTCGGGGACGTCGCGGGTGACGACGGCGCCGGAGCCGATGACGGCGCCGTGGCCGATCCGTACGCCCGGCATGACGGTCGTGCCGTGACCGAACCAGACGTCGTTGCCGACGACGGTGTCCCCTCGGTTCGGCAGCCCGGTGAGCAGGTCGAAGTGGTCGGCCCAGGAACCGCCCATGGTGGGGAACGGGAAGGTCGAGGGGCCGTCCATACGGTGGTTGGCGCCGTTCATGATGAACCGCACCCCCGTGCCCAGCGCACAGAACTTACCGATGATCAGTTTCTCCGGGCCGTAGTGGTAGAGCACGTTGCGCGTCTCGAACGTGGTCGGGTCGTCCGGGTCGTCGTAGTACGAGTACTCCCCGACCTCGATCAGCGGGGACTTCACGAGGGGCTTGAGCAGGACCACCCGCGGCTGTTCGGGCATCGGGTGCAGGACCGTCGGGTCGGCGGGCACAGGCATGGCAGGCGGTTCCTCGGTGGTGGAGAAGCGGTGGCGAACCGCTCCATGATCGCGTCGGCGGGCCGTCCGGGGACACCGGTTTTCCGGCGCCGCCGGGTGCCCGGTGGTCCTCAGCGGCGGCGCCGGTGGGAGAGCGGCGCGCCGGACGCGCTGTCGCCGCTTGCGGCATACCTCCCGCGCACTCCTGTTGATCATATGACCAATTGGCTTTGGCGCTTCGGTCCGGGCGTGGCAGGGACATCACAGGGGTGGATTTCCCTTCCCGGTGAGGAGGCCGCATGGTGCGGGTCGAGCGTTTACTGGCCGACTGCCTGGACGACGCACGTGCCCAGCCGCTGGGCTCCGTTCCCCTCGCGGCGCAGGACCCCGGTTACCCGGCGGCCCGCCGGACGTTCCTCGCGGCCGGTCTCGATGCCCTGCGCGCCCACGCTCCCGAGGCCGGCTGGGTGCAGCTCGGCCTGGACACCACGCCGTCACCACCCTACGACCGACTCGCCGCCGCCGCGCGTGAGTTGCTCGGCACCGGACAGGCCCGCGACTTCTTCTTCATGCACAAACCGCCGGGGCTGCGCGTACGGTTCCGCGCGGCGGAGCCGGCCCGGACGCCGGAACTGCGCGCCGCCCTGCTGCGGCACCTGGAGCCGCGACGGACCGAGGACACCCGGGCGCGGCCCGTGGCCGGTGTGTACGAGCCGGAGACCTATCTCTTCGGCGGCCCCCGCTCCATGCCCTGGGTGCACGCGTTGTTCACCGCCGACTCCCGGGCCTGGCTGGACGTGCACACCGCCGTGGCCGGTGCTCCGGCACCCGTCGGCTGGCGGGTGTCCCTGGCACTGCTGCACGCCGTGTTCGACGGGCTGGACATCGTCGGCTGGGAGCACCGGGGGGTCTGGCAGGTCGTACGGGAGGAGACCGGCCGGCGGCTGCCGGGCGGCCTCGGCGACCCGGACCTGCGCCGGGCCGCCGCCGGAATCCGCGCCTACTGGGACCAGAGCCCCGAGGACCGGCTCCAGGCTCTGCCCAAGGCCTGGCGGGACGTAGTCGGCGAACACTTGGCGGCGGTGGGACGGGCCGCGGAGCGCTGGCGCACCCACTACTTCGCCTCCGGTGACGCCACGGTCGGCCCGCGCCGGGCCGCCGCCCATCACGTGATCTTCCACTGGAACCGGGGCGCGCTCCCCACGGCACGCCAGTGCCTGCTCACCGAGGCGCTCGCCGCCGACGGCCGGGAGGGGGCGAACTGAGCATGGAGCACGTACCGGCACAGGCGGCCCAGCCCACCGGCGCACCCGGCGTGGCGCTCGGGGCCACGGCGCTGCTGCGGCTGGGCGGCATGCCCGGCGCCGCGTGGACGGCCGGCGCCGCAGGGCACCTCTTCGAAGGCGCCGCCCGGCACGCCGACACCACCGAGCGGCTCGCCGTACAGGCCCGGGCGCTGGCCGACCGGCTGGGTGCCGAGGTCGTGCCGCACCCGTCGCTGGCCCCCGCCGACCGGGGCGCCGTACTCGCCCTGCGGCGGCGGCTGCACTCCGGCGCGGCACCCGGGGCACCGGACTGTGCGCTGCTGGAGCGCTCGGCCGCCGTGCCCGCCGACCTCGCCGGGCAGGCCCGCGCCCTGCTGCGCGGCGCCGAGGCCGCCGAGGCGGCGCTGACCCGGCTGCGGCAGGCGGTCACGGCCGAGCAGCAGCGGGTCGCCGAGCAGGGGTGGCGTACGGCGTGCTCCAGCCCGGTGATGCGCGCGTTCCTGGACAGCGCCGCGCCGGGACTCGCCGGCGACATCGAACGACGGCTCGCCGAGGGCCAGTCGTGGTCCGGGAAGCAGCTGCGCAAACGTACCGCCTATCTGTGGCGCATCGTGGGGCGGGCCGCCGTGAAGACCACGCCGCGCGGCTGGGCGGGCCAGATCGCCGCGCTCCCGGTGGCCGACGGACCGGACGACCGCCCACCGCTCCTCGCACCCGGCACTCCCCTCGGAGACCTCGCCGCGATCGCCGTGGAGAACGTGCACCTGCTGCGGGCCGGCTCCGCCCCCGCCGATCTGCGCACCGCCGGCCCGGCGACCCTGCTGGCGCCGACGCCCCTGCACTTCGCCGAACCGTCCACCATCGCCCCCGGCGGCCCGCCCGGCCAGGTGCGCTGTTACGTCGTGGACCCCCGTGAACCCGGCCGGCTCCGGCAGATCGTGCTGCGCCGCACCCGTGTACTGGAAAGCGTGCTGGCCCTCCTCGCCAACGGGCCGCGCACACTCGGCGAACTGGACCGCGTGCTGCCGCCGCTGAGCGCCCCGCCCGGCCGGCCGCCCGTGGCCGCGGCGGTGCTGCGCGGATTCCTCCAGCACCTGCACGGGCTCGGCGTCGTACAGATCTGCCGGGCGCCCCGGCAGCACTGCTCCGGCTGGGTGCCGGCCGAGACGGTCACCGCCGCCGGTGCCCTGCCGCCGGCGCCGGCGGGCGCGGCGGACGACTGGTTCCTCGACTCCTACCGCCGGCTCGGCACCGACGCCGCCGTGCCCGCCGCAGCCGTCGCACGCGTCCTGCGCGGGCTGCGGATCGCGGCCCGGATCGCCGCCCTCCAAGAGGCCGACCGGCCTGCCGAACCACCGGAGCGGCAGTCCTGGTTCGCCGGGCTGACCGAGCGGGCGCGCCCCATCGGCCAGATCCTCGCCGACCGGCTGAGCGCCGACGAACCACCGCCCCCGGCCCGTCGCTACACGGGCTGGCCACCGGCCCACGACCCCGCCGGCGGCTACGCCCGGCTGCTGGACCACCTCGACGCCGCCGCCCGCTCCGGCACGGCCCGCCTCGACCTGGACGACGCGCTGCTGGACTCGCTGGGCGCACCGCCCGGCGACGCCGTGCTGCCGCCCTGGCCGGTCGACTGCCTGCTGCGTCCGCTGGTCCCGTCCGCCCACGGCGGCCCGGTGGCCGTGCTGGAGACCGCCTCGTCCGCCGGGGTGCTCGACGCCCGGTTCGCCGACGGACTGCGCACCCTGCACGGCGGCTACGGCAACGGCGACGCCTACCGCGCGTTCCTCGCCGCCGTCGAGGAACGCACCGGGGTCCGCTTCGTCGACCTGCTGGTGCCGCCGCTCGCCGAGCGGTCCGCCAACGCCGTACGCCGTCCGGTGCTGACCCGCTGGTGGACCGGCGACCCGGATCCCACGCCGTACTACGGCACGCCCGGCCGGCACGCGCGCTACCTCCCGCTGGACCGCATCAGCCTGCGGCGCGCGCACGGCCGGATCGTCGCCGAGGCGGACGGCCGGCGCGTCCTGCCCGTCTACCTGGCCACCCGCTCCCCCGCCCCGCCCTACGACACCCTGGTGCGGCTGCTGCTCGCGGCGAGCCATCCGGCGTCCTCGTACCTGGTGCGCCTGGACGCGCTGGACGCGGCGCTGCCCGACCGGGACCGGCTGCCCCGGCTGACCGCGGGCGGCGACCTCGTCCTCACCCCGGCCACCTGGCGGATCGACCGCGGCCGGCTGTGGGAGCCGGGCGACGACCTGCTCGCCAAGGTCCGCGTCCTCGCTCTGCTGCGCCGGTCCGCGGGCCTGCCCCGGCACGCGTTCGTACGCACCGCCCCCGGCGCGAAACCGGTCCCGGTGGACCTCGCGTCGCTGACGGCCGTCCAGCTGATCGAGCGGCTGTGCGCCCGGGATGCGGGCTCCGCGCTGCTGGTGGAGGAGATGCTGCCGGCCCCCGAAGACCTGCTGTTGCGTGACCCGCTGCACGGCGGCGCGAGCGTCGCCGCGCAGCTCCTGCTCCGGCTCCCCCACGACCAGAGCGCCGGCCGCCTCGCCGAGGCCGCCGCCGACGCCCTGTTCCGCGGCGGCCGGCACGACGTCCCCGGCCCGTCCGCCAGACGGCCCGCCGGGGCGGCCCACACCCGATGAGTGAACAGTGAAAGGGGAAGTCCCATGCCCGCACACGAGATCACCGAACTCGACACGCTGATCAGCGACTTGGAGGAGCGGATCACCGACGAGGACCTGCCGACCGCCGCGGCGTACAGCGAGGGATGCAGCGGTCTGTGCACGATCATCGTCTGTGCCACGGTCATCATCTGTGCATGACCCTCCCGGAGCCGCCCGCCCGCCCGGGCGGGTGGCTCCGTCCCGCCCGCACGACGTCAGGAGGACGATGCCGCACGACACGGCGCCACCGGCCGCCCCGCCGGACGAGGACGTCCACGGGCTCGCCGTCCGCTACCTGCTGGAGTGGGCCGGAGCGCCCGAACGGGGCGGACACCGCTGCGACCCCGGGATCCCGGTGCTGGCACATCTGGTCGCGGACGAACGGGCGGCGCCCGCCGCCGTGGCCGTGTGGTCCCGCACGGCCGGACGCGGGCCGTCCCACCCCGCGCTGTACGACGGGGGCCTGGCCGGCACGCTCGTCGGGCTGCGCCTCGGCGCCCGGGTGCTGCCCGGGCTCGGGGCCGCGGCGGACCGGCTCGGCGCCCACCTGGCCGGGCGCCCGGCCCGCTACCGCACCCACGAGGTCGCGTTCGTCGACTACGACCTGATCTCCGGCCCGTCCGGACTGCTGCTCGCCCTGTGCGCGACGGAACCGGCGCGGCCCCTGCCGCGTCCGCTCGCCGCCCACCTGGCGCTGCTGTGCGACGAGGAGGAACTGGGACGGCTGCGCGCGGGCCAGTACGCGGACCATCCTCTCCTGGCCTGGATGCAGGGCCGGGTCAACACCGGTATGGGGCACGGTGTCGCCGGACTGGTCGCCGCGCTCACCGCGGCACTGCGCCGCTCCGCCGCTGACCCGGACCCGGCCGTCGACCTCGCCGGGGCGCTCGGCCGGGCCACCCGCTGGCTGGTGCGCCAGGCGTACGACGACGAGCGGGGCATCCGCACCTGGCCCGGCGCCGGACCCGCGCGCCCGCCCTCCCCCGAGGCCAACCCCCGCCAGGCGTGGTGCTACGGCACGCCGGGAGTCGCCTGGGCGCTGTGGGACGCCGCCGACGCCCTCGGGGACGGTGCCGCCGCCGACTGGGCGGCGACCGCCTTCACCACGCTCGCCGAGCACTACGACGAGACCTTCCACCTCTTCGGCGACGCTCCGGGCGACCGCCTCGGGCTGTGCCACGGGGCGGCGGGCGTGCTGGCCGTCGCCGACGCCTTCGACCGCCACGCCCGGCTGCCTGCGGCCGGCACGCTGAAGGACCGGCTCGCCGGCCATCTGACGGCCCGGCTCGCCGCCCACCCGCTCGCCGAATGGCCCGCGGACCTTCTCACCGGCCTGCCGGGAGCGCTGGCCGCCCTGCTGACCGCCGTCCACGGGGCACCCCGCGGCTGGCTTCCGTGTCTGGGGCTGCGCTGACCGTCGGCCGCGGCGCCGGGCCGCACCCTCACTCCTCCCACCACGGGCGGCGGCCGGCGACCCGTCTCTTCGCGGCGAGGCTCCCGCCATCCGGCGGGGGTGGTCCGGCCACCTGCCGGATGGCTGAGCCGCCCGTGCTTCCCGGAGTGTGGGGACTGGACCAGTACCACCCCGCTCACCGGGCCGGTGAGGAGCCGCCTCGTGCGGAGAAGGAGGTTCGGATGGTGACCGTGCGACTGACGATGCTGTGCGCGACCGCCACGCCGGGCAGCCCCGGCCGGGTCTTCGGGGACGGTCTTCCGGGCGAAGACGGCCGGAGCGGGGCCACCGCGGCCCTCCCGCCGTACGCGCGGGCCCTGCGGGCGCCCTCCGTCCGCTGCGCGCGGATCGCCGAGGCCCTGGCGGTCGAGGCCGCGCCGGAGGACGCCCTGCGCGATCTGGACTACGGCGCGTGGGAGGGCCGCCTGCTCCAGGACATCGCGGCCGAGGACCCGCACGGTCTGTCCACCTGGCTGCGCGATCCGCGGGCCGCGCCGCACGGCGGCGAGTCCGTCGCCCGGCTCTGCGCCCGCACGGCGGCATGGCTGACGGCGCTGCCGGCCGGCCCGGGGCGGGTACTCGCGATCACCGAAGCCCCGGTCGTCCGGGCCGCGCTGGTCCACGCCCTGGCCGTACCGGCCCGCGCCTTCTGGCAGCTGCGGGTGCCGCCCCTGTCGACGGTGACGCTGACGCTGAGCGAGGGCCACTGGACGGCCCGGCTCGGCCGGCCCGCGGCACCGCGGCGGCCGTCGACGGCCGAGGAGGCCGTCCCCGTGGCCGCCCTCACCCTGCGTCCGGGCCGGGAGCGGCTGTGTCTCGCCGCACGGTCCTGACCTGACCTCGACCGCACGGCCGCGGCGGCGGGCGGCCACGCTCCGGCCTTCCCGTGGGTGCCGGGCGGCGCGGTCGCGTCCGGCGTGGTACGAATCGGACACAGTACTCCCACAGAGGCTGGAGCACACGTGATCCGGGTACTGGTGGTCGACGACGAAGCCCTGATCCGCACGGGCTTCCAGCGCATCCTGGACGCCGCCGACGGTATCGAGGTGGTCGGCGCGGTCTCCGGCGGCCAGGCCCTGCGGGCGGTACGGGAGAAGCGCCCCGATGTCGTCCTGCTGGACATCCGCATGCCGGACGTGGACGGGCTCACCGTACTGAGCGACATCCGGCGGCTGCCGCAGCCCCCGGTGGTCGCCATGCTGACCACGTTCGACATGGACGAGTACGTGGAGACGGCGCTGCGCTCGGGCGCCGCCGGCTTCCTGCTGAAGGACACCGATCCGGAGGCGCTGCCGCCGGCGGTGCAGAGCCTGGCCCGCGGCGGCACGGTGCTGTCGCCCAAGGTCACGCGCACGGTGGTGGACGGCTATCTGAACAGCGGGGCGCAGGAGCGCCCGCCCAAGGCGCTGGGACGGCTGACCGAGCGCGAGCGCGAGGTGCTGGTCCTGATCGCCGAGGGCCTGTCGAACACCGACATCGCGGCCCGGATGCATCTGAGCACCGGCACCGTCAAGGACCACGTCAGCGCGATCCTGACCAAGCTGGAGGTCAGCGGCCGGGTCCAGGCGGCCCTTCTCGCCCAGCGGGCGGGGCTCCTCGCCGAGGGCACGGGATGACCCGCCGCCCGTCCCCGCTGCTCCTGGACGGCGTGGCCGTGGCCATGGCGCTCCTCGACGTGTGGGCGCACTGGGACATCGACGAGCCGTTGCGGATGGCCTGCGCGCTGGCCGCCGCGGTCGCCCTGCTCCTGCGCCGGCGGCAGCCGCTGCTCACCTTCCTGCTCACGCTGCCCGCCGTGCTGCTGTCCGACGCGGTCTTCGCCTGCCTGGCCGCGCTGTACACGCTCGCCTCGTTCAACCGCCCGCGGGCGCTGCTGGTCGGGTGCGCCCTGGCGTTCGCGTTCAGCGACACGACGTCGCTGCCGTCGCCGCGGCTGGATCTGACCCGCACCCCGACGCTGATCGCGCTCGGCTACAGCGCGGCCACGGCGGCGGCGGCCGTCTTCCTGGGGCAGCTGGTGCGGACCCGCCACGATCTGTCGCTGCGGCTGGCCGAGATCTCGGAGGCGCGGGACCACCAGCAGTTGCTGACCGCGCAGGCCGTCCTCGCCAAGGAGCGCGCCCAGCTCGCCCGGGAGATGCACGATGTCGTCTCCCACCAGGTCAGTCTGATCGCCGTGCGCGCCGGAGCGCTGCAAGTGGGCGCGGGCGATCCGGAGACGAGGGAGGCGGCGGCGACGATCCGGCGGCTGAGCGTGCAGACGCTGGACGAGCTGCGCCACATGGTCGGTGTGCTGCGTGCGTCCAGCGGCCATCCCACGGAACTCACCCCGCAGCCGGCGCTCAGCGACATCCGGCGGCTGGCCGACAACTGCGGCCTCAGGACCGAGCTGCGCATGGCCCTGCCGGACGGTCTTCCGCCCACCGTCCAGCGCGCGGTCTACCGCACGGTCCAGGAGGCGCTGACGAACACCCGCAAGCACGCTCCCGGGGCGACCGCGCGCATCGACCTGAGCCATGCCGACGGTTCCGTGCGGGTCAGGATCACCAACACGGCGCCGACCCAGCCGCCGCTGCCCCTGCCCGGCGCCCACCACGGTCTGCTCGGGCTGCGTCAGCGCGCCGAACTCCTGGGCGGCACGATGACCTCGGGCCCGACCGGCGACGGCGGCTACGAGCTGTGCGTCGTGCTTCCGGCCGAGGACACGCGGTGACCGTGCGCGTCGGAGGGGTTCATGTCGCGGCGACGAGTGTGTTGTCGCCGGAGCGGCCGGCGAGGTAGTCCTCGACGTTGGACACGGTGGTGCGGACGATCTGGCCGACGGCGTCCTCGGTGAAGTACGCCTGGTGCGAGGTGAGCAGGACGTTGTTGAAGGTCATCAGCCGGGCCAGGCGTTCGTCGGTCATCACCTCCAGCGACTTGTCCAGGAAGAACACCCCGGCCTCCTCCTCGTACACGTCGAGGCCGACGCCGGTGAGCCGGCCGGCGCGCAGCGTCGCCAGCAGGGCGTCGGTGTCGACGAGGCCGCCCCGGCTGGAGTTGACCAGGATCGCGTCGTCCTTCATCAGGCCCAGCGCCTCGGCGTCGACGAGGTGATGGGTCTCCGGGAGCAGCGGCACGTGCAGGCTGACCAGGTCCGCTTCGGCGAACAGCCGCTCGCGGGGAACGTACTCCATGCCGAGCGCGAGGCAGTCCGGATTCTCCGCGATGTCCCAGCCCAGCAGCCGCATCCCGAATCCGTGGGCGATCGCGGTGAACGCGGAACCGATCTTTCCGGTGCCGACCACGCCGGCCGTCCGGCCGCGCAGGTCGCGGCCCATCAGCCCGTCGAGCCGGAAGTCGAACTCGCGGGTACGGTGCGCGGCGCGGACGATCCGGCGGTTGACCGCGAGAGCCAGGGTCCAGGCGAACTCGGCGACCGAGTACGGCGAGTAGGACGAGACGCGGGCGACCGTGACACCGAGTTCCCTCGCGGTGGCGAGGTCGATGTTGTTGTAGCCGGTGGACCGCTGGGCGATCATCCGGGTGCCGCCCCCGGCCAGGGAGCGCAGCACGCCGGCGTCCAGCGTGTCGTTGACACTGCTGAGCACGATCTCGTGGCCGGCGGCGGTGGGCACGGTGTCGCGGTCCAGGAACAGCCCCAGGCAGCGCAACTCGTGCCGCCCGTCGAGCACCTTGTCGAATTCCGTCCTGAGCAGGGGCTCCTCGTCGGAGAGAACACCGTACGCGATGATCTCCACGTGCACTCCTCCCGTCGGATCCCCCCACCGTAGGCCGCGCCGCCCCGGAACAGGCTCTCGCACACGCGGTACGAGGCGGACAACCACGCGTACGCCGACGTGGCCCACCGCTTCGGCGGCGACGCCGTCCTCGACGGTCACCTGCCGTTGCTCGACCTGATCGGCGTGGTCGCGCGGTCCTGCGCGGACCGCCCGGATCACCGCGAGGACTGGCGTCCTTGAACCGTCGTGGGGGTGGCGGTGGCTTGCCGGGCCTCGCGTGGGGCCGGGTGCGGGGAGGCGGACGGTCCGGTCGGCGGCTGAGCCTGGCGGGCTTTGCCGTCCTGCTCGGCGCGGGTGTCGTACGCGGCGCGGGCCGCGTCGATGTGCGGGAGGTTCAGCAGGCTCCACTCCAGCAGGGGCGCCGTGGCCTCGCGGAGGGTTGTGCCCATGGGAGTGAGGGCGTAACTGACGTGCGGCGGCATGACGTTGTGGACGGTTCGGGTGAGGATGCCGTCGCGTTCCAGGCCGCGCAGGGTGACGGTCAGCATGCGCTGGCTGATTCCGTCGACGGCGCGCTTGAGTTCAATGAAGCGGCGCGGACCCCGGCTGAGCTGGCGCACGACCAGCAGTGACCACTTGTCCCCGACGATGTCGAGTACTTCGCGGGTCCGGCACGGCTCCTGCGCGCGTGCCCGCCGCGGCTCGCCGTCCGCTGTGCTCATGGTTACCTCCCGGGAACCGGGGCACCGCGAAGTGCCTTATTGATCGGGGTGCGACGGGTGCACCACGATGATGACGGTTCTCAAAGAGTACCGAGGCACGAAAGGGAACCGGCGGTCCGCGGTACGTCCGCGCCCTGTGCCTCCGCCCCGAACAGGAAAGGGCCGTTCCCCATGTCGACATTCCTGCTGGTACACGGTGCCTGGCACAGCGGCCGGTGCTGGGAGCGGGTGGTCCCGCTGCTGGAGTCGGCCGGGCATCGTGTGCTCGCGCCGTCGCTGACCGGCTACGGCGACAAGGCACACCTGGCCGGCCCCGAGGTGGGTCTCGACACACATGTCGGGGACGTCGTCGGTCTGATCCGCGAGGCGGGCCTGACCGAGGTGGTCCTGGTGGGCCACAGCTACGCCGGGCTGGTCGTCTCCGGCGCGGCCAACGAGGTCCCGGAGCGGATCGCGCATCTGGTGTACCTGGACGCGATGGTGCCGGAGCACGGTGAGTCCGCCGTCGACGTGATGCCGGTGACCCGGCAGCTGATCGACCTGGCCGCCGGGTCGGGAGGCGGCTGGCGCGTGCCGCCCCCGCCCGAACTGCCCGCTCCGCTGGGCCTGTTCGGGGTCACCGACCCCGCGGACGTCGCATGGCTGCGCACGCTGCTGTCGGATCAGCCGGTGCGCTGCCTGGAGCAGCCGGTCCGGCTGGACGACCCGGCCCTGAACGCGATCCCGCGCACCCACATCCACTGCACCGGCGCCCGGCCGGAAGGCATCACACGCCGGCCGGTCCCACCCGTCCAGCCCAACGGCACCCCGGCCCGCGTCCTGGAACTCCCCACCGGTCACGACTGCATGATCACCATGCCGGCGGAGCTGAGCGAACTCCTGCTCGGGCTCGTCCCGTAACCCGGTCGAGGAGGCGGGGGCCGGGCAGGCGGGCGGGGGCACGCCACCGCCCCGTCCGGCTCATGTGGTGTGCACGAGCTGGATCAGGTTCCCGCAGGTGTCGTCCAGGACGGCCGTGGTGACCGTGCCCGTCTCCAGCGGCTCCTGGGTGAAACGCACCCCCAGCCCGCGCAGCCGGTCGAACTCGGCCCGCACGTCGTCCACGGCGAAGGAGGCCGCGGGGATGCCGTCCTGCACCAGCGCGGTCTTGTACGGCTGCACCGCCGGATGGCCGGAGGGCTCCAGCAGCAGTTCGGTCCCGTGGGGATCCTCCGGCGAGACCACGGTCAGCCACCGGTCCTCGCCGAAGGGAACGTCGTGCTTCGTCACGAAGCCCAGTACGTCCGTGTAGAAGCGCAGGGCCTTGTCCTGATCGTCGACGAAGACGCTGGTGAGGTGGATCTTCATGGAGTTCTCCCCGGTGTGGCGGGTGTCGGGGCGGGGAGCCGGCGGCGGCCCCTGCGGTGAGCGACGACGTGGTCTCGAGGCCATCGTCCGCCAAGAGCGCGAGGCGCGCAGCGGCGTGGCGGCGCTCCGGGTCCGGCGGCCGGTCGGCCGCGCCCGGTGATCAGCGGCCCGGGACCCGGAGACAGCCGGTGGGCGTCCGGGGCGGCGCCGGAGAAAATGAGGACGCGGCTCCGGGCCCGGTCTGCCACTCTGACGGATCACGCGAACCGGTTGCGACTCAGGAGCCTTTGATGACGGTGCCGCCCCGCCTGCTGCCCCTTCTAGAGCAGTTCGACTTCGCCCGCGAGCGCCTGGCCGGCCGCATGGCGGGGCCCGTCATGGACAGCGGCGACGGGACGGACACCCCGGTCGGTCCCATGACGGACGCCGAGTACCTCTGGGAGCCGGTGCCGGGCTGCTGGTCGGTACGGCGGCGCGGGGACGGGCCGGGACCGCGCGCCACCGCCCTGGCGGGCGCCGGCGACTGGGGACGCGACACCGCCGCCTACCCGCATCCTTGGCCGCCGCCCTTCACCACCATCGCGTGGCGTCTGAGCCACCTCAGCGAAATGCTCACCCTGCGCGCGGACCACACGGCCGGCGATCACCGGCTCACCCGGGACGACTACCGGACCGGCGGGGACGCGGCGACGGCGGTGGCGGCGTTCGACACCGGCGCCGAGGCCTGGCGGAAGGCCCTGCTCGGCGCCGCCGACGGCGCGCTCGACACCGTGGGGTACTGCACCTATCCGCACGGCAGCGACCCGGAGGAGCCGTTCATCGACATCGTGTGGTGGGTCAACCAGGAACTGCTGCACCACGGAGCCGAGATCGGCCTGCTGCGCGACCTCTACCACGCCCGCGCCCGGGCCGACGGCCGCTGAGGACACCGGGGAAGAGCGGCCCGGGGCGCGGCCCGAGGGGGCCGAAAGGCCCTGGGGGCGGGACGGGCGGCCCGTGGTGGTGCGGTGGGGCGCGGCGCAGAGTGGTGGCAGACCACACGAAGGGAGCCGGCGTGATGACTTCCGCCACCACCATGAACGCGGTCCTCCCCGTCGAGCACCGTGAGCGGCTGATGCGGCTGGCCGACGGGGTGTCCTTCGCGGCCGGGACCCGGCTGTTCGAGGAGGGCCGGCGCGCCGACCGGCTGTGGATCATCCGCACCGGCACGGTCGCCCTCGACGTCCGTGTCCCGGGCCGGCGGCCCGCCGTCGTCGCGACGCTCGGGCACGGCCAGCTGGTCGGCTGGTCCTGGTACCACCCGCCGTACCTCTGGCACCTGGGCGCCGAGGCCACGAGTCCGGTCCGGGCGTGGGAGCTGGACGGCGGCACGGTCCGGACGATGTGCGCCGAGGACCCCGAGTTCGGCCGCGCGATGGCGGTCTGGGTCGGCCGCGTGCTCGTGGAGCGGCTGCACGCCTCCCGCGTCCGGCTGCTCGACCTGTACGCCCCCTACGGCAGCGGAAGCCTGATCTGACCGCGCGGAAAGGGCGCTCGCTCCTCCGCTCCGCCGTGCGGCGGAGACGGCTCCCCGGCTGGCACAGTTCCGTCGGCCCGGGCAGCGTGGAGAGTACCGACAACGACTGCTGGTGAGGTGCCCATGCAACCCCCTGAACCGAAGATCCGCGTGGTCGCGGGTGTGGACGGCTCCCCGTCGTCGTACGCGGCGCTGCGCTGGGCGGCGCGGTACGCGGATATGGTCGGCGGTTTCGTGGAGGCCGTGTGCGCCTGGGACACACCGTCGGCCATCGGCTGGACCGGGCCCGCGATCGACCCCGAGTTCGACCTGGAGCAGGCGCAGGAGCGGTTCGCGGAGGAGATGCGCACGGTCTTCCCGGACGTGCGGCCCGCCGGTCTGCGGGAGATCCTGGTGGAGGGCGACCCTTCCGACGTGCTGATCGCCGCCTCGGAGGGGGCGGAACTCCTCGTCGTGGGCCGCCGGGGCCGGGGCGGCTTCGCCCGGGCGATCCTGGGGTCCGTGAGCCTGCGCTGCGCTCAGCACGCGGCCTGCCCGGTCGTCGTGGTCCGGGAGGACCAGGACCGGCCGCACTGACCGGACGTGACGCCAGGTAACGGCCTCGGATGGGTTCCGCGCACATGTGTCCGGCCCTCAGCAGGGTGTCGGGCACATGTGCGCGGAGCCCATAAGGCAGGACGGCTCACCAGGTGTCGATGCGGCGGCCGGTCAGCGCGGTCATCCCGACGCGGACCCAGACGTCGCGCTCCCCGCCCGCCCAAGGAGCGCTGTAGGCCTGCTCGGCGATGCGCCGTACGGCGTCGGGATCGGTCACCTGTTCGGCGGCGCCGTGCACCACTACGCTCCAGCCCTGGCTGAGCGCGTCGTCCACCCGGTCGACCTCGAACGCCACCTCCCGGCCGAGTCCCTGGAGGGAGACGGTCCCGGCCTGCGTCCGGAAGACGATGGCGTCGTCGACGACGCTGTAGTTGACTGGTACGACGACCGGGGCGGCGTCGGTGGACACCGCGATCCTGCCCACGCCGTGGGTCGACAGCAGCCGGCGGCACTCCTCCTCGCCCAGTTCGGTGAAGCGGGGAGCCCGGGCGGCGTGCCCGAGGCCCGGCGGCAGGCCGACGTTGCCGCCGCCGAGTTCCGCGGGGCTGGTCCGCAGGGCCCCGGCCAGCCGGAGCAGCGTGCCGGCCTCGGGTGCGGCGGTGCTGTGCTTCTCCAGGTGCTCGATGTAGGCCGGGGCCATGGCCGCCCGGAACGCCAGTTCCTCCACGGTGAGGCCCAGTTCCGCGCGGCGCTGTTCGATGCGGCGCCCGAGGTCGCCCTGCGGGGGCCGGCCGGCCGTCGGCCCCGGTGGTCTCTGCTCGGCCATGGTTCCTCACTCCTCGGGCTGCGGAACTCCTCGGGTCGCGGACCGTCGGCCCGTCCGTCCACCATGACCGATCCCCCCGGGCCGGGCCCGGCCAAACGGTCCCCGGTCCCGGTGGGCTACGGCCGTTCGGCCCCCTTCGCTGCTCCGCTCGGGTGAACCGGGCGCGACGGCGGGCAACCGGACGCCGGACGCCACGTCACCGTCTGCCCGGCCCCGCTCACCCGCCTCACGTCGGTTCGCGCCGCGCAACTTCCCGGAAGGCGTGCAGCCGCTGGCATGAACGCCCGCAGTCACCGCAGACTGCGGCTCTCCCACGCCTGGGTGCCGGAGCGGTTCCGCGTCGCCGGGCGGCATGCGGACGATGGCGCTCAAGCGGGCGTCGTGACCGCGCTCCCGACAGCGTCCACGAGGTCGCTCTGGTAGTGGGCGACGCCGTCCCGGAGGACCAGCGGAGTGCGCGCGAGACTGGCGAAGTCGGTGAAGGGATCACCGTCGACGACGGTCAGGTCCGCGATCTTTCCCGGCTCCACGGTGCCCAGATCGCGCTCGACGCCGAACAGCCGCGCGGGGACGGCGGTGGCGCACTGGAGGGCCTGGGCCGGGGTGAAACCGTGGGCGTGCAGGGCGCGCAGGGCGAGGTGGAGGGAGAGACCGGCCGGGACCAGGGGCGCGTCCGTGCCCACCGCGAGCACGGCGCCCTCGGCGGCGAGGCGGCGGTAGGCGGCCATCTCGGTGGAAAGGGCCCGTCGTTGCTCGTCGGTGGGCGCGGTGCGGGCGCGTTCGCGGACGGCGGCGACGTCCCAGGGCGGCATGAGGGTGAGTACGCGTGGGTCGTCGGCCAGGGCGGGGTCGGCGCCGAGCAGCGACTGCGCGGTGAACGGGGTCATGATCAGCGCGAAGCGGCCGTCGGCGTACTGCTGGACGACGTCCTGGTGGATGTGGCCGGTGGGAGTGGTGGCGTGGCCGTAGGGCAGGCGCTGGGTGGCCTGGAGGTGCGTGGTGAGGTCCTGCCCGGCGGCCCGGCCCGGTGCGCACAGGTGGCTGCCGCTGGGCACGCCCAGCCGGTGCGCGGCCTCGGCGGCCTGCGCCATGACCCGGCCGGGGGCGCGGACATAGGTCTTGACGAAGTCCACCCGCAGGGCGGTGGCCCGCTCCAGGGTGCGCCGCACACCGGCGCCGGTGCGGTGGGCGCGGCCCATGGCGTACGCGGTGCGGGCGCCGTCGACGAGTTCGGCGCAGGCCAGCAGGCGCGGCCCGGTGCTGTGCCCGGAGGCCAGGGACTCGCGCAGCCGGATCGCCTCGTACAGGGACGCGCCGAGGCAGGCCGTGGTGGTGATGCCGTAGGCGAGCGCGGTGAGGCTGTGCCGGGCGCCGTAGGTGGCGCTGTAGGGGTGGGTGTGGCTGTCGAACAGGCCGGGCAGGACCGTGTGTCCGGAGGCGTCGACGGTGCGGTGGCCGGGGCGGCGCGGGCGGTGCGGTTCGACGGCCGTGATCCGGCGGCCGTCGGTGAGGATGTCGACGTCCTGGCGCGGGGTGGTGCCGGTGCCGTCCCACAACTGCCCGGCGTGGACGCGCAGTCGCTGCCGGGGGCGGACCGGGCGGTGGGCGAGCGGCACGGGCAGCGTGCGGGGCCCGGACGGAGCCGGGTCGAGGAGGCGGAGCCGGCCCGAGGACAGGTAGAGCAGGGTGTTCGTCTCGCGCGCCCAGGTGGGATGGTCGGCCGGTTCGTCGGTGATCCGGCGGGCGGGGCCGGTCGGGGTGCCGTCGCCGGCGACGGGCAGCAGCCAGAGCGCCGACTCGGCGACCAGCGCCATCCAGCGGCCGTCGGGCGACCACACGGGTCCGGCGGCGGCGCGGTCGGACAGGGACTGGTGGGCGGCGGGCAGGTGGCGCTTCTCGGTGCCGGTGCGGGTGTCGAGGACCCGGATGAGGTGGTAGCCCTCGCGGAAGCGGTGGTTGAGCCGGTTGCGGTCGCAGAAGGCCACGTACCGGCCGTCCGGCGACCAGGTCGGGGCGCCCGGCGGCCCGTCGGCGGCCAGCGGCCGGGCGAGCAGCCGCTCCGCGCCGGTGGCCAGGTCGCGCAGCAGGACGTTGCCGCTGGTGTCCTGGCAGGCGAGGCGGGTGCCGTCCGGTGACGGCGCCGGGTACAGCCGGCCCGGACCGGTGACCGGTTCGTCGTGCCCGCTGTCCGGACGGAGCCGGCGTACGGCCGTCAGCCCGTCCCGGTCGGTGCAGTACAGCAGGCTGCGACCGTCCGGTGCCCAGGCGGGCATCTGCACATGGTGGACGGCGGCGGCCTGGAGCACCTTGCGGGGCGTGCCGTCGACGGGCAGCACCCACAGGGCGTTCAGCGCCGCGAAGGCCACGCTGCCGCCGTCGGGCGCGAGGGCCGGAAGGTGGATGCCGCGCACCGGTCCGGCGGCTTCCAGGGAGGGCGGCCTGGGGCGTCGCCGGGGTCGCGGGACCGTCATCCGGGCGGTGAAGGGGATGTCCCGGACCGCGCCGGGGGTGCCGAGGGTGCGGACGCGGATCCGGCCGTCGGCCACGTACAGGAGCCGGTCGTCGTCGAGCCAGCACGGCGGTGCCGCCGCCGGATCCTCGTCCTCGGTCACCACGCGGCCGTCCACCAGGAGCGCGGCCCGCGCGGCCGGCAGGGACGGGGAGGCCGTGGTGCCGGTCAGGTGCAGGTGGGCGATCCGGCCCGAGGGGGACACGGACGGGCACAGCAGCCGGCCCTCCGTCACCTCACGGAGCACCTGCCCGCGACCGCCGTCGGCGGGCACCCGGACCAGTGCCAGACCCCCGTCGCTGCCGCCGTCGGGCGTGTGGGCGGCGCGGACGCACACCACCGAGCGCCCGTCCGGCCACCACACTGGGTCGATGTCCTCGTAGGGACCGCCGGTCAGCCGGACGGCCGAGCCGCCGTCCGCGGCCACGGTCCACAGCCCGAACGACGCACCGGTCACCGCGTCGCCGCCGCGTTCGGAGGCGAAGACCAGGCGGCTGCCGTCGGGCGACCAGGCCAGGCCCCGGTCGTCCCAGGGTCCGTCGGTGATCTGGCGCAGCTCGCTGCCGTCGGTCCTGAGCGTCCACAGGTGGAAGCCGCCGCCCCGGTAGCCTCCGACCGCCAGCCGTCTGCCGTCCGGGGACAGGACCGGCCGGGTCGCCTCCAGGTCCCAGTCGGTGATCCGCACCGCCTCCCCGCCCTCCGGCGGCACGCGCCACAGGACGCCCTGCACCTCGGCGATCAGCACGGACCCGTCCCGGGAGGAGGTCACCGATCCGCCCGTCATCTCCCGGTAGCGCAGGGTCTGCCGGTCCACGGCGGTGGACGCGGCCCTGGCCGGGGGTGCCATCGGGGACGCCGCCGCCGTCAGTCCGGCGGCGGACGCCCGCAGCAGGCCCCGGCGGCCGACCCAACCCTGATCCGTCGCCATCGCTCTCCTCGCCAGGTCGCCCGACGGCCGTGCCCGGCGCACCACCACGGTGGGCCGGCGGCACGGCCGGGTCCATGGTGGCGGCGGACGGGACCGGATGGGGGACGACGCGCTGGGCTTCGGACACCGCGCGCGGGATTTCGGCCGTGTCCGGTCCGGGCCACGGCCCGGGCGTGCTCCCGCCGATCACGTACGCGAAAGGGCCGTCGCCTCAGGCCTCACCGCGGCCCAGGCGACCGCGTTGAGAGAGATGACGGGCCCGATGACCATGCGCGAGCTGTCCGAGCGGATGAGCCGCGAGCCCTCCGACGCCACGTTCGTCGTCGACAAGCTGGAGAAGCAGGGCCTGGTCGAGCGGCGCCCGCACCCCGCCGACCGCCGCGCCAAGCACCAGCGACGGCATCGGCATCGGCATCGGCATCGGCAGGCCGCGCGGGTGCCACGCAGCCGAAACCGGCGCCCCACCAGGGGTTTCCCGGCGATTCACGAACGGCTGATGGGCTGACGCCTGTTGACGCCCGCCCATCCCGGACGGGCTGCCCCAAGGAGTCGCTTCCATGCACAGACCGTCCCGCCGCCACCTCACCCTCGCCACCGCGCTGGTGGCGTCCACCGCCGCCGCCGTCGCCTTCACGACCGGCGCCGGTGCGACCGACACCAAGCAGCAGGCCGAGGACGCCATCAAGGGCGGCAAGGCGAAGAACGTCATCCTGCTGATCGGTGACGGCATGGGAGACTCGGAGATCACGCTCGCCCGTGACTACACCGTCGGCGCCAACGGCCGTCTGAACATGGACAGGTTCCCGCTGACCGGCGAGTACACCACGTACGCCGTGCACAAGGACGGCACGCCGGACTACGTCACCGACTCCGCCGCGAGCGGCAGCGGCTGGGCGACCGGTGTGAAGACGATCAACGGCCGCATCTCCAAGACGCCGGCCTCCGACAAGGCCGTCCGTACGATCCTGGAGCTGGCGCAGAAGAACGGTTACGCCACCGGCAGCGTCACCACCGCCGAGCTGACCGACGCCACCCCGGCCGTGCTCGCCTCGCACGTCACCGACCGCTCCTGCCAGGGCCCGGCCGACATGGCCAAGTGTCCCGCCGACACGATCGCGGCGGGCGGTCCGGGCTCGATCGCCGAGCAGTCCGTCAACCACAAGGTGGACGTCCTCTTCGGCGGCGGCAAGCAGCGCTTCGAGCAGAAGGTCACCAACGGCGCGTACAAGGGGCTGACCGTCACCGAGCAGGCGAAGAAGCTCGGCTACCAGGTCGTCACCGACAAGACGTCGATGAAGGCCGCGAAGTCCGGCAGGCCCGTCCTCGGCCTCTTCGCCTCCGGGAACGTGCCGGTCGAGTGGACCGGCAAGCCGGCCGCCGTCGGCGGCACCGACCCGCAGCGCTGCGTCACCTCCAACCCGAACCGGCCCTCCAGCACGCCGAGCCTGGCGGACTCCGCCACCAAGGCGATCCAGCTGCTGGAGGACAAGCAGCGCCGGAAGCACTCCAAGAACGGCTTCTTCCTGCAGATCGAGGGCGCCTCCATCGACAAGCAGGACCACGCCGCCGACCCCTGCGGCCAGATCGGCGAGACCGCCGCCTTCGACCGCGCGGTGAAGGTCGCCCGCGCCTACGCGGCCAAGCACCCGGACACGCTCGTCGTCACCACCGCCGACCACGGCCACACCAGCCAGATCGTCCCGCTGGAGGCCACCCCGCCCGGCCTGTCGTCCACCCTGGTGACCAACGAGGGCCAGCAGCTGAAGGTCAACTACTCGACCAACACGCCGGGTCAGTCCCAGGAGCACACCGGCACCGAGGTCCGCATCGCCGCGCAGGGCCCGCTGGCCTACCGCGTGCTCGGCGTCACCAACCAGACCGACCTGTTCACCACCCTCCGCGAGGCCCTGCGCCTGCGCTGAGCCCGGTAACGGAAGAAGGGGAGACCGAGCCGTCGGTCTCCCCTTCTCCTTTTTCGCGTTCCCGCTCCGAGGCGACCGCGGCGGCGGCCTGCGGCCCGGCGCTCACCCCGGGTGCTCCTCCCGTACACGGCGGGTCCCACGGTGGTGCGGCGGTACCGGACGCCTCGATCCGCTCAGGATTGGCCGACGGTCTGCCCGGCCTGCTCCACCAGGCGGGCCAGTTCCACCCGGGAGCGGACGCCGAGGGCGGCGAAGACCTTGCGCAGGTGGTAGTCGACGGTGCGGGTGCTGACCGACAGGCTCAGGGCCACCTCGCGGTTGGTGAGCCCCTGGGCGACGCGCCGGGCGATGCGCAACTGCTGCGGAGTCAGCCGCGCCAGCCCGTCCGGCGGCACGGCGCCCTCGGACACGGCCCCTCCCGGCCCGTCCGCGCCGAGCGCACCGGCCGCCCCGATCACGCCGTTCGCCCGGAGTTCCGCCGCCGCCTGCTGGGCCCACGGTCCGGCACCGCAGCGCTCGAAGCCGAGCAGCGCGGCCCGCAGATGGGTCCGTGCCTCGCGCAGCCGGCGGCGTCTGCGCAGCCACTTGCCGTAGAGCAACTCGGTGCGGGCCCGTTCGAAGTCGCCGGCGGCCTCGTCGTGGCGTCGCAGCGCCTGCCGGTACAGCGCGTCGGCGGCCTCGGGCGGGGCCAGCAGGGCGCGGCAGCGCAGTAGTTGGGCGGGGGCCTGGGCATCGGCCTCGCAGGCCACCCAGAGCGCGAAGTCCTCGACCGCGTCCCCGGCGCCCTCCGGCTGCCGGGCGAGCGCGCATGCCTCCACGTAGCACGGTACGGCGAGCATCCAGACGGCGAAGTGGCCGCGTTCCGAACCGGGCCGGACGAGGGGCGCCAGCCGTTCGGCGGCCTCGCGGGGCCGGCCGTGGCCCAGGTCGGCGCGGGCCAGCGCCCACTGGGCCAGCGCGGCGGCCTGGGCCAGGCCGTGCCGGCGCGCGATGGTCATCGCCGCCGTCGCGTGCTCGGCCACGGTGTGCGCCTCGCCGGCGATCGACGCGGCCAGGGCCAGTACGGCGTGGTGGTGGGCGGCGGTGTTGCGCTGCCCGCTGCGGGCGGCGCTGCGCACTCCCTCCTCGGCGTGTGCCCGGGCCAGCGCGTGCCGTCCGGCGCGGAGTTCGCCGTAGGCCAGGTACTCCAGGGCCCGCGCCTCGTGCAGGGCGGCGCCGTGCGTACGGGCCACCGCGAGCGCCCGGGCACCGGCCCGCCGGGCGGCGGCGGTGTCCCCGAGCAGCAGGGCCGCGGAGGCCGCCCGCAGCAGTTCCTCCGGGCCGTCCGCCGTCCACGCGCGCTCCACGACCCGCCGCAACGGAGCCACGGCCCGGTCGAACCGCCCTTGCAGCACGGCACGCATCCCCGCGCGGTGATCGCGCAGGGCCGCCGCGGCACCGGGATCCCGCGCGGCCGTGAGGGGTCCGGCCGACACGGGCGGTGACTGGCCCACGAGCCCGGCGCCAACGGCCTCCGCGGCACCGGCATCCCGCTCGGCCGTGAGCGCTCCGGTGAGCGGGGACGAGGTCCCGGAGGGCGGCTGCCCCACACGACCGGCACCGGAGGCTTCCCGCGCACCGAGATCCAGGCCGGCCAAGGGCCGGCCGGCGGGCATGGGCGGACCACCGGACGGTGACTGGCCGGAGGGACCGGCACCGGAAGCCTCGTCCACCGCACCGAGATCCCGCCCGGGCAGAGGCAGACCGGCGGGCACAGGCGGGCTCGCGGACGGTGCCCGCCCGAAGAGACCCGCGCCGGCATCCTCCTCCACCGCACCGAGATCCCGCCCGGACAGAGGCAGGCCAGTGGGCATGGGCGGATCGCCGGACGGTGACTGGCCCAGGAGACCGGCGTCGGAAGTCTCCGTGCGGTGGGTCCCGGTCCACCAGCCTCCCTGTGCCAGGGCGCGCAGGCACGCGGTGACGTCGCCCGCCGACCAGGCGGCGTCCGCGGCGGCCAGAGCGGCCTCGGCGGACCGCTCCGGGTCGTACGGAGCGGCCAGGGCCGCGGCGAGCAGCAGGGTTTCGCGGGCGTCGTCGACCGGGCCGTCCCAGCGCAGCGCGGTGCCGCGCAGCAGCTCGGCACGCGCGCGTTCCGGCGCGGGGGCCGGTCGGCAGCGGGCCGTGTCGAGCAGGCGCAACGCCCGGGCCGACTGGCCGGCCAGCAGCGCCTGTTCGGCGGCGGCCGTGTACCAGCGGACGCGGTCGGCGCCGTCGGGGGCGAGTTCGGCGGCGCGGGTGTGGGCCGTGCAGCGCAGGGCGGGCGGGGCCGCCGACGCCGGGTCCGCCGCGGCGGACGCGAGGGCGGCGGCGAGCGCGGGGGCGGGAGCGGTGGCGGCCCAGGCGCGGTGCAACAGCGCCGGGAGGCCGTGCGCGTCGGGCAGCGCCCGGGCCAGCGCCTCGTGGGCGGCACGGCGCCGCTCGGGCGCCGCGCCTGCGTACACCGCGCGGCACAGCACCGTACTGCGGAAGCCCAGCCGGCCCCCGGCGGCGAACAGCGCCTCCGGCAGCGCACCACCGCCCCCCGGGGGCCGGTCGACGCCGGTGCCGTGCGAAACAGTGCCGTGGCGTGGCGTGGAGCCGCCGTCGGCGTACGGCTCCGGGAGCGGATCGCGGCCGCCGCCCGGCACAGGCCCTCCGTCGGCGCGCGCACTCGGCAGGGAGTCGGGTCCCCGGCCCGACCCGGCCCCACGCACGACACGCGAACTCCGCACCGCCTCGGACCCGAAGCCCGACACGACCCCGCCCCCGGCATCCGGACCCGGCACCGCGTCAGAACCACGGACCGGCACGGCCCAGCCCTCGCCATCCGCCTCCCCCGGCGAACCGAAGCCACGGCCCGGCACGACCCCGCCCCCGGCACGCGAACCCGGCACCGCGTCAGAACCGCTGTCCGGCAAGGCACCATCGTCAGCACGCCGCTCCGGCAGCGGACGCGAAGGTGTTCCGTCGTCAGCGAGCGACCTCGTCGCGCGCGCCACGACCTGGGCCTCCACGGTCGGCTCCTCCGAGGCGTGCAGGGCAGCGGCGGTCACGAGCAGCAGGTCCCGTTCGGCCGGGGGCAGGCCGGTCAGGTGGGAGGCCGTCAGTGCGGTGAGGGCCTCGGCGTCGACCAGGGGACACGGCAGGGGCGCGAGGCCGCCGAGCTGGGCCGCAGTCAGGCGGTGCACCACGCCGAGCAGCAGGCCGGGGTTGCCTTCGGCGGCGGCCGTGATCTCGTCGCGTACCCGGGGGTCGAGGGCGCCCGGCGCGGCGTCGTCCAGCAGGGCGGCGGCGTCCGCCGTCGACAGCGGGGCGAGGCGGAGCAGCGGCAGTCCGGCGAACTCCGGGTCCACCGGCCGGTGTCCGGCCACGGTGAGCACCAGGGAGACTCCGTCGCCCGGGGAGAGACGCGCGGCCAGCCGGCCGAGGGCGGTCCGGGAGGCGGCGTCCCACAGATCGGCGTCGTCGGCACAGAGCAGGACGGTCCCGGGCGCGGCGGTCCTCCGCAGCGCGCCGATCAGGTCTCCGACCGGGCCGGCGGCGTCGGCGGCGGGCACTCCGGCCGCCCGGCACAGCGCCCGGAGCCCGGCCAGTGGCTGTCGGCAGCGCTCGGGAAGGGCGGGCACGACGACGGCGGGACCGGCGTCGAACGCGCGGGCCACCCGGGCGAGGACGGTCGAGCGGCCGCCGCCGGGCTCACCGGTCAGGACGCACGCGCCGCCCTCGCGCAGCCGCTCCCCCAGCGCCGCGACCGGGCCGGGCCGGTACCGCTCCGCGCCGGTCCCCGGAGTCGTCTGTCCGCTCATTCCCAAAACCTTACTGACGCGTAAGGACGGGCGGAAGCCGTACGTCCGCGCCCCTCGGGCCGGCCCTGTTCTCCCGGAGCCACGGCGAGGTGACGAGCAGCGCCGACCGGCGGGCCCCGGCCCCGCTGTTCCGGACCCACGTCAACTCCTTCTCGTACGGCTGCCTGATCCTCCTCCCGGGCGCATCCCCCGCGAGAGCTACCGGAGTTGTCCATGTGCGGGTGACTCGCGGACGGCGCCGGATTCCTAGCGTGGTTGTCAGGTCGCAGCCTGTGCGACCGCGGCAGGGGAGGCCACGATGAGTACAACGTCCACCGCACGGCACGACGCCGGAGGCCCCGGCCCGGACACGGGCCCCGACGGTCCCGGCGCTCGCGGCGGTCGTCTCGGCCGGATCGTCCGTTCTCCGCTCGGCCGGATGCTGACGGGTCTGATCGGCGTCGGCGTGGTCTCGGGCCTGACCGCCACGGGTCCCGGTCCGGGCCGCCGGGCGCCTGCGTCCCGACGTGGTGGTATGGACATCCGGATGCCCCTGCTGGGCGGCATCGAGGCGACCCGGCAACTGGCCGGTCCCGACGCCGAGGCACCGCCGAAGGTGCTGGTCGTCACCATCTTCAACGTCGACGCGTATGTCTACGACGCGCTGCGTGCCGGGGCCAGCGGCTTCCTCCTCGAGGACGCGCCCCCGGCGGAGCTGGTCAACGGCATTCGGACGGTCGCCAGGGGCGAGGCCCTGCTGGCCCCCGCCGTCACCCGCCACCTCATCGGCCGCTTCGCCGAACACCTGCGCCCGGCCGATACGTCCCGGCCGGCCAGGGAGGACGTGGTACGGGCACTGACCCCGTGCGAGCTGGAGGTGCTCCGGCAGATCGCCGAGGGGCTGTCGAACGCGGAGATCGCCGCGAAGCTCTTCATCACCCCGGAGACGGTCAAGACCTACGTGTCGAGGTTCCTGGCCGAACTCGGCCTGCGCGACCTGGTCCAGGCCGTCGTCCTCGCCTACCGGGTCGGGCTGGTGTCCTCCACCGGCTGAATCCACGCGCTCGTGGGCCTGGACACCGAGGTGGGTACGACGCACGCCGGCCGGCCGGACCCTTGCGGCCGGCCGCGCGGCCGGACTGACCGGAGCCTCGCGCGGGCGGCGCGGGCCGCGCCGCCGGACGGCACCACGGCCGCCCCACTCCGCCCGGCTCCGGGCCCGCCTCCCGCCGTGTGTGCGGCACCACACCCGCATGCTCGGCTTGTCTTCCTTCCAACTGCCCCGCCTGCCCGACGCGTTGTGACCTCGGCGCGCTTGGGCGCTCCTGACGAGGAATGACCGTGCGGACGCCGCTACGGCCTGCTAGCGTCTCCGGCATGAAGCGCGCTGCCATGACGACGACGCCGGAGAGTGTCCCGGCGCGCTGACAGATGTCTTTGTCCGAAGCCCCGGGGCGAGTGCCCCGGGGCTTCGCCTTGCGGTCACTCGCCCGATGTCCGCGAGGAGACCGCCATGCATGACCACCGCAAGCTCGGACGTGAACTGGGCCTGTTCGACACCGACCCGCTCATCGGCGCCGGCCTGCCGTACTGGCTGCCCGACGGTGCGACCGTACGGCACACCCTGGAGGAGTACATCCGTGCCGCCGAGCGGCGGGCCGGGTACCGCCACGTGTACTCACCGGTCCTCGGCAAACGGGAGTTGTACGAGATCTCCGGGCACTGGGCGCACTACAGCGACGACATGTTTCCCCCGATGGACCTCGGTGGTGAGCAGGTCGTCCTGCGGCCGAGCCTGTGCCCTCACCACGCGGTGATCTACCGCTCCCGCTCCCGCAGTTACCGCGAACTGCCCCTGCGCATGGCCGAGCTGGGGGGCATGTACCGCTCCGAACTCTCGGGCGTGCTCGGCGGGTTGACCCGGGTGCGGGCCATCCAGCTCAACGACGCGCACATCTTCTGCACCCTGGAGCAGGTCGCCGAGGAGGCGCGGGCGGCGCTGGAGCTGATCCGCCGGGCGTACGAGGCGCTCGGCATCACCCCGGCCCGCTACCGGCTCTCCCTCCCGGGCCCCGGTGGCAAGTACGTCGCCGCACCCGAGAAGTGGCGCCGGTCCACCGCCCTGCTGACCGACGTCCTCGACCGCTCCGGCCTGCCCTACGAGGCGGCCGAGGGAGAGGCCGCCTTCTACGGCCCCAAGATCGACGTTCAGGTCACCGACGGCGCCGGCCGGGAGTCCACTCTCTCCACCGTCCAGGTCGACTTCCACCAGCCCGAGCGGTTCGAGCTGCACTACATCGGCGCGGACGGCGCCAGGCACCGCCCGGTCATGATCCACCGCAGCATCATCGGCAGTGTGGAACGGGCCGTCGCCCATCTCGTCGAACGGCACGGCGGCGCCTTCCCCGCCTGGCTCGCCCCCACTCAGCTGGTGATCCTCCCGGTCTCCGGCGCCGAACTGCCGAACGCCGCGGCCCTCGCCCGACGCTGCACCCGTCTCGGACTGCGTGCCGAGATCGCGGGACCGGACCGCGGCAGCCTGGGCGCCCGTATCCGAGAGGCCCGCCTGGTTCCCTACCAAGCCGTCATCGGCGCCGAGGAAGCCGCCGACGAGTCCGTCGCGCTGCGCCTGCGCGACGGACGCCGGCTCGAACCGCAGCCGGTCAGTGAGGTACTGACCCGCATCAGCGCTCTCGTCGAGGCTCACAGCACCGACCTGTGGGCCGGCCCCGCCTCATAGCGAGCGCCGCGATCAGCGCATGCTGTCGCCGGGCCGCGAGGAGGCTCGCGGCGGTGTGCCCGGAACGGGGCATGGTCCGTCCCACCGGCACGAGTACGGGGTGCCGGGAGCCGGCACGGCACGGCTCCGGCGGCGACCGCCGCGAGGGGCGGTCGCCGCCGGCTTCCGGGCGGTCGGTCAGGAGGTGTGCGGGCAGTTGCCCCGGTACTCCTCGATGGTCAGGCTCGGCCGCGGCAGCGGGCAGAGGAACTGCTCGTAGCGGGTGTCGTCGTCGATGAACCGCTTCAGCCAGGAGATGCTGTACTTCGCGATCGTCGTGTTCGAGGTGTTGGGCGTGAAGTGGGTGGCGCCGTTCAGCTCCAGGTACGCCCGGTCGAGGGCCGTCGGGAGCGTGTTGTAGAAGGGCTCGGCGTGGCTGAGGACGGGGGCGATCGTGTCACCGTCGGCGCCGAAGATCAGGGTGGGGGTCTTGATCTCGGACCACGTCTTGTCCAGGTTCCACGGGGTCAGCGGGATCGCCGCCTGGAGCGAGGGACGGGACTTGGCGGCCTCCAGGCTGCCGCCGCCGCCCATCGAGTGGCCCATGACGCCGAGACGGCTGGAGTCGATGCGGTTGCGGACGGAGCTGCTCCGGGTGAGGTAGTCGAGCGCGGCGAGCAGCTGGTTGCCCCGGGAGTCGGGCTGGTCCAGCGTGGTCAGCGTGTCGATGGTGAAGACCACGAAGCCCTGGGACGCCAGCCGGGGGCCGAGCCAGGCGATGGAGGACTGGGTGCCGGTGTAGCCGGGCGAGACGGCCACGGCGCCGAAGGTGCCGTCGGCGGTGCTGGTCGGGTAGTAGATGGTGCCTCCGCCGAAGCCGCTGACGGCGAGCCGGGAGACGCTGGTCTCCGCGACGGAGTACGGGCCGCGGAGCGCCTCGATGCTGGATTCGGTGGGCGCCGGTCCGCGCTCGTAGGGGTTGTCCGCGCCATGGGCCGCCGGCCCGCCGAGCATGGTCAGGCCGACGGCGGCGGTGACCGCCGTGGCGAGGGCCGCGAGCCGTCCGGTACGACGGGTGGGGCGCGGGCGGGTGGCCGGTGCGGTGGTGCTGGTGCGCGGGTGCTGCACGACGAGTCGTCCTCTCTGTCGTGGCGAGCCGTCCGCCGGGCCGAAGGGCACGCACGAGCGCGCCGGCCGGCGGGCTCCGCCAGTGGGGTGAGCAGTGCCACTGTCGGCTCCGCGCGGCACGACCGGACCGGCAATGTCACCGGTCTTGTGAGGACACCCGCCGGCGAAACCGCATCGTCCCGCCACGAAACCGCACCATAGAGGTCCCGGCATCCCGTGCGTCGGCATGCGAAGGCCGGCCCGCCCCGGCCCGCCACCCGCCGGCGGCGAAGGCGCGCCACCGCGGTCAGAACCGCCCGCGGCCAGGCGCCCGCGGTCAGGCCGGCCGGCCGCCGGCGGTGAACGTGACGGGGAGCCGCGCCGGGCCGCGCAGGCCGCCCGGCCGCCAGGTCAGCTCGGCCGGCGGCACCGCCAGGGCCAGGCCGGGAAGGCGGCGCAGCACCGCCGCGACGGCGATCCGGCCCTCCAGCCGGGCGAGCGGCGCGCCCAGGCAGTAGTGGATGCCGTGCCCGAAGGCGAGGTGGCCGCTGTCGCCACGGGTGATGTCCAGCCGGTCGGGGTCGGCGAACCGGGCCGGGTCGCGGTCGGCGATCGCGGACGCGATCACCACGGTGGCGCCGCGCGGAATGGTCACGCCCGCGATCCGGACGTCCTCGCGCGCGAACCGGGCGATGCCCGGGTTGACCGGTCCGTCGTGGCGCAGGAACTCCTCGACGGCGTCCGGCAGCAGCTCGGGGCGCTCCCGCAGCAGGGACAGCTGCGCGGGGTGGGTGAGCAGCGCGGCGATGCCGCCGCCGATCAGGTTGACCGTCGTGACGTACCCGGCCACCAGCAGCAGGAACGTCATGGCGATCAGCTCGTCGTGGCTCAGCCGCCGCTCCTCGTCGTGGGCGCTGATCAGGGCGCTGAGGAGGTCGTCGCCGGGGCGGGCGCGCTTGGTCCGCAGATGCTTCGTCAGATAGGCGTGCATCCGCTGCCACGCCTCGTCGACGACGGCCGGGTCGGGCAGGGTCTCGCCGCGTACGAGCATGGCGTCGGTCCACCGCTGGAAGTCCCGGCGGTCGTCCACCGGCACGCCGAGCAGTTCGCCGATGACGGTGACCGGGAGCGGCAGCGCGAAGTCCGCCACGAGGTCGGCGCGGCCGGCCGGTGCCACCGCGTCGAGCAGCCGGTCGGCGATCTCCTGGACGCGGGGCCGCAGCGCGGCGACCCGGCGCGCGGTGAACGCCTTCGCCACCAGGCGGCGCAGCCGGGTGTGGTCGGGCGGGTCGGAGCGCAGCATGGTGCTCATCATCGACTCGCGCTCGAAGCGGGGCAGCTGTGCGGTGATGCGGGGGTCCGAGGCGTCGCGGACATCGCTGCTAGCCGGGGGTCGGACAGCGCGGCGAGCGCGTCCGCGTAGCGTGTGACCAGCCAGGCTTCCAGGCCGCCGGCGATCACGGCGCGCCGGACCGGGCCCTCCTCGCGCAGCCGCCGGTAGAGCGGGAAGGGGTCCGCCAGGAAGGCCGGGTCGGAGTAGGGCAGAAGGACTGGCTGCTGGCTCATCGTGTCTCCCGGGCCGACGCCGACCGCAGATGCCGCTTTGCCGACATCGGGAGGCATATACCCGGAATGAGAGTGGCGGCACCGGCCGACGCCCCGCCCGGTGACCGGAAGGCGCCGGCAGACGGCCGGAGGCGGCCGGAGGACTTCCCTTCCGGCCGCCGGAAGGATAGGTTCCGGCTACCCCGCGCCAGCGCCGCGAGGCGTCGGCCCGCCCGTCCCGGGGGGCGGGCCGCGCGGGGTCCAGTCGTCCGCCCGCGCGGCGGCCGTCCTACCAGGAGTGCGCCACGTCGACCACGAGCTGGTCGGGCAGCTGGACCACGCGGAACGGCAGGCGGGCGCGGACGCCGAGACCGATCTGCGTCTCGCCCTCGAAGCTGCCGGCGAACCGGGTGTCCCTGAAGGTGCTGTAACCGCTGACGTCCACGCCCGGGAGGGGCCGGCCGGCCCGGCCGGGGTACGCGGGCGCGCCGCTCGCCGGGTCGTAGGCGGGCGCCCCCACCCGGACGTCGAGCACGGCGCCGCCGCCCACCGGGATGTAGTCGCCGGTGGCCGTCTGCGAGAGCCGGTCGACGTAACGCACGGAGTAGCCGAGGGTGCCGCCGCCGGGCACGTCGAAGACCAGACGGTCGTAGCAGTCGTGCCGGCCGGCTCGGATGTTCTCCAGCGGCACGGCTCCCGCCGTGGCACCGCCCTTGTCGCCGCTGCCCCAGCCGGTCGGGCAGGCCGTCGCGCGGCCGGTGGCCGCCGTGGCGGTGCCGGCGGCGGCCGTCGCCAGCCCCAGTCCGCTCGCCGCCAGCACGAGCGCCGCCATCGCCGCCGCTGCTCGTCGCATGAAGTCCCCCTCGGTCGAGTGTCACGCCGTCGGGAGTGAGACACACGGGCCCGGCGGAGGGTTGCCCGCCGCTGCCCGTCCGTACCCGTGTTGCGAGGTCATGAACAATCCTCACGTTTCCTTGGACCTCTCCATGGCCCGCTCCTATGGTCACGGCGGCGCGATCACCCGACGCACGCGTTCGGACGCACACACCCGAAGGAGCCGTATGTCCAGAAGGACGCTCAGCCGGGCCCTGGCCTTCGCCCTGGCCCTGACCGCGGGCACCGCCGTCGCCGCGCCGTCTCCCGCGCCGGCCGGCCCGATCCCGAAGGCGCCGGGCCACCGCCTGGTCGACGCCTACTCCGGTGCCCCGGCCGCCGCGCAGCCGCTGCCCGGCCCGCAGCCGCCCCGGCACCCCTACCTCGCGCCCGACGGCCGGTCCGGGATGCACGCCGACGGCTGGGGCAGCGCCACCTCCTCGTGGTCCGGTCCGCTCGGCGACCATCCGGAGGTGAGCAGCGAGCAGATGGCACCGCTGGGCGGAGAGTGCGCCACCGTCACCTTCGACCGGGCGGGGCGCATCGTCACCGTGTGCGGGACGTTCACCGGGTTCCTGGTCAAGCTGCTCGACCCGCGCACCCTCGCCACCCTGGCCGAGTACGAGCTGCCCCAACGCCCGTCCACGGTCGAGGCGATCACCCGGCTCGACTTCTCCCGGATCTTCAAGGACACCTCGGGCGGTGCCTATGCGTACCTGGACGACGAGGACCGGCTGGTCCTCGCGGACTCCCGGCAGCACATCGTCCGCCTCGCCCACCGGCAACGACCCGACGGCGCGTGGGAGTTCACCGTCACCGACGACTGGGACCCGGGCCGGCAGGTGCCCCACGACTGCGCCACCTGGGCCGATCCCCACCCCGACGGAAGCTGCGACCCGGTCACCTCCGTCATGCCGGACTGGCAGGGCCGGATCTGGTGGGTCACCCGGCAGGGCCGGGTCGGCACCGTCGATCCCGCCACCGGCACCATCCGCTCCGTCCGACTGGCCGGCGAGGAGATCCAGAACTCCTTCTCCGTCGCCGCCGACGGCGTGTCCATCGTCTCCGACCACGCGCTGTACGAGTTCACCGCGACGGCGGACGGTATCCCCGCCGTGGTGTGGCGGCAGACCTACGACCGGGGCACCGGCACCAAGCCCGGCTCGGTGAACCAGGGTTCGGGCACCACACCGGACGTCTTCGGCGACGGCGGCCGGTACGTGGCGATCACCGACAACGCCGACGACCGCATGCACGTCCTGGTCTACCGGCGCGGCGCGGACGTCCCCGCCGACCGGCGCCTGGTGTGCGAGGTCCCCGTCTTCGCCTCCGGTGCCTCCACGACCGACAACTCCCTGATCAGCTGGGGCGACAGCCTGGTGGTCGAGAACAACTACGGCTACGAGAACATCTCGTCGCTCACGTTCGGGCGGAGCGTCGCCGGCGGGGTCGCCCGGATCGACGTCCGCCCGGACGGCAGCGGCTGCGACACCGTGTGGGAGAGCGCCGAGCGGTCGCCGTCCGTGGTACCGAAACTGTCCACCGGCAACGGGCTGATCTACCTGTACACCAAGGACCCCGACGCCCTCGGTGTCGACGCCTGGTACCTGACCGCCGTCGACTTCCGTACGGGACGGACTCGTTGGAAGCAACTCGTCGGCACCGGAGTCGCGTACGACAACAACTGGGCGCCGATCACCCTGGGTCCGGACGGCACCGCCTACGTCGGCGTGTTCAACGGCCTGGCCGCCGTACGCGACGGCGGCTGACCCGGCGCCGGGCGGGCATCCGGGAGCGCTCCCCCGCGCGGCCGCACCCGTCCCCGCCCGGATGACCTGCTGGTTCGAAATTCCTTCGACAGATCACCTTGTCAGGCCGCGGCCCTGTCTCTACAGTCCCCACCGAGCCGTTGATGGGAGCGCTCCCACCTTGTGCGGGACCCTTCCCGCACGCTCCTCCCGTCTCCCCGGAGAGGACCCGCATGCGACTGTCACCGCACCACCATGGCGCCGCCAGGCGCTTCCCGTCCGCCCGCCGCCGGGTGACGGCGGCCGCGGCCCTGTGCGTGGCGGGCCTGGTCCTCTCCGGGCCGGCCGCGGCCGTTCCGGAGCGGGCCGCCGCCGCGCCGGCCGCGGCTCTCCCCTACCAGGACGCCTCGCTGCCCGTCACCGACCGGGTGAACGACCTGCTGTCCCGGATGACGCTGGACGACAAGCTCGGCCAGATGACCCAGATCGAGAAGGACGCCCTCGTCCCGCAGTCCGACCTCGCCGCCTACCGCATCGGGTCCGTGCTGTCCGGCGGCGACTCCACGGTCGTCCCCAACAACGCCCAGACCTGGGCGGACACCTACGACTCGCTGCAACGCACCGCGCTGACCACACCGCTCGGTATCCCCATGATCTACGGCATCGACGCCGTGCACGGCCACAACGCGGTGCGCGGGGCCACGCTCTACCCGCACAACATCGGACTCGGCGCCACCCGCGACCCCGCCCTGGTCCAGCGGGTGGGACGCGCCGTCGCCGAGGAGATCTCGGGCACCGGCATCGACTGGGACTTCGCCCCCTGCCTGTGCGTCGCCCGCGACGACCGGTGGGGCCGCACCTACGAGTCGTACGGCGAGACTCCCGAACTGCCGTCCGCCATGACGACGTTCATCACCGGCCTGCAGGGTGACACGCTCGGCTCGGGCCCGGCGTCGGTGCTGGCCACCGCCAAGCACTACCTCGGCGACGGCGGCACCGCCGGCGGCACGGACCAGGGCGACACCCGGCTGTCCGAGGCCGAGTTGCGGGCGATCCACCTGCCGCCGTTCAAAGAGGCGGTGCGCCGCGGGGTCGGCTCGGTGATGCTGTCGTACAGCAGCTGGAACGGGGTCCGGTCGCACGCCAACACCCACCTCGTCACCGACGTGCTCAAGGGCGAACTGGGCTTCACCGGTTTCGTCGTGTCCGACTGGGCCGCGGTGGACCAGCTCGACGGGCAGAGCGGTTTCACCGGCGCCGAGATCTCCACGGCCGTCAACGCGGGCGTCGACATGGTGATGGTCCCGCACGACTACAAGAAGTTCCTCGGCCTGCTGCGCGGCGAGGTGACCGCCGGGCGCATCCCGCAGGCCCGGATCGACGACGCCAACCGCCGCGTCCTCACCAAGAAGTTCCAGCTGGGCCTGTTCGAACACCCGCTCACCGACCGGTCGTACACCGGCACGGTCGGCTCGGCGGCACACCGGGCGCTGGCCCGGCAGGCGGTGCGCGAGTCCCAGGTGCTGCTGAAGAACGACGGCGGGGTGCTGCCGCTGGCGAAGTCGGCCAAGCTGTTCGT
Source organism: Streptomyces sp. SCL15-4 (assembly GCF_033366695.1). NCBI lineage: Bacteria > Bacillati > Actinomycetota > Actinomycetes > Kitasatosporales > Streptomycetaceae > Streptomyces > Streptomyces sp. SCL15-4. The sequence goes on from NZ_JAOBTQ010000001.1 coordinate 787,255, forward strand.
CGCCGGCAAGTCCGCCGACGACATCGGCAACCAGAGCGGCGGCTGGACCGTGGGCTGGCAGGGCCGCAGCGGTCCCGTCACCGACGGCACCACCGTGCTCCAGGGCATCCGCGCCGCCGTCACCGACACCTCCCGGGTCACCTACGACCGCTACGGCAACGGCATCGACTCGAGCTACACCGCCGCCGTCGCCGTCGTCGGCGAGACGCCGTACGCCGAGGGCCGCGGCGACCGGCCGGGCGGCATGGGACTGGACCAGGAGGACCTGCAGACCCTCGCCCGGCTCAAGGCGAGCGGAGTACCGGTCGTGGTCGTGCTGGTCTCCGGCCGGCCGCTCGACATCGCCGCCCAACTGCCGGAGTGGAAAGCGCTGTTGGCGGCCTGGCTGCCCGGCACGGAGGGCGCCGGCGTCTCCGACGTCCTGTTCGGCGACCACGCGCCCACCGGCAGGCTGCCGATGAGCTGGATGCGCTCCGCCTCGCAGGAGCCCGTCAACGACGGCGACGGCAAGAGCCCGCTGTTCCCGTACGGGTACGGGCTGACCTACGACGACACACCCCAACCGGCCCCGACGCCCACTCCGACTCCGACGCCCACTCCGGTCCCGACGGCGGGCGCGTGCACGGCGACCTTCCGTACCGCCTCCTCCTGGCAGGGCGGCTACCAGGCCGAGGTCACCGTGGAGAACACCGGTTCCGGCGCGCTGACGGGCTGGTCGGTCGACTGGGACCTGGCCGGGTCCACCGTCACCAGTCTGTGGAACGGCGATCTGACCACGGCTCAGGGCCGGGCGACCGTCCGCAGCACCGCCTTCAACGGCGCCCTCTCCCCCGGCGCCAGGGCCACGTTCGGTTTCACCGCGAACGGCACCGCGGGCACACCGGCCCCGCACTGCGCCGGAACGTGACCCCTCCTCGGCCCGCCGGCGCCCGGCCCCGTCCGCTTCGCGTCCCCGTTCCGTCCCGCACACCCGCCGATCGCACCGAGGAGGCCCCGTGACGCACCGCACCGGCCGGACCGCACCCGCCTACCGGCCCGGACCGGACCGGCCACGCCTGCGGAGGTCCGCGGTCGCCGCGGGGATCGCCGTGCTGACCCTGGGACTGGCGGGCCAGCTCGGCACCGGGCAGCGCGCCGCGGCGGCCGAGGCACGCGTCGGCCGCCCGCCCGCGACGGCTTCCGTCCACGTCGACCGCGCTCGCACCGACCCGGACGAGGCCGGCGCCCGGGGCCGGAGAACCGGCACCGCGCGCGCCGCCGCCCCGGCGCACGGCACGGCCGTACGGCACGCCCCGTCGGCCTGATCCCTCCTCCTCCGCGCCGGAGCCGTCCCGGCGCGGGCCGCCTCGTCCTCGCCCGCCCGGGTGGCACGATCCCCGGGCGGGCGGGGCTCCCAGCGTGCCGCCGGCGGCCGGGTCAGCGGGTGATCCGCAGCAGGCGCGGCGACCGTGCGGCCGGCTCGGGCAGGCGCAGCGGTGACCGGCCGGGAGTGATGCTGCCGAGCACCGTGGCACGGCGGGCGCCGGTGCCCGAGGGCAGGGCTCCGGGCAGGCCGTGGACGGTCAGGAAGCCCAGGACGGCGAAGGCCAGCGCCTCCTTGGCGGCCGACGGCAGGCCGAGGTCGTCGCTGGGGCGCAGCGGCACGCCCGGGAGTTCCTCGGCGAGCAGGCGCATCAGCACCGGGTTGCGGGTGCCGCCGCCGGAGACGACGAGCTGGGTGACGCCGTGGGCGCGGCAGGCGTCCGCCACGGTGACGGCGGTCAGCCGGGTCAGGGTGGCCAGGACGTCGGCCGCGGACGGCACGGGCACGGTGTCGAGCGCGCGCCGCAGATAGGGCAGGTGGAAGTGTTCCTTGCCGGTGCTCTTCGGGGCGGGCCTGCGGTAGTAGGGGTCGTCCAGCAGGACGCGCAGCAGTGCGGGGCTGACCCGGCCGGCGGCGGCCCGGCGGCCGTCCTCGTCGTAGGCGGCGGCGCCGTCGGTGAAGTGGTGGACGGCCGCGTCCAGCAGGGCGTTGGCGGGGCCGGTGTCGAAGGCCAGGGGCTCGGCGCCGGGTGCGAGGACGGTGATGTTGGCGATGCCGCCGAGGTTGAGCGCGGCGGGGGTGCCGGGCAGGCCGGACAGCAGCAGGGTGTCGGTCAGGGCCACGAGGGGCGCGCCCTGGCCGCCGGCGGCGACGTCCCGGCCGCGCAGGTCGGAGACGACGGGGAGTCCGGTCGCCTCGGCGATCCAGGCGGGCTGGCCCAGTTGGAGGGTGCCGCGGACCGTGCCGTCCTCCACCCAGTGGTGCAGGGTCTGGCCGTGCGAGACCACGAGGCCGGCGCTGCCGGCGCACAGCTCGCGCAGGGCACGCGTGGCCGCGCCGGCGAAGGCCTGGCCGATGCCGGTGTCCAGGACGCAGACGGTGCGCGTGGTGGTGCCGGCGGGGGGCAGGGTGGCGGCGATGAGGTCCCGGAGTTCGTCCGGGTAGGGGACGCGGAGGTGTCCGAGGGGCCGCAGGAGGAGCGTGTCGTCATCCAGCGCGAGGTCCGCCGCGGCGGCCTCGATGGCGTCGAACGAGGTGCCCGACATCAGGCCGATCACGCGCACGGCGCCTCCTTGCCGGTCGCCGCCGGCTGTGGCTGGTGCATGGTTCCTCCCGTGCTGCGTCGCGCCGCCGGGCGCGTGCCCGGTCACTCCGGGGCGACGGCGGCCGCCGTACGGTCGGTGCCGCCCTCGTCCAGCGGGGCCGGGACACTCTCGGGTGCCCGGTGGAAGAGGCTGGTCAGGCCGCCCACGGCCAGGGTGACGGCCACCCCTAGGGGGACGAGCCACTGGGCGGCGATCGCGGTGGGGACGGTGGTGCCGCCCGCGCTGACGTCGATCTTGACGCCGCGCACGAGGTACGTCATGACGCCCACCGTCACCAGGAACGCCACGACGGCGTCGGTCTCGCGCGCCCGGCGGACCAGCCGCCCGAGGAGGAACGCGCCGAGGAGCGCGCCGTAGGTGTATCCGGCGATGGTCAGGCCGGTGAGGTAGACGTTGCCGGTGCTGGTGCTGAACGCGCAGGCGAACAGGGCCATCAGCGCCGCCCACACCAGGGTCGTCAGCCGGGCGAGCCGCAGCAGGAACTCCTCGGTGGGCACGCTCCGGAAGAAGCTGTGGATGAGGTCGGCGACGGTCGAGTTCGACATGGAGTTGAGCGCGGAGGACAGCGAGCCCATCGCCGCGCCGAGGATGCCGGCCACGAGCAGGCCGGAGACCACCACGGGCAGTCCGTGCAGGACGAAGTCCGGGTAGAGGTTGTCGGAACTGCCGAGGCCCAGTTCCCGGAACGTCCTGCCCTGGTTGTAGGACCACAGCAGCGCGCCGACGAGGGAGAAGGCGGCGAACTGGAGGGTGACGAAGACACCGGACGCGATCATGGCTTTCTGGCCGTCGCGCAGTGAGCGGGTGGCCAGGACGCGCTGGACGATGAGCTGGTCGGAGCCGTGGCTGGCCATGGCGAAGATGGCGCCGCCGATGATCGCGGTGGGCAGGGCGAACGGGCTGGTGAGGATGTGCGCCAGGCCGAAGTCGGTGTCGAAGAGCCGGAACCGGCCCGCGTCCAGGGCGCGCCGGACGCCGTCGCCGCCGACGTGGGCGGCGAGCACGCCGATGGCGAGGAGGGCGCCGCCCAGGTACAGGCCCATCTGGATGGCGTCCGTCCAGATGACCGCCCGGATGCCGCCGAGGTAGGTGTAGACGACGGTGATCGCCGTGAGCACGATGATGACGAGGCGGTAGCCCGCGTGCACGCCGAACTCGTCGAGCAGCAGCTTGATCGGGATGGCGGAGGCGAACAGCCGGACGCCCTCGGCGAGCAGCCGGGTGCAGACGAACGTCACCGAGGCGAGGCCCTGGAGCCGGAGTCCGAATCTGCTGCCCAGGTACTGGTAGGCGCTCACGAAGCCGCCGCGCTTGTACAGCGGGATGAGCAGGGTCGCCACGACGACGCGTCCGATGACGTAGCCGAGGGCCAGTTCGACGTTGCCGAAGCCCTGTCCGCTGTAGGCGCCGCCCGGCAGGCTGATGACGGTGAGCACGCTGGTCTCGGTGGCCACGACGGAGAAGGAGACGGTCCACCACGGCATGTGGCCTTCGCCGACGAAGTAGTCCTTGGCCGTCTTCTGCCGTCCGGCCAGACGCAGTCCGATCACGGCGATCGCCACGAGGTAGACGACGACCACCAGCAGGTCGAGCTGACGCACGCTCACTGAAGGAAAGTTTCCTTCGTGTCTTCATCCATGCGGGGAAAAGTAGTTTCACCCGTTCCCGTCGTCAACAACCCCGTACGCACAGCACGGCGGGATGGTTCGGACGCCCACCCGTTTTCCCTCGGACGGACGGGGCAGTGTCCGCGGCAGCGACCGCCGGCCCTGAGGGAGCCCGTATGGACTACTACGACCTCGGCAGTCACGGCCGGACCGTGACGACGACGTCCGCCGAGGCGCAGACCTGGTTCGACCGCGGGCTGAACTGGACGTACGCCTTCCACCACGAGGAGGCCGTGCGCTGTTTCGAGGCCGCCGGCGCGGCGGACCCCGGCTGTGCCATGGCCGACTGGGGCCTGGCCTACGCGCTCGGCCCCAACTACAACAAGCCCTGGGACGCCTTCGACGAGCGGGATCTCGGGCGGACGGTGGAGCGTGCGCACGCCGCCGTGCGACGCGCGCACGCGAAGGCGGCCGGCGCCGCCCCGGTCGAGCGGGCCCTCATCGACGCGCTGGCAGCCCGCTACCCGCGCGCCGCGTCCCCGGACGCCGAGGAGGGCCCGGTGTGGAACGCCGCCTACGCCGACGGCATGCGGGCCGCGTACCGGCTGGCGCCCGACGACCCCGACGTGGCCGCCCTGTACGCCGACGCCCTGATGAGCCTGACGCCGTGGCGGCTGTGGGACATCCGCACGGGCGAGCCGGCCCCGGGCTCGCGCACCGCCGAGGCCGGGGCGGTGCTGGAGCGGGCGCTCGCCACGGAGGCGGGCGCACGGCATCCGGGCCTGCTGCACCTGTACGTCCACCTGATGGAGATGTCCCCCGCCCCCGAGGCCGCGCTGCCCGCGGGCGACCGGCTGCGTGATCTGGTGCCGGACGCGGGACACCTCCTGCACATGCCGTCCCACCTGGAGGTGCTCTGCGGTGACTACCGCCGGGTCGTCTCCGACAACACGGCGGCGATCGCGGCCGACGAGAAGTTCCACGCCCGGGCCGGCGCGATGAACTTCTACACCCTGTACCGGTGTCACAACCTGCACTTCAAGATCTACGGCGCGATGTTCCTCGGCCGCTTCCGGGACGCCGTCGAGACGGCGGAGCGGCTCGAAGCGGCGGTGCCCGAGGAGTTGCTGCGCGTGGACAGCCCGCCGATGGCGGACTGGCTGGAGGGGTTCGTCGCGATGCGGGTGCACGTGCTCGTCCGCTTCGGCCGCTGGGACGACATCCTGCGCCTGCCGCTGCCCGCCGACGCGCGGCTGTACTGCGTGACCACGGCCATGCTGCGCTACGCGCGCGGGGTCGCGCTCTCGGCCCTCGGCCGCACCGAGGAGGCCGCGAGGGAACGCGAGCTGTTCCGCGCCGCGGCCGTCCGGGTCCCCGGGACCCGGACGCTGTTCAACAACACCTGTACGGACATCCTGGCGATCGCCGCGGCCATGCTCGACGGGGAACTGGAGTACCGCAAGGGCCGTTACGACGCGGCGTTCGCGGCCCTGCGCCGGTCGGTCGAGCTGAGCGACGGCCTGGCGTACGACGAGCCGTGGGGATGGATGCAGCCGGCCCGGCACGCGTACGGCGCGCTGCTCCTCGAACAGGGCCGTGTCGAGGAGGCCGAGGCCGTCTACCGCGCCGACCTGGGCCTCGACGACACGCTGCCGCGCCCGCTCCAGCACCCGAACAACGTCTGGGCGCTGCACGGCCTGCACGAGTGCCTCGTACGGCTCGGCAAGGAGGGCGAGGCCCGGCTCGTGGCGCGGCAGTTGAGGCTCGCCGCCGCGCTGGCGGACGTACCGGTCGAGGCGTCCTGCTTCTGCCGGCTGGAGACCGCCGCGCACCGCACGCCTCCGCACGAGTGCTGTGCCGGCTGAGCACGGCCGGCCGCCGGACCGGGCCCGCGTCGGGCCGGCCGGGACCGGACATCTGCGCTCGGTGTCCGGCGGGCGCGGCGATCGCGCCGGACGGGTTCGAGCGGGGAGTGTGCGGCTCGGCACCGGCTACGCGTATGACGACGTGCTCGGCTCCCGGACGGTGTCGGCCCTGTTCCGGGCGTACGTCGACGACATCGCCGAGCGCAGGGGCTGCACGCATGTGACGTACCCGGACGCGGCGGACTTCCGCCATCTGTGAGGTTCGTCCAGGTCACTCCGGCGCGTCCGCAAGGGCCCTTCGCCAGGCGGCCTCGCGCAGCAGCCGCAGCCCGTTGAGGCCGACGAGGACGGTGGACCCCTCGTGGCCCGCGACACCGAGCGGCAGCGGCAGGTCGCCGGCCAGGTCCCAGACCACCAGTCCGGCGATGAAGACACCGGCGACGACGAGGTTCTGGACGACCAGGGCGCGGGCCCGGCGGGACAGGGAGACCACGGCGGGCACGGTGATGAGTTCGTCGCGGACCACGACCGCGTCGGCGGTCTCCAGCGCCAGGTCGGAGCCCGCCCGGCCCATGGCGACGCCGGTGTGGGCGGCGGCCAGCGCGGGTGCGTCGTTGACGCCGTCGCCGACCACCATCACCTTGCGGCCGGCGGCCTGGAGTTCCCGGACCGCGCGCACCTTGTCCTCGGGCAGCAGCCCGGCCCGGACGTCCTCGATGCCGGCCTCGGCGGCGAGGCGGGCGGCGGCGCGCGGGTTGTCGCCGGTCAGCAGCACGGGAGCGGTGCCGGTGCGGGCGGTCAGGGCGCCGACGGTGCGCGCCGCGTCCGGGCGGAGCCGGTCGGCGATGCCGAGCAGGCCCGCCGGGCCGCCGTCCACGATGACCAGCACGGCCGTCCGGCCGCCCTCCTCCAGTTCGGCGGCGAGGACGGCCGCCCGGGCGGCCTCCGCTGCCGTGGCCCCGGCCGGCGGCCGGGAAGGCCGGCCGACCGCGACCGACCGCCCGTCCACGGTGGCGGTGACACCGATACCCGGAGTGGAGGCGAAGCCGTCCGCGGCCGGCAGGTCCGTACCCCGCTCCCGTGCCGCGTCCACGACGGCCCGCGCCAGCGGATGCTCGCTCGGGCGCTCGGCGGCGGCCGCGAGGCGCAGCAGCGTGTCCGCGTCGACGCCGGAGCCGGTCAGCGGCCGTACGTCGGTGACGCGCGGAGTGCCCTCGGTGAGGGTGCCGGTCTTGTCGAACGCCACCGCGTCCACCTGTGCCAGCTGTTCCATCACCACGGCGGACTTGACGAGGACTCCGTGCCGTCCGGCGTTGGCGATGGCCGACATCAGCGGCGGCATGGTGGCCAGCACCACCGCGCACGGCGAGGCGACGATCATGAAGGTCATGGCCCGCAGCAGGGCGCCGGTGAGGTCGTCTCCGAGGGCGAGCGGGACGAGGAACACCGCGAGGGTCGCCGCCACCATGCCCAGCGAGTAGCGCTGTTCGACCTTCTCGATGAACAGCTGTGTCGGTGCCTTGGTCTGCGAGGCCTCCTCGACCATGCGCACGATCCGGGCGATGACCGTGTCGGACGCGTCCCGCTCGACGCGGACGCGCAGGGCGCCGCTGCCGTTGAGGGTCCCGGCGAAGACCTCGTCGCCCTGTTCCTTGGTCACCGGCAGCGGTTCGCCCGTGATGGTCGCCTGGTCGACGTCGCTGCGCCCGTCGAGCACCCGCCCGTCGGCGCCCACGCGTTCTCCGGGCCGTACGAGGACGATGTCGCCGACGGTGAGGTCCGCGACGGCGACGGTCTCCTCGCCGTCGCCGTCGCCGAGGCGGGTCGCCGTGGCGGGCGCGAGGTCGAGCAGTCCGCGCACGGAGTCGGCGGTGCGGGCGGTGGCCAGGGCCTCCAGCGCGCCGGAGGTGGTGAAGATGACGATCAGCAGCGCGCCGTCCATGACCTGCCCGATCGCCGCCGCCCCGAGCGCGGCCACGACCATCAGCAGGTCGACGTCGAGGCTCTTCTCGCCGAGGGCGCGCAGGCCCGCCCAGCCGGGTTCCCAGCCGCCGGCCGCGTAGGTGAGCGCGTACAGCGGGCCCCAGAGCCAGGCGGGGGCGCCGGTCAGGTGCAGGGGCAGCGCGAGCAGGAAGCAGACGGTGGCCGCGGCGGCCCAGCGGGCCTCGGGCAGGGAGAGGAAGGGGGTGCGGCGCCGCGGGGCGGTCCCGCCGGGCGCGGGTGCCGCGTGGCCGGCCGGGGCCGGGGCGAGTGCGGAGGTCATCGGCAGAGTCCTTCACGGGGCGTGACGAGTCAGCGGCCGGCGCGGGGCGGTGCCGCTCCTCCACCGTACAGGATCAAATGAAGACCTATTCATGTATTCGCTTCCGGCCTGCCCTGCCTCCGTAGGATGGAGGGCATGGGCCACGGAGTCGACGCCAAGAACACCGCCACCGCGCGCCAGCGCCTGGAGACCGTGGGCGCCGCCGATGTGGCCGCGACCCTCCAGGCCCTGGCGACGCCGTCCCGGCTGCGGATCCTGGCCCGCCTCCAGGAAGGCCCGTGCGCCGCGACCGAGCTGGCCGACGCCGTCGGCATGGAACAGTCCGCCTGCTCCCACCAGCTGCGCCTGCTGCGCAACCTCGGCCTGGTGGCCGGGGAGCGCCGGGGCCGCTCGGTCATCTACGCCCTCTACGACAACCACGTGGCCGAACTCCTGGAACAGGCCCTTTACCACGTCGAACACCTGCGCCTCGGCTTGCGCGACACGTCACCGACGGCGGTCGCCGCGGCTCGCTGAGAACCGCTCGCGGGTGACCGGAGCCGGCGGTCCGACGAGCCGGCGAAGACGGCCGTACCGGTTTCAGAGGCCGAAGAGGAAGGCCGCGTATCCGCACTCCTCCTCGACCCAGTGCCGCCGGCAGCGCATCCCGTGTTCGCCGAGCGCGCGCACGATGCCGTCCACCGTGAACTTGCGCACCACGTCGTGGAGGAGCAGCTCGCCGGCGTCGAAGTCCACCGTCAGCCCCAGCCCGGGCAACGTCACCCGCTGCCGTCGCAGGCTGCGGATGCCGCCGAGCACCTCGCGCCGTGCCACGTCGTAGGCGAGTTCCGGCTCGAAGGCGTCGACGTCGAAGTCGGCGTCGTAGCGGCGGTTGAGGTGGAGGAGGGTGTTCAGGGCGAACATCCGGCGGACGGGGCGCGGCCCGGTGTACCCGGCCCCGTAGGCACGCCGCACCGCCTCGGCCGGTTCGGACAGGTCCACGCAGACCAGCAGGTGATCGTTCGGGGCGCAGCCGGCGCGCACGGCCCGCAGGAAGCGCGCCTGCTCGGATGCGGACAGGTTGCCGAGCGTGTTGCCGAGCAACGCCAGGAGGCGGCCGCCCGTGCCGTCGCCCGCGGTCGCGGAGCCGTTCGCGACGGCGACCCGCCGCGCGCGGCGCAGCCAGGGCAGGGCGGTCAGGAAGTCGCCGTGCACGGCGGTGACCCGGGCTTGCGGCCAGCGCCGCCGGATACGGGCGGCGGCCTGCCGCATCGGCTCGGGGCTGACGTCCACGCCCGTGTACGCCCGCAGCAGGCCGTGCCCGTCCATGGCCGCGAGCAGGATCTCGGCCTTGCGCGCACTGCCCGCCCCGAGGTCCACCAGCTCGGCCGGCTTCGCCAGGCCGACCAGGTCGTCGCCGTGCTCGGTCAGCAGCCACCGTTCGGCCCGGGGCGGGTAGTAGTCGGGCAGGCGCGTGATCTCCTCGAAGAGTCGCGAACCGGTCTCGTCGTAGCCGAAGACCGACGGAATCCTGCGGTGCCGTGCCGGAGCGGGCGCGGTGAGCCCGGCCCGGAGTTCCTCCTCCGGCGTACCGGCCTCACCGTCGGCCGCCGACGGCAGTTCGACCTCCGTGACCGGCGCCGCCGTGCGTGACTCGGTCATCCCGTCCTCCTCGCCGGCGACGAGTCGCCGAAGGGTGCTTCCTCACGGAAGGCATCCCGATAAAAGGCATATGGAGTATGACTCTCATACATACAACATTTCATGGTCGGCGGCAGCTTCGAGGATGCGCCGCGGCCCCGGCCCGGCAGGACCGCCGGGCCGGAAGCGGGCTCATTCGCCGACCGGTTCTCCCACGTTCGCCCGGAACTTGCCGATGACGTTCCCTGCCGGGCCGTAGCCGCAGACGATGTACGTCTCGTACGCCTCGCCGCCGGCCGGTCGTCCCGCGGCCCGGCCGCAGCCGAGCACGCTGGTGGACTTCCACACGACCTGGGTGAAGGAGCCGGTGTCGGGCGAGTAGCCGGGCCGGTCCCAGTCGTAGCCGCCCGTCCAGCGGGCCTCGTACCAGAGCCGCACCGCCTCCTCGCAGGACGCCGGCTCGTCCTCGTACGTCGCGAACCAGAAGCGGTTCTCCCCATAGCCCCGCGTCCCCGGTGACGGTGTGCGGCCCTCCTGCGCCGAGGCATCCCGGGCACGGCGCACGGCGTGCGCGATGGCCGCGTCGTCCAGGACGAGCGGCGGGGCGCCGTGCCGGGCGCGGTAGGAGTTGTGCGCCGCGAGGCACTCCTCGTTGAACGCCTCGTCCGTGGTGTCGGGCAGGACCGGACGGCCGTCCGACGCCTGCGACGCGTGTACGGGCTGCCCCGTGACGACCGCGGTCGACGCCGCCGCCGCGAGCGCCAGAACTCCCTTTGTGAGCCGGCCCATTGCTCCTCCTCGTACGTACGCCGCGAGTGCCGGGGCCGCTCGGCCGCCGGGCAGGTCCCATCAAAGAGCCCCGATCCACCCGCGCGTCGCCGCGCCTCGCGCGCCATCACCCGTTCGCGGGACACGGTGACCCGGTGCCGCGCACGACCGTGCCGTCCGGCGCGTGGGATGACGGTCGTCGGCGCGTGGGATGACGGTCGCCGTCGTGTCGGCGGCTCGCCTAGGGCGCGCGGGTCGTGGAGGAGGAGAGGCGCCGCTGAGCCGCCGAGGACAGCCCGGACACGGCGGGCCCGTCGGTGCCGTACGGCGGTCAGGTCGGGTCGGAGACGCCTTCCGGCGCGTCCAGGCCCTCGCCGCCGGTACGGGGTTGCCCGGTGTCCGGCCGGTCCTGCGGGGAGCGGGCGCCACCGCTGCCGGAGGCGCCCGGACGGCGGCGGACGCGGACCGTGCGCGGCAAGGCCGTGGTGGCGGCCGGGGCCGGTCCGCCCAGGGCCTCGGTCACGGCTATCTCGACGCCGCCGCTGTACAGCGCCGACAGGTTGTAGAGGAAGGCCCCCAGCGTCACCAGGCCGGTGCCCAGGACGACTTCCACGATGACGACGCCGACCGCGACGGCCAGGAAGGTGCCGAAGGCGGGCAGGACGTCCGGGGCCATGGCGTTCACCATGATCCAGGAGACGCCCGCCGTGGCGACCACCAGCACACCGAGGCCGGCCAGCAGAAGGAAGCTCGTCACCATCGTCGACCAGGGGTCGGCCTCCTCCAGACGCAGCCGTATCGGCCGCCTGCCGGAAGGCCTCGGCGACCCACCGCGCGGCATCCGTCGCGTCCAGGCACCGGGCACCGGGTGGGGCCGGGCCGCGTCGGCCGGCGCGAACTGCTTGGGCCGTCCGGGTGATTCCGGTGATGCAGGAGGTCCCGCTGGTCCGGGTGGCCCCACGGGAGCGGGATACCCCGGTGCCGGGTCCCGCACGTCCTCGGCGCGGCCGGACCGCTCCGGCGGCGGGGACGGCCCGTCGCCGGGTATCGGCCCGGGCTCTTCCGGCGGCACCGCGCGCCGGCGGCCGGTCGGCCCGGTCTTCGCGGAGGGGCCGGAACCGCCGTCCTGCCTGGGTGTCATCCGTCCGCGGAAGGTGCCGCTGGGCCTGCGCTTGGCTCGGCTCATGCCTGTCTCCCTGACTGGCCTGGCAGCCGGGCCGCGCCGTCCACCGTCGAACGGGCCTCCGTCGACCGCCAGGCGGCCTCTGGGGCCTGCTGGTCCGTGAATCCGACGGTATCGGCACTTTTGCCCGCATGCACCCGCGAGAGGTACGGCGGAGGACCGCGGCACGGAGGCGGTACTCGACGCCGTCGGCCGGTGCGGGAGGCGCCGAGGTACGGGAAGCCGGGGAGCGGATCGGTGCGCGGGCCGGTGTGGCCGGTGGCGGCCGGCTCACGGGAGGGCGGGCCCGGTCGCCGTTCGCTCCGTGGACGGTGACGGTCCGCCGTCCGTCCACGGACCGGGGAGAACACGAAGCCGAAGGCCACATCGGCCCGCCCCGCCACCGCTTGCGCCGGCAACGCCCGGCTGGACCTGACGGGACCCGTTCGCCGTCACCGCGGCCCACCGCATCAGCGTGGACACCGAGGCGGACCGCCGCCGGTCCCGGTGCGGTGCCGGGTGCCGGACGTTTCGACGGGGGTCGGCGGACGCTCAGTGGCCGGAGCGGTCCGTCGCCCGGGACGCCGGTTGGCCGTGGCGGAGCCAGTCCTCGTAGCGAGTGGTCGCGCGGTGCGCGGTGTCGTCACCGATGAGCGCACCGTCCGGCATGCCCGCGAACAGGCCGGCGGTCTCGTCGGTGACGACACTGCGGCCGTCCGGCCGCACCGCCAGCGTGATCTCGCCGAGCCGGTCGAGGCGGTGCACCTCGGGACCGGCGATGTCGCGCACGCCGTACGACGGTTCGCCGAGGGCCGTCTCGGTGACGGCGGAGGCGACGTCGGCGGAGGCCATCGGGCGCAGCCGGGTGGACGGCAGGCGCACCCGGCCGTTCTCCGTCGACATGTCCATCACCGGAGCAACGAACTCGAAGAACTGCGTGGCACGCACGATGCTGAACGGGACCCCGCCGTCCCGGACGGCCTCCTCCTGCGCGACCTTGGCCCGGTAGTAGCCGTAGTCGGGCACCCGGTCGACGCCGACGATGGAGAGCGTGACATGGTGCCGGACGCCCGCCTCCTTCTCGGCCTCGCTCAGGTGCCGTGCCGAGCGGGTGAAGAAGTCCAGTGCGGGCTCGGTGTCGAAGGACGGGGAGTTCGACACGTCCACCACCACGTCGGCGCCGTCGAGGACCTGGGCCAGGCCCTGGCCGGTGACGGTGTCGACGCCCGTGGAAGGAGAGGCGGCCACGGCCTCGTGGCCTCGGTCGCGCACCAGCGCGACCACCTGCGAGCCGATGAGCCCGGTACCGCCGACGACCACGATCTTCATCGCTCTCTCCGTTCGCTGTCCCGCTGTCCGACGGACACGGCGTCCACGCTCACCCGGCGGGCGGCCCCGCGCAAGACGGCGGCGGTTCGATGCCGGGGGCACGCGGCGGCGCGTCACCGGGGCCAGGGCGCCACCGGGGCGGGTCAGCGGACGACGTCGAAGACGTTCTTCTGGATGCCGTTGGCGTAGGCCTCGTGCTCGACCAGCCTCAGCTTCTGGGCGTCCTTGTCCGTGGCGCTGAACAGACGCTTGCCGGCGCCGAGCAGCAGCGGGAAGACGAGCAGGTGGTAACGGTCGATCAGGCCGGCGTCGGAAAGGCCCTGGTTCAGGGCGGCGCTGCCGTGGACGATGATCGGGCCGCCCTCGGTGGCCTTCAGCGCGGCGACCTCGTCGAGCGAGCGCAGGATCGTCGTCTCGCCCCAGTTCGACACCAGGTCGTCCTCGGTGAGCGTGGTGGACACGACGTACTTCGGCATCGCCTGGTAGTCCGCGAAGTCCGCCATGTCGGGCCACACCGGGCTGAACGCCTGGTAGCTGACCCGGCCCAGCAGCATCGCGGTGGCCTCCTCCTGCTCCCGGCCCTTGATCTCGAAGGCCTCGGGCAGGAACTCGACGTCCTTGAAGGTCCATCCGGAGTTCCGGTACCCGGGCTCGCCGCCCGGAGCCTCCACGACACCGTCGAGCGAGACGAAGGCGGTGCTGATCAGGGTGCGCATCTGGGTTCCTCGGTATCTCGTGGTCGGTTGTGCCGGCCGGCGGGTCAGGACAGCCGCGGCACATCATTCGTGATCTTCGACCGTGCGTCACGCGAAAACTCATCGGCCGCCGCCCGTCTCCCTACGATGTCGCCATGAAGATCATTGGGCCGGAACAGCCGCTGATACGCGTCCTGTACGACGACTCCCGCCCTGACCTGCGCAAACCCGATCAGCCGCGGCCCGTCCGACTGTACTCGTGGGAGCCGGACCGGCCGTCGGCCGCGCGCGTCCCGCTGGTCGTCGTCTCGCACGGCACCGGAGGTTCGGGCCGCACGATGGACTGGCTGGCCCGTCCGCTGCGCGCGGCCGGTTTCCGGGTCGTGGCCTTCGACCACCACGGCAACAACTTCGTCGACGGCTACGAACCCGAGGGCTTCGTGCGCATATGGGACCGTCCCCGGGACGTGTCCTTCGCCCTCGACGCGCTCGCCCGGGAACGGCCTTTCGGCCCGGTCGGCGCGGCGGGCTTCTCCCTCGGCGGCTATACGGCGGCGGCCCTCGCCGGGGCCCGGCTCGACCCGCGCCTCCTGCGAGCCGTGCTCACAGGAGCGGTATCGCTGCCGGAGATCCCCGAGTTCCCCGGTGTGCTGGAGCGGGTGCGGAAGAAGTATCCGGACGAGGAGGCGGCGCGGCGCGCGCTGGACGGCGCCGGGGCCGACCTCTCGGACGACCGGGTGCGCGCGGTCTTCCAGGTGGCGCCGGGAGCCGGTCCGCTGGTGACCCCGCGGAGCCTGGCCGGCGTGCGGGTGCCGGTGGAGGTCCGCTGGGGCGGTGCGGACACGGTCGCCCCGTACGACAGCGACATCCGGCCGTACCTGGAGCACATCCCGACGGCGAGCGGCCGCTCGGCCGGTCCCGAGGTCCGTCACGACGACTTCTTCGCGCCGCGGCCCGCCGACCCGGCCGCCCGGGACCGGGTCGGCGCGGAGGCCGCCGCCTTCTTCCGCCGGCACCTGCGCTGACCGCGGGCCCGTGCCCGGCCGAGAACGGCGGCCGCCCACGGGCTTTCCCGGCCGCACGGTCGTCACTCCCCCGTCAACGTCCGTCCAACGGGACGCGCCGGCGGGGGAATCCGGGCGACCGTGGAAGCCTCCGGTGCCGTCGTGTGCCAGGCTGCCACCGGGCGCGCCGCTTCGCCCGTCCGGGCCCGTCTCACCGCAGGAGGCACCGCTCTTGACCGACGAAGACCCGCTCGGCTGGGACACCACCACCGTCGCCGACGCCTACCGTGACCGTGACATGCGGCTGGCCGAGCAGCTGATCTTCCCCGCCGTGCTGCGCCGGCTCGCGGGGAGGGCCGGGCCCGGCCGGCTGGCGCTGGACGTCGGGTGCGGGACCGGCGCGGTCGCGGCGCGGCTCGCGGACGCCGGGGAGTGGGCGGTCCAGGGCCTCGACCCCTCGGCCGGCATGCTCCGCATCGCCCGCGCGGACCGCCCCCACCCCAGCGTCACCTACCGCCGGTTCGACGGCCGCGGCCTGGACTGGCTCGCCGACGGCAGTGCCGACGCCGCCGTGTGCTGCCTGGTGTACTGCACCGACCCGGACGACGGCCGGCTGGCCGCCCTGACCGCCGAGATCCGCCGGGTGCTGCGGCCCGGTGCGCCGTATCTGCTGGCCGACCTCAACCCGGCGGCCACCGGCGTGCCCTTCTCCACGCTGCGCCACGGCGAGCCGGGCGCGGTCTACGCCGACGGCGACACCGTGCCCACGCTGCTGCGGCTGCGCGACGGCAGGACGATGACGAGCACCACGTACCACCGCTCTCTCGACCGGTACCGGCGCTTCCTGACCGACGCCGGCTTCCCGCCCCCCGCCGTCGAGCTGCCCACGCTCCCCGCCCGCGCCCCCAACTCCCCGGCGGAGACCCGGACCGCGCCGTACATGATCCTCGCCACCCACGCGTGACCCGGCCGGAGGCCCGCCGGTTCGGGGAGTGGGCGGCCGGTCAGGCCGATTTCCCGGCCGGCAGAGCGCTCTTGCGGACCGGGGGCGTCCCTCGCGCGCCCTCCCCGCCGCCGTCTCCCCTGGTGGCAGCGGCCGGTACGCACACGTGGCGGGACCGTCTCCTCCTCCGGGTGCGCGATAGGACGCGGCCGGCTTCGGTAACGTGGGCGCCCACCCCGTGGAAGGAGGCACACCGATGTCGCGGAGTACGCCCCGTCTTGCCGAGGCCATGCAGGTCGAAGCCTGTCCGGTCACCGAGGTGCTCGACCACGTGGCGGGCAAGTGGAGCATCGGCATCCTGATCGCCGTCGCCCACGGGCCGCTCCGTTTCACCGAGATCGAACGTGCCGTCGGCGGCATCAGCCGGCGCATGCTCACGCTCAATCTGCGCCGGCTGGAGCGGGACGGGCTGCTCGTGCGCACCGTGTACCCGACCGTCCCGCCCAAGGTGGAGTACGACCTGACGCCCATGGCCCGCGAGCTGTACGCCTCGCTGACCGGCCTGGTCGACTGGGCCGAGCGCCACCGTTCCGCCATCGCCCGGGCCCGCGCCGCCTACGACACCACCGAGCAGCGGACGGCGGACGCCGTCTGACCGAGGCCGGCCGCTACGGGATGCCGGGCGGCCGGGGCCGCTGTCGTGACGGTGGCTCAGTAGCGGTAGTGGTCCGGCTTGTACGGGCCGTCGACGTCCACACCGATGTACGCCGCCTGCTCCGGGCGCAGCGTGGTCAGTTTGACGCCGAGGGCGTCGAGGTGGAGGCGGGCGACCTTCTCGTCGAGGTGCTTGGGCAGCGTGTACACGCCGATCGGGTACGCGTCGGGCTTGGTGAACAGCTCGATCTGGGCCAGGGTCTGGTCCGCGAAGGAGTTGGACATCACGAACGACGGATGACCGGTGGCGTTGCCCAGGTTCAGCAGACGGCCCTCGGACAGCACGATGATCTTCTTGCCGTCCGGGAAGGTCCAGGTGTGGACCTGCGGCTTGACCTCGTCCTTGACGATGCCGGGCACCCGGGCCAGACCCGCCATGTCGATCTCGTTGTCGAAGTGGCCGATGTTCCCCACGATCGCCTGGTGCTTCATCCTGGCCATGTCCGAGGCCATGATGATGTCCTTGTTCCCGGTCGTGGTGATGAAGATGTCGGCCGTCTCCACGACCTCCTCCAGCGTCGTCACCTGGTAACCGTCCATCGCCGCCTGCAACGCGCAGATCGGGTCGATCTCGGTCACGATCACCCGCGCACCCTGCCCGCGCAGCGACTCCGCACAGCCCTTGCCCACATCACCGTAACCGCACACCACGGCCGTCTTGCCGCCGATCAGCACATCGGTGGCACGGTTGATACCGTCGACCAGCGAGTGACGGCAGCCGTACTTGTTGTCGAACTTCGACTTCGTCACGGCGTCGTTGACGTTGATCGCCGGGAAGAGCAGCGAACCCTCGCGCTGCATCTCGTACAGGCGGTGCACACCCGTCGTGGTCTCCTCGGTCACCCCGCGGATCTCCGACGCCAGCTGCGTCCACTTCTGCGAACCGCCCGAGATCGTGCGGTGCAGCAGCTGAAGGATCACCCGGTGCTCGTCGGACTCCGCGCTCTCCAGCGCGGGGACCTCACCGGCCTTCTCGTACTCCACACCCTTGTGCACCAGCAGCGTGGCGTCACCACCGTCGTCCAGAATCATGTTCGGACCACCCGTGGGGCTGTCCGGCCAGGTCAGCGCCTGCTCCGTGCACCACCAGTACTCCTCCAGCGTCTCGCCCTTCCAGGCGAACACCGGCACACCCCGCGGATCGTCCGGCGTGCCCTCGGGCCCCACCGCGATCGCGGCCGCCGCGTGGTCCTGGGTGGAGAAGATGTTGCAGGACGCCCAGCGCACCCGCGCGCCCAGAGCGACCAGGGTCTCGATCAGCACGGCCGTCTGCACCGTCATGTGCAGCGAACCCGTGATCCGCGCACCGGCCAGCGGCTGCGCCTCGGCATACTCCCTGCGGATCGCCATCAGACCGGGCATCTCATGCTCGGCGAGGCCGATCTCCTTACGGCCGAACTCGGCCAGCGAAAGATCGGCGACCTTGAAATCGGTGACATCTGCGGGACGCTGCGAAGACATGTCTACTCCGTGTGCTGTCGGCGGCCTGGGGCCGGTCGAATACGGCAATGGTGTGCGGCTCGGGCGGGTCAGCCCCGCAGGGCCGGTGCCGCACCGCGTTCCGCCAGGACGTCGCGGTGGATCTCGATGGCCGCGTCGGACTGGTTCAGCGTGATGTAGTGCAGGCCGGGGGCGCCCTCCGCGAGCAGCCGGCAGGCCATCCGAGTCGCGTACTCGACTCCGACGCGGCGCGAGGCGTCCGGGTCCTCCCGGGCGGCTTCGAGGCGGTGGGCGAGGTCTTCCGGGAAGGCGGCGTTGGAGAGTTCGGCGAACCGGCGGATCTGCCGGACGTCCGTGGCGGGCATGATCTCCGGGATGATCGGCGTCTCGCACCCGGCGGCGGTCACCCGGTCGCGCAGCCGCAGATAGTCCTCGACGTGGAAGAACATCTGGGTGATGGCGTAGTCCGCGCCGGCCCGGCACTTGGCGACGAAGTGCCGGATGTCGCTCTCCCAGTCCGGCGAGCGCGGATGACGCTCCGGGAACGCGGCGACACCCACACTGAAGTCGCCCAGCTCACGGACCAGTGAGACCAGTTCGTGCGCGTGGGTGAAGCCCTCGGGATGTGCGACCCAGGGCCCGCCGGGGTCGCCCGGCGGGTCGCCGCGCAGGGCCAGGACGTCCCGGATGCCGACGTCCGCGTACTGGCCGATGATCCGGCGCAGTTCGGCCACCGAGTGCCCGACGGCCGTCAGATGGGCGACCGGCCGCAGCGTGGTCTCGGCCGCGATCCGCTTGGTGACCTCGACGGTGCGCTGCCGGGACGACCCGCCGGCGCCGTAGGTGACGGACACGAACGTCGGGGACAGCGCCTCGATCCGGCGCACCGTCCGCCACAGCCGGTGCATCCCGGCGTCGGTCCTGGGCGGGAAGAACTCGAAGGAGAAGGACGGTTCGCCCTCCACCAGCAACCGGCGCGGGGAGGGACGCGGGCCAGGGCGCTCGGGCGCGGTCGACAAAGCGGAACTCCTTTCGCTGTACGGGCGGTTACGGCCATGGGGTCGCCGCTAACGTGCGTTGAAGTACTTCGCTTCGGGGTGGTGGATCACGATGGCGTCGGTGGACTGTTCGGGGTGGAGCTGGAATTCCTCGGAGAGGTGGACGCCGATGCGTTCGGGCTGGAGGAGGGCGGCGATCTTGGCGCGGTCCTCCAGGTCGGGACAGGCGCCGTAGCCGAGGGAGAACCGGGCGCCGCGGTATTTCAGGGCGAACATGTCCTCGATGCCGGCGGGGTCCTCGCCGGCGAAGCCGAGTTCGGCCCGTACCCGCGCGTGCCAGTACTCCGCCAGTGCCTCCGCCAGCTGCACGGACAGGCCGTGCAGTTCGAGGTAGTCGCGGTAGGCGTTGGCCTGGAACAGTTTCGCGGTCTCCTCGCCGATGCGCGAGCCGACGGTGACGACCTGGAAACCGACGACGTCCCTCTCGCCGGACTCCTGGGGGCGGAAGAAGTCGGCCAGACACAGCCGCCGGCCCCGGCGCTGGCGCGGGAAGGTGAAGCGGGTGCGTTCGTTGCCGTGCTCGTCCAGGATGATCAGGTCGTCGTCCTTGGACACGCACGGGAAGTAGCCGTAGACCACGGCCGCTTCGAGGAGGCTCTCGCTCTGGAGGCGGTCCAGCAGGCCCCGCAGCCGGGGCCGGCCCTCGCTCTCCACCAGTTCCTCATAGCTCGGGCCCTGCCCGGTGCGGGCCTGCTTCAGCCCCCACTGGCCCTTGAACAGCGCGCCTTCGTCCAGCCAGCTCGCGTACTCCTTCAGCTGGATGCCCTTGACGATCCGGGTGTCCCAGAACGGCGGGACGGGCACGGGGTTGTCGGTGGCGACGTCGGAGCGGACGGCGCCCTGCCGCGGGCTCTCCTCGGCTTCGACGACGGCCGTGGCGCGGACCCGGCGGGGGCGCAGTTCGGGGAGTTTCGCGCCGGGGACGCCGCGTTTGACGCCGATGAGGGCGTCCATCAGGTGCAGGCCCTCGAAGGCGTCGCGGGCGTAGCGGACCTCGCCGTCGTAGATTTCGTGCAGGTCCTGTTCGACGTAGGCGCGGGTCAGTGCGGCGCCGCCGAGGATGACGGGGAAGCGGGCGGCCAGGTTGCGCTGGTTGAGTTCCTGGAGGTTCTCCTTCATGATCACGGTGGATTTCACCAGCAGGCCGGACATGCCGATGACGTCCGCGCGGTGTTCCTCGGCGGCCTCCAGGATCGCCGAGACCGGCTGCTTGATCCCGAGGTTGACCACGTTGTAGCCGTTGTTGGACAGGATGATGTCGACCAGGTTCTTGCCGATGTCGTGCACGTCCCCGCGCACGGTGGCCAGCACGATCGTGCCCTTGCCCTCGGCGTCCGACTTCTCCATGTGCGGCTCCAGATAGGCCACCGCGCTCTTCATCACCTCCGCCGACTGCAGCACGAACGGCAGCTGCATCTGCCCGGAGCCGAACAGCTCACCGACGACCTTCATGCCGTCCAGCAGGGTGTCGTTGACGATGTCCAGCGCCGGCCGGTCCTCGAGCGCCGCGTCGAGGTCGGCCTCCAGGCCGTTGCGCTCACCGTCGATGATCCGCCGCTTGAGCCGCTCCCGCAGCGGCAGCGCCGCCAGTTCCTCGGCCTTGCCCGCCTTCAGCGACTTCGCCGTGGCACCCTCGAACAGCCGCATCAGCTTCTGCAGCGGGTCATAGCCCTCCGAGCGGCGGTCGTAGATCAGATCGAGGGCGGTGGTGACCTCCTCCTCGCTGAACCGGGCGATCGGCAGGATCTTGCTCGCGTGCACGATCGCCGAGTCCAGTCCCGCCTTCACGCACTCGTCCAAAAACACCGAGTTCAGCAGGATCCGCGCGGCCGGGTTCAGGCCGAAGGAGATGTTCGACAAGCCCAGCGTGGTCTGCACCGCCGGATGCCGCCGCTTCAGCTCGCGGATCGCCTCGATCGTGGCGACACCGTCCTTGCGGGACTCCTCCTGGCCCGTGCAGATCGTGAAGGTGAGGGTGTCGATGAGGATGTCCTCCTCGCGGATGCCCCAGTTCCCCGTCAGGTCCGCGATCAGCCGCTCGGCGATTGCGACCTTCTTCTGCGGGGTGCGGGCCTGGCCCTCCTCGTCGATGGTCAGCGCGATCAGCGCCGCACCGTGCTCCCGCGCCAGCCCGGCGACCCGGGCGAACCGCGAGTCCGCCCCGTCGCCGTCCTCGTAGTTCACCGAGTTGATCACCGCACGGCCGCCCAGCCGTTCCAGGCCCGCCCGGATCACCTCCACCTCGGTGGAGTCCAGCACGACCGGCAGCGTGGAAGCGGTCGCGAAACGGCCCGCCAGCTCCTCCATGTCCGCCACACCGTCACGGCCCACGTAATCCACACACAGATCCAGCATGTGCGCGCCCTCGCGGATCTGCTCCCGCGCCAGCTCCACACAGTCCTCCCAGCGGCCCTCCAGCATCGCCTCACGGAACTTCTTCGACCCGTTGGCATTGGTGCGCTCGCCGATGGCCAGGTAGGAGGTGTCCTGACGGAACGGCACCGACTGGTACAGGGAAGCGGCACCGGCCTCGGGACGCGGATCACGCTCCGGCGGCGTCAGACCCCGCACACGCTCCACGACCCGGCGCAGATGCTCCGGGGTGGTGCCGCAGCAGCCGCCGACGAGGGAAAGGCCGTACTCGCGCACGAAGGTCTCCTGCGCGTCGGCCAGCTCCGGCGCCGACAGCGGATAATGCGCGCCGTCCTTGCCCAGGACCGGCAGGCCCGCGTTGGGCATGCAGGACAACGGGACACGCGCGTTGCGGGCCAGGTAGCGCAGGTGCTCGCTCATCTCCGCCGGACCGGTGGCACAGTTCAGCCCGATCATGTCGATACCCAGCGGCTCCAGCGCGGTCAGCGCCGCACCGATCTCCGACCCCAGCAGCATCGTGCCGGTGGTCTCCACCGTCACGGACACGATCACCGGCAGATCCAGGCCCAGGGCTTGCAGACCGCGCCGGGCACCCAGGACGGCCGCCTTGGTCTGGAGGAGATCCTGCGTGGTCTCCACCAGCAGCGCGTCCGCACCACCGGCGAGCAGGCCCTCGGCGTTGCGCTGGTAGGCATCGCGCAAAGTGGTGTAAGGGGCGTGGCCGAGAGTGGGCAGCTTGGTGCCCGGGCCCATGGAGCCCAGCACCCAGCGCGGCCGGCCGTCCCGCGCGGTGAACGCGTCGGCGGTCTCACGCGCCACCCGGGCACCCGCCTCCGACAGCTCGTGCACCCGCCCGGCGATGTCGTACTCACCGAGCGCGGAATGGTTCGCCCCGAAGGTGTTGGTCTCCACGCAGTCCACACCCACGGCGAAGTACGCCTCGTGCACGGAACGGACGATGTCGGGACGGGTGACGTTCAGGATCTCGTTGCAGCCCTCGAGGTTCTCGAAGTCCTCAAGAGTGGGCTCCTGGGCCTGGAGCATCGTGCCCATGGCTCCATCGGCGACCACCACACGAGTGGCGAGCGCCTCACGGAGCGCGGACACACGGGCCCGGCTGTCGGTGTCACTCATGCGACGCCTGCCAGGAGGGGCTCCAGTCGGGCGGCGGAGGCCCGGCCGTAGGTCTGGTCGACGCGGGCGACGAGGTCCGCCGGCACGAGCTTGTACTCCTGGGTGCCGACGGATTCGAGGACGACGGTGGCGAAGGCGCAGCCGAGTTCGGCCGCGCGCCGGTAGGGCAGTTCCCAGGCGAGGCCGGCCAGGAAGCCGGCGCGGAACGCGTCACCGACACCGGTCGGGTCGGCGATGCGTTCGGTGGGCACCGCGGCCACGTCCACCCGCTCGGTGTGCCCGGACAGCAGGGTGACGCCGTCGGCGCCGCGGGTGATGACCCAGGTGCCGACCCGGTTCTGCACCTCGCGCTCGCTCCAGCCGGTGCGCTCCTGGAGCAGGGCCGCCTCGTACTCGTTGGTGAACAGCCAACGCGCCCCGTGCACCAGCCGTTTGGTCTCCTCGGTGTCGAGGCGGGCGAGCTGCTGGGAGGGGTCGGCGGCCACGTCGAGGTCGAGGTCGTGCGCCGTCCTGGTGTGCCGCAGCATCGCCTGCGGGTCGTCGGCGCCGACCAGGACGAGGTCGAGTCCGCCGACGGACTGCCGTACGGCGTCGAGGTCGATGTGCCGGGCCTCGCTCATGGCGCCCGGGTAGAAGGTGGCGATCTGGTTCTGGTCGGTGTCGGTGGTGCAGACGAAGCGCGCGGTGTGGTGTTCCCCGCTGATCCGCACGGCAGAGGTGTCCACGCCGGCCGCGCGCAGCCGCGCGTCGTAGTCGGCGAAGTCGATTCCCGCCGCGCCCACGAGTACGGGGTCGAGTCCGAGCCGGCCGAGGCCGAAGGCGATGTTGGCGGCGACGCCTCCGGTGCGGATCTCCAGTGCGTCGGCGAGGAAGGAGAGGGAGACGTGGGCGAGTTGGTCCGGGATGAGCTGGTCGGCGAAGCGGCCCGGGAAGGTCATCAGGTGGTCGGTGGCGATGGACCCCGTGACAGCGATACGCATCGTTGCTCCTATGGGTTCGAACTTCTCGGCCTGCGACGGTTCCTCAGGCGCTCGCGATGTCCTTGAGCTGCTGTGCGCGGTCGGTGCGCTCCCAGGTGAAGTCGGGCAGTTCGCGGCCGAAGTGGCCGTAGGCGGCCGTCTGGGCGTAGATCGGGCGCAGCAGGTCGAGGTCCCGGATGATCGCGGCCGGGCGCAGGTCGAAGACCTCGGTGATCGCCTTCTCGATCTTCTCCTGGGGCACCGAGCCGGTGCCGAAGGTCTCGACGAACAGGCCGACCGGCGCCGCCTTGCCGATGGCGTAGGCGATCTGGACCTCGCAGCGTTCCGCCAGGCCGGCGGCGACGACGTTCTTGGCGACCCAGCGCATGGCGTAGGCGGCGGAGCGGTCGACCTTGGAGGGGTCCTTGCCGGAGAAGGCGCCGCCGCCGTGGCGGGCGTAGCCGCCGTAGGTGTCGATGATGATCTTGCGGCCGGTCAGGCCCGCGTCGCCCATGGGGCCGCCGACCTCGAACCGGCCGGTCGGGTTCACCAGCAGCCGGTAGCCGTCCGTCTCCAGCTTGATGCCGTCCTCGGCGAGCTGCTTGAGCGCGTGCTCCACGACGTGCTCGCGGATGTCCGGGGTGAGCAGGGTCTCCAGGTCGATGTCGGCGGCGTGCTGCGTGGAGACGACCACGGTGTCGAGGCGGACCGGCTTGGAGCCCTGGTACTCGATGGTCACCTGGGTCTTGCCGTCGGGGCGCAGGTAGGGCACGGTGCCGCTCTTGCGGACGTCCGTCAGCCGACGGGCGAGCCGGTGGGCCAGCTCGATGGGCAGCGGCATCAGGTTGGGGGTCTCGTTGGTGGCGTAGCCGAACATGATGCCCTGGTCGCCGGCGCCCTGGCGGTCGAGTTCGTCGTCGTCGCCCTCGACCCGCGCCTCGTAGGCGGTGTCGACGCCCTGGGCGATGTCGGGCGACTGCGCGCCGATGGACACGGAGACACCGCAGGAGGCGCCGTCGAAGCCCTTGGCCGAGGAGTCGTAACCGATGTCGAGGATCTTCTGCCGCACCAGCTGGGCGATGGGCGCGTAGGCCCCCGTCGTCACCTCCCCGGCGACGTGCACCTGACCGGTGGTGATCAGGGTCTCGACGGCGACCCGGGAGGCGGGGTCCTCGCTCAGCAGCGCGTCCAGGATCGTGTCGCTGATCTGGTCGGCGATCTTGTCCGGGTGGCCCTCGGTCACCGATTCCGATGTGAACAGACGACGGGACATGACTCTCCAAGGGGAAGAGGAGGTTTCAGGGGTGCCACGACGCCCATGACAGTACGCAAAACCTCGTACGGCGAGAACGCGCGGACCACAGCCCGGGGAGACTTTGGGAAGTCCGCGCACCTGCGCCTGTGACGGCACGCGCGTCCGTGCGCGAGCACGTCCGCGCACGGGCAGCGGCCCGGCGCGGCCCGGTCCGCGGCGGGTCTGATGCCCGCCGCGGGCCGGGTGCGCCGGGCCGCTGCCCGGTGTTGCGGAGAGGGAACCGCTGCCTGGTTCCGATGCGGAGCCGTTGCCTGGTTCCGGGTGGAAGCCGTTCCCCGGCTTCCGCGCGGGAGCCGGGGAGCGGCTCCGGAGTGGGACCGGACGGCGGGCGGGGAGCCGTGCGGGGGATTTCCGGCCCCCGGGTGCCCGCCGTCCGGGGTTCAGCGGGCCGCGAGGGCCTCTTCTTCGTCGCCGCCGGGCGCGGGCACGGCGGGGGCCGCCGGCTGCCGCCTCAGGGCGAGCGTGACGAGCAGGCCGATGACCATGCCCGCCGCGGTGAGCATCACGACCAGGAACTCGCCGTCCGCCTGGGCCGACTTCAGCGCCTGGCCCGCTTTGCCGTCGGTGCCGATCTCGGCGATGACGGTGAAGATCGCCAGACCGATGGCGTTGCCGATGTTGAGCGCGGTGGAGGCGATGCCGTTCGCCACGCCCTGCTCCTGAGGGGCGGTGCCGGTGGCGGCGGCGATCCACATCGCGGTCCAGACGATGCCCTGGCCGACGCCGGAGACGATCAGGCCGGGCACCAGCATGGCGTAGCTCGCGTCGGCGTCGAAGCCGAAGGCGAGGGCGGCCGTGCCGACGATGCCGACGACGAAACCGATGATCAGCGTGGTGCGGGTGCCGATCTTGCTGGCGAACCGCTCGCCGAGCTGGGTGCCCGTGGCGATCGCGAGCGAGGGGATCAGGAAGCCGAGGCCGGTCTGCAGGGCGCTGTAGCCGTGCACGCTCTGCATCAGGACGGTGAGGAAGTACGGCAGCACACCGAAGGTCGCCATGTAGAGGAAGGTGACCAGCATGCCCACGGTGAGATTGCGGTTCTTGAACAGCCGGAACGGCATCAGCGGGTCGGCGCTGCGCGACTCGACCACGGCGAACAGCGCGAGCAGCACGATGGCGAGGACGAACGCGCCGACCACCAGGCCGTCGCCCCAGCCCCGCTCGGGACCCTCGACGAGCGCGAACACCAGCAGCGTGGAACCGCCGGTGACGGTGAGGGAGCCCGGGAAGTCGAACTTGCGGCGCTCGGTGCGGGCCGGGTCGCGCGGGATGACGAACAGGGCGCACAGGGCGACCAGGCCGCCGAAGGGGACGTTGACGAAGAAGACCGACGGCCAGCCGAAGTTCTCCGTCAGCACACCGCCGAGCAGGGCACCGATGGTCAGACCGCTGGCCCCGGCGCCGCCCCAGACCGCGAGCGCGCGGTTCCGCTTGGGGCCCTCCTCGAAGAGGGTGTTGATCAGCGAGAGGGTGGACGGCAGCAGCAGGGCACCGGCGATGCCCTGGACGGCGCGGGCCACGACGATGACCTCGGGGCTGGGCGCGAGGCCGCCGGCCAGCGACGACACCGCGTACATCGAGAGGGCGAGGACGAACATCCGGCGCCTGCCGAGCAGGTCCGCCGCGCGCCCGCCGAACAGCAGGAAGCCGCCCGCGAAGACGACGTAGGCGCTGACCACCAGCTGCTGGGTCTGGCCGGGGAAGCCCAGTTCCTGGCCGATCTCCGGCAGCGCCACGAACACGATGTTCAGGTCGAGACCGTAGAGCAGCTGCGCGAGGGCCAGCAGCGTCAGGATCCAGCCCAAGTGGCGTGGGGCGCCGCCCGAGCTTCCTTGGTTCAGCGCTGATGTAGAGGACATGACAGAAGTGCCCCTTCTGGATCTGGTGGTGTGGTTCTCGGAGCTTCGGAACGTGTGCTCTCTCGCGGCCCGGAAGCCCGGGGCGGCGCGCCCGGCAGCCCGGACAGCGCCGCATCGTTACGACTGTTCGTATTCTTACGTACGCTGCTTCGTTCGGCAACCTTAGTACAGTCGAACCATCGCGCCCCCGCAGACCGCCCTGGTCGGGCGCGGGCGCGCCGAGAGGAGATCCATGCAGACGATCAGCTCCCCGGGGGAGCCGAGGGGGGCGTCGGGTGGGCCGCCCGGTGTCCGGAAAAGACACGAACGAACCGCAAGCGCCCAGGTGATGGAAAGTATGAATGTCGCGGTACTGTGGGATTATGAGCCGCCATCCAGACCGCGACCAGATTCGGATCGAAAGCGTGCTGTCCGCGCTGGGCAGCCCTGTACGACTCGCCGTTGTCCGTGTACTCGACGCGGGCGGGGAGCACAACTGCGGCAGCGTCCTGGGTCTCCTGGGGATCACCGCCAAGTCCACGATGACGCACCACTGGCGTGTTCTGCGCGAAAGCGGTGTCATCTGGCAGCACCCCTCGGGCAGGGAGAACCTGTTGTCCCTGCGCCGCGACGACCTCGACGCGCGCTACCCGGGCCTGCTGGACGCCATCCTGGCGGGAGCCGACGAGGACGAAGCGCTGGAGAAGGCCACGCGTTTGCTGTCCGCCGCCGGCCGGGGCCGATCCGACACCTGACCTGCGCATCCGGGACCGGCACGGCCCACGCCTCCCCCACAGCGGGTGCGCAGCACTGCGACCTGTCGTCACTGCCACACCTGTGAGGAGCTGCACCATGCAATTCGGCATCTACAGCGTCGGAGACGTCACTCCTGATCCGACCACGGGCCGGGTCCCGACCGAGCACGAGCGGATCAAGTCGATGGTCCGCATCGCGCTCAAGGCGGAGGAGGTGGGACTCGACGTCTTCGCCACCGGCGAGCACCACAACCCGCCCCACGTGCCCACGTCCCCCACGACGCTGCTCGGCTACATCGCCGCGCGCACCGAGCGGATCATCCTGTCCACCGCGGTCACGCTGATCACCACGAACGACCCGGTGAAGATCGCCGAGGACTACGCGCTCTTACAGCATCTGGCCGACGGACGCGTGGACCTGGTGCTCGGCCGGGGCAACACCGCTCCGGTCTACCCGTGGTTCGGCAAGGACATCCGGCTGGGCATCCCCCTCGCGCTGGAGAACTACGCGCTGCTGCACCGGCTCTGGCGCGAGGAGGAGGTGAACTGGCACGGCAAGTTCCGTACACCGCTGAGCCATTTCACCGCCACGCCCCGCCCGCTGGACGGCGTGCCCCCGTTCGTCTGGCACGGCTCGATCCGCAGTCCGGAGATCGCCGTGCAGGCCGGCCACTACGGCGACGGGTTCTTCGCCAGCAACATCCTGTGGCCCAAGGAGCACTTCCAGGACCTCATCGCGCTCTACCGGCACCACTACGCGGAGAGCGGGCACGGCCGGCCCGAGCAGGCCGTCGTCGGCCTCGGCGGGCAGGCCTTCATGCGCAAGAACTCGCAGGACGCCATCAGGGAGTTCCGGCCGTACTTCGACAACGCGCCGGTGTACGGGCACGGCCCGTCCCTGGAGGACTTCATGGAGATCACCCCGCTGTCCGTGGGCAGTCCGCAGCAGGTGATCGAGAAGACCCTGCGGTTCCGTGAGTACTTCGGCGACTATCAGCGGCAGATGTTCAACATGGACCACGCCGGGCTGCCGTTGAAGACCGTGCTGGAGCAACTGGACATGCTCGGCGAGGTGGTTCAGGTGCTGCGCAAGGAGTTCGCGAACCAGCGCCCCGCCGGGGTCGCCGAGCCGCCGGTGCACCCGGCCGTGGCGGCCCGGCGCCAGGAGACCGCGGCCGGCTAGCCCGTCTTCCGTGCGTCGTCGCAGGCCGGCGGCCGGTTCCCGTTCTCCGGGGGCCGGCCGCCGGCCCGTCGGCGTGCCGGAGCGGGCCGGGTGTACGGGCCGGGCGGGCGGGCGTCATGACCGTACGGTGGCGCGCCAAGCAGGCGGCCCCCAGGACCGGGCGGGTCCTGGGGGCCGTCGCCGCGCGCGGGCCGGGGGAAGCGGCGCGGCGGGGTGGGAGCGGTGCGTCAGGGCTTACGGGCGACCAGCACGCCGTTGGCCCCCTGGCCTTCGAAGGGGGTCACGCCCTCCGGCTTCAGGCCGAACTCCTCCATCCAGGCGGAGTACTCGGCCGCGGTGTAGTTGCGGCCCCAGGTCTCGATGAGCATGTTCAGGCTCATCAGCGCCGCGGGCGCCGGACCGCGCTTGTCGTCGGCGACGAACGACTCCGTGATCAGCAGGACGCCGCCGGAGGACAGCGCCTCCGCACAGGAACGCAGGATCTTGCGGGCGTCCTCCACGCTCCAGTCGTGCAGGATGTTGGAGAGCAGGATCGCGTCGTAACCGCTCGGCACGCCGCCGACCTTGAAGAAGTCACCGCTGGCGAAGGAGATGCGGTCCGCCAGACCGGCCTTCTCCACCCGGGGCTTGGTCAGGTCGCACACGAACGGCAGGTCGAAGACGGTCGTCTTCAGGTGCGGGTAGCGGTTGCACAGCTCGATGTCGTACGCCGCGCCGCCGCCGCCCACGTCCAGCAGCGTCTTGATCGAGGTGAAGTCGAAGTGCTCGGCGAGCTGGCCGGCGGTGTACGCGGACAGCGAGTGCATCGCGTCCCAGAAGTGCTCCTTGACCACCGGGTCGTCCGGCTCGAACAGCGAGCCCTGGTTCTCCACGTCCCAGGTGTAGGGGCGGTTGCCGCGCAGCGAGTCGAGCATCTTGACGTAGGCGGGATACTCGTGCTTGTCCACCAGCGTGACCCAGCCGCCGAAGTACCGCGGCTTGCCCTTGACCAGGAACTCCTCGGACAGCGGGGTGTTGTGGTAGGTGTCATCGTCGTCGAGCCGCAGCAGGTCGAGCGAGACGAGCGCGGTGAGCAGCAGCTCCGCGGGACGCTCGTCGATGCCGTGGCGTTCGGCGAAGGCGGCGAGGGTCGTGCTGCCGTCCCCGGCCAGCTCGGTGAAAAGCTCCAGCTCCGTGGCCAGTCCGAGCGCCTTGAACGCGTAGACGCCGAGGGTCAGGTCCATCAGAGGGGTCGGGGTGAGGGGCGAAGTCATGTAGGTCCTCCGTTGCTCTTCGATGGCGTGGAGCTGCTCGACTCGCTTCGACAGTACGAGTACTGGCGAACTCTCTCCAGAGGGTGCGAGGCGAGCCGCGACGACTTTGGGAGGTAAGGCGGTCGGTCTACTCCGGCTCGGCGCGCGCCGCCAGGTCGATGGCGTCCAGGACACGGGCGGTGCGCACGATCTCCCGGGCGGTGGGCGGCTCCCACCCGAGGTTCCCCCTCAGCTGGCCGAGGAAGGCCTCCAGCGCGGCTCCGGCCCGCAGCCGCGGTTCGACGGTCACGCTGGCGTGCGTCCCCTCGATGTGCAGGAGCATCCCGCCGGGCCGGGACGTCCAGCCCGCCTGGAGGGTCACCGGGACGCCGCCCCAGGACAGGACCGCCGCGCCGCCCACGTTCAGGTCGGTGCCGGGCCGGCCGAGGTAGGACGCGCCGCACACCCGCAGGCCGGCCGAGGGGTCCAGCCATTCCAGCAGGTCGACCAGGTGGACCGCGAGGTCGGCGAAGGCACCCGCGGCGCCGTGCCGTTCGGCCAGCATCCAGGCGGCGGACCCGGTGAACACGTCGTCGAGCAGGCCCGGGTGGGTGAAGCGGAGGTGCACGCCCGCCAGCTCGCCCAGGGCGCGGTCGGCCAGCTTGGCGCGCACCTCCCTCAGTTCGGGTGCGCAGCGCAGGAACATCGCGGTGGTGACCGGGCGTTCGGCCGCCGCGAGCAGCACCGCGAGCCGGCCGGTCTCCTCGGCGGAGGACGCCAGCGGCTTCTCGATCAGCGCCGGGACGCGCGCTCGCACGGCCTGGCGCAGCAGGGTGCCGTGCTGGGCCGTGGTGGAGACGATCACGGCCGCGTCGGCCCGGGCCAGCGCCTCGGCCGCGTCCGTCGAGGGTTCGATGCCGGCCACCGGTGAGGGGCGGTCGCTGTAGACGGCGGCCAGCGCGGCCCGCGGGTCGCGGGCGACCACCTCCAGGTAGTCCGGGAGGTGCACGTGGTCCGTCCCGAGCACCGCGAGCCGGAGCACGGCCGTGGCTGGGGTCATCCGGTCGCGGCCATCTGGTCGTTGGGGACGGGCCGGCCGAACGCGCGGTCGGTGTAGACGAGGGGCGCGCGATCGCCCGCGTGGGTCGCCTCGACCCGGCCGACGAGGATGCTGTGGTCGCCTCCGTCCAGGATCTCGTGGGTGGTGCAGGCGATACGGGCCGCCGCCTCCGGCAGTCCGGGCAGGCCGAGTTCGCAGGGCGTCATGTCGCCGGCCTCGAACCGGTCCACGCCCGAGGTCGCGAAGCGCAGGGCGACGTCGCTCTGGTCGTGGGCGAGCACGTTGATGAGGAAGTGCGAGGCGGAGGTGAAGGCGCCGTGTGTGCTCGCGCCCTTGTCCAGGCAGATGAGCACGAGCGGCGGGTCGAGGGACAGCGAGGAGAAGGAACTTCCGGTGAAGCCCCACCGCCGCCCGGACGCGTCGGCCGTGGTGGCCACCGTGACAGGGGCGGGTACGCGGGACATGGTCCGGGTGAAGGCGAGGCGGTCGACAGGCATGCGATATCCGTTCGTGTGTGGGGCGTGGGCGGGCGGAGGTGAGGGGTGGGCGCGCGCCGTCCGCCGGGGCGCCGCGCGGGGCTCGCGCGCGGCGCCGCCGCCCGGCGAGGGGCGGCCGGGCAGGGCTGTCCGTCCCCGCCACGGCCCGCACGGCCGGTACCCCGCTGTCCGGGCGGCGCGGCCCCGTCGCCGCGCCGCCGCGGTATGCGCCCGGTGCGCCCGTGTCCGGCCGGCCGCCGCTCGGCGGCGGACGGCGCGGCGCCGGGCGGCGCCTGCGGTCAGGCGGTCCGGCGCACGGGCTCGTCGACCGGCGTCCGGTCCTCGAGCGTGCTGAGGAAGGACTGTGCCCAGTGCCCCACGTCGTGGGTGAGCACTTGGCTGCGCAGCGCGCTCATCCGGCGGCCCGCCTCGGCCCGGCTGATGGTCAGGGCCTTCTCCAGGCCCGACTTCACCTCCTCCAGATGGTAGGGATTGACCTGGAAGGCGCTGGTCAGTTCGGCCGCGGCGCCGGCGAACTCGCTGAGCACCAGGGCGCCTTGGAGATCGTGCCGGCAGGCGACGTACTCCTTGGCGACGAGGTTCATCCCGTCGCGCAGCGGAGTGACGAGCATGACGTCGGCCGCGCAGTACAGGGCGGCGAGTTCCTCACGGCCGACCGAGGTGTGCAGATAGTGCACGGCCGGCTGGCCGACGCGGCCGAACTCGCCGTTGATCCGGCCGACGGTGCGCTCGATGTCCTCCCGCATGCGCAGGTAGTGCTCGACGCGTTCCCGGCTGGGCGTGGCGATCTGCACCATCGTGGTCGACTCGGCGGTGACGCGGCCCTCGGCCAGCAGCTCGTGCAGCGCGCGCAGCCGGATGTCGATGCCCTTGGTGTAGTCGAGCCGGTCGACGCCGAGCACGATCTTGCGGGGGTTGCCCAGCTGCGCGCGGATCTGCTCCGCCCGCCGCCGCACGTCGTCGCGCCGGGCCAGCCGGTCCAGGTCGGCGGCGTCGATGGAGATGGGGAACGCGCCCACCTTCACGGTCCGCCGGCCGGCCGGGGACTCCGCGACGCTGAGGAGTCCGGGTTCGTCCCCGACGTCGGACACGGCGCGCTCCTCGCGCACTCCGGTCAGCCGCCGGGCGAGCCACTGGAAGTTGCGGGCGCCGCCCGGGCGGTGGAAGCCGACGAGGTCCGCGCCCAGCAGGCCTTCGATCAGCTGGGTGCGCCAGGGCACCTGCATGAACAGCTCGACCGGGGGAAACGGGATGTGCAGGAAGAAACCGATCCGCAGGTCGGGCCGCATCTCCCGCAGCATCGCGGGCACCAGCTGCAACTGGTAGTCCTGCACCCAGACCGTGGCCCCGGGTCCGCTGATGTCAGCGGTGGCCTGGGCGAACTTGCGGTTGACGTGGACGTAGGCGTCCCACCAGCTACGGCGGTAGCGGGGCGGCATGATCACGTCGTGGTAGAGCGGCCACAGGGTCGCGTTGGAGAAGCCCTCGTAGAAGCCGTCGACCTCGTCGGCGGTCAACGCGACCGGGTAGAGCAGCAGTCCGTCGTGCTGCCAGGCGTGGGTCGGAGTGCCGGCCGTCTCCGCGGAGCCGGGCCAGCCCACCCAGGCGCCCCGATGGGTGCGCAGGAACGGTTCCAGCGCGTTCACCAGGCCGCCGGGGCTGCGCCGCCAGCGCCGGCGACCGCCGTCGGTGCCGTCGTCCTCCAGGCTCACGGGCAGCCGGTTGGCCACCACGACGAGCCCGGCACCGGCTGCGGGCGGCGAGGAGCCCTGCGGAG
Source organism: Streptomyces sp. SCL15-4 (assembly GCF_033366695.1). Classification (NCBI taxonomy): domain Bacteria; kingdom Bacillati; phylum Actinomycetota; class Actinomycetes; order Kitasatosporales; family Streptomycetaceae; genus Streptomyces; species Streptomyces sp. SCL15-4. The sequence continues at coordinate 820,474 of NZ_JAOBTQ010000001.1, forward strand.
CGAGCGTCTCCTGCGCCGCGTCCGTCGGCAGTGGTCTCATCGCCGGAAGTCGACGATGGTCTTGAGGTCGGTGGTGGAGCGGTAGTTCTCGAAGATGTCCACCAGGCCGTCGTAGTCGTCGAACCGGTGCACGGTCGACAGCAGCGCCTTGCCGTTCACGACGCCCGACCGCAGCATCTGCATGGCGGAGGCGATCACGTTCGCGCTCTTGTGCATCGGGAAGCTGGTGACGTCGAAGGGCGCGGAGCGGATGGTGATGCCCTTGGCGAGCATCAGCCAGGTGTCGAACTTCTGCATCTCCTGGGAGGCGCCGTAGAGGATGTAGCGTCCGCCGGCCTTGAGCTTGCGCATGGCGACGCGGCGCGGGTCCTTGTTCTCGTCCTCGACCCGCACGGTGGGCAGGGCGTCGAAGACGTAGTCGAAGGTGCCGTCCTCGACGGTCTCGATCAGCTCGTCGGGCAGGTACGCCTTCTGCGAGAACTGGTCCTCGGCGAAGACGTTGCGGGCCGGGTTGTTGTCGACCGAGACGACGGAGTTGGGGGCCAGCAGGCGCCGGATGATGCTGCCCGCGATGACGCCGATCGGTCCGGTGCCCATGATGAGGACCCGGTCGCCGATGCGCGGCGGGTTGGACAGCACCGAGCGCAGCGCGCCGGTCACCGGCTCGATGAAGGAGGCCTCGAGGTCGCTCATGTCCTCGGGGATCTTCACGGCCGCCGCGTGGTGGTCGTCGTTGAAGTTGCGGTCGGCGGCGAAGACGTCTTCCTTGACCTGGCCGGAGAAGATCGGCCGGACGGTGCGGTACTCGGCGAAGCCGCCGAAGTCCGTCTGACCCCAGTACACGATCCGGTCGCCGATCCGGATGTCGGTGCCGCTGCTGTCGAAGTCCGCGCCTATGTCGACGATCTCGCCGAGGTACTCGTGTCCGAGGATCACCGGGTACTCGGACGGGAAGAGGTGTCCTTCGAAGAAGGAGATGTCGGTCGAGCAGATCGACACGCAGCGGGTCTTCATCAGCAGCCCGTCCGCCGGGGTGGCGGGGATGGGCAGGTCGGCCAGCACCGTCTTGCGCGGGGCGAGGAGTTGCACGGCCTTCATCGTCTGCATGAGTGAGTCCTCGTCATGTGGTGGGGCGTGGTGTCGGTCGGGCGTGCGGGGCCCTTGGGGGCCGGCCGGGCGCCTGGGCGCCCGGCGCCGGCCGGTGCGGGAGTGGTGCGGGGGTGGCGCTGCTAGCGCCGCATCACGAGCCGGCCGCCGAGCAGGTACTGGCCGACCGTCTCGAAGTGCATGGAGGAGAGCGTGATGTGCTTCGTGGCCGAGTGGATGTCGCGGAAGCAGCGCTCCAGCCGGCTGGTGGCGTACACGGAGGTGGCGCCGGCCAGGGTGAACAGCGAGTCCACCGCGGCGACGGACTTCTCGGCGACCGTCGCGGCGGTCAGGCGCACCAGCGCGGTCAGCGCGTCGCCGCCGTCGGTCCCGTGCGCGGTCACCTGCGCCGCGGCGTGCGCGAGCAGGGTCTCCGCGATGTGCACCTCTCCCTGGGCGCGGGCCAGCTTCTCCTGCACCGTGTGGCTGGTGGCCAGGGTGCTGGAGGCGCCGGTCGCGGTCTTGCGGGCGGCCAGCGCCTTGAAGTCGGCGAGGGCGTCCTGGGCCACGCCGAGGGCGGTGGAGGCGGAGGTGAAGGGGCCGAAGTCGTAGTAGCTGATCGGGTAGGCCCGGGAGGGGCGGTCGGCGGGCGGGCGGTGCATGGCCGAGCCGTCGACGGTGAACTCCTCCGGGACGAACACCTTGTCGACCCGGTAGTGGTTGCTGCCGGTGCCGCGCAGGCCGACGGTGTACCAGGTGTCGCGGATCTCGGCGTCGGAACGCCGGATGAACAGCATGCGCACGGCCGGTCCGGCGGCGGTCCGGCGGACCTCGCCGCCGTCGGTGACCGGGGCGGCGCACACCAGCCAGTCGGCGTGGGCCGATCCGCTGGCGAAGGCCCACTCGCCGCTCAGCAGGTAGCCGCCGTCCACCGCCTCGGCGTTGCCGGAGGGGTTGACGCCGCCCACGACCAGGCCCTCGCTGTCCCGGAAGAGGGTGCGCGAGGTGCTGTCCGGCAGGTAGTCCGACAGGCGTCCGATGGCGCCCTGGACGCCCATCTGCCAGGCGATGGAGGCGTCGAGCCGGGCGAGCGCCTGGATGATGGCCGAGCCGGTCTCGATGGGCAGCTGCTCGCCGCCGAACTCCTTGGAGACCCACATGCGCGGGATGCCCAGGTCGCGCAGTGCCTCGAACACGGGACGGGGGGTGACCCGGTCGTGTTCGGCGCGCTCGCGGTTCTCCTCGATGACGGGCGCGATCTTCTCCACGCGCGCCAGCCAGTCCTGGGTCTGCTCGGAAGGTGGCGGGCGGAGTATGTCGCCTGCGGCGCCGGCTGAGCTCACGGGAATCTCCATTCGTAAGTACTACAACTTACGTACTAAAAGGTACGCAAGTGGGTGGACGGTGAGATCGAAGAACTGGGTGTGGTCCGGGAACGCGGGGCCGTATCACGCGGATTCACGGTGATTCTTGGGGTTGGCCCTCGGCGAGGGCAACCTCGACTTGCGGAAGTCGCAGGGCGTATCGGCGCCCGTTTCCGCGCCGGGTCAGGCGCAGACGCTGTCGGGCGCGGCGAGGGCCACGACACGGCCGCGCGCGGTCAGCCGGGTGAAGGCGTGCGCGGCGGAGGCCATCGTCATGTGGTGGTGCCAGCCGGGATAGGACCGGCCCTCGAAGTCCTGTACACCGAAGTGTCCGAGGTCCCGGACGGCCGACTCACCGGCGGCGGCATGCCGGGCCAGGGCGAGTACCTCCTCCGCCCGCCAGTCGGCCAGGCTGGTGATCCAGTAGCGTGCGCCCCCTCTGCCGATACCGCCCGGGCGGGCCAGGGCACGGTAGAGACGTGGCCCGCCGGACGTTTCCCCGGACCGTCCCGGCAGCCGGACCTCCCCGCAGTGGACGGCCAGCCGTTCGAGCCGGCCGGTGACGGCCTGGCGCACCACCACCTGTGGCTGGCGCAGATGGCTGCGCGCCATCAGCTCGCCCAGTCCGCTCGCCGGGGCCACGGCGTACGCCGGGAGAACGGGTTCCCCGGCGTTCACCTCGCAGACGAAGTCCAGCCCGCGCCGGGCCAGTCCCTCCACGACCGCGCCCGCGTCGGGTGTCCGGCGCAGGTCGAGCGCCCAGGGGATGCCCGACAGCGAGGGGTTGGCGGCCACGTCCGCGGCGAAGTCCAGGATGTGTCTCCAGGCCGGCCGGGCGGTGACGGTCACCGGTATGCGCGCCCGGGAGCGGCGTTCCTTGTCCGCGCACCAGGACTCCTCCAGCAGCAGACTCCAGTTCACGGGTACGCAGCCGATCTCGGCGGCCAGGAAGAGCCCCATCGCTCGCTGGCAGTTGACCGTCCGGCCCAGATCGGCGTCGAAGCGGCGGTGCACGCCCACGGAGTGCACACCGCGCTTGGGAATCGTCAGTTCGGCCACGGTCAAGGCCCGTGGCAGTCCCTGGGAGGCCACGGACCGCGCCAGACTGCGGCGGACCGGTCCCCAGTCCCAGGGACTGGCGTTGATGAACTGCTGCAGCCCGTGGGCGGCGGCGGGAGCGGGTGAGACCGCCTTGGCCAGCCGCTGCAGCGTCTTCTTGCCTGGCACACTCAGCAGGGCGCCGAGATACGCACGAGCCCAGCGTCGCTGGTCTGCGCGCTGGAGCGGTTCGAAGACCTCCTCGACGAAGGTCCGAAGCTCATGAGTGTCGATCGAAGTTGCGCCTAAGGTGCCTGCCGGCATGTTGAAACCTCTCCCCCTGGCATCGGCCGCACCGCCGTACGGTGCGGTGCTCGGTGCATATGCGCAATCAACCCCGAGACAAAATACCTTCTCAAACGTCAATTTCTGGGGAGCGGTCGACGACTTTCCAACCTTTCCCCGCCACCTGCGGGAACGCGTCGGCGGCCGGGCGGCCCACGGCGCCGGTGCGGGCCGGAACCGGCGGACCGCGGGCGTGGCGGGGCCTCCGCGCACCGCCGCCGAACCGCCGTCCGCCACCGCCGGCCGGCCGGGCGGCGCGCGCACGGGAGGGCCGGTGGTGCACGGCGTGACCATTGAGCCAGGAGAGACAGAAGTTATCCGGCCAGCCGGCCGCGCTTCTTTCCATGGCCGGGCCACGCCTTCCTAGGGAGCCGGTAGCAAGCGGTGTCGGTTTCGGACAGCTCATCTCACTCCGCTTGTGGGCCCCGCAGCGTTAAGAAAGGATTTCTTGGGGGTGATTTGTCGATCCATTCCGGAGCACGAAGGGGCACCGTGATCAAGCAAGACAGAGCGCGCAGGACTCATGAGTTACTGCTCGACGCGGCAGCGGGGGAGTTCGTCCGGCATGGGTACATGGGTGCGAATCTTCAGCGCGTGGCGCAGGAAGCCCAAATGACGAAGGGCGCCTTGTACGCCCATTTCGCATCGAAGCGGCTCCTGGCCAAGGCGCTGACCGGGCCCTTCGAACAGGCCTGGCAGGAACTGCTGACACAGGTCGAGCGCTGCGACGCCCCGCCGATGGAGAAACTGCGCCTCCTCGCCGTCCGGCTGGCCGAGCGGCTGCAGACGGATCTGCGTTTCCGCGCCGGATTCCACCTGTGCAGCGAGGCCGCCCGCGCACACGGCCGGCTGCCACGGGTGGCCCAGGATCTGTGCGGCACGGTCGCGACCCTCATGACACAGGCCCGGCAGCGGGGAGAGCTGACCTGGCCCCAGGACCCGGAGCGCCTGGGCAAGCTGCTGCTGGCCCTGATGTTCGGCGTCTACTACTCGACGCCCGAATGCCGGATGGACCGCTTCAGCGAACTGCTGTGTACGGCTTGGTGGCAGGCGTTGAGCGACGGTCAGCCGGCCGCCCCGGCCCCCTGCCATCAGGCCTAGCGGAGGCGCGAGCGGGCACGCGCCGCGCCCAGCCGGGCCGGGGAAGCGGCCGGCGAGATCCGCCGGCCGCTTCCCGCCTGACGGGTGGCGGTGCGGCACCAGACCTCCAGCCCCTCTCCGGCGGCGGTCCGGTGCCGCACCGTCACCCCCGGCCCAGGTAACGCACCAGACCGGACCCTGACCCCTCGCCGGCAGCGGCCCGGACCGGCCGCCATTCCCTCCCCGACGGCAGGACCAGACAAGTCCGCCGACCCACCCCGGCCGGCAGGACCGGCCCCAGCGTCGACCCCTTCCCGGTAACCAGCCGGACCGGCCCGGCGACTCCACCCCAGTCGACGGACAACACCGGGCCCCACCAGCCCTCCCGACAGCGGGCGCAGTGCCGAGCCGCCAGCCCCTCCCGATGGCGGGCGCGGGGCCGGGCCACCGATCCCTCACCATCGGCAGGACAGGAGACAAGACCGCCGGCCCACCCCGGCCGGCAGGACCGGACCCACCGTCGACCCTTTCCCTGGTAACGAGCCAGACCGGGCCGCCGGCTCCCGGTCGACGGGCCACACCGGGCCTCACCAGCCCCTCCCGACAGCGGACGCGGCGCCGGGCCACCAATCCCTCGCCGACGGCAGGACGAGATCCGACCGTCGGCCCACCTTTGCCAGCCGGCCGGACCGGGCCGCCAACCCCTTCTCGGTAACGAGCCGGACCGGACCGGCGACTCCACCCCAGTCGACGGGCCACACCGGGCCACCAGCCCTCCCGACAGCGGGCGCAGTGCCGAGCCGCCAGCCCCTCCCGATGGCGGGCGCGATGCCGGGCCACCAACCCGTCACCAACGGCAGGACCAGGCACAACCGCTGGCCCACCCCTGCCGGCGGGCCAGACCGACCGTCGACCCCTTCTCGGTAACGGGCCAGACCGGACCGGCGACTCCACCCCAGTCGACGGGCCACACCGGGCCACCAGCCCTCCCGACAGCGGGCGCAGTGCCGAGCCGCCAGCCCCTCCCGATGGCGGGCGCGATGCCGGGCCACCAACCCGTCACCAACGGCAGGACCAGGCACAACCGCTGGCCCACCCCTGCCGCCGGGCCAGACCGACCGTCGACCCCTTCTCGGTAACGGGCCAGACCGGACCGGCGACTCCACCCCAGTCGACGGGCCACACCGGACCGCCAACCCTTCCCGATGGCGGGCGCGGGGCCGGGCCACCAATCCGTCGCCACCGGCAGGACCAGACAAGACCGCCGGCCCACCCCGGCCGGCAGGACCGTACCGGGCCGCCAACCCCTCCCGGCAAGCGGCGAGACCGGACCGGTGGCCCATCCCGGCGGCCGAGGCGACGCCGGGCCGCCAACCCCTCCCCGGCGGCAGACCCGGACCAGGCCGCCGGCCCGCCCCTGTCAGCGGGCCAGACCGGACCGCCACCTCTTCCCCGGCAGCACGGCCAGACCGGACCGCCAACCCCTTCCCCGTAACCGGCGCAGACCGGCCCGGACCGCAAACCCTTCCTCCTCCCCCGTAACCGGCCAGACCAGCCCGTCCTGCCCCTCCCCCGCGGCCGTATGGCGTCGGCGCGGGCAACCGGGCCTATAGGCAGTCGTGTTACGTCCGGGTTCGCCCGCACACTTCAATAAGTAAGACGCCGTTCCTGGCGCCGACCTGACGTCCGGTGGGTCGGTCCGGTATGCATGGGACGGTTTTCCGCCACATGGGAGTACATGATTCACACAGATGGCCGTTCCGCCGCCGCGCGCCTCCACGCTCACGCACACCGTGCCCCGCCCGCCGAGGGGCCCGGCCCCCGTTGTGCCCGGAGATACCGCTTACCTCACACACCGGCGCCGGCGCCTCGCGGAAGGGTCCGTGACGGCGGTCGGCACCATTCCGTTTCCGCCTCGGGGATCCAGGCATGTGCGCTAGTGTGCATATCGCCCGCACAACCTCCCGGTCACGTATGCAGACGGTTGCACGCGTGTGGCCGCCACCGACCCGGACCATCTTTTGAGAAGGTCTGTTCCGGGGGCAGTCCGCCGCGACACGTTGTTGATGACGTATCAGACAAGGGAGGCCTTCGTGAAACTTCCCCGCAATCCCACCACGGGCCCTACCCCTGCCACCCGTGCCAAGGAACTCAAACAGGAACGCGCCATCCGGTCCCGGCACAACATTCTGCTGGCCGCAGCTCGTGCGTTCGCCGAACGGGGCTACCCGGCCGTAACCATGCATGACGTGGCCGAACTCTCCGGAATGACCAAAGGGGCCGTCTACTTCCACTACGCCAGCAAGGAGTGTCTGGCCATCGCCGTGAGCGAGGAGTTCGCCAGGCGGCTGCCCGTCATCTCCGACGCCGTCGCCCAACTCTCCCTCCCGCCGGTGGCGTCCGTGGCGGAACTGCTGCTGCGTACCGCCGCCGGGCTGCGCGACGAACCGCTGATGCGAGCCGGGGCGCGCTTGCAGATCGAGCGGGGTCTGATCGACGCCGAACTCCCCCTGCCCTTCGAGGACTACACCTCGCTGATAGCCGCCTGGCTGCAGGGCGCCCTGGCCGCGGGCGACCTGGAGCACGCGACGCCCCCGGAGCCGCTGGCCCGGGTTCTGGTCTCGGCGTTCTTCGGCGCGCAGTTGCTGTCCTGGATCGGCAACGACCGGACGGACATCATCGAGCGAACCGTCGAGGTCCTGCACGCCGTCGTGCCGTGCACGAGCGATCCACGGCACATCAGTCCGTATCTTCACGAATCGGCCACGGCGCCCAAACCCGTACCGGCTCGACCGCACAGCCACGTCGGCCGCCCGCCGGCTTAGCCCCCGCCCCCTACCCCGTGCGCAGGTCGGCCGTCACCGGCCACGGCCAGGGCTCCGGAGGCGGGGCCGCGGCCGGACGGCCGGGCGCACCGGCGCCCCGCGGTCCGCCGCCCGCCGGGTGCGCGCGGCCGAACCATTCGCGGTAGGCCGGCGCCTCGCGCGCCACCGCCCAGTAGGCCTCCTCCAACTCCGGGTAGGCATCGTTCAGTTCGCTCTCCGTGCGGGCCGCCAGCAGCAGCCGTACCCCGATCGGGTCGCCCTCCAGAGGACGGATCGCGAGATCGGGCCGGGGCGGGACGGTCGGCTGGCTGACCGTGACCACCTCGCCGATGGCGGCCAGCGAGTAGGCGGTGAGGTAGTCGCCGTGCAGCATCTCGCACCGCAGGCCCGCCGCGCGCAGCACCCGGCACAGGGCGTCCCACTCGCCGTCGACCGTGGAGTCGACCATCCAGCGGTCCCCGGCCAGGTCGGCGAGGCGCACCTGGGGCCGCGACGCCGCCGGATGGTCCGCGGCGAGCGTGACGAACTGCGGCTCCCGCTCGACCAGCACCCGCAGGCACAGTCCGGGCGGCACCCGCAGCGGACTGCCCTCCACCTCGTGCACGAAGGCCAGGTCGAGCCGGCCGGCCGCGACCATGCCCAGCAGCGCGTTGGCGGAGACGCTCATCTGCAGCGCCGGCTCGATCCCCGGGCGGCGGGCCCGCAGCAGCCGCAGCCAGCCTGGGATGGCCCTGCTCGCCGTGGCGCCGATGCGCAGGTGGAACCCGCCGGCGGCCCGGGCCGCCGCCGCCCTGGTCTCGGTGACGATCGCCGCGAACTCCGCCACCAGCGGCCTGGCCCGGCTGAGCACCGCGAGCCCCAGCGGGGTGGGCCGGCAGCCGGTGCGGGCGCGCACGAAGAGCTGGGCACCGAGCGCGCGCTCTATCCGTCGTAGCTGGGTGCTCAACGAAGGTTGCGCCAACCCGAGTTCCCGGGCCGCTTTGTGCAGGCTGCCGGTGTCGGCGATGGCGCAGAGCACACGCAGATGCCTCACCTCCAACTCCATGGAGGGAGCGTAGGGCGGCACGGAACACGACACCAGATGTTCAAGTTACAAGGAAAGCGGACGAGTCGGCCGCCGATAGCCCGGTGCTATCCCCAAGTGCCATCATCCCTCTCCCCGTTGACCTGCCCGAGACTCACTGGCAACCGATCGTTCAACCCCACAGGACGAGAAGGAGCCCCCCATGGCATCGTTCCGAACCAGCACCGGGTCGAAGAGCACCAGGAGAGTACTGGCACTGGCCCTCGGCCTCGGACTGGCCTCCGCCGCGCTCGGCACCGCGAGCCCGGCCAGCGCCCAGGACACCGCGGCGGCACCCGCCCGCACCGCCGCCGCGGGTTACGTGGGCAGCGCCGAGGACGCCGGCACCAAGGCGTTCTTCGACGCCGTGCTGAAGTCGGTCGCCGAGCGGCAGGCCGAGCAGCCCTCCCTGAAGGCGGTGACCGTCTACTACAACGCCTCCCAGGCCCCGAGCTTCCGCAACCAGATATCGAGCGCCGCCTCGATCTGGAACAGCTCCGTGTCGAACGTCAAGCTCCAGGCGACCTCCAGCGGCGGCGACTTCGCCTACTACGAGGGCAGCGACTCGCGCGGGTCCTACGCCTCCACCGACGGCCACGGCCGCGGCTACATCTTCCTGGACTACGCGCAGAACCAGCAGTACGACTCCGTCCGCGTCACCGCCCACGAGACCGGCCATGTGCTGGGGCTGCCGGACCACTACAGCGGCCCGTGCAGCGAGCTGATGTCGGGCGGCGGCCCCGGCCCGTCCTGCACCAACCGCTACCCGAACGCCACCGAGCGCTCCCGGGTCAACCAGCTGTGGGCCTACGGCCTCACCAAGGCACTCGCGCAGGTGAACAAGGCGGGCTGACGCCGGGGGAACACTCCGGGCCGGCCTCCCCACCGCCGGTACGCCACGGACCGCGGCGCGTGACCCGCGGTCCGTGGCGCCGCCGTGTCGCCGCGGTGCGCGCACCTGCGGAAGCCGACGGACGGCTCCCGCGCACAGCAGGGCCGTGAATAGCATCGGCTCCCATGACACCGACACAGCGGCGGACTTCCCGTGTCCTTCTGGTGGACGACCGCGATCGGCTCCTGCTGCTGTGCGGGCGTGATCCGCGCCGGCCGGGAGCGCGCTGGTGGTTCACCGTCGGCGGCGGCGTCGAGGACGGTGAGGACCATGTGCGGGCGGCCGTGCGCGAGGTCTTGGAGGAGACGGGGCTGACGCTCGCCGCGCACCGGCTGAGCCCGGTGGTGTGGACCCGGCAGGCGGTCTTCAGCGTGGACGGCCGGGGCTTCGACCAGTACGAGGAGTACCGCCTCGCGCGCGTCACGGCCGACGAGGCGCGCGGCGTAGAAGTCACCACGGAGGAGGCCCGGTACGGGCACCACTGGTGGACCTTGGCGGAGCTGGCCACCACCAGGCAGACCGTACGTCCGAAGAGGCTGGCGGCGCACCTGAGCACCGTGCTCGCGGCCGGCACGTCCTGCCCGGCGCCGCTTCATCTGGGCGATTTCGACGAGGACGCCGATCCCGACTGACGGCATCTCCCGGAAGCGCGCCCGGCACCTCCGCGGTGGGCGCCCGGCGTGCCCGGCGCCTTCCGGCTACGCGTCCGGCCGCGGGCCGAGCAGCCGGTCCAGCGCCCGCCGCGTGCGGTCGGTGGCATCCGGCGCCGCGAAGAGCTGTATCTCCTGGTTCAAGGCCATGAAGAGACCGATCAGCTCGAACACCACCTGGTCCGGATCGGTGTCCTCCGGCAGTTCGCCCGCCGCCACCGCCGTGCGCACCTCGGCGGCGAGACGGCGCCGCCACACCCGGGACATCCGGGCCACGGCCTCGCGGACGGGCCCGCTGCGGGCGTCGAACTCGACGGACGCCGTGGTGAAGAAGCACCCGCCGGGGAAGACGGCCCGCCCGGCGTCCAGGTGCAGATAGCCGATCCAGGCGTCGCAGACCGCCCGCAGCCGGAGCAGGCCCGGCCGCACCTGCGCCGCGGGCTCCCACACCAGACGGGAGAACGCCGCCGCGGCGCCCTCCAGGGTGGCCAGCTGGAGGGCCTCCTTGGTGCCGAAATGCCCGAGCACCCCGGCCTTGCTCATGTTCAGGTCGGCGGCCAGCCGCCCGATCGTGAGTCCCTCGAGGCCGTCGCAGGAGGCGAGGGCGATACCACGCTCGACGATGCGCTGCCGCGTCCTGCGGGCTTCGGCTGCGGAGTTGCGAGGGCTCATGCCTCCCATCGTAGGCGAGGCGGGACGGCTTCAGCTTCCGACCGATCGGTTGCTATATTCCGGGACACCTGCCGCCGAGCCGAGGAGACCAGCTGTGCGTTCCGCCGTGCCGGGAAGCCGTATCACCGCCTTGGGGCACTACCAGCCGACGCGCGTCCTGACCAACGACGACCTGGCCACCATGGTCGACACCAGCGACGAGTGGATCCGGCGCCGTACCGGCATCGCCACCCGCCGCATCGCCGCGCCCGAGGAGTCCGTCACCGACATGGCGGCGGCCGCCGCGGGCAAGGCGCTGGCCGCGTCGGGGCTGGAACCCGCCGACATCGGGCTGATCACGGTGGCGACCTGCACAGCCGTGGACCGCTGCCCCTCCATCGCCGCCCAGGTCGCCGGCCGCCTCGGCTTGGCCGCGCCCGTGGCCTTCGACCTCAACAACGGCTGCGCCGGCTTCTGCACCGCGCTGGCCTGCGCCGACCACTCGCTGCGTGCCGGGGCCGCGCGGCACGCGCTGGTCATCGGTGCCGAGAAGATGTCCGACGTCACCGACTGGACCGACCGGCGCACCTGTGTACTGCTGGGCGACGGGGCGGGCGCCGCCGTGCTCAGCGGCTCCGCCGACGGCGGGATCGGCCCGGTGTGCTGGGGCTCGGACCCCGCCCGCGGCGACGCCGTCCGGCTCGTCGACGACTGGCACCCGCACTTCGCCCAGGAGGGGCAGACCGTCTTCCGCTGGGCCACCGGCGAGCTGCCCGCGATCGCCCGGGAGGCCTGCGCGCGGGCCGGTCTGACCACGGCCGACCTGGCGGGCGTGGTCACCCACCAGGCCAATCTGCGCATCATCGACGCCGTCGTGCGGCAACTCGGCCTTCCGGAGAGCACGGTGATCGCCCACGACGTCGTGGAGTCCGGCAACACCTCCGCCGCGTCCGTCCCGCTCGCCCTGTCCAAGCTGACCGAACGCGGTGAACTGCCCAGCGGCGCCCCGGTCCTGCTCCTCGCGTTCGGCGGCGGCCTGTCCTGGGCCGGCCAGGTCGTCACCTGCCCCTGAGCGCCGCACCCGGCAGCGTGCGCGCCGGCGACGCCGCCGGTCCTGTCACCACCGGCCCGTCACATCGATGTGACTGCGAGACATACCCCCGCCTCGCACACCGATGCCCTGCTGGACGGCGGCGCGTCCCGGGACGCGGCCCTGACCGGCGGCTACCAACTCGCCTTCCGGACGGGCGCGGTCTTCGTCCTGGGCGCCCTGGTGATCGCGGCGGCCGTCCTGCGTACCCCGCGCGGAAGCGCGAGCGGGGCCTCCGCGGACGCTCCCGCGTCCTCCCGGGCGGCGGAAGCCGACAGCACGTCGGCAACCTCCTGAGCGTGCCCCTCCTCGCCGGTATACCGCCAGGGTTCACGGCGGCGGCGTCCTGTCGCCCTGGGATGACGGTGGTGTCCTGCGCCCGTCCGATGCGTCCGGCCGTGCGTGGCGCCTAGGTTGAGCCGCGCACGGCACGGCACCTCCGCACCGAAGCACCGCACACGCATCGGCAGAGAGGATCTGTTCCCCATGTCCCGCATGCTGCGCATCGCACGTTCACGAGCTTCGGCCAGGCCGCCCGCGAGGAGGCCGACAGCAGGGTCTGGCTCGGCGTCCACTACCCGTGGGACGCGAGCGACGGGCTGACACTCGGTGAGAACGTCGCCGCCTGGGTGTACACACACAAGATGAAGTCCGTGGGTTCGTAAGGCGGTTGCGCATCCGCATCCCGCCCGCGCCCGTCTCAGCCGGTCCGGGCGCCCGCGCGGCCACCGCCGCGCTTGGCCTGCCCGCGGTTCAGCCCCAGGTCCCGCCCCGCCCAGCGGCACCTGCGCGCGACAGGACGGACAGGGCCGGGGCCCGTTCCCGCCAGTCGGACCACCAGACCGCATGGCGCACGTCGACGACGGCTCTTTGTCCGGGCGCCCGCCCGCCCCACAAAGGCGCGCTCGTACGGATGGTGCCGGGCCGCAGACGGGCGTCGCGCCGGTCCCCCCTCGGCACCGGCGCGACGCCCGGGTACCCGTGGCTCAGACGGCGCGCCACAGAGCCGGTACGGCCGGCGGCTCCCAGCCCGGCTGGGCGGTGTGGGGCTGGAGGCAGGTGTAGCCGCGGCCGCCGTACGTGACCTGGTCCCCCGTCCGGTACGCGGTGCCGATGGTCCAGGTGCCGCCGGGCGGGGTGGGGCCGGGGCCCGGGTCCTGCGCGACGTCGAGGACGAAGTCGAACGCCGCCTCCCGGCCGCCGTTCCCGTCGCGCACGGTCATCAGCAGCCGCGGGTCGAAGATGGTGTCGGTGTTGTTGCGCGGCTCGTTCGGGAAGTACAACTGCGTGGTCAGCACGCGCTGGTGGGGGGCCTGCACCTTGACGTGGATGTGCCGGGTGCGCCCCGGGTAGAGGCCCGGCACGATCGTGGTGAGCGCGAAGGCGCCGCGCGAGTCGGTGTACTGGTGGCCCCGGAACCGGAACCCGGTGTTGTCGTAGGCGCCGTTGTTGTCGGCCTGCCAGAAGTCCAGCAGGACACCGGACAGGGGCCGGCAGGCCCGGCCGAAGACATAACCGGTCACGGTGAGCCGGGTGCCGGGCAGGCCGGGCTCCAGGAGGCTGCTGCGCTCGGGCGAGTTGGGCTTGAAGTAGGGACCCTCGGTCTGCTCGGGGGTGGGGTCGTCGCCGTCGTCGCACTCCGGGGTGAGCTGGGGCTCCGTACCGCTCGCGGCCAGGGTGCGGGCGAGGGCGGGGCCGCCGGCCAGGGCCAGGGGGATCGCGGCGGTGGCCGCGAGTGCCGCGCGCAGCACCGTCTTGCGGCCGACGAGCCGGGCGGCGCCCGGCGCCTCGGCGCCGTCCCTGCCGGTGCCGTTCCGTTCGGGGTCGTGCGTACCTGCTCCGTCCATGTCTCCTCCTGCTGTGGGGGGCGGACTGTGGTGGTCCTCCTGTGGGGGCGGACGCCCGTGGGGCCGGATCGCCAACGAACCTAGGCGTGCGCCGGTGGGGCTTCGAGGGACTGATGAGGGCGGCTGTGGTGTTTTCGGAAGTCGCCGGGGCTGCTGCCGGTCTCGCGCCGGAAGAACCGGCTGAAGTACGCGGGGTCGGCGAACCCGGTGCGGGCGGCGACCTGCCGTATCGACAGCTGGGTGTGGGCCAGCAGCCGCTGTGCCTGGTAGGCCCGGGCCTCTATGAGCAGCCGTCCGGGCGGGCGGCCGGTGGCGGCCCGGACCGCCTGGGTGAGGTAATGGGGGGTCACGCCGAGCCGGTCGGCGCACTCCCGCACGGACCAGGTCGCCGCCTCCGGGCGGCCGACCAGCCGGGCGAACGCCTCGGCGACGGCGGCCGGCCGGCCCTGGGCGCGCGGGTCCCGGCCGGTGCCGGTGCGGCCCGGCAGCCGGGCGGCGCGTACGACCAGCACGTGCAGCAGGGAGCGCAGCACGCTCTCGTGCCCGGGGGCGCGCTGCCGGTGTTCCGCGACGAGTTCGGCCATCAGGCGCCCGACGGACCGGTCCTGCTCGGGGTCCAGGGCGAACCAGCACCGCTCGCCGAGTTCCCGCAGCACCTCGCGGTCGCGGGGGTGGTCCACCAAGAAGTCGTCGGTGAACAGCGCGAGCGTCCCCTCCGGTCCCCGGCCGCCCTCCCAGTGGTGCACCTGGCCGGGCAGGATCACCGCGAGGTGCGGAGGACGCAGCGGCCAGCGCGCGAGATCGACGACATGGGTGCCGGAACCGGCGCTGACATGGACGATCTCGTAGAACGTGTGCCGGTGCGGCCGGTCCCACCGGGACATCGGTCCCACGGCGTCGAAGGAACCGGCGGCGAAGGGTACGGCGTCGGGCCCGGCCACCTCCAGCCGGTGCAGCGGCACGTCCCCGGGCGCGGGTGGCGCGCCGGGGCTTCCCGGTAACACGGTGGTGCTGCGCATCGGCCATGCTCCCCTTGTCTCCCAGACCTGCCGGGCACCGCACGGGCACGGATCAGGTACAGACCAATCGCGTCGCTGTGACCATGCCACGGACCGGAACGCCGGGAAACAGCGCACGCCGCCGCTCTGGTCCGTACCAGCCTCTTGCCCCGGGCCCGCCCACCGCGCAAGCTCCCCTCATGGAGCTGGAGTTGCGGCATCTGAAGACCATTCGGGCCATCGCGGAAGCGGGCAGTCTGACCAAGGCGGCGACGGTGCTCGGGCTCGCCCAGCCCGCGCTCAGCGCGCAGCTCAGGCGCATCGAGCGGGCCTTGGGCGGCACGCTGTTCGAACGCGGGCGGTACGGCGTGCGGGCCACCGCCCTGGGGGAGCTGGTCCTGGAGCGCACCCGGATCGTGCTGCCCGCGGTCAGCGAACTCCAGCGGGAGGCGGCCCGGTTCGCGCGCACCCGGCGGGACGGGGAGCGGCTGCGGCTCGGCGGCACGCACGGTCCGCTGCTGGGCGCGCTGGTGGACCGGCTCGCGGACGCCGTCCCCGGCACCGCCGTGACCACCTGTGCCTCCTGGTCGGAGCGGGAGTTGGCGGAGCTGCTGGCCGAAGGGCGCCTGGACTTCGCGCTCGCCGGCGCCTGCGGCTCCGCCGCGCCGCCCGACGCCCCGCACCTGGTCTGGGAGGAGATCGCCGTCGACCCGGTGTTCGTGATGCTGCCCGAGGGCCATCCGCTCGCCCGCGGCCGGGAGGTCGACCTCGCCGCGCTCGCCGACGAGGAGTGGGCGTGTGTCCCGGGCGACGGCTGTTTCGGGGACTGTTTCACCGCGGCCTGCGCCGGTGCCGGTTTCACGCCCCGCCGCCTGTACGAGACGGACACCGCGTCCTGTGCGCATCTGGTGCAGGTGGGCCGGGCGGTGGGCCTGTGCCGGGCCACCTTCCCGCCGACACCGGGACTCACCACCCGTCCGCTGTCCGGGACGCCGCTGGTGTGGCGGCACCTGCTGGGCTGGCACCGCACCGGCCAGCGGCCGGACACGGCGGCGACGGTACTGGCCCAGGCCCGCACGGCGCACGCCGCCGTGGCGGCCCGCAGCGACAGCTACGCGCACTGGCTCGCGCGGCGCGCGGACCGGGAGGCCGCGGCCCGGCACCGCACCGGCCTCGCGTCCTGACCGGGCCGCCTCCGCCCACCTCCCGTACATAACGCGGAGGCAGGGGGTCGGCTGACGTCTTATGGGGCGGGGCGCGATCTCCGTACGGTTTCGGCACCCCACCGAATCCGAGGAGACCTCCCCATGCTCCCACGACACCTCAGAGCCGCGTGCGCTGCCGCCGCGGCGGCGGGTGCCCTGCTCGTGGCCGGGCTCAGCGGCTCCGCGAGCGCCCAGCCGGCCGCCTCCCCCGCCCCGCCCACGGCAGCCCGGACGCTGCGCTCCGACGCGCCGCCGCCCGCTCTCCTCGGCGCGCTCCGGCGGGACCTGGGGCTGAACCGCGGGCAGGCGGAGCGCCGGCTGGCCAACGAGGCCGAGGCGGGTGCCACCGCGGGGCGGCTCGGGGCGGCGCTGGGCGCGGACTTCGCCGGTGCCTGGGTGCGCGGCGCGGAGTCGGGCACGCTGACCGTGGCCACGACCGACCCGGCCGACGTGCCGGCGATCCGGGCGCGCGGCGCCCGCGCGGTCGTGGTGGACCACTCCCTGGCCGCGCTGGACGCCGCCAAGGCCCGCGTGGACCGCGCCGCCGCCCACCGCGCCACCGCCGACACCCCGGTCTGGTACGTCGACGTACCCACCAACACACTGGTGGTGGAGGCGATACGGCCGGACGCCGCGCGTTCGCTGCTGGCCGCCGCGCACGTCGACGCCGCCCTCGCCCGGACCGTGAAGTCGGCCGAGCGTCCCCGGCCGCTGTACGACCTGCGCGGCGGCGACGCGTACTACATCGGCAGCGGCAGCCGCTGCTCGATCGGCTTCCCGGTGACCCGGGGCGCCCAGCAGGGCTTCGTCACGGCCGGGCACTGCGGCCGGGCGGGTGCCACCACCACCGGGTCCAACCGGGTCGCGCAGGGCACCTTCCAGGCGTCGGTCTTCCCGGGCAACGACATGGCGTGGGTGGCGGCCGGCTCCAACTGGACCGCCACGCCGAACGTCAACGGCGCCGCCGCCCAGGTCGCCGGCTCCGTCCAGGCCCCGGTGGGCTCCTCGGTGTGCCGCTCCGGGTCCACCACGGGCTGGCACTGCGGCACGGTGCAGCAGCTCAACACCAGCGTGACGTACCAGGAGGGCACCGTCAGCGGTGTGACCCGTACGTCGGTGTGCGCCGAACCGGGCGACTCGGGCGGCTCGTTCATCTCCGGCAGCCAGGCGCAGGGCGTCACCTCGGGCGGCTCGGGCAACTGCACGAGCGGCGGTACGACGTACTTCCAGCCCGTCAACCCGATCCTGCAGTCCTACGGCCTCACCCTCACGACGACCGGGACCGGCCCCGAGGACCCGGAAGACCCCGGTGACCCGGGCGGCACCTGGGCGGCCGGCACCGTGTACCAGGCGGGCGACACGGTGACGTACGGCGGTGCGGCCTACCGCTGCCTCCAGGGCCACCAGGCGCAGACCGGGTGGGAGCCGGCGAACGCACCGGCGCTGTGGCAGCGGCTGTGACCGGCTGATCCACCAGGCCACCGAGGGCCCGGACGCCGACGACGGGGCGCCCGGGCCCGACCGCCGGGATCGGCCCGGGTCCGCCGCCGCCGTCCGGGCCACGGCGGCGCGCCCTGCGCGAGACGTTCCGGAGCGCGCCGGACGTCGAGCCGCCCGCGCGGTGGTGCGCCCGTCCCGGTACCAGTGCACGCACCCTCGCCCGCCTGTTCCGGCCGCACACCGCTCCGGCGCAGCGCCGGCGTGCGGGTCGCCGTCCGCGCGATGATCACGCGGGTAGTCTCGGGACCATGGTTGAGCATCGCATGGTCGACGTGAACGGCATCCGGCTGCACATCGCCGAGGAGGGCGAGGGCCCCTTGGTGGTCCTGCTCCACGGCTTCCCGGAGTCATGGCACTCCTGGCACCGCCAGTTCGGCCCGCTGGCCGCCGCGGGCTTCCGGGTGGTGGCTCCCGACCAGCGCGGATACGGGCGCAGCGACCATCCGGAGGCCGTCGACGCGTACACCATCCTGCACCTGGTCGGCGATGTCGTCGGGCTGATCCGGGCACTGGGCGAGGAGAAGGCGTACGTCGTCGGGCACGACTGGGGGGCGCCGGTCGCCTGGCACACCGCGCTGCTGCGGCCGGACCTGGTGCGCGGGGTGGCCGGTCTGAGCGTGCCGCCGCCGTTCCGGGGCGCGCAGCCGCCGCTGCCCGCCATGGACCGGATGTTCGGCGGCCGGTTCTACTGGAACTACTTCAACCGTCCCGGTGTCGCCGACGCCGAGTTCGCCGAGGACACCCGCACCGCGCTGCGCAAGTTCTTCTACTGGGCTTCCGGCGACACTCCCGGCGCGGGCGAGAAGCAGCCGCTCGTGGACCCCGAGCGCGGCTGGCTCGCGGACATGGCCGACCCCGAGACGCTGCCGGAGTGGTTCACCGAGGAGGATCTCGACGCGCTCACGGAGAGCTTCTCCGGGGGCTTCACCGGCGCCCTCAACTGGTACCGCAACCTCGACCGCAACTGGGAGCTGACCGCGCCCTGGCACGGCGCCGTCGTCACCCCGCCGGCCCTGTACGTCTACGGCGACCGGGACGTCGTACCCGCCTTCCCCGGCACACCGGAACTCATCGAGCGACTGCCCTCGCTGATGCCGAACCTGTGGCGCGAGCCCGTGAAGCTGGCGGGCTGCGGCCACTGGACGCAGCAGGAACGCCCGGACGAGGTGAACGCGGCGCTGATCGACTTCCTCACGTCGTGCCCCTGACCTGATCCTCCGGCGTCCCGGCCCGGGCCCGGGCATCCGGCCCCGGGCGGGTACGCCTTCCGGGGGCTTCGACCGCGCCTGGGCCACATCCCCGGCGTCCGGGTGGGTACCCCGTGCACAGAAGGCCCCCGTGCACAGGAGGTACCGATGTTCGAGGCATCCGATATCCGCGAGTGGCGGGGCCACGACGTGGTCGACGCGAACGGCCACAAGGTCGGCGTCCTGGAGTCGGTCTACGTGGACACCGCCACCGACCAGCCCTTCTTCGCCGCGGTGACCGTGGGGCTGCCCACCCGCCGCCGGCTGGCGTTCGTGCCCCTCACCGGCGCGACGGTCGGCCCGGGCTACCTGAAGGTCGCCCAGAGCAAGGACCGGGTCAAGAAGGCGCCGTCCATCGAGACCGACGGCGAACTGACCGCCGCCGACGAGCCGGGCGTCTTCGCCCACTACGAACTGCCCTACGCACCGGGCGCCGGCGGCGTGCGACGCCTGGCCCGCCGCTGATCCACCCAACCCGCCGGGAGATCCGATGAGCCTGTTCCTGTTCCTGATCCTCGCGGCCGTCGTCCTGGGGATCATCGGATTCGTCGTCAAAGGTCTGTTCTATCTGCTGATCATCGGCGTCGTCGTGCTGGTCATCGCCCTCGTCTTCGCCGCCGTGCGCTTCCGCCGGGGCGGACGCAAACACCGCGTCGCCCGCTGACGGCCGGCCGCCGTCGCGCGAGGCGGTCCACGCGGCCCGGCGCGGTCCCGGTCGCGTGTTCCCGCCCGGCGGCGGCAAGCTGGAACAGCTTCTGCTGCGAGCGACGAGGGAGCGGTCATGGAAGGCACGGACGGCGTGACCGTAGGCGTACTGGGCTCCTACGGGGGCCGCAACGTCGGTGACGAGGCGATCCTCACCGCCTTGCTGGACCAGATCCGGGCCGGCCGCCCGGACACCCGGTTCGTGGTCTTCTCCCGCGATCCCGCGCACACCCGCGCGGCCCATCCGGACGTCGAGGTCGTGGGCTGGGAGGGAGTGTGCCGGGAGGGCATCTCCGCGCCGCTCGGCCGGCTCGGCGTCCTGGTGCTCGGCGGCGGCGGGATCCTCTACGACACCGAGGCGCGCCGCTATCTGCGGCCCGCCCGCACCGCCCAGAGCCTCGGCGTGCCCGTCTTCACCTACGCGGTGGGGGCCGGTCCGCTCACCGACGAGACGGACTGCGCGTGCGTCCGCACGGTGCTGTCGGACGCGGTCGAGGTGACGGTCCGCGACGAGGAGTCCAAGCTGGTCCTGGAGGAGGCCGGCGTCACCCGGCCCGTGTCCGTCACCGCCGATCCCGCGCTGCTGCTGGAACCCGGCGACCGCGGCCGGGCCCTGCTGCGCGCGGAGGCGGTGCCCCGCCGGGTGCGGCTGGTGGGGATGAGCGTGCGGGAACCCGGGCACGCCGCCGAGCACCTGGACGAAGAGGGGTACCACCAGTTGCTCGCCAGTGTGGGCGACTTCCTGGTGCACCGGCTGAACGCGCACGTCGTCTTCGTCTCCATGGAGCGCGGCGACATCCGGCACGCGCACGCCGTGGCGTCCCGGATGGCGGCGGCCGACCACTGCACGGTGCTGCGCGGCGACCACGGGCCGCAGGAGGTCCTCGACATCGTCGCGCAGCTGGACCTGGCCGTCGGTATGCGGCTGCACTTCCTGGTCTTCGCCGCGCTCGCCGGGATTCCGCTGCTGCCGCTGCCGTACGCGGGGAAGGTCTTCGACTTCGCCCAGCGGATCGGCGCGCCCGCGCTGCGCGGGGTGGTCCGGGAGACGGCGGGGCTGCTGCTGGCGGAGGTGGACCGCCTGTGGGACGAGCGGCACGCGCGCGCGGCGGACGCGGCGGTGCGCACGGCCGCGATGCGGCTGCGGGCGGCCCAGACGGCCGAGCGGCTCCTCGCCTACCTGGAGGCCGCCGCGCCCGGCGACCGCCACCCCGGCGCGCCGATGCCCGCCTCCACCGCGCCCTGACACCGGCGGCCCGCCGGTCCGCCCCGAGGGAGTGAACGTGTCCCAGCTGATACCGCCCCGGGTCCCCACCACGGTGGAACTGCCGCCGCGTCGGGCCCTGCACGCGGGCTCCACCCAGGTACTGGTGATCGGCGGCGGTCCGGCCGGGATCGGGGCGGCCCTCGGCGCGGCCAACGCGGGCGCCGAGGTGGTCCTCGTGGAGCGCTACGGGTTCCTCGGCGGCAACGCCACCGCGGCCCTGGTCATGCCGCTCATGAGCTTCCACAACGAGGTCAGGCAGGCCGTGCCCGGCGACCCCGCCAGGCTGCTGCCGCCCGACCACGGCGAGGGCGAACCGGTCGTCGGCGGGGTGCTGTGGGTGCTGCTCGACCGGCTCGTCCGGGCCGGGGCGGCGATCCGGCCGTCGCTGGAGACCGGCTACACCGTGCCGTTCGACGCGGAGCTGTTCAAGCTGGTGACGTACGAGCTGCTGGAGGACCACGAGGTCCGGATGCTGCTGCACGCCTTCGCGTCCGGCGTGGTCGGTCTGCCGGACCGGGCACGGGCGGTGTTCGAGACCAAGTCGGGGCCGCTGGTGCTGGACGCGGACGTGATCGTCGACTGCACCGGGGACGGTGACATCGCCGCGGCGGCGGGGGCCGGGTACGAGACCGGCCGGCCGGAGGACGGCTGGACCCAGCCGATGACGCTGATGTTCCGCATGATCCGCTTCGACCACGAGAGGTTCACCGCCTACACCCGCGAACGGCCCGACCAGTGGAAGGGCGTGCACGGGCTGTGGGACCTGGTGCGCGCCGCCACGGACGCCGGCGAGCTGGACCTGCCGCGCGAGGACATCCTCTTCTTCGCCACTCCGAACGCCGGCGAGATCGCGGTCAACTCCACGCGGGTCACCGAGGTGCTCGGCACCAGCGTCTGGGACCTGACCCGCGCGGAACTCGCCGCGCACCGCCAGATGGCGCAGATCGCCGGGTTCCTGCGCAGCCGCGTGCCGGGCTTCGCCGACTCCTACGTGGTGCAGAGCGGCGTGCAGGTCGGTGTGCGCGAGACGCGGCGGATCGCCGGCGAGTACCGGCTGACCGGCGAGGACGTCCTGAGGGCCCGCAAGTTCGACGACGCCGTCGCGCGCGGCGCCTATCCGGTCGACATCCACAACCCGAGCGGTCGCGGCACCACGCTCGAACGGCTGCCGCGCGGCGAGTCCTACGACATCCCGCTGCGCTGCCTGCTGCCCAGGGGCCTGGAGCGGGTGCTGGTCGCGGGCCGCTGCATCTCCGGGGACCACGTGGCCCATTCCTCCTACCGCGTGATGCCGATCTCCATGGCCACCGGACAGGCGGCGGGCGTCTGCGCGGCCCTGGCGGCGACCGCGGGCCGACGGCCGCGAGAGGTGCCGGTGGGCGCGGTCCAGCGCCAGCTCCGCGCGCAGGGCGCGAGCCTGCGCTGACACCGCCGCACACCTTCGTTCACCCACACGAAGGAAATGGGACGCGAGGATCCGCCCTCGCGCATGACGGGGCCGCCGCCGGTGAGACATCGGACATGGACGAACCGACGACGAGCGCCTCGCTGCCGGGCCCCCGGAACCCGCGCCGGACCGACGTGGTGTTCACGGCGGACTTCGCCTCCACGGCCCAGTGGACCGCGGGCCGCTCCTCGGCCTACCCGGGAGGCGGTCCGGTCAATCCGGACGACGACAAGCTGGATCACCTCGTGGACGACGCCGGCCACAGCCGCTCGGGCGTCTTCCGGGCCACCCGGCGGTCCGACGGCGGATGGGACACCGGCCTGCTGACCACCGAGGACAGCGAGGAGGAGTTCGTGCTCCTGCCGGGTGACGTGCTGGAAGCCCGGGTGCGGCTGCCCACGGAGACCGGCGCGTGGCCGGCCATCTGGACCTGGCGGGACGGCGGCCAGGAGGTCGACGTCTTCGAGTACCACCCGGACCACCCGGACCTGCTGGAACTCACCAACCACGTGCGCGGCTCCCAGCGGTACATGTACGCCGACGCGGTCCGGCCGGGAGCCTGGATCGACCTGCGCACCGAGTTCGGGCGCCGCTCGGTGGTCTGGTGGCTGAACGGCGAACAGGTCTTCGCGGACCGGCGGGGCGTGGGGCGCCGCTGGTACGCCTTCCTCATCGTCAACCTCTCGGTCTGCGCCGGGCGCTACCATCCCGCGCCCGACCCGGCGACGACCGAGATGACCTTCGAGGTGAGCAGCCTGCTGGTGCGGCGCCCGTCCGGGGACGACGCGTAGCGTCCGGCGGCGGTCAGCCGTCGAGCGGGGTCTCCTCGTCGCCCCGCGGCCGGTCCTCGGCCTCGACGCCGCGCAGCGGTTCGCCGGCCGTGGTGCCGCTGTCGGGCTGGTAGCCCTCCTTCGCGCCGGCCGTACCCGGGACCGTCCGTTCGCGGGCCGGGCTCTCGCCGCCCGAGTGCGCTCCGGGTTCCTCGTCGTCGCGGGCCCGCCGGTACCGGTCGGCGGGCTCGCCGGTGTGTTCGCTCATGGCGTCCTCCGCTCCACTCCTCGGCCCGCCCGGGTTCCCCCGTACCGGACGGGAAAACGGAGGCCGGCCTTCAGCCGGCTGGGGCGGATGCCGCGTCCGGCACCCGCCGGCCGGTCCGCGCGGCAGCCGGGAGAGATCCGCCAGGGCCCGCGGTACCAGGAGCGGCGCGGTGGGTCAGTCGCGGTCGACGTGCTCGCCGAGGATCTTGCGGTTGGTGGCATCGATGTCGTAGGTCGTCTTGTTCCAGTCGTCGGTCGTGACGACGTCGACGGACCACTTCGGGGTGCCGCCGTCGGTGTCGTCGAGTTCGACGGCGGTGACGGTGCCCTTGGTCTTGTCCGTGGCGGTCCGCGCGGCCTGTTCCGCGGTGACGGTGGCCTTCTTCAGCAGGTCCGCCAGTTCGCGCTTGTCGTCCTCGTCCTCGTGCTTGGCCCGCGCCTCGCCGGCCTTTCCGCCGGCCGCGTCGACTGAGACGGTGTGGGCGGTGCCGTCGCCCGTGGCCACCTCGGCCTCCCACCGGGGGCTGTCGGGCGTGCCCTTGAGTTCCACGGAGACCGGCTCGGACTTCGCCACGGCGGCCGTCGCGGCGTGCAGCGCGTGCTCGTAGCCGGTCTTGGCCTTGGGGACGAGCGCCTTGCGTTCGCGCTGGTCCTCGGTGAGGTGGCTCGCGTCCGCCGACGGCGAGGTCGAGGCCGCGGCGATCCGGGCGGCCTCGGCAGCGCCGTTCCGCGTCGCTTCGCCGTCGGTGTCCTGGCCGCACCCGGTGAGCAGGGCTCCGGCCGCGGCCGCCGCGCAGACCAGGGCCGCGCCCCGGAAGACCGGGAGGTATTGACGCTTCGGAAATATTCCGTCACTCTTCGTGTCCATGCGGTCAGTTTAGGTGAGATGTCCGCCTGGGGCCTCGGGGGAGAACGGCATCCGGGGTGCCAGGTGTGCCGCGTGGGGGCGGGGGAACTTGGTCCGCCCGGTGGCCCCGGTGGAGAGGAGTCCACGTGACAGCGTCGACGTCGGCCGCGGGCGGCGGGGGACCGGACGCGCCGGGAGACGGGTACGAGCCCGATCCGCAGCGCTGGCGCGCCCTGTGGGTCACCCTGGTGGCCGGGTTCATGAGCCTGCTCGACGTCACCATCGTGGCGGTCGCCCTGCCCACCATCCAGCGCGATCTGCACGCCTCCCCGGCGCAGGTGCAGTGGGTGGTGTCCGGCTACGCCCTCACCTTCGCCCTCGCCCTGGTCACCGCCGGCCGGCTCGGCGACGCGCTGGACCGGCGCCGTATCTTCCTGGTGGCCCTCAGCGGCTTCGTGGTCTGCAGCGCGGCCTGCGGCGCGGCCCCGGACATCACGCTGCTGGTGGCGGCCCGGCTCGCGCAGGGCCTGGCGGCAGGTTTCATGGCTCCGCAGAACTCCGCGCTCATCCAGCAGATGTTCCGCGGCGCCGAGCGCGGCCGGGCCTTCGGCTTCTTCGGCGCCACCGTCGGCATATCCTCCGCCGCCGGCCCCCTCACCGGCGGCGCCGTCCTCGCCCTCGCCTCCGGTGCCCAGGGCTGGCGGTGGATCTTCTACGTCAACGTTCCCATCGGCATCCTCGCCGTCCTGCTCGGCCGCCGTCTGCTGCCGCGCACCCGGCGCTCCGGCCGCGGCCGGGTGGACGTGCCCGGGGTGCTGCTCCTCGGGGCCGGTGTCCTCGCGCTCATGTGGCCGCTGGTCCTGGCGGAGTCCGGCGGCATCGAGCACCTGTGGTGGCTGTTCCCGGCCGGTGCCGCGATCCTCGCCGTCTTCGTCCGGTGGCAGCGCCGTCTCGTCGCCCGGGACGCCCAGCCGCTGCTCGACCCCCGCCTGTTCACCACCGTGCGCGGCTACGCCGTCGGCGCCGGCATCGGCACGCTGTACTTCGTCGGCTTCAGCGGCGTGTGGCTGGTGTTCGCCCTGTTCTACCAGCGCGGACTGGACTTCTCCCCGCTCCGCTCCGGCCTCGCCGTCACCCCCTTCGCCCTCGGCTCGGCGAGCGCGGCCGTCGTCGCCGGCCGCCTGGTGGAGCGGTACGGCCGCCTGCTCACCGTCTGCGGCCTCACGGGCGTGATCGCCGGCCTGGGCGGGACCGCGCTGCTGCTCCGCCTCGCGCCCCCGCACCTGGCGCCCTGGGTCGCCGCGCCGGTCCTCTTCCTCGGCGGCGTCGGCGGTGGCTTCGTGGTCTCCCCGAACATCACCATGACGCTGCGGGACGTACCCGTGCGCATGGCGGGCGCGGCGGGCGGCGCGCTGCAGACCGGACAGCGGCTCGGCGCCGCGCTGGGCACCGCCGCGCTGCCCGGGCTGTTCTACCTGGTGCTGGAGCGGAGCGGCGACTACCGCGGCGCTCTCGTCATCGCGCTGGGCGCCGCGCTGGCCGGCATGGCGGCGTCCCTGGCCCTCGCGGTGTTCGACTGGCAGCGCGACCGGCGGCAGCGCAAACCACGCCGGAAGTGCCCGGACGAGGTCGCCAACGCGCCGGTGCACGCCCGGCAGACCTGACGGCGTCCGGGAGACGGGAGGCCCGGCCGGGCGGCAGGGCCATCAGGGTGGACCCGGCCCGTGTCGGGCGGCGGGCGCGCGCACGGTTGGCCATGCTGGGCCGGGAGCGGCACCCTCGCGGCGACAAGGAGCACGGCATGCCGACGGACCCGGTCGAACGATTCCTGGCGGCGCTGGACCCCGACCACCGCAAGACCGTCGGCGCGCGGCCGCGCGAGGAGCAGGAGCGGCTCGCGGCGGCCTGGACGCGGGAGCTGGAAGCGGACGACGAACTGGACACGCTGGACGAGCTGTCCCCGCCGGCGGCGGAGGCCGAGGCGGCCCGCCGCGTCCTGGAGCGCGGCACCGGCTGACCTGCCCGCGCCCCGTGCGCGACGGCTTGTTGTCCGTGCCGGACCGGGACGTTAGGGTCGGCCGGGTGGCACTCTCCCAGCGCGAACGCGAACTGTTTCTGGCGGAGCCGCACATCGGCGCGCTGTCGGTCGTCGAACGGCCGGACCGCGCGCCGCTGACGGTTCCCATCTGGTACCAGTACACGCCGGGCGGCGACCTGTGGGTGCGCACCGGGCCCGATTCCCGCAAGGGCCGGGCGATCCGCTCGGCGGGGCGCTTCAGCCTGATGGTGCAGCGCACGGAACCGACCGTGCGCTATGTGTCGGTGGAGGGCCCGGTCGTCGCGACGGCCCCGGACAGTCCCGAGCTGTCCTGGGAGATGGCCGCGCGCTACCTCCCCGAGGACAAGGTCGCCGCCTTCGTGGAGTACGACCGGACCCGGCTCGGCGAGCACTGCGTCATCCGCATGCGCCCCGAGCACTGGGTGGCCGCCGACCTCGGGGCCTTCTGAGGCCCGGCGCGGCCGGGACGGCGCGAGGGGGACCGGGCCGGCCGGTGTCACGGGGAGCGGCCGGCCCGGTGGGCGGGTCAGCCGGTGTAGGTGTGCAGGGTCAGGCCGTAGCGGCTGAGGATCTCGTTGACCGGCTGGAACCAGGTCTCGCCGCCGGAGGAGCAGTTGCCCCACCCGCCGGAGGTGACGCCTTGGGCCTGGTCGCCGGTGAGGAAGGAGCCGCCGGAGTCGCCGGGCTCGGCGCAGACACTGGTCTTCGTCAGCTGGTACACCGCGCCCTGGCTGTAGTTGACGGTCTCGTTCGTCGCGAGCACCGTGCCGCAGTGCCAGTGGGAGGTCGAGCCCGAGCGGCACACGGAGGAGCCGACCGGTGCCACGGCCGAGCCGCGCACGAGCTGGTCGGGCACCGTGCCCCAGCCCAGGACGACGGGGACCGTCCACCAGCCGCTGCCCACGCTGACCCAGGCGTAGTCGTCGCCCGGGAACGAGGAGCCCTGGAAGGTGCCGACGTAGGAGCCGTCCCAGCCGTTGACCCCGGCGCCGGGGCGGCCGCAGTGACCGGCGGTGACGAAGCCGCCGTACACCGAGAAGCCGATGGAGCAGCGGACGTTGCCGGTGTAGTACGGGTCGCCGCCCACCGTTCCGGCGGCCAGGGTCCGGGGCGCGGCGGGGACGGTCCGGACGGTGACGGGACCCGCCTCGCGCGCCCGGGAGAGGAAGCGCCGGACATCGTTGTCGGAGCGGTCGTTCCGGACGACGTCGACGACGACCGTGTTGACTCTTGGGTCGACGTGCCAGCCGCTCACGCCGGACGGGGCGGACAGCCGGTCGAGGCGGCCCTTGACGGTGTCCAGCAGGCGGGCGGAGTGCGCGGCGGTGCGGACGGCGGCGCCGGACGCCTCGATCGCGCGGCGCGCGGCCGGGGCGACGTCCGGGGTGAGCGCCACCGTCAGGCGGCCCGACGCGGCGTCGAACCAGGAGCCGGCGTAGGCGCCGCCGGCCGTCCGGCGGGCCTTCGGGGCGAGGGTCGCGGCGGTCCGCTCGGCCGCGATCCGGGCCTCGGCCTGCTCGCGGGTGAGGCCGAGATCGCGCCGCATGGCGGTCACGAGGCCGTCGGACGCGGGCTGCCGGGGCTCGGCGGGTACGGCGGCGGCCGGGCCGGTGTCGGCCGCCGTCGCGGGAAGCGTGCCCGCGACGCCCCAGCCGGCGAGGAGCAGCAGCGCGGACAGGACGGCGTGCGTAAGTCTTCTGCGTCTCACGGGGGATGGCCTTTCGTCGTTCCAGTGGTGGGGTGGAACAGCCGAATTCCGAGAGCGCTCTCAGGCGTGGCGGAGCAGAGCCTAGACCTCCATTCGCGTCAGGTCCATGCCAATGCGGGAATCACCGGCGGACGATCGGGCGGTGGCGGTCGCGGTCGGTCCGTGAGCAGCCGGTCCTGTCCCGTCAGGGACATGCCGTCGTACCAGACCAGGGCCTTGCCGAGGCGGACCAGTCCGCCATGGCGGGCCGGGACGAGCGGCCGGAGATCGTCCACGCGGCCCGCGACTGGCCGGCCAAGCTGCGCCTTGCGGCCGCGGACTCCCGACTCCGGGCCGGCCGTGTTCGCCGCCGCCGTGCCGTCCGGGGCCGCGTCCTCCCGGTCCGCGCCGGGCCCAAGGAGCAGCGGTGAGTGCTCCTCGCCCCTCTCCCCCATTCGCCGTCCGAGGCGGCCGAACGCGTGTCCGCCGCCCTGCGCGCCGCCGCCCTCGGCCTGGACGCCTCCGCCCCCGTCGCCGTGACGGTGGGGCGGAGGCGTCCGCGGTGGACGGACGGGCGCCGGCGGCCCGCGCGGGCGGGTTTACAGCGCGCGTTCCAGGCGGTCCGCCATCAGCTTGACGAAGCGGGCCGGCTCCTTGGGCTGGCCGCCTTCGGCGAGCACCGCCAGGCTGTACAGCAGCTCGGCGGTCTCGGCCAGCTCCGTGTGGTCCTCGCGCTCCCGGTACGCCTGGTTGAGGCCCTTCACCAGCCGGTGCTCCGGGTTGAGTTCCAGGATCCGCTTGGCGCGGGGCACCTCCTGGCCCATCGCGCGGTACATGTTCTCCAGCGCCGGGGTGAGGTCGTGCGCGTCGGAGACGACACAGGCCGGGGAGACGGTGAGGCGGGAGGACAGGCGTACGTCCTTGATGTCCTCGTCCAGCCGCTCCTTCATCCAGCCGAGCAGCCCGGCGTACTCCTCGCTCCGCTTCTCCCGCTCGGTGTCGGCGCTGTCCTCGTTCTCGGCGTCGAGGTCGATCTGCCCCTTGGCGACGGAGCGCAGCTTCTTGCCCTCGTACTCGCCGACGGCGTCGGCCCACACCTCGTCGACCGGGTCGGTGAGCAGCAGCACCTCGATGCCCCGCTCCCGGAAGGCCTCCATGTGCGGGGAGTTCTCGATGCTCTGCCGGGACTCGCCGGTCAGGTAGTAGATGTCCTCCTGGCCGTCCTTCATCCGCTCGACGTACTGCTTGAGCGTGGTCGGCTCGGTGTCGTGGTGCGTGCTGGCGAAGGAGGCGACGGCGAGGAGGGCGTCGCGGTTCTCCGGGTCGGTGACCAGTCCCTCCTTCAGGACCGTGCCGAACTCCCGCCAGAACGTGCCGTAGCGCTCCTGGTCCTTGGTCATCATCTCCTTGACCGTGGACAGGACCTTCTTCGTCAGCCGTCGCCGCATCATCTCGATGTGGCGGTCCTGCTGGAGGATCTCGCGGGACACGTTCAGCGAGAGGTCGGCGGCGTCCACGACGCCCTTGACGAAGCGGAGGTACGGCGGCAGCAGCGCCTCGCAGTCGTCCATGATGAACACGCGCTTGACGTACAGCTGCACGCCGCGCTTGAAGTCCCGCGTGAACAGGTCGTGGGGGGCGTGCGCCGGCAGGAACAGCAGGGCCTGGTACTCGAAGGTGCCCTCCGCCTGGAGCCGGATCGTCTCCAGCGGGTCGCGCCAGTCGTGGCCGATGTGCTTGTACAGCTCGTGGTACTCGTCGTCGGACACCTCGTCGCGGGGCCGTGCCCACAGCGCCTTCATGGAGTTGAGGGTCTCGGGCTCGGGCGTCTCGTCGCCCTCACCGGCCTTCTCGGGCACCATGCGGATCGGCCAGGTGATGAAGTCCGAGTACCGCTTGATGATCTCCCTGATCTTCCACGGGGAGGTGTAGTCGTGGAGCTGGTTCTCCGGGTCGGCGGGCTTGAGGTGCAGCGTGACCGAGGTGCCCTGCGGCGCGTCGTCCACCTTCTCCAGCGTGTACGTGCCCTCGCCGCGCGACGACCACCGGGTGCCCTGGCTCTCGCCGGCCCGCCGGGTCAGCAGGGTGACCTCGTCGGCCACCATGAAGCCGGAGTAGAACCCGACACCGAACTGGCCGATCAGCCCGTCCTCGCCGGCCTTGTCCTGGGCCTCGCGCAGCTCCCGGAGGAACTGTGCGGTGCCCGAGTTGGCGATCGTGCCGATGAGCTGCCCGACCTCGTCGTACGACATCCCGATGCCGTTGTCGCGCACGGTGAGCGTACGGGCGTCCTTGTCAATGTCGATCTCGATGTGCGGGTCGGACACATCGGCGTCCAGCGAGTCGTCCCAGAGCTTCTCCAGACGCAGCTTGTCCAGCGCGTCGGAGGCGTTGGAGACGAGTTCCCGCAGGAAGACATCCTTGTTCGAGTAGACCGAGTGGATCATCAGCTGGAGCAGCTGACGGGCCTCTACCTGGAACTCAAACGTCTCGGTCGGCATGTTCGCGATTCCCTCACAGGTCCTGTTGCCCTGAACTGGTGGCAAACACTGTAAAACACCACGTCAGCGCAGTGGCTCGAAGAAGCCGTCGGTGGCCGGATCCGCACCCCTGCGGCCGGGGCGCGCGCGTCCGGCCCAGGCGCGCGCCGGGTGCCGGGCGGTGGTGATCGGAATCGGTGGCCATGACCGTCGGCTCCCCGGGTACCCGGCAGACTCCGGCCGGGTCGGCCCGCGCGGCGGGCGGCCCGGGACACCCCACCAGTGAGAACGGAGACGTGGAGATGAGCACGGTCAAGGAAGCGGTGGAAGTGGACGTTCCGGTGCACACCGCCTACAACCAGTGGACGCAGTTCGAGAATTTCCCGAAGTTCATGGACGGCGTCGAGGAGGTCACCCAGCTGGACGACCGGCACAACCACTGGACCACGAAGATCGGCGGGGTACGGCGTGAGTTCGACACCGAGATCGTCGACCAGCTGCCGGACGAGCGGATCACGTGGCGCACGGTCAGCGGCGACACGAGCCAGCGGGGCAGCGTCCGCTTCGAGCGGGTGGACGACACCCACACCAGGGTGGAGCTGGTGATGGACATCGAGCCCAGCGGGCCGGTGGAGAAGGCCGGAGACCTGATCGGCACGATCGACCGGCGCGTCAAGGGCGACATGAAGCGGTTCAAGGAGTACATCGAGGAACGCGGCGCCGAGTCCGGTGCGTGGCGCGGCCGGATCCGGCCCGGCGACACGAGCGGCCCGGCCCTGTGAGCCCACGCCGTGTGACCTGACCGGGCCGGACCGGGCGGCGTACGCCCGGCCCGGCCCGGTGGCGGTTGCCGGGAACTCAGTTGGGATTGTCGCCGTGGGTCAGGGTCTCCCAGGCGACGAAGAGGTTGTTGCTGCCCGCCGGGCGGTTCTGCGCCGTCAGGTTCCCGGTGTTGGTCATGGCGATGCCCAGGCGGTTGTGGAGGGCGTTGTAACCGACCTCGGTGACCGGGCCCAGGCCTCGGTTGACGCTGCCGCCGCACAGCCAGCTCGGGACGGTGGCGCCCAGTTCGTAGGTGGACTGGAAGCCGAGCGCCTGCCGCAGCCGCTCGCCGACGTCGGTGCCGTAGAGGTCCTGGCCCTGGATGCGGCTGGTCTCGGCGACATGGGAGATGGCGGAGATGCCGTACCCGGTGTGGGTGAAGTCGCGGCAGGTCTCCTGGGTGAGTCCGGTGACGAAGGTCGACTGGCCCTGCCAGTAGGAGACGATCTTGTCGCGGGTGTTGAGGTTCTGGCTCGGCACGGTCTTCGGCAGGTCGCCGTCGGAGGCGAGGTACACGTAGGCGGCGGTGCGGGTGCGGAATTTCGCCATGGCGGTGTCGTACGCCGACTTGTCCTCCAGGAAGACGGAGATGCCCACGGCCGCCTCCATCATCGACAGCTCCCAGTTGCCGTTGGAGTTCGAGCCGTTGACGAGCTTCGGCAGATAGACATCGCGCAGCATGGCCGCGAACCGGCCGGAGCCGGCCCACGTGCCGGTGTAGGTGTACTTGATGATCTCGGCGGCCTTCGGCCAGGAGGAGCCCGCCCAGCCCGTCTGGAGCGGCGCGTTGCTGTTGGTGTGGTCCTGGAGCACGGCGGACCAGGCGTCCATCAGCTCGATCGACTTCTTCGCGTAGCGCTCGTCGCGGGTGATGTACCAGGCGAGCGCGTCGGTGTAGGCGGCGATCGCGTCCTCGCGCTCGTCGGTGCAGCCGTAGTTGGGGTTGGAGTAGGAACCGCACTCGACGACGGCGCGGGGCTTGGGAGTGCGGCTCAGGCTCGCGTACTTGCTCGCCATCATCTGGTCGTACGCGCCCTTCCAGGGCTGGACGCCGGCCAGCACCTTGTCGCGGGCGAAGTCGAGCTGGGCGCGGGAGACCGTGACGCCGGGGTGCGCGAAGGCGGCGGGGGCGGCCTCCGCACGCTGGGCGCCGGGCCAGGAGAGCAGCCCGCCGGCGAGCAGGGCCGCCGTCGCCGTGAGAGCGAGAGCGCAGCGCGGGGACCTGCGGCGGCGAGGGGCGGGGGTGTCCTTGTCCTGCATCTGATCCGTCCTCATATGTGAACGCCAAACGGCTTTCTGAACGGCCGAGTTGACGAGACGATAGGTACGGACCAAGCACCCGTCAAGAGCGCCGTCGGCGGTCGCCCCTCACTCCTCGCCGGACGGCAGTGTCGTGCCCGGCAGCGCGTACTCGTCGCGGTGGCCGCACATGCCGTAACCGGCGAGCCGGGTGGGGTCGGCGCGGTGGGCGGTGGCGTCGTCGAGGTAGGCGGGCTCGCCGGTCTCCAGGGCGTCGAGCTGGGCGCCGGTGCGCTCGGCGGCGGCCAGGGCGCCCGCGCGCCACAGGGCGCGCCAGCGGGGCACCTCGGCACGGACCAGTCGGGCGGCGGCGCGCTGGAAGTCCCGATAGGGGCCCGCGTCCCCGGCGGTCAGGGCCTCGCGCAGCACGAGGAAGCCCTCGACCGCGAGGTCCCTGCGGCGCCGGGCCGCCGCCTCCGTGCCGGGGCCGGTGCCGGGTGGCAGCGTGGCCGCCGCGGCGTACCGCTCGGGGTCGGCGAGCACCTCGGGCGGGAAGGTGAACACCGCGTCCCCGGCCTCGGGCAGCCCGCTGTTCTGCATCAGCACGGTGACGCGCAGCCCGCCGCCCTGCACCATGCGGTGGACGGTGCCCGGGGTGAACCAGGCGACCGTGCCCGGCCCGAGCGGGATGTCCCGGTGACCGTCCGGACCGAGGGTCTGCACCGCGCCCCGGCCGCCGGTCACGACGTACGCCTCCGCGCACACCAGGTGCAGATGCGGGGTGCCGCCGCGCAGGCCGTCGGCGGCCGGCCAGTCGTAGGCGCTGAGGTGGGACAGGCCGACCGCGCCGGGCAGCGGGCTCGGCAGCCGGAGCTCCGGCCCGCTCACCACGGCAGGCCCGCCAGGTGCGCGGCGATCCGGTCCCGGTCCCACGCGCCGTCGGCGATCACCAGCCGGTAGCGGTAGCCGAAGCACTCCCCCGGCTCTAGGGTGAACTCCTCGAAGAACGCCCAGGAGAACGCGACCGTCGGAACGGGTTCGGCGCGCACGAACCAGTGGGACTCATGGATCGCCGACGTCTCGTCCAGGTTCTCCGGCGCGTGCGCGAAGACCAGCGTGGAGTGCCCGTCGACCTCGTCGTGCTCGGCGGTGAAGGCGAGCCAGGGCCCCTGGGTGCCCATCGGGTCCCCGGCGCCGGTGCCCGGGGCGAGGACCCGGCTGCCGGTGAAGTCGCGCGGCCCGCGCCACTGCAGTCCGGTGTATCCGGCCAGTTCGCGGCCCGCAGTGGTCGGGGAGCCGAACACCAGCGGCTCGGCGCGGATGTTGGTGAGCCGGATCGACCAGTCCAGGGCCCAGGCTCCGGCCTCCTCGTCGACCGAGTGCACCTCGATGCCGCGCTCCTCACGGGCCCACTCCTGCCCGCCGTGTGCGACCCAGGTCAACTCCTCGGCCAGGGCGAGCCGTTCGTCCTCGGCGGTGAGGGCGGTGAAGCCGTCGTGCCGCATGGAGCCGACCCGGTCGGGCAGCGCCTGATAACCCCGGCCGGGCACATAGCTGTTGCCGCCCCAGAAGTTCTGTCCGGACAGATGGCTGGCCGTCATCTGCACGCCTTTGTGCCAGCGGTGGTCGTTCGGGCGGTATCCGGTGACCGTGCGCCCGGACAGGGTGCGCACGGGATGGGCGTAGGGCTTGGGCGCCTCGAAGGGGTCCGGGTCGGGACGGTAGACGTAGCGGAGGATCTCGGTGCCGTTCGATGCCCGGACCGCGACATGTTCGCCGTGGACGTGGCCGACGCGGATGCTCACGCGCGCTCCTTCGGGGCCCAGTCGGGGTGGCCGCCGTGCATGGCCGTGTAGTAGGGGTCGCCGGGGCCGATCTCGCCGGCGCGCACCGGCTGCCCGGTGAACGCCGCCTTGTACAGGGCGGCGGCGAACTCCACGGCGGCACGGGCGTCCTGCCCGCTGCCGGACGGCCGTACCCCTTGGTCGTAGGCGTCGAGGAAGGCGCCGAGCTGCGCGGTGTGCGAACTGGGCACGTTCCGCGCCGGGGTGCGCCAGGCGGAGACGCGGTCGGGGTCGACGTGCGGCGCCGGGGTGTAGACCCAGTCGTCGTTGCCGTGTCCGTACAGGTGGGTCAGCTCGACCGTCGCGTCGGCGCAGTCGACGCGGAGACGGCTCACCTCCTGCGGGGACAGCACGCTGTTGACGACGGTGGCGAGCGCGCCGTTGCGGAAGCGGACCAGGGCGGTGGAGACGTCCTCGCTCTCGATGTCGTGGACCAGGCGGGCCGCCATGGCCCGGACCTCCTCCCACTCGCCGAGCAGGTGCAGCAGCAGGTCGTACTGGTGGATGCCGTGCCCCATGGTGGGTCCGCCGCCCTCGGTGGCCCACCGGCCGCGCCACGGCTCGGCGTAGTACGCGGCGTCCCGGTGCCAGGTGGTCTGGCAGTGCGCCACCAGGGGCGCGCCCAGCTCGCCGCGCGCGAGCAGGTCGCGGGCGTGTACGGCGCCCGAGCCGTAGCGGTGCTGGAAGATCACCGCGGCGTAGGCGCCGGACGCCTCCTCGGCGGCGGCGATGTCGTCCAGTTCGGCCTGGGACAGGCAGAGCGGCTTCTCGCACAGCACCCAGGCGCCCGCCTTGAGCGCGGTCACGGTCTGCTCCCGGTGCAGCGCCGGCGGGGTGCCGATGAGTACCAGGTCCGGCCGTACCGCGTCGAGCATGGCCTCGGTCGAGGTGAACCCGGCGACCCGCGCGCCCGCCTGCTGCCGGAAGGCGTCCAGCCGCTCCTGGTCCAGATCGACGGCGGCGACCAGTTCCGCCCGCTCGGCGTGGGCTCTGAGCGCGGGCAGATGGCCGCCGGTGACGATGGCGCCGGTGCCGATCACGGCGACGCGGCGGCGGGGTGCGGGCAGGGGCATGCGG
Organism: Streptomyces sp. SCL15-4; assembly: GCF_033366695.1. NCBI lineage: Bacteria > Bacillati > Actinomycetota > Actinomycetes > Kitasatosporales > Streptomycetaceae > Streptomyces > Streptomyces sp. SCL15-4. Next base: position 855,866 of record NZ_JAOBTQ010000001.1, read on the forward strand.
CGCTCCTCGGGGAATCGACAGGACGCAGGCAGCCGGCGAGCTATGGAAAGCGCTTGCTACCGTACGCGGACGACCCTAGGGGCGAGGGATGGCGAGGACAACCCCCGGGCCGGGAGAGCCACTGGTCCGGAGGTCGAGGCGGCGTCCGGGCGGGCCCGGACCACATCGCCTTCGGCCTCGGCGCGCACTTCTGCCCGGGCTCGCACCTCGCCCGGCCGGAGGCCCGGATCGCGCTGCCCGCGCTGTTCGACCGGTTCCCGCGCCCGGCCCTGGCCGTCGGCCCGGAGGACGTCCCGTCCGGACAGACCTTCATCGGCAGCGGCATCGCGTCCCTCGAAGCACGGGTACACCCCCGTACCCCTATCCAGCGGCAAGTCGTCCGGCTGCCGGGACCGGCCGCGCGGCCAGGTGTCCGGCTCGGTTCAGCCCGGCGACCAGCGCCGCCGAGCCGAGTCCGGTCGCGGCCAGCACCGCCCAGGGCAGCCACCGCACGCCGGTGTCGAACAGCGCCCCGACCGCCAGGTTGCCGAGCGACACCGCGATGCCGGAGGCGGTGTTGTAGGCGCCGTAGTAGGTGGCCACGAGCCGGTCGCCGGAGAGCCGGACCACGGTGTCCATCTCGAACGGGTAGAGCAGCGCCCCGCCCCAGGCCAGCAGCACCGCGCACACCGTCAGGACGGCCACCCCGGTCACGGCTCCGTGCGTCCGGGGCAGCAGGGGCAGGAAGGCGGCGCCCATGACGGTCAGGCCGGAGACGACGGCACGCGGCCCGGGCAGGGTGCGCTGCGCCCACGCGGTCAGCCTCAGCTGTCCGGCCAGCGCGGCCAGCGCGGAGGCGGCGAAGACGGCGCCGGTCACCATTCCGGTCCGCGCGCCGAACAGTTCCCGGGCCTGCAACGGCAGGGCGAGGTACACCTGGAAGGCCAGCACGTAGGAGCCGCTCATGGCGGCGGCGAACAGCAGGAAGGGGCGGTTGGCGGCCACGGTGCGCCAGTCCGCGGCGACCGCCCGCCAGGCGGGTCCGGCATCCCGGCCGGCCGGGGGCCGGGCGGGCAGGGCGCGGGCCTGGAGCACCGCCAGGGCCGCGAAGACGGCCGCCGCGACCGTGCACACGGCGCCGAAGTCGAAGGCCAGCAGGGCCAGTCCGGCGAGCGGGCCGACCAGGATGCCCGCCTGGTAGAAGACGTTGAAGACGGCGAAGGCCGCCACCCGCCGCTCCTGGCCCGCGTCGGCCGCGAGATAGGCGCGCACGGCCGGGTTGAACAGGGCGCCCGCCAGCCCGGTCAGCGCCGAGGCCGCCACCAGGGCGGGCAGCGAACCGGCCACCGCCAGCAGGGCGAACGCGACGGCGCGCAGGGCGCATCCGGCGAGGATCATCGGTTTGCAGCCGTAGCGGTCGGCGAGCGTCCCGCCGAGGAGGAACATGCCCTGCTGGGAGACGTTGCGCACGCCCAGGACCAGACCGACGGCCCAGGCGGCGAGGCCGAGGCCGTGGGCCAGGTGGTCGGCCAGGTAGGGCATGAGCATGTAGAAGCCCAGGTTGATGCCGAACTGGTTCACCATCAGCAACCGGGCCGGCCGGCCGAAGCCGGCCGTCCGGGCCCACGGCCCCCTCATCGGACGCCTGCCTTCGCCAGATCGCGGGCGAGCGGATCGCGGACCCGGGAACACCGCGTCCACCGCGTCACCACGCGCGCGTCCGGTTCGGCGATCTCGTCGGGCTCCGGCGGCGGGGCGGGCCCGAGGAGCCCGTGCTCACGGCACCAGTCGTCGTCGTAGACGGTCTGGAGGTAGCGGTGCGGGCCGTCGGGGAAGACGGCGGCGATCCTGGTCCCCGCGGGATGGGTGCGGGCCGCCCAGCCGGCCACCAGCGCCACCGCCCCGACGCTCCAGCCGCCGGAGACGCCATAGCGGCCGGCGAGCCGGCGGCAGGCCCGGACGGCCTCGGCGGGACCGACCCAGTGAACCTCCGTGAAGGCCGCGTAGTCGACGTTGCCGGGATGGATGCTGGAGCCGAGCCCGCGCATCAGCCGGGGGCCGGCCGGCTGGCCGAAGATCGCCGAGCCGACCGCGTCCACCCCGATGAGCGTCAGGCCGGGCCGGCTCTCGCGCAGCACGGCGGAGATCCCGGCCGAGTGTCCGCCCGTGCCGACCGCCGCCACCAGCACGTCGACGCGGCCGAGCTGGGCGATCAGTTCGGCGGCGAGGGGCCGGTAGGCGGCGGCGTTGTCGGGGTTGCGGTACTGGTCCGGGCAGTACGCGCCCGGGGTGCGGGCCAGCAGTTCGGCGACCCGTTCCCGGCGGGCCTGCTGCCAGCCGCCCTCCGGGTGCGGCGCGGCGACCCGGACGACCCGCGCGCCCAGCGCGGCGAGCAGGCGGGCCACGGGAGGCTCCAGGCCGGGGTCGGTGACGACGGTGACGGGATGGCCGTAGGTCAGCCCGGCCAGGGCCAGGCCGAGACCGAGGGTGCCGCTGGAGGACTCGACGATCGGCGCGCCGGGCACGAGGTCGCCCCGGCGCCGGGCCTCGCGGACCATGTGCAGGGCGGGCCGGTCCTTCAGGCCGCCGGGGTTGGCGCCTTCCAGCTTGGCGTGGAAGCCCCGGCCGGGCGGGGCGAAGGGTTCGTCCACCCACAGGACCGGTGTGCCGCCGACGAGTTGGGCGGGGTGCCGGGCGGCCGGCGGGCGGGTCGCGGGCGTTCCGAGCGGCGCGAGCGGGGAGAGGGGCATGGGGGTACGGCTCCTTCACGCCCGGCCGCGGTACGGCGGGCGCTGTGCGAGTGGGGGCATGGCGCGCGGGCGCGCCCCGGACCGGGGCGGGCGGGCGCCGCCCTACTGCCGCAGGACGCGGACGGCCGCGAGCGAGGGGCCGCCGACGCGGCCGCGCGGAGGACTCGGGGGCTTGTGCCCCGCGGAGCGCGCCGGGCAGGCGCGCGGAAGGGCCGGCGGCACCGGCGGATGTGTCTCGTCGGCGAGCCCGGTGTCGTCCAGGGCGGCCCGCGGGCGGTCCGCCGTGTGGTCCGGATGACCGTCCGCCGCGTGCCGGTGCCGGGGCGGCCCGGTCGGACCCGTGTCGTGGCCGGTGTCCGCCGGGTGCGCGGCGGCCCGCGCCGGTGCGGCGGCCGGGCCGGGCCCGCGGAAGGAGCAGGCCTGCGCCGAACCGGTGAGATGGGCGGCGATCACCAGGACCAGCCCGATCAGCAGGGCGGCACGACGGGAGCGCCCCGCGCGTCCGTCGCCGCTGCCCCATGACCCGATCACATGCCGCAGGGTAGTGGGATAGTGACCCACTGTCACATCGCGGCACGCCCGCCGCCCGCCCGGCAGTCGCAGACCGGCGAGAACGGCCGTCCCGCGCCCGACCTGCGGTTCGCGGTCGTACGGGACGCCACCGGGCGCTCGCTCACCTCCTGCCGGGAGGAGCACACCGAGGAGCTGCACCTGATCGTCGCCTCCAGGGACCTGACGCGCTATCGGCATCCGCACCCGGCCCGCACCGCCGACGGCACCTGGTCCACTCCCGTGACGCTGCCGAAGGCCGGTGCCTGCCGGGTCTTCGCCGACTTCACACCCACCGGCGGCGAAGGCCTCACCACCTCCGGCGCCGCCGCCACGACCTCCAGCCCTGTCTCGGCGCCCGCCTACGGCCACCCGGTGGCACTGCGCTCCAAAAACCTCGGTATCTGCACGTGCACCCGGCCGGCGAGCCCGGCGACGGCCTCCGCGCAGCCCGGGAAGCACTCCGGACACAACCACTGAGCACGGCCGGGGCACCGGGCGGTGACACCGTCCGGACTCTGTGACAGCCGTGGCACAGCCGGGCCACGCGATCGTCAACTACCGTCCTTCGCCCGGCCGTTGTTGCCTAGCATGAGGCTCGACGCATGAGGATCGGGTGATTCCGGGGGGCGCTATGGTGCGGGGAGGGACGGCGGCGCGGCTCGGCTGCGCCGCCGCGGTGTGCGGCCTGCTGCTGGCCGGCTGTACCTCCGGCGGGGACGGCCCCGGGCGGCCGGCGGCCGGGACGGAGAGCGGCGGGACCGGGAGTACCGGTCCGTCGCCCAGCGCCGTGGTGGACGCCGACCCGGCCAAACTCCCCCGGACCCCGGCCCGGGCCGCCGCCCTGATCCGCGACATCATCCTCCGGCCTTCCGCCTTCGGCCCCGACACCGTCCGCCGCGCACCGTACGAGAGCGATCCGCGCCGGTGGGCGGTGCTCGGGGACACCTGCGTCTGGGAGCAGCGGGCGCTCCCGGCGGACGTCCTCGCCAGCCTGACCCGCCACTACGAGATCCCGGCGCGCGACGGCAAGGGCCCGCTGAGCCTGAGCGCGGTCGTCACGGTGCACCGGAGCGCCGAGCAGGCCGACTGGGAGAACGCCGAGGTCCTGGAGGAGATGATGCGCTGCCCCTCGCAGTTACTGGGCCCCGGTGAGGTGCTCCGGGATCTGACCGACGTGCCGAACGCCCTCGGCGACTCGGGGAACGGCTTCACCGACGATTTCCTGGCCGAGTCCGGCACGTACACCGGCGCCGATGTCGGCGGACCGCACCCGTACGTCTGGGAGCAGACCCGCATCGGCCAGTTCACCCTCGCGGTCTCGGCCCGTGGCGCCAAGGGCTGGTCCAGGCCCGGGCTGCTGGACCTGCTGCGCGCGCCGCACGCCACCATGCGCGCGGGCCTCCGCGCCGCGATCGCCCGCCGGTCGCCGGCCACCACGGCTCCGCCTCCGACGCCGCGGACCACCGGATCCGAGGACGGCTCGCGATGACCGAGGGGTTGCGTCCTTCCGACCCCGCCCGGATCGGCGGGCACCGGCTGCTCGCGCGGCTCGGGGCCGGCGGCATGGGCGTCGTCTACCTCGGCCGGGCGCGGTCCGGGGAACTGGCCGCGGTCAAGGTGATCCTGCCGGAGTACGCCGACCGGCCCGAGTTCCGCGCCCGGTTCCGCCGCGAGGTCGCCGCCGCCCGCCGGGTGGCGAGTCCCTGGGCCGTGCCGGTGACCGGCGCCGACCCGGACGCGCCCGCGCCCTGGCTGGCCACCGCCTTCGTGCCGGGCCCCTCGCTCGCCGAGGCGGTCGCCGCCCGCGGTCCGCTGCCGCCGCGCGCGGTGCGGGTGCTCGGCCGGATGCTGGCCCGCGCGCTGACCGCCGTGCACGACGCGGGGCTCGTGCACCGCGACGTCAAACCCGGCAACGTCCTCCTCGCCCTCGACGGCCCCCGGCTGATCGACTTCGGCATCGCCCGCGCCGCCGACGAGACGGCCCTCACCTCGGCCGGCGTGGTCGTCGGAACCCCGGGCTTCCTGGCGCCGGAACAGGCGCGGGCCCGTCCCGCCACACCGGCCGGCGACGTGTTCTCCCTCGGCTGTCTGCTCTCCTACGCCGCGACCGGACGCCCGCCCTTCGGCACCGGGGCCGTGGACGCCCTGCTCTACCGCACCGTGCACGACGCACCGGACCTCGACGGCCTCCCCGACGGCCTGCGCGAGCCGCTGGAGCGCTGCCTCGCCAAGGACCCGGCCGACCGGCCCACCGCCCGCGAGGTGGACGCGGCGCTCGGCGGGGACACCCCGTGCGACACCGCCGACTGGCTGCCCGACGACGTCGTACGGCTCGTCGCGGACCGCTCCGCGGCGATACTCGCGCTGCCGGACATCGAGGCGACGGCCCTGGACGCGCCGACGGACGGGCCGCCGCCGGACGTGGCCGGAGACACGGACCAGGCACCGCGTCCGGGTGGCCGCCGCCGCTTCCTGCTCCTCGGCGGCGCGGCCCTGCTGGCGGCGGGCGGTGGCGCCGCCTTCTGGGCGAGCGGCCGCGACGACGACCCCGGCCCCGCCGCCCGCCGCTGGCTGCTCGGCGTCCAGGCGGACCTGACCGGACCTCAGAAGGCCGTCGGACAGGCCCAGGAACGCGGCGTACGGCTGGCCGTCGAGCAGTTCAACGCGCGGCGGGACAAGCCCTTCACGCTCACCCTCGCGGTCGCCGACGACGGCGGCGACGAGACCCGCGCGGTGCGGGCCGCCCGGTCCCTGGCCGCCGACCGCGATCTGCTCGCCGTCATAGGCTCGACCGGTGACCGGACCACCGGCGCCAGTCTCGCCCCGTACGACGCGCAGCTCGTTCCCCAGCTGACGGCCTCCTCCGCGCAGTCGGTGTACGGCGTCGCGCAGCCCCGGCACTTCCTCCAGGCCGTCCCCGGCTACATGGTGTCGCCCGCGCTGATCGCCCTCCGGCTGGCCGAGGCGGGCGCGAAACGCGCGGGCGTCCTCATCGACCGCGACGGCGGCATCGCGTCCTGGCAGCTCGGCCACACCACGTTCCAGTCCCTCGGCGCCGCGAGGCTCCGGGCCGAGCCACGGGTGGTACCCCGGCTCGCGCGCGATCTCGCCCCGGTGGTCGGCGAGATGCTGGCGCGGAAGCCGGACGGGTTCGTCTACACGGGCACTCCGGCGCGGGCCGCGGCCGTCGCCCGGGCCCTCGCCGCGCGGCGCTTCACCGGCGTCCGCGTCCTCGGCTATCCGGCCGCCGGCCGGGAGTTCCTGGCCGCCGCCGGCCCCGCCGCCGAGGGCTGGCAGGTCTTCGCGCCGTACATCGACCCGTCGGCCGCGCGGGTACGCGGCTTCGCCGCCGCCTACCGCGGACGCTACGGCTCCCCGCCGCCGTACTGGGCGGCGGAGGCCTACGACGTGGCCCGCATGGTCATCGACCGCGTCGCCGGCGCGGGCGCCCGGCCCTCCCGGACCAGGCTGTACGACCTGCTGGCCAAGCGCCCGTACAAGGGGCTGGTGCGCAGTTACGCGTTCGACGAGCACCAGCAGCTCAAGGGCTACGACCTGTTCCGCTACGAGGTGGCGGACGGCCGGTACGCCTACGCGGGCGAGGCGTCGTTCTGATGCGCCCGCTCGCCGCGGACGACCCCGAGGACATCGGCGGCCACCGGCTGCTGGCCCGGCTCGGCGCCGGCGGGATGGGCGTCGTCTACCTCGCCCGCAGCCCGGGCGGAACGCCGCTGGCGCTGAAGGTGATCCGCGCCGAGCACGCGGCGGACCCGGCCTTCCGCGCCCGGTTCCGGCGCGAGGTGACGGCCGTGCGCGGCCTGTCCGGGCGGTGGCTGGTACCGGTCGTGGCCGCCGACCCGGAGGCCCGGGCCCCCTGGCTCGCCACGGAGTTCGTGCCGGGCCCCTCCCTCGTGGAAGCGGTCGACGGCCATGGAGCGCTGCCGGTGGCCTCGGTGCGGGTGCTGGGCTCCCGGCTGGCCGAGGCGCTGACCGCCGTGCACGCGGCCGGTCTGGTGCACCGCGATGTGAAGCCGGGCAACGTCCTGCTCGGCCTCGACGGTCCCCGGCTGATCGACTTCGGCATCGCCCTCGCCGCCGGCGCCACCGCGCTGACCGCGCCCGACGCCGTCGTGGGCACGCCCGGTTTCCTCTCGCCGGAACAGGCCCGCGCCCGCGCCGAGGAGACCGGTCCGCCGAGCGACGTCTTCTCCCTCGGCTGCGTGCTGGCGTACGCGGCCTCGGCCCGGCGCCCGTTCGGCACCGGGCACGCGGCGGCGGTGCTGTTCCGCACGGTGCACGAGGAGCCGGACCTGACGGACGTACCCGCCGGGCTGCGTCCGCTGATCGCGAGCTGCCTGGCCAAGGACCCCGCCAGCCGCCCGACGGCCGCGCGGGTCAAGGCGGCGCTCCACGACCCGCGGACCGCACTGGCGCGGGATGCCGGTTCCGCCGGCGGGCGGGAGGCGGGCTGGTTGCCGCCCGCCGTGCTGCGGCTGGTCGCCGAACGGTCCGCACGCGCGCTGGACGTGCCCGCGCCCCGGCGCCCCGCGACGCCGACCGTCGCCGCCCAGGCCCCGCCGGCCCCGGCCGAGGACCGTCCGCCGGCCCGGCGGCGGATGCTGGTCCTGGGCGGCGCGGCGGCCTCCGTGCTCGCCGTCGGCGGCGGCACCGCCGCGTACCTGACGAGGTCCGGCCGGGCGTCCGGCGGCGGGCCGGACGTGCGCACGCTCGGCTTCCAGGCGGATCTGTCCGGCCGGGACAAGGCGGACGGCGCGGCCCAGGAGCGCGGCGCGCGTCTCGCCGTAGCGCACCACAACGCGCGCGCGGGCGTCGCCTTCCGCCTCGCCCTCGACACCTTCGACGACCGGGGCGACGCCACCCGGGCGCGGCAGGCCGCCGAGCGTTTCGCCGGAGCCGCCGTGAGCGCGGTCCTCGGACCCAACACCCTTGCGGCGGCGCTGGCCGCGGGACCGCGCTACCAGGCCGCGCGCACCGCCATGGTCCTGATCTCCGTGGACGATCCCCGGCTGGGCGAGGAGGAATGGGACATCCTGCGGGTCACCCGCGCCCCGGAGCAGTTGCTGGCCCTGCCGTTGACGTCGTACCTGACCGCCGTACGGCCGGCCGACCGCACCGCCGTGATCGACGACCGGGCGGCGGGCCGCACCGGCTCCGACCTGGCCGACGCGCTCGTCCGGCGTCCGCCCCACGAGGGCTCGGTCCGCGTGTATCCGGTGCCGGCCGGCAGCGACGACTTCTCCCCCGCCGTCCGCGCCGCGCTCGCCGCCAGGGCCCAGGCCGTCGTCTTCACCGGGACATCGCCGCGGCGCGGCGCGCGCTGCGCCCGCGCCCTCGCGGACGCCGGCTTCACCGGACCACGCCTCGGCACCTGGCACCTGATGCGCCCCGCCTTCCTCCAGGAGGCCCGAACGGCGGGAGAAGGCTGGGTGTTCGGCGCCCCGTTCACCGACCCCGACAGCGTCTCCGGCGCCTTCCGGTCCGCCCACCGCGCCGCCTACGGCACCGCGCCCGGCCGCTGGGCCGCGGAGGCGTACGACGCGGTGGGGCTCGTCGCCCGGGCCCTGGAGTCGCTGGACGACCCGGCCGGCGCCACCCCGGGGGCGGTCGCGCAGCGGCTGTCGGACCTCACCTACCAGGGACTGGCCAAGACCCTCCGCTTCACCGCCGACAGCCCTCAGGGCATCGACGTACAGCGGGATGCCGGGTATTTCCTGTACCGGGCGGAAGGGAACTCCTTCCGTTTCCTCGGGCGGAACGACCGGATCACCGGACGCGGATGAAAAATGGGGTGCAACCTTGTGGGCGGGTTGTGAGTCTTCTGATCGATCACACCGTGGTCGCGTCTACAAGGAGACCATCATCAGCGCCATACGCAAGACCCTGACCGCCACCGCCGTCGTCGGTGCCGTCCTCGCGGGCTCCGCCGCCTGCGGAACCGTGGAGCAGCTCTCCGCCGGCAAGAAGCTCGACCGGGCCTTCGAGAAACTCGGCGAGAAGAAGACGCTCTCCTTCGAGCTGGACCTCGACACGGACGCGGCGACCCTGAAGGCGCTGGACGCCAAGTCCGACCCCGAGCCCGGCGACGAGATCCCGGACGAGGTCGCCGAGCTGCTCAGCGACGCGAAGATCACGCTCACCATGCAGTCGAAGAAGCCGCTCGCCGACTCCGGCGACAAGGACCTCGTCGGCATGGCCATGAAGGTCAGCTACCCGGACGGCGACCTCGCCGAGTACCGGGTGATCGGCGACTACGCCTACATCCGCGCCGACGTCAAGGCCATCGGCAAGCTGACGGGCAGCCCCGTGCCGCCCGCCGACGACCTGCCCCCGGAGGCCGGTGCCTTCAAGGACGTCCTTCAGGGCAAGTGGGTCAAGTTCGACACCAAGGAGATGGAGAAGGCCGGCCTGTCCGGCCAGGAGGACGAGGACAGCCCCTCGCCCGCCCCGTCGCTGGACGCCAAGACGCAGAAGAAGCTGATGAAGTCCCTGCGCGAGGTCGTCGCCCGCGAGGTGGACCTCAAGACGACCGACGGGGACGGCGGCACCGAGCACGTCACCGCCACGGCTCCCTTCCGCACGCTGATCACCAAGCTGCTCCACGAGATCCGCCCGCTGGCGAAGGACCTGCCGCCGGGCATGGACCTGCCGACGGACAAGGACCTGAAGGACGCCCCCGACGCCAAGGTGACGGCGGACTTCACGCTCGAGGACGGCGAGCTGTCCGAGATGGACGTGGACCTCGCCAAGCTGGCCGAGACGCCCAAGGTGAAGAAGCTGGGCCTGACCCTGCGGCTGAGCGACGGCACCAAGCCCACCGCTCCGGCCGGCGCCAAGGAGCTGGACCTGAAGGAAATGATGCAGGGCTTCCTCGGCAGCCCGGAGCTGAACGACGCCGAGTTCGGCGACGACGAGTTCTGATCCCGCCGAGCGCGAAGGGGGCGGTGCCGCACCGCCCCCGGCCGCATCGGGTGAGCCACGGCGACCCGCTCCCCGCACGCACACCGAAGCCACCGCCCCCTGCCGGACGACCGGCCCGGGGGCGGTGTCGCGTCGGCACCCGATGCACCGGCAGGCGAACAAAGACGGCCCACTCGACCAGGTGTTCGCCGAAAGTCCGCCGACGGAGCCACCGGCACGGGCACCGACAATCTGACTTTGCACAGACCCGCTTTCCGGGCCGATCGCGGCACCGCTGCCGGTAGCGTCATCCTTGCTCCACGTCACATGGGCCCGCCCCAGGAATCGGATGCCGCCGATCCCGGGGTGCGAAAGAGTCGAGTAAGGAAGCGCCATGCCCAACCCGATTCGCCGAGAGCGCTGGTGGCTCTCCGGGCAATTGCACGGTATCAGTTCGCCCTTTCACCCATGGGGTGATCTCGCAGGCTAAGGCACTCGCAAGCGTGATCCTTCGCAACACGTTCACGTCGGCATATGCCACCACCGCCCCGAGGTCCCGTGCGGAATACGAATCTGCGTTCCCTTCCAGGCCAGCCGCTCCCGACGTCACACCGTTGCCACGGCCTCGAATACGAAGCGTTCATACAGTTGTACGGGCAGCTCTACTACCGCTACGCGCGAGCACGCCTGGACGAAGATGCCCCGTCCCGGCTGGCCGTCGACTTCACCCTCCGCGCCGTACGCAGACGGTGGGCGGACCTTCTGCGCCAGCCTTGCCCCGCGACAGGAGCATGGAGGCAACTCCGGCACCACGTCACCGCGTTGCGCACCGAGCGTGACAGCCCCGTCGACCGTCTCTACGAGAACTGCGCGCCGGACATCGCGGACATCGCCTTGCTCAGCTACCGGCTCGGCCTGCCGTTGGACGCCACGGCCGACGTCATGGGGATAGACCGCCCGATCGCCGCGGCCGGCCTGCGCGCCGCCATACGCCACTGTCCACCTCAAGCGCTCGAACACTTGGAGGAAGTCGTCCCTCATTCGTAGGTCGGTAGGCACGGTCGGTGACGGTGTCTCATCCCGAGAACACCACGTCCGCGCCCCATACGCGCCACCCTTCACGCCACCCTCGCCTCAAAGCGCGGTGGTGGAGCTTGTCGTGCCCTCTTAGGATGGCCGCTCATTCCCTGGAGAGATCGGGGCTCGACCAGGAAGGGCATGCGCGTTGGCCGAAAACCGACCCATCGACCTGTCCGTTCCCAGCGCGGCCAGAATGTACGACTGGCTGCTGGGCGGGAACTTCAACTACGAGGCGGACCGCCTGGCCTGCCAGGAACTTCTACGACACGCACCGACCAGCCGGGCCTTGGCACGCAACAACCGCTGGTTCCTTGAACGCGTCGTACACGCACTCGCCGAGGAACACGGCATCAGGCAGTTCGTCGACTTCGGCTCCGGACTGCCCACCCAGAACAATGTGCACCAGGTGGCGCAGGCCGTTCATCACGAGGCACGGGTCGTCTACGTCGACAACGATCCCGTCGTCCTCGCACACGGCCGGTCGATTCTCGATTCGAACGACCGCACCACCATCATCGAAGCCGATATGACGCAACCGGAGGCCATCTTCGAGAGAGAGGAATTCGGCCGGCTGATCGATCTGCGAGAGCCCGCGGCTGCCCTCTTCATCTCCGTTCTGCACTGCGTCAAGGACAGGGACGACCCCGCGGGCATCGTCCGCCGGGTCGTCGCCAGACTCCGGCCGGGCAGCTTCGTCGTGATCTGCCACCTCGTCAGCGACAATCGCGGTCTTCGCGAGCAGGTCACCGAACTGATGCGGGAACAGACGGGCGACCAGTGGGGCAGAGTCCGGGAGAAGTGGGAGGTCGACCGCTTCTTCGACGACTTGGTCGTTCATCCGCCAGGGCTCGTGGACGTCACCGACTGGAGACCGGACTCCGACTTGCGCCGGCACGATCGCAGCGTCGAGTGGACGGATTACGGCGGCATGGCGGAGGTCCCTCCGCGACCGGCCACGAAGGAAGCCTAGGCGTAGTGCTCGCGCGCCTTCTTCAGCAGTTCCAGCGTTTTCTCCCGGCTCAGCGCGGAGTCGTTGCTCAGGCGCAGGAGCAGCGTCGCGAACCGTTCCACGTCCCGTGTCTGCATGTGGTAGTCCGCGCTGTCGTTGCCCTCCACATAGACGATCGGAGGCAGATCGCCCATCTCGAAGGTCAGGTGCGTCATCGAGGCGTGGTTGGAGACCACCGTGCCGGCGAGCGGGACGATGCGAATGGAGACCCGGGGATCGTGCGTGAGGTCGATGAGCTTCTGGACCTGGCCGCGCATGACGGCCCTGTCGCCGACAACGCGGTAAAGGACGCTCTCGTCGAGCAGGAAGGCGGCATAGGGCGAGGAGGCCCCTTGGCCGAAGAACCGCTCTTGCCGCTCGCGTCGCAGCTCGGTCCGCAAACCGATCACCTCGCGCGTCGGCCGTGCCTCACCCAAGCCGTTCCGGATGATCCGCTCCGCGTATTCCGGAGTCTGGATCAACCCCGGGACGATGAAAGCCTCGAACGTCTGAAGCACCGAACACTGTGATTCGAGTCCGATGAGACGCTTCATCCAGTGGGCCGCGCAGTCGGAGAACTTCCGCTCGAACCACTCCGGTTCGGTGGCTCGCTGGGCGAAGGCCAGCAGCAGCAGCCGGTCTTCCTCCGCCAGGCCGAAGAAACGGGCGAGTTCGCCGATGTCCCTGAGGTCCGGCGGGCTCTCGGCCCGCTCCAGGCGGCTGATCTTGGAGACGGACGCGTTGATCGCCTTCGCCACGGTGCTGAGTGTGCGCTTGCCCCGCAGTTCGCGGAGCCGGTGCCCGAGCAATAACCCGGCGACGGTCGGGACGACCTCAGCGACCGGGCGCCCTTGGAAAAGCGGGACGACGCCCTCGGACTCAAGGGACACGCGGCCTCCAATCAAGGAAAAGCATGCCTCCATGATGGCATGCCAGAAGACCGCGTGTCCCCTCGAATGAACTTCCGACTAACCGTCGATCAGATGGTCGAACTCCTGATTCTTGGCGCCGTGCACGAACGCCTCGAACTCCGCGTTCTTGAAGATCAGGGCCGGCCCGGTCGGGTCCGTGGAGTTCCGGACCGCCACCCTACCGTCCGGGAGCCTGGTCAGTTCCACGCACTGGCCGTTCGCGCTGCTCTTCCTGCTCTTCACCCACGCCGCCTCGATCGAAGCGGCGGAGACTCCGTTCGAATAGTTCTGCATGCGCACACCTCCTGAAGTCGCGATGCGATTATCCGATTTTCTCGCCACCATGCCGTCAACTCTTTGAACAGGCAGGCGGAGACGCCATGCAATCCCGTGATGCAATTGCACGACCCTCACCGTATCGGAATTAGCGGCCGCCCCGTTCGAACACGGCGACCCACTTTCGGGTGATCCGCACCGGACCGGCCAGTGCCGTGTGACGTGGAGCGGGGAGAGGGCGGGCCGGTGCGCCCGGTGCTGTTCGCCGGTGTGGACGGGCAGTTGAATCCGTATGCCGCGAAGCCGTGTCGGCGGCCCGGGAGTTGTTGGACACCCCCGCTCTGATGCCTCCCCACCGAGGCGGCCGAGCGACGCCGGCCGCCTCGGTGGGGAGGCCGGACGAACCGGTGCGGCAACCGGGCGCGGAGGTGCTCGAAGGACCTGGATGAGCCCCGTGGGCCCGGCGGCTGCTGCCGGCAGAGTAGGTCCTCGTGCCGTGGTGTCGTCGCCCACGGACGAAACCGTTCTCCTCCCGGAGCGCGTTCTGCCGTACGTGGTGCGAGGCGTGTGCGACGGCGGTCCCGGCCGTTACCAGCGGATCGCCTTGAAGTCGATCGGCCGGGGGTGGAGCAGGCGGGTGCGTTCGGCCAGGGCGTGCAGGCGGCGGGACATCTCGTCGGCCGGCAGACGGCGCCGGTCGCCGTGCCCGGGCAGGACCCATTCGAACCGCAGCCGGTCCGCCGTCCTGGCCAGGGACGCGGCCAGTTCCTCGATGGAGTACCAGGTCACGGTCTCGGCGACCTCCAGGTCCCCGGTCGTCCGCGACCAGTAGAAGCTGTCGCCGGTGAAGCAGTACCGGTCGTCGGCCACATACAGGACGCTGCCCCGGGTGTGTCCGGGCAGGGGGTGGACGGTGACCCCTTCGGCGATCTCCAGCGGCTCCAGTCCGCGGATCACCCGGTCCGCGTCCGGTGCGGCGTCCAGGTCGCCTTCGTGGATCCACAGCCGGGCGCCGAAGTGGTCGGCGTAGCGGCGGCCGTGTGCGGCGTGGTCGCGGTGGGTGAGCAGCACATCGGTGACGGGCCCGGAGGCCGTGTAGCGCTCGGCGAGTTCCGTGCTCCAGCGCGGCGTGTCGATCATCATCCGGGTGCCGGACGGCCGGAGCAGCAGATAGGAGTTGGCGCCGGCGGTGTGCGGCGAGTTGTGCCCGCAGATCAGCACCCCGTCGTCCAGGGCCAGTGGGAACGGGTCCAGCGAGCGGTCCGCGCGGCCGGTCACCGGGCGGATGGAGCGGGTGTGGCAGGCGAAGACCGCGGCGTGCAGGCGCCGGTTCTCCGCCTCGTCGGCCGGCGGGCGCACGATGCGCGACGTTCCGCCGGCCTCCTCGATCAGTTCGGGCGCGAACTGCCGGGCCACGTCGCAGTTCGTGCAGCGGTCGTCCACATACCATTCGTCCACGGCCGGCCTCCTTGCCTCGCGGGCGGTCCCGGCCCGGGCCGCCGTCCCTTCCAGAGGTATCGCTTCGACCGCCGAAGCGGAAGGCCGTCCTGATCTTGTATTTCGCGTGCCCGGGCGCTCTGGGCGCCGGGCGGGGAACGGGTCGCGTCGGATGATCTTGGGGTTGCTCAGGGGTGTACCTCGAAGCCGCCCAGGCCGTCGAACCGCACCTCGCGCACCGCGTCGAATCCGTCCGCCACCGAGGGTCTGCGCAGCCGCTTCAGGGTCGCCAGGACGCCGACGTCGGGGACCCGGTCGCGGCCCTCGCGGGCGTCGTTGCGGCGCAGGGAGCCCGCCGCGTCGGGCGGGAACCAGTAGGCCGTCACGGTGGCCCCGTGGGCCCGGGCCGCCGCCACCAGCGGGTCCCACTCCCGCGGCGACGGGTTGGTGTTGTCCACGGCCACGGACCGGCCCGCCGCCAGATGCTCCGAGACCAGCCGCATCTGCCGGGCCTGCTTGTTCTTCGCGCCGCGCGGGAACAGGTCCTTGCTGACCAGCGCGTACCGTTCGGACAGGCACCGGGTGTAGAAGGTGGACTTCCCGGAGGCCTGCAGCCCGACCAGCACCGCCAGATCCGCCGGCTCCGACAGATCCGCCGGGTCCGCCGGGTCCGGCTTCGTCGTCATACCCGCCACTGTGGCACGTCGTCGGTTCCGTCCGGGCGTCCTCGCGGGGCGCGACGTCCGGGAGGAGACGGCGGCCGAGCGGTCGCGGCGCCCTCGCCTCAGTCCCGGCCGACGCTCTCCAGCAGGCCGGTGACCTGCGGGCGTACGACCTCCCACGCGTCGTCCGGCAGATCGCCGAGGGCCGTGTCGCGCAGCGCCGCGAGGCTGTCCTCGGTGCCGGTGCCGGTGCCGCACGGAGCGGTGCCGCTGAGCACGGCGTAGCCGTCCCGTACGGCTATGCGCAGGCGCCGGCCGTCGGCCTCGGTGTGCAGGGCCGAGGCCACCGCGAGGGGCGGCTCCCCGCCGGGGCCGCCGGGCAGTTTGCGGTACGCCGAGGCCAGGGGCGTGCGCCAGCGCAGGCTGAGCAGCACGGGGCGCTTGGCGATCAGCTCGGCGAGGTCGGTCTCGCGGACGCCGTCGGATTCGAGGACCGTCGCCCGGGCGTCGAGGGCGAGAGCGGCGGGCAGCAGGCAGCGCAGTGTGCTGCCGACGAGGTTGCCGCCGACCGTCGCCGACCGCCGTACGGCGCCGGTGCCTATGGTGGCGGCGGCCAGCCGCAGGACGTTCGGCACCGCCGTGTCGATCCGGTGCAACAGCACGGCACCGCCGAGTGCCTCCCGGCCGATGACGTTCGCCTCCGGCACCTCGCGGAGCGACATCGCGAGGTCCGGGAACCCGTCGCGCTGCCAGGTCGCCCAG
The DNA here is from genome assembly GCF_033366695.1 of Streptomyces sp. SCL15-4. Taxonomy (NCBI): domain Bacteria; kingdom Bacillati; phylum Actinomycetota; class Actinomycetes; order Kitasatosporales; family Streptomycetaceae; genus Streptomyces; species Streptomyces sp. SCL15-4. The sequence continues at coordinate 872,181 of NZ_JAOBTQ010000001.1, forward strand.
ACGAGCGTCGCCCCGCCTATCGGCACGGCCCCGTCGGCGAGACACTGCCGGGCTTCCGGCACGGACGTGGGCAGACACAACAGCACAGCGGCCGACCTGCCTTTCTGGGCTGGGGAGTCGGGTCGGACGGCGGACGGCCACCTGCCCGCCGACAGCGCAGTCTTCTCGGGTCCCGGGGGGCGCGTACAGGGCTCACACGAGCATGCGGCGTGCGCTCGCGGATCACCGGCCGGCCGGCCCGATGCGGGTCCTCGGGGAAAGGGAATGGCCGGTGGGAGGCGGGGTGTTGGGGTGGTGGGAGGCGGCTGCCGCCCTCGCACCACATGCGGCGTGCCCCGTCTGCCGGGGCGGCCGTGTCTACGGAAGGAAGCACCGTCCATGGCCCGCGACGCGCGCACGATCACCAACCCGGCCACCCTGCACGACCCGGCCCCCTTCGGCTACAGCCACGCCGTCTCGGCGCCGGGCACACTCGTCTTCATCGCGGGTCAGTACGCCTCCGATGCCTCCGGCGCTCCGGTGCCCGGTGACTTCGCCGCCCAGGTGGAGCTGGCCTTCGACCGGTTGCGGCTGGCTCTTCAGGCGGAGGGGCTCGGGTACGAACACGTCGTGCGGCTCGGCACGTTCGTCGTCGACCACGACGCCGCCAGGCTGGAGGTCCTCGGCAAGGCCCTGCACGCGTGTTTCGGGGACCGGCTGCCGGCCCAGACACTGAGCGGCGTGGCATCGCTCGCGCTGCCCGGCATGCTGTTCGAGGTCGACGCGGTCGCCGTTCGGCCGGCCGCGTCGCAGCGGTGACGGGCGCCCGCCCCGGTCGCTCCGCGCCGCTCGCCACCCTGCGTTCCTGAGCGCCGCCGCACCCCGCCCGCGAGGTGGTACGCGGAACCAACGGTGCGCCGGGACGGTGGAGTTGCGCGGATGCCGGGCCGCGCGGCGGGGCCGGCCCGAGGAGGCCGGGGAAGGTGCGCGGGCTCGGCGATGGTGTCCGGCGGCCGGCCGGGGTGAGGGCGGCCGGGTCGGTGTCTCGGGCGAGCGGTGTCGCGCCGGTGCGGCCGGACACCACGACCGCGACACGGCGGCGCGGCCCGAAAGGCCCGAGGCGGCGGCCCGGCCGTGAGATGCCGGCGTGTCCTCACCGCATCGTCGAGGTGCCGCGCGGTGAGAGGCTCGCGGTCCGCGACGACCGGGTCCGGTCCACGTGGCCGCGCCCTTTGCCGGCGCTGCACGGCGTCGCGTAGGAGGACGTCGCGGAGACGATCGGCCGTCGTGCCCGTGTGCCCAGCGGGTCCGTGGCGCCCGAGGAGGCGGTCGGGCACTTCACCTGGCTGGGCCGCTTCCTCGGCCTGGACCCGGCCGCGTCGAGCACGCTCACCCGCGAACCGGTGGGCTGGCAGCCCGTACGCCCGGGGCTCCTCGCGGACCTCGGCGAGGGACACGGTTCCGAGGTGCCGGCCGGCGCCGTCCGACCGGCCCGGCAGCGGTGACCGGTTCCCGGGTGGAAAAAAGTCCTGCCGGGCCGCGTGGCCCGGCAGGACTCGTCCGTGGATCCGGCTGCCGCTAGCCGCGGCGCCCGGCCGGATCGTGAGCGGTGGTGTCCCGGTCCTCGTCGCGCCGGAGGGTGCCGGCGCCGGTGCCCGGCGTCCTGGCCCGGTCACCGTGGCCCGGCCACCAGGCGGCATGGCCGATCAGGGCCGTGAGGCTCGGGGTGAAGAACATCGCCATGACGAACGCGGCCACCACGATGCCGAAGGAGACCGCGAAGCCCATCTCCGACAGCAGCGAGTTGCCCGCCAGCATCATCGTGGCGAAGGTCGCCGCAAGGATGAAGCCCGCCGCGGCCACGGTCGGGCCCGCGTGCCGGAGGGCCATGCCGGCCGCCTCGCGCGGCTCGCGGCCCTCGCGGGCCTCCTCACGCAGCCGGGCGATCATGAGGATGTTGTAGTCGGTGCCGATCGCGACCACGAAGAGATACATGATCACCGGCAGCATGAACATCAGACCCGAGTGGCCCTGCCAGTTCTGGAAGATCCACACGGTGGCGCCGAGGGTGGCACCGAAGCCGAGGCCCACGGAGGCGATCAGGTACCACGGGGCGACCACACTGCGCAGCAGCAGCCCCAGGATGATCATGATGAGGAGGGCGGCGACCGGGAAGACCGTGCGGTAGTCGTGGTTGACCGCCGCGTCGATGTCCTTGTAGATCGAGGACATGCCGCCGACGTACGCCTCGGTGCCGCCGGGCGCCGCCGAGTGCGCGACGTCGCGGACCCGGCCCACGGCGTCGATCGCCTTGTCCGTCGACGCCTCGTACTTCAGCGTGACGGTGAAGTCGGCGGTGGTGCCCTCCCTGTTGAGCTGGGTCATACGCGCACTGGCGACGCCGTCCACCTCGCCCAGCTTCCGGGCGTACTCCTTGAAGCGGGACCCGTCCAGCTGCTTGCCGTCGGTGCTGGACAGGTAGACGTCGGTGGGTGCCGCCGCGCCCGCCGAGTACGCCTTCTGCATCTGGTCCTGGACGACCATGGACTCCTTGGTCTTGGGCATGGAGCCCGACGCCAGGTCGAAGGTGGCCTTGAAGCCGAAGGTGCCGGCCGACAGGACGAGCAGGACGAGCCCGGAGACGACGGCGGTCAGCGCCGGACGGCGCTGGACGCCCCGGCCGAGGGCGGCGAAGCGGGCGTTCTGGGGCTCCTTCTGCCAGGACTTCGACGGCCAGAAGACCTTCGGTCCGATCAGCGAGACCACGGCCGGGATCAGGGTCAGGCCCGCGATCAGGGTGGCGCCGACCGCGATGGCGAGCGCCGGGCCCATCTGCTTGAGGAAGCCCAGCGTGGACAGCACCAGGGCGAGGAAGGCGATGATGACCGCTCCGGCCGCCGAGGCGATGGCCTCGCCGACCCGGTCCACCGCGTTGATCATGGCCTGCTTGGGTTCGTCGCCGGCGCGCAGACTCTCGCGGTAACGGAATATCAGGAACAGGAAGTAGTCGGTGCCGACGCCGAAGAGCACGACGATGAGGATCGATGAAATCGAGCTGTTGGCCTGGAGACCGAACAGCTTGGTGGCGTAGGCGATCAGGCCGTTGGCGACGGCGGACACCAGGCCGATCAGCACCAGGGGCAGTACGGCGAGGATCGGCGCCCGGAAGATGATCAGCAGTGTCACCAGGATGATGACGAAGGTGCCGATACCGATCAGCGCCTCGCCGCGCTTGGACGAGTCCTGCTGGTCGAGCGCCTGCGCCGCGGAGCCACCGAGCTTCACGTCGAGCTGCGTGCCCTTGGCCAGTTTCTTGGCCTCGTCACGCAACTCCTTCGCCGCGTCCGCCTGTTTGGGCTGGCCGGCGTTCTTGCTGTCCATCTGCACCAGGGTCAGGGTGTACTTGCCGTCCTTCGACGGCTGGCCGGGGACGACCTTCTGGACCTGGTCGATGTGCTTCTTGCCCAGCTCGGTGGTGATCCGGGCGACATCCTTCTGGTCGGCGGCGGTGAGCTTGCCGCCGTCGGTGCGCTGGTAGAGCGCGATCGCGGACGGCGTGAAGGCGCTGGGGAACGCCTTCTGCTGAAGGTCCGCCGCTTTGATGGACTCGTAACTACTGGGTAGGAAACTGCTCTCGTCACTGTTCGAGGGCAGGCTCGGGGCGGTGGCGACTATCGCCACCGCGGCGATCAGCCACGCCACGATCGTCCAAATGGGATGACGGACGACGGCGTTGCCTATTCGTCGGAACATGCGGAGGGTCCTCCTGGGCAGGAAGATCACCGCAGCCCGGGGAGCGGTCCCTGGCATCGGCGACCCCGACCGGCACGCGTGGAACGGGCCGGTCGCATGGTTGTCTTGACGTCACATCCTAGTGACCGCGCCCACGCGCTCCCTCATCGGACGCTCCGGCCCCGGCGAAGCGGTGGAATCCACCGGTATATGTCTTTGGCATGTCGATGCCGGCGGCCGGGATGAACGGGCGGGGCGCGGTCGTTGAAGCGGACGCGGGACTCGACCGGAGGCACCGACACGAGGGAGTGCGCATGACCGTCCAGGACATCGACCGGTCGGCCTTCGTCAAGGAGTGGGAGGAGTGGCACCGGGCCAAGGAGGAGGCGCTGGCGGGACCGCGAGGGCTGGGCGGCCGGCCTGGAGCGGCACGAGGACGGCTGGCGCCCCCGCTTCGACCGTGACGCGATGATCGCCGCGCTGGCGGAGACCGTCCGGTGTTCCTCCCTGCCCGCGTGGCGGCGGGTCGGCTGCCCCACCCTGGCCGTCTTCGCCCGGTCCGGCCTGGTTCCGGCACCGGCCGTCGACGCGATGCTCGCACAGCGCCCGGCGACCCTGGCCGTCAGCGTCCCCGGCACCGGCCACGACGCCCACATGGAACGTCCGGAGGTCCTGCACGACCTGCTGGAGGAGTTCCTCGCCGGTCTCGGTGGCCTGTCCCCGCAGAGGTGAGCCGCCGGCGCCGCCGGGCCCGTACGGCCGTCCTTCCTCCGGGGCCGCGAGCGGCTCAACGCGCGTCGGCGAGGATCGCTCGCAGCCGTGCCCGGCATTCGGCCACGAAGGCGGGGAAGGTGTCCCAGTAGAAGGAGATCCCGCTGAGGCCCACCGCGATCGCCCAGGCGCGGGCGCGCGTCCAGGTCACCTCGTCCAGGTCCAAGGTGTCCCGGTAGGCCTGCCGTGCTCGTGGCGGCAGGTCCCAGAGCGTGGCGTGCTCGGCGTCGGGGAAGCCGACCGAGAGCGTGCCGAAGTCGATCACCGCGTGGAGCCTGCCGTCCCGGACCAGGACGTTGGTCGGCTTGAGGTCGCCGTGCAGCCACACGTGCGGTCCGGAGGGCTCGGGCAGTGCGAGCGCGGCACGCCACAGCTCTTCCAGGGCGTCGATGTCCAGCTCGGAGCCCACGGTGGTCCGGCAGTCGTCGAGACATCTGCCGACCCACTCGTCGCACGGCCTCAGGCTGCCTCCGCGATACCAGCCGAGGTCGCCCGTGCGCGTCGCGCCCCTGAGGTCGATGCGGTGCAGCTCCCTCACGACCGCCGCGAGGTCGGCGCCGAAGGCGGCCCAGTCCCGGACGGTGTCCGGTCCGGCCTCGTCGCCGTCGATCCAGCGGTGGACCGACCAGACCAGCGGGAAGGCGTCGGCGGGCGTCCCGGCGTGAACGACCTCGGGAATGGGGCAGGGAAGGAGGGGCGCCAGGCGGGGAAGCCATTTCTGTTCCTTCCGCACGGACCGCGCGTGGTCGGCGGTGCGCGGCAGGCGCACGAGCAGGTCGTCGCCCAGCCGGTACATGGTGTTGTCCGTGCCCGCGCCCGCGGGCGACAAGGGCAGGGCGGCCCACCGCGGGCGCTGCTCCCTCAGCAGTGACCGCACCAGCGTCTCGTCGACCGGGATCTCGTTCTCGTGAAGCGTCACGGCGGGAGTCTCATCGTCGGACGGCACGGGAGGCCAGTGATTATCCGGCGGCCTCGCATGGTGCCGGGGCCGGTCCGGCGGCGGGTGAATTCGGTTGCGGCGGGACCGGTGGGCCGGGTGGGGTACTGCCATGGACGGTGCCACGCGGCCGGCGCGACGGGCCGGAGCGGAAGCGGCGCGCCAGGTCACGGCCCGGCCGGCGCTCTGGCGCGCTACGGCCGTACTCGCGGCCCTGATGCTGGCCGCCTTCACCCTCAACACCGTGGAGAGCCTGCCGGTCGGTCTGCTGGAGCCGGTCGCCCGGAGCCTGCGGGTGTCCCTGCCGGCGGCCGGCCTGCTGGTCACCGGGTACGGCCTGACGGTCGCCGTGGCCTCCGTGCCGCTCGCCCACGTCCTGCGGGCGGTGCCCCGGCGCCATGTGCTCGCCGGGCTGCTGGCCGCGCTGGTCGTGTCCGGCGTCGTCTCGGCGCTGGCCCCCTCCTACGGCGTCCTCCTCGCGGCGCGGCTGCCGGCCGCCCTCGCGCAGGCGCTGTTCTGGGCCGTGATGGGCCCGGTCGCGGTGGGCCTGTTCGCGCCCGGGGTGCGCGGGCGGGTGGTCGGGGCGCTGTCCGTGGCCGGTTCGCTCGCCCTGGTGCTCGGCGTTCCGGCCGCGACCTGGCTGGGCCGGCACAGCGGCTGGCGGCTGCCGTTCGCGCTCCCGGCCGCGCTGGGCCTGGTCTGTCTCGTGACGATCGCCGTCCTGCTGCCGACCTCGCGCCCGGAGGAGGAGCCCGCCGCCTACGCGGCCGGTCCCGACGGCCGCCGGTTCGCCACCGTGCTGGCGGCGGGGTTCCTCTCCGCCACGGGCGCGTTCGCGGGATACACCTACATCGTGGCGTTCCTGGAGCGCGTGAGCGGGTTCGCCCCGGGCACGGTCAGCGCGCTGCTCTCGGTCTTCGGCGTCGCGTGCCTGGCCGGCGTGAGCGTCACCGCCGTCCTGCTGGACCGCTTTCCGTACGCGGCGCTGACCGCCGCCGTGGCCGTACAGGCCGTGGGCATGCTCGGCCTGTACGCGGCCGGCGGCCGGCCCGGGGCGGCGGTGGTGTTCCTGGTGCTGACGGGCGGGGCGCTCGGGCCGGTGTTCATGGCCGCGCAGAACGCGATGCTGCACTGTGCCCCGGGCCGTACGGATCTCGCGCTCGCGGCGAACTCCGGCTGCTACAACGCCGGTATCGCGGCGGGCGCCACGCTCGGGTCGCTGCTCCTGCCGCACGCCGGCCCGCGGGGCGTCTTCCTCGCCGGCGGGCTGCTGACCGCGGGGGCCTGCGCGGTGCTGCTCGGCGGTCACCTGCCGCGTCGGCGACGGCGGCCCGCCGGCCGTCACCTGCCGCGTCGGTGACAGCGGCCCGCCGGCCCTGCCCGCGCCGCACCGTGCCGAGCGGCTTGCCGTGGGCAGGTGTCGGCCCGGGGTGCGGGGGCATCGGCGGTGTATGGACGTACTACGCTCTTCGGCCCGGGCAGCGGACAGCAGACCCATGGCCATGGCGGCCCGGGCCGGTTTCGCGGCGCGTGGCCTGATCTACGTACTGGTGGCCGTGCTCGCGCTGCGGATCGCCTTCGGCGGTGGCGGCGGCCAGCGCCAGGCCGACCGGGGCGGCGCGCTCGGCGAGCTGGCCGAGCGGCCGTTCGGTTCGGCACTGCTGTGGATCGTGGGCATCGCGCTCGCCGGGATGGCCCTGTGGCGGCTGTCGGAGGCGGTGTTCGGCGCGTCGGGCCCCGACGGGTCCAAGCTCTCCCGGCGGGCGGCGGCCCTGGCCCGTTTCATCTTCTACTGTTTCGTCTCCTACTCGGTGCTCGCCTACGCGGCCGGGAGCCGGGGCAGCGGCAGCGGCTCGTCCGACCGGCACACCGACGACGTCACCGCCCGTGTGCTGGAGTGGCCCGCCGGTCAGTGGCTGCTCGGCCTCGCCGGAGCGGGTGTGGTGGTGGCCGGTCTGTGGATCTCGGTGCGGGCCGTGCAGCGCAAGTTCCTGAAGCACCTGCGGACCGAGGCCCTGTCCGGCCGGACCCGGTCGGTGGTGGAGGCCCTCGGGGTGACGGGTGGTACGGCCCGTGGCGTCGTCTTCGCGGCGGCCGGTGTGTTCGCCGTCGTCGCGGCCGTACGGCATCAGCCGGGCCGCGCGAAGGGCATGGACGACACCCTGCGCGCGTTCCGCGACCTGCCGGCCGGACCGTGGCTGCTCGCCCTGGTCGCAGTCGGTCTGGCCGCGTTCGGCCTCTTCTCCTGGTGCAACGCCCGCTGGCGCAAGGTCCGGCCCGGCGGCGGGCCGGTGGGCTGAGCGGGCCGGTCGGCGGATTCCGGCTTGCCGCGGGCTGCGGCGCAGGCCTGGACCGGGGCCATGCCGACGCCGCCTACCGATGACCGTCTCGCGTCGCCACCGGCGCGCACCCCGGGTACGCGAGCGGCCAGCGCCGAGTGCGCGGTCCGTCGCGCTGGTCCGCCCGTCGGAGCGCAAGACCATGACCATGATGTCCGGCGAGACGCTGACAGGGTTGCCGTCGAGGTACCGGCAGCGTGCACACCAGCCGATGCCGACGGTGCGAGAGCGAGCGTGGACAGGGTGAGGACGGCGGCACGGAGCAGCCGCCTGCCGGGTCCGGCCGTACGGGTCCGGCGGAGGCCGGTCTCGGACGGGCGGGCGGCGGCCCGGGATGTGGGCGGACCCGGCGGACGGGTGCGACGCGGACGGGTGCGGGCCGGCTGCTCGTTGGGCCCGTCCGGTCTGATTGGGCCGGGGCATCCGGGTATCCCGCCGCGGGCGGTCCGGTCGGCGGGGCCGGTGGACGCACGCGACGCGGACGCGGACGGGCGGGCGCGGCGCGGACGCGGACGGGCGGGCGCGGCGCGGACGCGGACGGGCGGGCGGCGGCCCGGGATGTGGGCGGACGCGGCGGGCGGGCGGCGGCCCGGGACGTAGGCGGACCCGGCACACGGGCGCGGCGCGGACGCGGACGGGTGCGGGCCGGCTGCTCGACGGGTCCGGCGGGTCCGACTCGGCCGGAGCATCCGGGGGCCCCGGGCCGCAGGTGGTCCCGTCAGCGTGGCCGTCCCGTGGGTCGCTCCTCTTCCACTCCCCTGAGCCTTCGGGGCCGCGCCCCCTGGTGCGTGGTCGCGTCGGCCAACCGATCCACGGCCTCCCGGCGCCGGCGGTCCGGCGGACTAGGCGGTGGCCGCCGGGGTGTCGGGCCGGTGTGGACGTGTCTCGTCCTGGGCGGTGAGCCGGGGGAAGGCGCGGGCGGCGGCCAGGAAGCCGAGCGTCGTCAGCACGAACGGCCAGGTGAAGGCCCGGCCGCCGGACGGGGCGAGCAGATGGGCGACGGCCGGGGTCGCGGCGGTCGCCGTCGCGGCGCCGAGCAGCGCGTACAGCAGGGTGGCCGGGGTCACGGCGAGGAACACACCGCACAGGGCTACGGCGACGAGCACCGCGTTGCAGCCCATGGTGCCGTCGGCGACGGCGGCCTCCGGTGCGCCGAGCGCCCAGGCCGTCAAAACGCCCGTGGCGCTGCCGGCGCAGGCCAGCAGCGCCACGGCCCGGCCGGCCAGGAACAGCCCCGCGAGGAGCAGTGCCCCGGCGTACCACTCGTCCAGGAAGAAGACCTGCGAGATGTTGCGGAAGAACGCCCGCCACAGGTCGTCCGGGTGCGGCGCGGTCGGTCCGGTGGCCGGGCGGGGCAGCGCGGCGAGGCCGGCATCGTGCGGCCGGATCCGCCGGTAGGCGGGCGCGGCGACCGTGATCGCGCTCGCCAGCAGGCAGTACGGCAGGGTCAGCGGCGGCAGCCGCCACACCCGCAGCAGCCCGGTCACGGCGGCGGTGGCGACCGCGGTCACCGCGCAGCCCGCGGCGGCGAGCAGCGCCGTGGACAGCCGGCCGGCGCCGAGGAACACCGCGCACCACAGCGCGACGAGGCAGGAGTTGAAGCCCTCCAGCCCCTGCTCCACGCGGTCGCGGGCGACGCGCAGCAGCCGTGCCGTGCCGGTGCCGAGGGCGGCGCCGCCGAGTGCGTAGGCGCCGTAGCGCCAGTCGGCCGTGGCGAGGGCGAGGCAGAAGACGGCTCCGGTCCGCGCGTCGGCCTGGAACATCACCTGGGCCGGTCCGCGCAGCAGCCACCGCCCGCAGCCCCTGGCCCGCCCCCGACGCCACCACCGGACACCGTCCGACCGCCGCACGTTCCGCCCCCTCACCGACGTCCTCCCCATGTTCCGCATTGCGGTATGCATCTTCCGACATACGGTACGGAGCTGTCGAGCGGCGTACGGCCATCACCAATACGGTGCCGACGGAGGTGTGGGTGACACGGGAGGGGCGCAAGCGGCTGTTGCGAAGTGCGCCGGGGCGTGCGACAAACGGCAGGCATCTTCCGCGCGATCCGGGGCAGCCGCCTGGTGAAGAATGCGCTGACCAAAAGATCAGCACGAGCGGAGACGAGGAACACGCGGTGGACACGGCGGCGATGAACGAACAGGCGGGGCCGGAGCGGCTGTCCGTCATCCGGTCCACCATCGACGGGGTCACCGTCGTCACGGTGATCGGTGAGATCGACCACCACACCTCGGGCGTACTGCGGGACGCCCTCACCCCCATGGACTCCGTGCCCGGCGAGCGCACGGTCGCCGATCTGAGCGGGGTGCCGTTCATGGACTCCAGCGGCATCAACGTCCTCATCGCCGGCCACCAGGCCCATCAACCGCCGGGCTGGCTACGGCTGGCGGGCGTCCGCAATCCCGTCCTGCGCACCCTGGAGATCGTCGGCCTCACCCCGCTGATCGCCTGCTACCCGAGCATCCGGGAAGCCTTGGAGGCCTGAGGGTCCGCCGCCGCGGACGCCGGCGGACCGAGGGACCGCCAGGGGTGTCAGGACTGCGGGCGCTTCCCGTGGTTCGCCGGGTGGTTGCGGCGCGACTTCTTCTTCCGGCGTCGCTTCGAGGACATCGGTACCTCCTTGTGTGCCTTCTCGTGGACTGGAAGTAGCCCATATATCAGGACATAAGCACACTATCCCGGCGCAATCCGTCGTACACCCCAAGCGCAGCCGGTCCCGCTCCGGGAGTCCTCCGCCTCGGTCGGCGACCAGGCCGACCAGTTGCGGCGCGCCGACCAGCTGGGGCGCCGGGACCGGCGGATCGAGGACATCACCGAGCGGCTGCGCGAGGCGGAGCGGCCGCGCCCTGCTCGGCCGCCGGCCCGGTGACACCGTCCGCTACGACACTCCGGACGGGCCGGCGACGGCGGTCGTGATGTCGATCGGCGAGCCTCCGGCCGCGTGATCCGCGAGGGGCCGTCTCCGTGCCTCTCCCGTCACGGGGCCGGTGCGGGTGCCGCGTCGGCGTTCCGGCGCACCGAGCAGTGCAGCGAGTCGTCCCGCACGTCGGCGACGATGGTGTCCCCGGGATCGGCCTCGCCGCCGAGCAGGAGCGTGGCGATGCGGTTGTCGAGTTCGGCCTGGATGGTGCGGCGCAGCGGGCGGGCGCCGAACTCCGGTTGGTGGCCGTGGGCGATGAGCAGCTTCTTTGCGTTCTCGGTGACCTCCAGGTCCAGGCCCTGGGCACGCACCTTGTGCTTGCTCCGGTCGAGCAGATGGTCCAGGATCCGGCCCAGGTCGTCCTCGGTCAGGCCGTGGAAGATGATGATGTCGTCGATCCGGTTGAGGAACTCCGGCAGGAACCGGCCGCGCAGATCCTCCATCAACTCGGCCTTGAGGTCGGACACGTCGCCCTTGTGGTCCAGGATGCGGTGCGCGCCGATGTTGGACGTCATGATGACGACGCAGTGCCGGAAGTCGACGGTGCGGCCCTGGGCGTCGGTCAGCCGTCCGTCGTCCAGGATCTGCAGCAAGGTGTTGAAGATGTCGGGATGCGCCTTCTCCACCTCGTCGAACAGCACCACGCTGTAGGGCTGGCGGCGGACCTTCTCGGTGAGCTGGCCCGCCTCCTCGTAGCCGACGTATCCGGGAGGCGCGCCGACCAGCCGGGCGACGGTGTGCTTCTCCTGGAACTCGCTCATGTCGAAGCGGATCATGCGGTCGTCGCCGCCGAACAGCAGCGCGGCGAGGGTCTTGGCGAGTTCGGTCTTGCCGACACCGGTCGGGCCGAGGAAGAGGAACGATCCCACGGGGCGGTTGGGGTCGCCCATTCCGGCGCGGTTGCGGCGCACGGCCTGGGAGACGGCGGTGACCGCCTCGTCCTGGCCGACGATGCGCGCGTGCATCTCCTCTTCGAGACGCAGCAGTTTCTCCTTCTCGCCGGCGGTGAGCCGGGAGACCGGGATGCCGGTGCGGCGGGAGATGACGTCGGCGATGTCGGCGGCCGTGACGGAGACGACGCCCTCGCGGCGCTCCTCGATACCGGCGAGTTCGCCCTCCACCTCGGCGATCTGCCGCTTCAGCTCCGACGCCCTCTCGAAGTCCTCGGCGGACACGGCCTGGTCGAGTTCCCGTCGCAGCTTGGCGATGTGGTCCTCACGGCCGACGATCTCGGTGGAGCGTCCGCTGCCGCGCAGCCGCACCCGGGCACCGGCCTGGTCCATCACGTCGATGGCCTTGTCGGGCAGGAAGCGGTCGCTGACGTACCGGTCGGACAGTTCGGCGGCGGCGGCCAACGCGGCGTCGTCGAAACGGACTTGGTGGTGCGCCTCGTAGGAGTCGCGCAACCCCTCCAGGATCTGCACCGTCTCCTCGACGGTGGGTTCCGGGACCAGCACCGGCTGGAACCGGCGTTCCAGTGCGGCGTCCTTCTCGATGTACCTGCGGTACTCGTCGATGGTCGTGGCGCCCACGACGTGCAGTTCCCCGCGCGCGAGGGCGGGCTTGAGCATGTTGCCCGCGTCCATGGCGCCCTCGCCGGAGGCACCGGCGCCGACGACCGTGTGGAGTTCGTCGATGAACAGGATGATGTCGCCGCCGGCCGCCTGGACGTCCTCGATGACCTTCTTCAGCCGTTCCTCGAACTGGCCCCGGTACTGGGCACCGGCCACCATGCCCGACAGGTCCAGTGCGACGACCCGCTTGCCCTTCAGCGTGCCGGGGACCTCGTCGGCCACGATGCGCTGGGCGAGTCCCTCCACGATCGCGGTCTTGCCGACCCCGGGTTCGCCGATCAGCACCGGGTTGTTCTTGGAGCGCCGCGAGAGGATCTCCACGGTCTGCTCGATCTCGTCGGCCCGTCCGACGACCGGGTCGAGCTTGCCGGCCTTGGCCTCCTCGGTCAGGTCGCGGCCGAACTCGTCCAGGGTGGTGGCCGGCCGGCCGCGCTCGGCCTGGGCGGCCTCGGGGCGGGCCGCCGTCTGTTCGGTGAGGCCGGCCAGGCGCTTGGTGTCCAGGCCCTCGGCCCGCAGCATGCGCGCGGCGCCGGTGTCGCTGTCGCCGATCAGGGCGCCGAGGATGTGCTCGGGCCCGATGTAGGAGACACCGGTGGCCTGCGACCGGGCGAAGGCGGCGCGCAGCGTGCGCTTGGCCGCCGGGGTCAGGCCCGGTTGCGCGGAGGGCGCGCCGGACTCGCGGGGCAGCACCTTGGCCAGCTCGGCGGCGAGCGTGTCGGGCTCCACGCCCACCTGCGCGAGCAGCCGGCGCGACGGCTCGACCTGAGTGGCCGCCCACAGCAGGTGTTCGGTGTCCAGGTCGGAGGTGCCGTCGTCGGCGGCCCGCTGCGCGGCCAGGTTGAGCAAGGTCTGCGACGACTCGGTCAGCAGCCGTCCGATGGGCACACGCTGCACCGCTGGGGGCGAGGACGCCGGCGACATCCCGAAGAATCGATTCAGCAACTCGCTGAAGGGATCCGACGAACCGCCGAACGGTGCACCGAACGACATCGACATGACAGCTCCTGGCGCGTGTGAGAGGTCGGCCGTCCGCGGCGGGACATCCGCGAGCGGCGTCCGCGAAGGGATATCCGCGCTGTCGGCAACGCGAGGGACCCACGAAGGGTCCCTCCATCACTGAAACCCCCGCCGGACGGCACCGCAAGCGGAGGCAGGGGCGTGGCGGCCCGGGCGTCGCGTGACCGGTCGCGACGGCGGGGGTGTCGTGACGTAGCCGACGTGCCGGGCGGCCGGAGGCACGGTGCGCGCCAGGATGATCCTGGGGACCCGGCGGCCATGGCCACCGGCGGTCACGGCGGGCCGGAGCGTCCCGGACGGACGGACCGACATGGTGCTCCGCGCGGCCGGCAACGCGCCGAGGACCATCCGACCGTCGTCACAGGCCCGGCCATCCGAAACGGCCGCGACCATCAAGACGGTCCCGACCGCCGGACAACCGCGGCCACCCGCGAACACGGCAGGCACGGCGCCCTCGACGGACGGACCACCGGGCGTCGGAGGCGGGGGCGGAGGCGGAGGCGGCCGAAGGGCCTGCGGGACGGTGGTCAGGAGGGGCGGGGCCGGTGGTCCAGGTGCGGGATGTGGCCCTTGAGGTAACGGCGCACGGGCGGCGGCAGCAGGGTGTCCGTGGTCTCCGCCATCGCTGCCCAGCGCAGGTGGTCCGGGGTGAGGCGGCCGCCGTCGGACGGTGACTCGGTCAGCAGCCGGCACAGGACGGCCGTCTCGCCGTCGGCGTCCCGTGGTTCCAGCGGCTCGGTGCCGTCGACCAGGTAGCCGGTGATCTCGTAGACGACCCGCGCGGCGGTGGCCTCGGCTGTCTCGGCCGGTTGCGGGGTGCCCGAGGGCAGCCCCCAGCCGGCCGCCTCCGGAACCAGCAGCAGCCGCCCGTCGTACACGACGACCGCCCGCACCACCACCTCGGCCCGCTCCGCTGTCATCCGGCCCACCACCCCTCCCCAGGCATCCTTCGCCTACCCGGGGCCCGGGCCCGTGATGCGCACCAAGTCGAAACCGTGTGCGGCGAGTTGCCGGACCGCAGGCCGGTTCAGTAGAGGACCGGCAGGTCGGCGGGGCGGACGCGCAGGGTGACCGGGAGGGTGGCCGCCACCTCGCCGTCGGCGCCGTAGGGCACGGGCCGGCCGGCCTCGATGCGCAGTTCCCGGCCGCGCAGCACGCGTACTTCGGGCCGGCGGACGTGGGCGCCGGTCCGCAGCTCGTTCATCAGGGCGAAGAACAGCCGGCGCGGGGCCTCGCGGATCAGCACGATGTCGAGCAGCCCGTCGTCCACCCGCGCACCGGGGGCGATGAGCCGGCCGGAACCGTAGTAAGGGGAGTTGGCGGCCACGACGGTGTAGCCGCGGTGGGTGTGCTCCGTTCCGTCGACGGTGACGCGGTAGTCGGCCGGCCGCCAGGTGGTGACCGCGCGCAGTCCGCCCGCGTAGTAGGAGGCCGCGCCGCGCAGCAGCCGGGCGTTGTTGGCGTGCCGGTTGGCCTCCGCGTCGACGCCGGCGTACACGCTGCCGAGGACGACCGTGCGCGGGTGGACGGCCGACTCCACCTCGATGGTGTCGACGGGCCGGGGCTCGGCGCGCAGCAGGATGTCCGCCAGCGCACCGGGGTCGGCGGGCAGGTCCAGCGCGCGGGCGAAGTCGTTGCCGCGTCCGGCGGGGACGAGGCCCAGGACCGTTCCGGTGCCGCTGAGCGCGCCGCCTATGCCGCCGGCGATGCCGTCGCCGCCCACGGCCAGCACGATCCGGCCGCGCTCGCCGGCCGCGCGGGCGATGTCCTGGGCGTGGGCGAGGCTGTGGCTGTACTCCGTCTCCAGCCCGGCCCCGGCTTCGCGCAGCAGCCGGGCCAGGTGGAGCAGGGTCGCCGCCCCGGTGGAGCCGCCCGCGGTGGGGTTGACGACGGCGGTGAACTGGCGCATCGGTGGGCCTCCGAGGCAGGCGGTCGGAACGGGCGAGGTCAGTCGGTGGGCAGCAGGACGCCGGGGTTGAGCAGGCCGTCCGGGTCCAGGCGGCGCTTGACGGCGCGCAGGGCCGAGACGCCGAGCGGGCCGGCCTCGCGGACGTACCAGTCGCGGTGGTCGGTGCCGATCCCGTGGTGGTGGGAGATGGTGCCGCCGGCCGCGAGGACGGCTTCGCCCGCCGCGTGCTTGGCGGGCGCCCAGTGGGCCACCGGGTCCTCGCCCTGGGCGCTGACGACGGTGAAGTACAGCGAGGCGCCGTTCTCGTACACGTGGGAGATGTGGCACATGACCAGGGGCGGGGTGCCGGCCTGGGTGAGGGTGTCGGTCAGGGCGGCGCGGACGGCCGTGTACAGCTCGGGGACGCGGGACCAGAACGCGGCGGTCTCCAGTGTCTCGGCGAAGGCGCCGACGTCGAGGAGGGCGTCGCGCAGATAGGGCGCGGAGTAGCGGCCGTGCGCCCAGCGTTCGCCGGGTTCGGCGCCGATCGGGGTGCCGCCGCAGGCCGTCAGGACCTCCGCCGCCCGCGCCCGGCGGTGCGCGGTGTCCTCGGCCGTGCCCTCGTAGCCGGTGATCGCCAGGCATCCGGCGCCGCCCTGTTCCGGGCCGGCGCCGATCGCGTCGGGCTGGGCGAGTCCGATGAGCGTCTCGGTCTCGTCGGACAGGCGCAGCACGGTCGGCCGGGGCCCGTCCTGGGCGAGCCGGCGCAGCGCGGCGGTGCCTTCCTCGAAGGAGCCGAAGCGCCAGCCCTCGTACACCCGGACCTCGGGCAGCGGGCGGATCCGTACGGTGACGGAGGTGATGACGCCGAAGGCGCCCTCGGAGCCGAGGATCAGCTGACGCAGGTCGGGTCCGGCGGCGGAGCGCGGGGCGCGGCCCGTGTGGAGGGTGCCCTCGGGGGTGGCGAGGGTGAGGGCGAGCACCATCTCGTCGAAGCGGCCGTAGCCGGCGGACGCCTGTCCGCTGGAGCGGGCGGCGGCGAACCCGCCGATGGTGGCCCACTCGAAGGACTGCGGGAAGTGGCCGAGGGTGTAGCCGCGTTCGTTGAGCCGCCGTTCGGCCTCGGGAGCGCGCAGGCCGGGCTGGAGGACGGCGGTGCGCGAGAGAGGGTCGAGGTCGAGCAGGCCGTCCATGCGGCGCAGGTCGAGGGCGACGAACGCGCTGCGCTGCGGGGCGAGTCCGCCGACTACGGAGGTGCCGCCGCCGAAGGGCACGACGGCCAGGCCGTGCGCGGCGCAGGCACCGAGCGCGGCGAGGACCTGGTCGTGGCTCGCGGGCAGGACGACGGCCTGGGGCACGTCGGCGAGGTCGCCGGCGCGGATGCGCAGCAGGTCGGGGGTGGACTTGCCGCGGGTGTGCCGGATGCGGCTCTCGGGGTCCGTGCGGACGTGCTCCTCGCCGCCGACGGCCTCGGCGAGCGCCTTGAGGGCGGCGGGGCGGGCCGTGACGGCGGGCGGGCGGATGTCCGCGAGGCCGGGTGCGGAGGATGCGCGCGGCGTGACGCCGAGCAGGTCGCGCAGCAGCCCGGTCACCGTGTCGGGCAGCGGTGCCGCCTTGGCCGGGTCGCCCCAGCCGTTCCACAGCATGTCCATTGAACGGTCGTCCTCACAGGGTCGGTGAGCTGGTCTTCGTGTGGCTCGGCGCGGCGGCCGGTGAGCCGGTCCGCGAATCGGAGCGATGGTCGGCGGGCTGTCGTACGGATCGGGAGCGGAACGGTGACCGGCCGGCCGGTGGCCGGCCCGCGGGGCTCGGGCGGCGTCCGCGGGGCCGGGCCCCTTCCGTCCCGCCCTCGGGGCGTTACACTGTGACACATGACGCCTATTCGTCACAACGGTGCGGACAGCGATTCGGTCCTCGACGCGGCACGCGACTGTGTGCTGGCCGTCGGCGTGCGGCGCACCACGCTCGCCGACGTCGCCCGCCGCGCCGGTGTCTCCCGGATGACGCTCTACCGGCGCTGGCCGGATCTGCGGAGTCTGGTGGGCGATCTGATGACCCGGGAGTGGATCGACGTGGCCACCCGGGCGATGCCGGCCCCCGCGCCCGCCGTCGGCACCCGCGCCCGGATCGTGGACGGGCTGGTGGCCGGGGTCGAGGCGTTCCGGGCGCATCCCCTCTTCCGCAAGATCGTCGACGTCGATCCGGAGCTGCTGCTGCCCTATGTGCTCGACCGGCGCGGTGCCAGTCAGGAGGCGCTGCTGGCACTGCTGGGCGACGCGCTGCGCGAGGGCCACGCGGACGGTTCCGTGCGGCCCGGCCACATCGAACGGCAGGCGCGCACAGTGCTGTTGACCGTGCAGTCCTTCGCCCTGTCCCTGCGCACGATGACCGACGAGGACGATCCGGAGCTGGACTCCGCCGCATTCCTCGGTGAACTGCGCGCCCTTCTGGAGAGGACCCTGACGCCATGAGCCACACCGAGGCCGCGCCCGGCTCGTCCCTGAGCGCGCACCGGCGGGTCCGGGAACTGGCCGAGGCCGCGGACGGCCGGGTGGCCGACGTCCTGGTGGTCGGGCTCGGCGCTACGGGCGCCGGGGCGGCGCTGGACGCGGCGGCCCGCGGGCTGGACGTCGTCGCGGTGGACGCCCACGACCTGGCCTTCGGCACCTCCCGCTGGAGCTCGAAGCTGATCCACGGCGGGCTGCGCTATCTGGCGTCGGCGCAGTTCGACGTGGCCCACGAGAGCGCGGTGGAGCGGGGCGTGCTGATGACCCGTACGGCGCCGCACCTGGTGGCCGCCCACCCGTTCGTGCTGCCGCTGACCCCGCTGGTGTCCCGGTCCCAGGCCGCGCTGGCGTGGGCCGGGTTCCGGGCCGGGGACATGCTGCGGCTGGCCGCCCGTACGCCACGGCAGGTGCTGCCCGCGCCGCGCCGGCTGCCGGCGACCGAGGCACGTCATCTGGCGCCCTCGGTCCGCGCGGCCGGGCTGCGCGGCGGGCTGCTGTCCTGGGACGGCCGGGTGACCGACGACGCCCGCCTGGTGACCGCGCTCGCCCGGACGGCCGCCGCGCACGGCGCCCGGGTGCTGACCCGGGTGCGGGCACTGGAGCTGACCGGGACGGGCGCCCGTATCCGGGACGAACTCACCGGCGAGGAGGGCGAGATCAGGGCGCGCGCCGTGATCAACGCGGCCGGGGTGTGGGCGGGCGGCCTCGCCGGAGGGATCCGGATCCGTCCGTCGCGCGGCACTCATCTGGTGCTCCGCTCGGAGCGGCTCGGCGCCCTGCCGGCCGGACTGCACATCCCGATCCCCGGTGAGACCAACCGCTTCGTGCTGGTACTGCCCCAAGGGGACGGCCGGGTCTACGTCGGCCTGACCGACGAACCGGTGGACGGCGGGATCCCGGACGTGCCCGAGGTGCCCGAGACCGACATCGGCTTCCTGCTGGACGTGCTCGGCTCCGTCCTGGACGCCCCGGTGGCCCGGGAGGACGTGGTCGGCGCCTTCGCCGGGCTGCGCCCGCTGCTGGACACCTCCGCCGGCGCCGCGGACGGCGACCCGGCCCGTACCTCCGACATCTCCCGCCGGCACGCGGTGCTCACCTCTCCCGACGGTGTCACCACCGTGGTCGGCGGCAAGCTCACCACCTACCGGCGGATGGCGCAGGATGCCGTGGACGCCGCCGCCGGGGCCAGCGGCCTGCGCGCCGCCCCCTCCCCCACCGCCGCCCTGCCCCTGACCGGCGCCGCCGCCCCCGGACGGCTGCGGGCGCTCCCCGCACCGCGCCGCCTGGTCCAGCGCTACGGCACCGAGGCCGTGGCCGTGCACGCCCTCGCCGCCGAGGACCCCGCCCTGGCCGAGCCCGTGCTCCCCGGCCACCCCGTCACCCGCGCCGAACTCCTGTGGGCACTCCGTCACGAAGGCGCGCTGGACGCGTCCGACCTCCTGGACCGCCGCACCCGGATCGGCCTGGTCCCCGAAGACCGCGCGGAAGCGCTCGCCGCCGCACGGGAAATGCTGGAGCGGGCACCGGCCGGCCGTCCCTGACCCGTCTCCGGCGGCCGGGCGGCCGTCCCCGACCCGCCCTCCGCGGCCGGCCGTCCGCCGGGTACGTCCATGGCCGCCGGGTGGCGGGCCGGAGGCCGAGATCCGCGTCGACGGCGGCACGCGTTTCTGAGGAGCCGCGCGGGCCGGGAGCCGGGCCGGGCGAGGGCGACGAGGTCGCGGCGGTCCTCGCTCCAGAGGTCCTCGTCCGCATCCGCATCCGCATCCGCATCCGCATCCGCATCCGGCAGGAACCGGACCCGGCCGGAGCAGGACCCGGCCGGAGCGCAGCGCGTCGATGATGCCCTCGTCATGAGCGACCCTCACCGTCACACCGCGACACGAGCCGACCCCGGCCGGCACCTCGGCGCGGGAGGCCGCATCGAGCACGAGTGGCGATCGCGGGTCGACGCTCCGGAAAAGCGAGAGCGCGCACTTCCGGCGGGGAAGCGGGTCCTCGGCCGGGAGTCGCGGGGCGTGGACACGCGGTCACGGTGACGGGGGCGCCCCGGCCGGCGTACACCGCTTTCCTCCCGCGGCCGTGCAGCGACGCCGCTCGCGGAGGCGGCCGGCGAAGGGCGGACGGCGGCCCGGCGACCGACGGAGCGGGGAACGGCCCGAGCGCATGGATTCACCGTTCCCCGCCCCTGCCGGGCGGCCCGCCGTCGCCTGGGCGGCCGAGGCGGCGTGCCGGTCCGTGGGGACGACCGGCGGACGTGTCCGCACCACCGGCCCCGCACCGACTCTCCGTCCCCCGCGGCGCTCCCGCCACCTGGCGGAGCCGGCCGGGTGAGGTCCTCGGCCGGCCCGCACCGACGCCGTCGGCCGTCGGCCGGAGGGCGGCTGCGCCGGCCGCCCCGTCCGCCCGGCGGCCTGCGGGAACTCCGGTGACGGCCCCGGAAGTTGGTATGGCAGGCTGGGCCCGGCCGCCGCGGACCCGAGGCCGGGCCGGCCGGCGAGAGGAGCACAGCGTGACAGAGAACGGCTACGAGACCGTCACCATCGACACCAGCAGACCGCACCCCGCGCGGATCTACGACTATCTGCTGGGCGGCAAGGACAACTACGAGGTGGACCAGCAGGCGGGCGACGCGCTCGCCGCCGCGGCCCCCGAGGCCCGCATCGGCGTCCGGGCGAACCGCGCCTTTCTGCAGCGTGCCGTGCGGTACGTGGTGGGCAGCGGGGTGCGGCAGATCCTGGACATCGGCACCGGGCTGCCCACCTCGCCGAACGTGCACGAGGTCGCCCAGTCGGTGGCGCCCGAGGTGCGCGTGGCCTACGTCGACAACGACCCGATCGTCGCCGCGCACGGCAACGCCCTGCTCAGCCGGTCCGGTACGACCCGGATCGTCCTCGGCGACCTGCGCGATCCGCGCGCCGTCCTGGACCATCCCGACGTCCGCCAGCTCATCGACTTCGACCAGCCGGTCGCGCTGCTCCTCGTGGCGATCCTGCACTTCCTCGCCGACACCGACCGGCCCGCCGAGATCGTGGCCACGCTGCGCGACGCGCTGCCCGCCGGCAGCTTCCTGGTGCTCTCGCACGCCACGGGCGACTTCGCCGACCGCTCCGCCGCCCAGGACGTGTACACCAACGCGACCGCGTCCCTGCACCTGCGCGGCCGGTCCGAGGTGGAGCGGTTCTTCGACGGTTTCGAGCTGGTCGAACCGGGCCTCGCCCAGGTGCCGTTCTGGCGCCCGGACGCCCCGCCGCCGCCCCGCTCCGAGGAGATCGGCTTCTACGGCGCGGTGGCCCGCAAGACCGCCTGACCGGCCGGTCCGCCGCGTCCCCGGGGGCGGTGCCGCGAAGGCCCGCCCCCGGCCTGCATGGTGTCCCGGACCCCCCGGTGCGACGCTGGAGGGGAAGGTGTCCGACGAGGGGACCTGGAGGGCCGATGGGACGGGACGTCCCGGCGCTCGTCTTCACCCGCGAGGACCGCCGCCGGTACCGGATCAAGATGCAGGGGTGCCTGGACGCGCTGGCGCGGATGCTGCGCGAGGCGCGTTTCGAGTCGGAGCGGCCCCAGGTCGGCCTGGAGGTGGAGCTGAACCTGGTGGACGACGAGGCCGAGCCGGCGATGCGCAACACCGATGTGCTGGCGGCGATCTCCGACCCCGCCTGGTCCACCGAGCTGGGCCGGTTCAACCTGGAGATCAACGTTCCGCCCCGGCGGCTGACCGCGGGCGGTCCGGACGCCTGGGAGGCGGAGATCCGCGCCGCGCTGAACCACGCCGACGAGCGGGCCCGGTCGGTCGGCGCCCGGCTGATCACGATCGGGATCCTGCCCACCCTGCGGCAGGCGGAGATCGGCGAGGCCGCGTTGTCGGAGAACCCGCGCTACCGGCTGCTCAACGACCAGATCTTCGCGGCCCGGGGCGAGGACCTGCGCATCGAGATCGACGGGCCGGACCGGCTGCGGACCTACGCCGACACCATCACTCCGGAGGCGGCGTGCACCAGTACGCAGTTCCACCTCCAGGTGTCGCCGGAGGAGTTCGCCGGGTACTGGAACGCGGCCCAGGCGATCGCCGGGGTGCAGGTCGCGCTCGCGGCCAACTCGCCGTTCCTGTTCGGCAAGGAACTGTGGCACGAGACCCGGATCCCGCTGTTCGAGCAGGCCACCGACACCCGCCCGGAGGAGATCAAGGTGCAGGGCGTGCGGCCCCGGGTGTGGTTCGGGGAGCGGTGGATCAACAGCGTCTTCGACCTGTTCGAGGAGAACCTGCGCTACTTCCCGGCCCTGCTCCCGCTGTGCGACGAGCAGGACCCGGTGGAGACGCTGGACCGCGGCGACATCCCCGCGCTGCCCGAACTCACCCTGCACAACGGCACGATCTACCGCTGGAACCGGCCGGTGTACGCCGTCTCCCGCGACCGGCCGCACATCCGGGTGGAGAACCGGGTGCTGCCCGCCGGCCCGACCGTCGCCGACACCCTCGCCAACGGCGCGTTCTACTACGGCCTGACCCGGGCGCTGGTGGAGGAGGACCGGCCGGTGTGGTCGCGGATGTCCTTCGCCGCCGCCGAGGACAATCTGCACACCGCCGCCCGGCTCGGCATCGACGCGCCGCTGTACTGGCCGGGGATGGGCGAGGCACCGGCGCCGGAGCTGGTGCTGCGGCGGCTGCTGCCGCTCGCGCACCGCGGCCTGGAACTCTCCGGCATGGACGCGGCCTGGCGGGAGCCGCTGCTCGGGGTGATCGAGCAGCGGTGTGTGACGGCGCGCAACGGTGCGGTGTGGCAGAAGGAGATGTTCCACCACATGACCGCCGCCGCGCACGCCGGCCGGCACGAGGCGCTGCGCCGGATGACCCAGGTGTACATCGACTACATGCACCTCAACGCCCCGGTGCACACCTGGCCGGTCGACTGAGCGGCCTCCGGTCCCGGGCGCGCGGCACGCCGGCCGGTCGGGCTAGGGCCGGTCCAGTGCGGTGCCGGTGCACCCTGAGACGTCCGGCAGGTGGGACTTGGCCCACTGGGCCAGCTCGCGGAGCGCGGGTTCCAGGGCGGCGCCGGCCCCGGTCAGCCGGTAGGAGACGCGCAACGGGGGGCCTTCGTCGACCTCGCGCAGGACGAGGCCGGCGGCGCCGAGTTCGGCGAGCCGGTCGGAGAGCATGCGTTCGCTGATGCCGGGGATGGCCCGCCGCAGGTCGGCGAAGTACGCGGGCTGTTCCACCAGGACGGCCACGATCGGCCCGCTCCAGCGCTTGCCGAGGAGCTGGAAGACACGGGTGATGCCGTCGTCCACCCGCTTGCAGGCCGCGCTGTCGTGGTTCTCGTCCATGACCTCAGCGTACTACCCCGAAGTAGGGGACTAAAGAAAAGTAAGTCCATGTGATAAAAGTAGTACAGTATGAAACCACAGCCCGCGCTTCCGGCGTCCGGCTGCTTCAGCCCTTTCCTGGAGAGACCCATGGCCACCCTGCTGCACATCGATTCGTCCGTGTTCCCGGCCGAGGCGTCGGCCTCGCGCGTCGTGACGGAGGCCTTCCGCAAGCACTGGCAGGAGGAGCACCCGCAGGGCACGGTCGTCTACCGCGACCTGGCGGCGCAGCCGGTCGCGCACATCACCGCCGACACGCACCTCGCCGGCTTCACCGACCCGGCCACCCACACCCCCGAGCAGGCCGCCGCGTTCGCCGAGCGCGTCAAGCTGATCGAGGAACTGGAGCAGGCCGACGCGGTGCTGATCGGCGCCCCGATGTACAACTACACGATCCCCTCCACCCTGAAGGCCTGGCTGGACAACGTCATCCTGATGGGCCGCACCGCGGGTCCGGTCCAGTCCGCCAAGGGCACCCCGGTGACCGTCGTCGCCAGCCGGGGCGGCTCCTACGCGCCGGGCACTCCGCGCGAGGGCTTCGAGTACGTGCAGAACTACCTCCGCGCCGCGCTGGGCACGGGTCTCGGCCTGGACGTGGACTTCATCGTCCCCGAGCTGACCATGGCGTCCGTGAACCCGGAGATGGCCGAACTGGTCCCGCTGTACGAGGCCTCCCGCGACCGCGCCCTGGAGGACGCCGCCGTCAAGGCGCGGGAAGTGGCCAAGCGCCTCGCCGCCTGAGCGCGCTCCCACTCCCACGTGGCCCCGGACCGCCTCACGGGCGGCTCGGGGCCACGTGCGCGTCCGGCGGCCCCGGCCGTCGCACGGGGCCGCGCCCCTGTCGGAGCCGTCGGCCGCCGGTCCGCCTAGGATGCCGCGGACCGGCAGCCGACGGGAAAGGGGCAGGCATGTCGACAGGGTTCACCTCGTGTCAGGCGCGGACACTGCGCGCCGCCTACGAGGCCGCCTCGGCGGTCGTCGCCGGGCTGGGCGACGCGCAGTCGTGGCAGCCGACCGGGTGCACCGGCTGGGCGGTCCGCGACCTCGTCTTCCACTGCGTGCAGGACGCCCAGCGCGCCCTGGTGGCCCTGCACACACCCACGGACGAGCCCGCCGACCGGGACTGGACGACGTACTGGCAGGACTGGGCGCCGGACACCGCCGGGGCGGCGAACGGCCGGCGCTGGGCGCGGGTGAACGGCAGCATGTTCCTGGACTTCGGGCAGTTGAAGGGGCTGTATCTGGAGACGCTGGCGGCGGTCGTGCACGCGGCCGGCGAGGCCGATCCCGCGCGACGGGTGAGCACGCAGGGGCACGTGCTGACGGCCGGTGACCTGCTCACCACGCTCGCGGTGGAGGCGACCGTCCACCATCTCGACCTGACCGTGGCGCTCCCGCGCGCCCCGCGGCCCTCGCCCGAGGGCCTGGCCGCCGTGCGCGCCACCCTCGACGGGCTGCTCGGCCGGCCCGCCCCGCAGGAGTGGAGCGACGCCCGCTACGCACGCGTGGCCACCGGCCGGGCCGCCCTCACCGACGCCGAGCGCACCGCCCTGGGCCCGGCGGCCGACCGCCTCCCCCTGTTCGGATAGCCCGCCCGCGCGAGCGGGACGAACACCCGGACGCCCGGGCCACGGCCGCCGGCACCGCACCGGACACGACGACCGACCGCCGGCAACCCACCGTCCACGACCAGACGGCCACCCGAGCGCGCCACCGGCGGGGGCCGCCGCACGGCGTGGGCGGGTCGGCTTCCGTAGGCTGGAGGCGTCCGATTCCTCCCGCCGGGAGGTCTGCCGGAGGCGGGAGAGGGCCGTGATCGAACTCGCCGCGGTGTTCGCCGTCGCGGGAGCGGCGAGCAATGCCGTGGGCACCGCGTGCCAGCGCAAGGCGGCCTCCGCCAGCAGCCGCGGCGGACTCCGGCTGCTGGCGGAGCTGGTGCGCCGGCCCGTCTGGATGATCGGCATGGCCGGTGTCGCCTGCGCCGCGCTCTTCCAGAGCCTGGCCCTGGTCAACGGCCCGCTCGCCCTGGTGCAGCCGCTGTTCATCCTGGAACTGCCCTTCGCGCTCCTCGTCGCCGCCCCGCTCATGCACCGGCGGCTGCCGCGCTCGGGCTGGTGGGGGGTGGGCGGCTGCGTGGCGGGCCTCGCCGTCCTGCTGCTGGCGGCGGCCCCGCACGGCGCCACCGACCAGGCGCCGATGGCCCGGTGGCTGCCGGCCCTGCTGTCGTGCGCCGCAGTGATGGCCGCGGCGGTGGGACTGGCCGGCCGGGGCGGCCCGCCGGCCCGGCGCGCCGCGCTGCTGGCGGCCGCCTCCGCGACGGGCAACGCGCTGACCGCCGCCCTGCTGAAATCGGCGAGCGGCACCTTCGCCGACCACGGCCTCACGGCATTCCTGCGGTCCTGGCAGACGTACGGCTTCGCGCTCGCCGGGATCGCCGCCGTGCTGCTGCTGGAGAACGCCTTGCAGGCCGGTCCGCTGGCCGCGGCGCAACCCGCGCTGACCATCGGTGACGCGGTGGTGAGCCTGACCCTCGGCATCACCCTCTTCGGCGAGCGGATCCGCACCGGGTGGTGGCTCGTGCCCGAGCTGTGCGGGGCGGTGCTGATCGTCGTGGGGGTACTGGTGCTCAGCCGGGCCGTGCAGCGCATCGAGGTGGTCCCGGTCCCCGCCGGGGAGCGGAACATGGCCTCCTGAGCCGGTCAGGGAGCGGCGACGAGCGGGGGCACGCCCCAGTCGGAGCGCAGCGCGCCGTCCAGCGCGCGGGCCGCGTCCGCTCCGATGCGCTCCAGCAGGACCGACTCGATCACCCCGATCGTGGCCTGCGCGCGCTCGTGCACGCGCCGTCCCTCGGCGGTCATCCGGATCAGCCGCCGCCGGGCGGAGCCGGGGTCGGGTTCCTGCTCCAGCAGCCCCATGCCGATCAGTCCGTGCACCGCCTGATGGGCGGTCTGCCGGGTGACGCCCATCCGCCGGGCGAGTTCGGAGACGGTGGTGCCCTCGGTGTCGAGCATCGCGAAGACGGACGCCTGCGCCGTGGTCACCGGCTGTTCGCCCGCCGCCTCCATGCTGGCGAACAAGGCGTCCTCGAACCAGCGGCGGGCCTCGGACAGGAGCTGGGGCAGATTGGCGGCGCGGTGACTCATGGCTCCTCGGAGGATCGGATACCCGGTGGACTATCCTCCTATTGTCCGGTCTCTTGTCCTCCGGCTCCCCGGCCGCAGTGCCGGGCGGCGAACTCGGCCGTCCGTACGAAGCACCGCTCGGCCTCCTCCTCCGTGATCCCCACCCACAGGTGGTTCGCGCCGGGCACCCGCACGTGTTCGACCGGCACCCCGGCGGCCCGCAGGGCGGTCGCGAGCCGGTCGCTCTGCGCGCACGGCACGAACTCGTCCTCCGTGCCGTGCAGCAGCAGGAACGGCGGCGCCGCCGGCGTCACCCGCAGCGCGGGGCTGGCGTCCCGGGCCGGGCCCGGGGCGGCGGCCGGGGCGGCCCCCAGCAGCAGCGCCTCACGAGAGGCCGGGTCCGCCGGGTCGAAGCGGCCCGGCGGGTGGTCCTCGGCGAGGCGGGTGAGGTCGGTGGGCGCGTACCAGGTGACGCAGCCGCGCACGGTCGCCGCCCGCCCGCCGTGACCGGCCGGCCCGGTGGTGAGCGCGGTCAGCGCGGCCAGGTGACCGCCGGCGGACTCGCCCCACAGGACCACCCGGTCCGGGTCGAGGCCCAGCTCGCCGGCCCGGTCGCGCAGCCAGACCAGCAGCGCGCGCAGGTCGTCGAGCTGGGCCGGGAACCGGGCCTCGCCGCTGAGCCGGTAGTCGGGGCAGACCACGGCCGTCCCGGAACCGGCCAGCCGGGCGAAGGGGCCCGGCCTCGCGTGCCGGAACCGCGGCCCCACGTCGTCGCGCAGTCCGCTGCGCCAGCCGCCGCCGTGCACGAAGACGACCACCGGCAGCGGGCCGTCCGCCGGCTCGGGCAGCCACAGATCGGTTTCCAGCGGCCGACCGCCGTCGGGCACGGCGTAGACGGCGCCGCGCAGCAGCCGGACACCGGGCGCCGGGCGGGCGGGCGGCGGCAGGGGCAGCCGGGCGGGGTCCGGCGGCGCCAACAGTTCCAGGGGGAAGAGCGGAACGTCGTCGGGCAGGGCGTCCTGGTGTGCGGCTTCTTCCGGCATGGGGTCGCTCCTCGGGTGGCGTCTGGTTCCCTCGGCGGGCGAGGCGGCAGGGGCACAGGGTGGTGCGGGCGCTGGCGGTGGCGGTGGTGAGCGAGCGCCGGTCGGTGCCCGGTACCGGGGCGGCCGCGGTCTCGACGGACGCGGCGTGCGCCTCGGCACGGGACGCGGTCGTCAGCTTCCGGTGCGCCACTGGTGGTCGGGGCGGAACCGGACGTCGTACCGCTGGGGCACGGTCGCGAACTTCTCCCGCTCCGGCACGAACGGCCGGGCCGGCAGGCCCAGTTCCTCGGCCGGGGTGCCGAGGGACTCGAAGAACCGCTCGAAGGTGCCGCCGGGTCCGGCGGCCACGCCCACGACCTGCGAGTGGTGGCGCTCCATGCGGTAGGCGTGGACGCAGTTCTTCGGCACGAAGCCGAAGTCCCCGGGCGTGAGCAGCTTCTCGTACTGCTCGCCCTCGAGGTCCTCCACGAAGAGCCGTACGGCGCCGTGGGTGATGTAGAAGACCTCGTAGGTGTCCGCGTGCGAGTGGGCCGGGATCAGCTCGCCCTTCGGGCCCTCGCAGGTGAAGAAGTTGAAGGTGTTCTCGGTCTGCTCGCCGCCCGCGTAGACCGTGATCAGGTCGCCGAACAGGTGGGCCCGGTCCCCCAGGCCCTTCTCGATGAAGTAGGGCTTGCCCGGCTCCGGCGGGATGAAGGAGCGGGCCCGGTAGCTGGTGGCGTATTCGATGGTCATGCGGAGCCTCCTGTTCCGTGGGTTTCTATGTCAGGCTACCTGACATAAAGCCTGTGTCCAACGGCCCGGGGCCCGGTTTCATCACGCAGCCTTTTTCGGACTTTCGCCGATCATCGACGCTCCGGTTCGCTCACCGCGCCGACGCCCGGAGACCATGCGGACGCCGCCGCTCCCGCCACTGGTGGTCAGACGTACACATGCCCGGATGCCGGACAACGGGTCCCCAGGAGCGGACACGTCCCACCGCGCGGCCGGACGGCCCGGCGGCCGGAGATTGGCCGGAACCATGGCGACGTCCGGCCGTGCCGCCCGGATAAGCCGGGGCCACTTGTCCCGAACTGGACTTTGCACAGCCCGTATTGGCCTTCCTAGCCTGGTGGTATGGCACCACTGGGAAGCGCGTACGGCGAGCGGGCGGGGAACGTCGTCGTCGGGGTGAGCGACTCGCTCGCCGGACTGGCCGCGCTGCGGCGCGGTGTCCGGGAGGCCCGGGCGACCGGGCGGACGCTGGTGGCCGTGCGGGCCTGGGAGCCGCCGGAGGGCGAGGCGCTCTACGCGCGCCGGCCGCAGACCTCGTGGGCCCGGCTGTGGGCCGACGAGGCGCGGCGCTGCCTGGAGCGGGCCTTCGACCTGGCGTTGGGCGGGCCCCCGGCGGACCTGCGGATCGTACGGCGGGTGATCAGGGGTCGCGCCGGGCCGGTGCTCTGCTCGGTGGCCGCGTCCGCCGACGACCTGCTGGTCATCGGCATGGCCCGGCGGCGGGGCCCGCTCGCCCGGCTGCGTCCCCGGCCGGTGCACCGGTTCGTGCCGGCCCGGGCCGCGTGCGAGGTGCTGATCGTGGCCGGCCCCCGCCTCCTGCCCCAGGAGGCACGGATGCTGCGGCGCGGCGCCGGGGCGGCCGTGCCGGGCCGGGCGGCGGCGCACCGCTGACCGGCCGGCCCGTCATCCCGTGGTACGGCGGGCCGGCCGTCTGGGTCAGCTCCCGGCCGGGCGGCGGGCGTCCACCTCGATCTCTATCTTCATGCGGGGGTCGGCGAGGCCGCACTCCAGCATGGTGGCGGCCGGCCGGACGTCGCCGAAGCAGCGGCGCAGCACCGGCCAGCAGGGCTCGAAGTCGGCGCGGTCCGGCAGCAGATAGCGCACCCGGACCACGTCCGCGAAGCCGCACCCCGCCTCGGCCAGCGCGGCGCCGATGTTGCGCAGGCACTGCTCGGCCTGCTCCACGACGTCGTCGGAGATCGTCATGGTGGTGTAGTCGAATCCGGTGGTCCCGGAGACATGGACCCGGTCCCCGTCGACCACGGCGCGGGCGTAACCGATCCGCTCCTCGAAGGTGGATCCGCTGAGAATCGCACGTCGTCGCGTCATGCGCCGAATGCTAGGCGATCGACCCGGCCGGGCCCCACCGCCGTTTCAGGAGGTGGGCAGGGGGCAGCCGACGTCCGTCGCCGGCAGGCGGCCGGTCGCGAGGTAGGCGTTGACCGTGGCGTCGACGCACCGGCTGCCGTAGACGCCGTACACCGCGTGCTGGTCGGCGTCGCGCAGGGTGACCAGGCGGGAGCCGGGCCAGTCGCGGCGCACCGCACGGGCGCCGGGGTAGGTGGTGCGGGGGTCTCCGGTGGCGTTGACGAGCAGGGCCGGCAGGTCGGCGCGGATGGCGGTGGGGCGTTCGCGCGGCGGGCCCCAGAACGCGCAGGGGTTGATGTTGTCGGTGACCGGAGCGAACAGCCGGTCCTTCTTCCCCGCGTGGCGCAGGTCGCGCCAGTACGTCTCCGGGTCGCGGGGCGCGGGCACGTCTCCGCACAGGATGGACGTCTGCGCGCTGCCGTAGCCGGACTCGTGCCCGGTCAGCGTGAACTCCAGCGCCGAGGCCAGCCACGGGGACGGGGTGACGGCCCGGCCCTCGGCGGCGCGCCGCAGGTCCCGCACGCCCTCGGCGAAGTCGCCGTAGGCCGTGGGGTTGTCCTGCGAGAGGCCGTTGAAGACGATGACGGGCAGGACGTGGTCGTCCAGCCGGTAGTCACCGACGCGCAGGGGCGTGCGCGCGGCGGCCGACCGTACCGCTTCCACGGTCGCCAGCACGGTGGCGCGGGTGCGACCGAGACCGTAGGCCGTGTGGTGGGCCGCGGTCCAGTCGGCCCAGCCGCGCAGGGCGTGCCGGTTGGCGTTCTCGGTACCGCGCAGCAGCCGGGGGCCGTAGCGGGCGGGGTCGATCACGCCGTCCAGGACGACCCGGTCGATACGCCCCGGGAACATCGTCGCGTAGACCTGGCCGAGGTAACTGCCGTAGGAGTAGCCCAGGTAGGAGATCCGGCGCTCGCCCAGCGCGGCCCGGATCACGTCCATGTCGCGCGCGGTGTTCCGGGTGCTGGAGTACGGCAGCAGGTCTCCGGCGTGGGTGCGGCAGCGGCGGGCCAGGTCGGCGGCGAAGCCGGCTTCGCGCTCGAAGCCGGCGCGGTCGGTGCCGGCGCCGCGGATCATGCTGCCGGTGGGCCAGTGGCAGTCCAGCGGGGTGCTGCGGCCGACGAAGCGGGGGTCGACGCCCACCACGTCGTAGCGCGCGGCCACCTGACGCATCGCGCGGCGTACGAAGGGCGGGTCGCCGAGGGTCTGGCCGCCGGGGCCGCCGCTGTTGAGCAGCAGGGCGCCGACGCGGTGCGCGGTGTCGGTGCCACGGATGCGGGAGATGGCGACGGTGAGGGTGCGGCCGTCGGGGCGGGCGTAGTCCAACGGGACGGTGACGTCGGCGCATTGGGCGCCGGCCTGTTCGAGTTCCTTGCCGATGGTGTCGTCCGGGCCGAGCAGGCAGCTCTTCCAGTGCAGCTGCTGGTGGTGGTAGCGGGCGAGGGGGTCGGCGGCGGGACGGGCGGGGGCGGCCGGGGCCGGGGCCGCGCCCAGGGACAGCGCGCCCGCCAGGGCCAGGGCGACGGCGGACGCGGCCCGGGCGGCGCGGTGGCGCGGGCGGTGACGGCCCGGGGAGGTGGTGCCGGTCATGCCGGGGTCCTTTCGGTGGGCGTGCCCTCGCAGAGGGCCTTGTCGACGATGTCGAGGAAGTCCAGTTCGGCCTGGAGCGTGGCGGGTACCTCGTTCAGGGCGACGGCGACGGTGCGGCCGCCGGGGCCGGTGGCGACCAGGGCCCGGTGGCCGCCGGGCACGGTGCCGGCGTGGCCCCACCAGGTGGAGCCGCAGGACAGCGGGGAGGAGATCAGGCCGAGCCCGTAGCGGGCGCCGGGCCACAGCCGGTCCGGATCGGCGTCCACGGTCCGCCGCATCTCGGCGAGTTGGGGCGCGGGCAGCAGTCGGCCGGTGAAGAGCGCGCTGGCGAACCGGGTCAGGTCGGCCGGGGTGGACACCAGGGCGCCACCGATACCGCCGAAGGTCGTGTTCCAGGCGGTGCCGTCCACGCGGCGGCCGTCGGCCGCGGTGAAGTAGCTGTGCGAGTGGGGGCCTTGGATGCGGGTGTCGTCGCCGGGCCAGTACGTGTCGCGCAGGCCCAGCGGCGCGATGATCCGGCGGGTGATCTCCGCCTCCGGGCTGTGCCCGGTGACCTCGCGGATGATCAGCCCGGCGACGAGGTAGTTGGTGGTCGCGTAGTGCCAGGTCCGGTCCGGGGGTGGCAGCCGCAGGGCGCGGGCGATCAGTTCGCGCGGCTCGAAGTGGCGGTAGCGCACCCGCTCGGGGTGCTGCCACTCGGGCGCGTCGAGGTAGTCGGGCAGCCCGCTGGTGTGCCGCAGCAGCTGCCGTACGGTGATCCGGCGGCCGTCGTAGCCGCCGTCGCGGATCAGGCCGGGCAGATAGCGCTCGACGGGCGAGTCCAGGGAAAGCCGTCCCTCGGCGGCGAGTCGCAGCACGACGGTCGCGGTGAAGGTCTTGGTGACGCTGCCGGCGCGGAGCCGGTCGGTGGTGTTCATGGGGCGGCCGGTGCGCAGGTCCGCCGTGCCGTCGGTCACCGTCCAGCGGGCGCAGGGCGCGGCCGGGCCGGGGTCGCCGACCAGGACGGCGGCGCCGGCGATCCGGTCGTGCGTCACCAGGTGGCGCACGGCCCGGCTCAGCTCCGGGTGCGGGCCGCAGGCGCGGGGCGCGTCGCGGGCCGGGTGCGCGACGGCGGCGGGAGCGGCGGCCAGCAGACAGGTCACGGCCAGGGCCACCAGGCCGGCGCGCCGGCGAACCACCCGGCGCGGTAAGGAAATCGTCATGTGACAGCACGCTAGGCAACGCCCGACGCGTGCTCATTCCGGCAGGCAGGCGGATCCGCCGGGGGGCCGCCCCCAGCACGGCACCGGAGGACAACCCCCGGGTCCTACCCGGGTCTGCCGTTCGGACCGGCGTGCGTGCCGGGGCTCACACAGCTGTGCCAAGGGTGAACCGTGACCGTTGTCCCGCCTTCCGAGGCGGGCGGCTGGCAGTCTGCGGGGGACGATCCGGCCCGCGGTCCGACGGGCCGGGCAGCGGCGCGGGCCCGCCCGGCGCCGCCGGGGGCAGGAGTGACGGTGGAGGAAGTCGCGGGCGGTGCCGCCTCCGGCCCGGTTCCGGAGCGGGCGCGCCGGGGAGTGCCTCGGCACGTGGCCTGCGTGATGGACGGCAACGGGCGCTGGGCCGCCCGGCGTTCGCTGCCGCGTACCTCCGGGCACCGCGCGGCCGAGACGACGGTGATCGACGTCATCGAGGCGGCCCGCTCGGCCGGGGTGGAGTGGCTGAGCCTGTACGCGTTCTCCACGGAGAACTGGCAACGGCCCGGCACCGAGGTCGACTTCCTGATGCGGCTGGTCCGCCGGGTGGTGCGCAAGCACGCCCCGCTGCTGCACGCGCGCGGGATCCGCTGCCGGTTCCTCGGTGTGTCGGATCCGCGCATCCCCGCGCCGCTGGCCCGGGACTTCGCCGATCTGACGACCCTGACCGACGGGAACCGGGGCATGACGCTGACCGTGGCGTTCGATCACGGCGGGCGGCGGGACATCGTGGCGGCGGCACGGTCGCTGATCCGCAGCGGAGTGCCGGCCGAGGCCGTGGACGAGCGGTGCTTCGCCGCCCACCTGCCCTTCCCGGACACGCCCGATGTGGACCTCGTCATCCGGACCTCCGGCGAGCAGCGCATCTCCAACTTCATGCTCTGGCAGGTCGCCTACGCGGAATGGATCTTCCCGCCGGTCCTGTGGCCCGACTTCCGCGCACCGCACTTCCTGGAGTGTCTGCACACCTATCAGCAGCGCGATCGCCGCTTCGGCGGCGTACGGCCGAACGCGAACGGAGAACGACGACCGTGACCGAGACGGGCGCCGACGAGCC
This sequence comes from Streptomyces sp. SCL15-4, assembly GCF_033366695.1. Taxonomy (NCBI): domain Bacteria; kingdom Bacillati; phylum Actinomycetota; class Actinomycetes; order Kitasatosporales; family Streptomycetaceae; genus Streptomyces; species Streptomyces sp. SCL15-4. The sequence continues at coordinate 905,395 of NZ_JAOBTQ010000001.1, forward strand.
CCAGCCCACCACCGGCGCCGACCGGCCCTTCGGCCTGGGCAGCCGGTTCCGCGGCTTCTTCAACGATCCGCGCTGGGCGCTGGCCATCATCCGGGCGACCGTGCTGGAGGCCGCGCACCCGCAGATCGGCGCCGCCCTGGCCGACAACTCGACATTCGTGACCCACCCGTGGCGGCGGCTGCGCAACACGGTCACGAGCCTGCGGCGCATGTCCGGCGACGACGAGGAGGTACGGCGCAAGGAGGCGGCGCGGCTCAACCGGATGCACGCCCGGCTGAGCGGCACCGACGCGCACGGCCGGCCCTACGACGCGATGGACCCGGCGGTGCGCGCCTGGGTGGTGGCGACCCTCTTCGAGAGCAGCGTCACCATGTGCCGGTTCAGCGGGCAGCCGCTGGAGCAGGAGGCCATCGAGGAGCTGTACGGCGAGTTCCGGGGCTATCTGGCCACCCTGGACGGCGATGCCCGGCATCTTCCGCCCACGGTCCACGAGTTCTGGCCGTACTACGAACGGGTGGTGGAGGAGGAGGTGGAGCACACGGAGGCGATGCGCATCATCCTCTACCGGCTCTTCGACCATCTGCCCGCGCCGCCGCTGCTGCACGGTCTGCCCACGGTGTGGGCGGCCGGCCGGGCGCTCGTCGGGCCGCTCATCGGCGTGGTCACGGTGGCGTCCCTGCCGGAGCCGTTCCGCCGGCGGGCGGGCCTGCCCGAGCTGCCCGGCGCCCAGACGCTGATGCAGAGCGCCTATCTGGGCGCCGGCCTCGCCCGGTTCCTCCCGGAGGGACTGCTGCGCACCGAGTCGGTGCTGGACCTGCTCGCCCTCTCCCCCGACAGCGACGACCCCCGGGCCCGGACGCTGCGGGCGCTGCGGGACCGGATGCGGCGGGCCGGGGCCCTGGTCCGGCTGATCACACCGCTGCCGCCGGAGCCTGAGCCGGGCGCGGACACCGGTCTCCGGCGCGGCGCGGAGGAGTTCTTCGCCACGGTGCTGGACCAGACCGGGGACGGCTATGTGGACTGGCCCGACCTCGCGGCGATGGCCCGGGAGATCGCCGGCCGTCTCGACCTGGACGAACCGGCGGAGACCCGGCTCTACGACGCGTTCGCCGACTGGTGGCGGGAGCTGCAGACGGCTCTCGACACCGACGGCGACGGCCGGGTCAGCCGCCGGGAGTACGCCGAGGCCGTGCCGTCGCTCGCCGGTCCCGCCCTGATCAGGGTCGCCGAGGTCCTCTTCGACGTCACCGACGCCGACGGCGACCAGCGCATCGACGCGCAGGAGTACCGGGCGCTGTTCCGCCGGGGCTTCCACCGCGATCCGGCCGACACCGGCGGCAGCTATGCGCGCGGGGCGTTCGTCCGGGACTTCCTGTCCTTCATGTCGGGCCGTGCCCGCTCGACGCCGTACGACCCGCTGCTCGCCGAGGCCTGACCCGCGGCCCCGGCCGCCGGGGACGCTCGGCGGGCCGGGACGGCCGTGGACGGCGGCGGAACGTGGCGGTGCCCGGTCAGCCGAGGCCGAGGACGCTCAGGGTGCGGTCGGCCATGCGCCGCTCGCCGAGGGCGTTGGGGTGGACCGGGACGATGTTCTGCCCGAACAACAGCGGCTCGATCCAGCGGGTCCCGGCCGGCTGGCAGGCGTCGTGCCCGGCGGAGGCCTCGGCGAAGTCCACGTAGGTGGCTCCGGACTCCTCGGCGGCGCGCTGGACCACGGTGTTGAGGTGGGCCTGGAGGGAGTGCAGGTAGGGCACGTCGCCGGCGGCGATGGGCAGCTTGACGAAGCAGGACGGGTCGGCGGTCGCGGGCGTGATCCACGTGTAGCCGAGCACGGCCACGCGGGCGTTGGGGGCCTTGGCGCGGACGGCGCCGAGCGCGGCCTTCAGCGCCGGGTAGGTCTTGGCGTCGATCTCGTCGTCGAAGGACGTGCCGTACTTGTCCTTGCACGGGCTGCCCTTGCCGCCGCTGAAGACGCCCGCGGCGCCGCAGGAGGTCACGGCGTTGATGAAGGTGCCGTTGTCGTTGCCGCCGATGGTCAGCGTCACCAGGTCGGTGTCCGCGGTGACGGCGTCGGCCTGCGGGGCGACGCCGGGGTACTGGGACTCGGTGAAGTGCTTGGTCTGGGCGGCGCCGCAGGTGACGTCCGTCAGCCGGGCGCCGGTCCGGGCGGCGACGGCGTGGGGGTAGTTCGCGGTGGACCGGAGACAGAGCGGGCTGCCGAGGTCGACGGGCAGCACACCGGACGCGGCGCTGTAGCTGTCCCCGAGGGCGGCGTAGTCCAGGGACGTGCCGGCCTGGGCGGGGACCGCGGCGAGTCCCAGGGCCAGGGCACCGAGGGCCGCGGACGTCGCGGTGAGGACACGGCGCATGGATGGCATGAGCATGACATTCTCCCTTCCGGGGAGGGACACGGCACACACTGGGCGGCCGGTGCCGCGGGCGTGCCGGAACGCGGGAACGGGATGGCGCTGTTCCGGCGGAGGGCGTGCGAGGGCGGCGCACGAGGGCATAGGGATTACCGAAGAGTTCTACCGATAGGTAATGTGAGGCCGCCGCAACCAGAAAGCAACATTGCGGACCGAACTTTTGAAACACGGACCGTCCCGGTCCGTCGCGCCGCCGCAGCATTCGGTGCCAATCATCCCGTTATGCGAAGATTTTTGGCCGTCGCGTGCGATAACGGCCGGATCGTGGGCACTCGGTGCACAGGAGCACCACTACCCGCTGGAGGCACGCCATGATCGCCCTCGGCATCATCCTGCTCATCATCGGCTTCGTCACAGGGATCTCGATCCTGTGGACTATCGGCATCATCCTGCTGGTGGTGGGAGCCATCCTGTGGATTCTGGGGTCCATGGGCCACGCGGTCGGCGGCCGCCGGCACTACTGGTAGCCGCGGCCGGCACCACCGGTACCGCGGCCGGTCCGACACCCACGCGGACCCTTCTTCCGGCGCATCCCTTTCCAGGGGTGCGCCGGAAGCCGTCCGGAAGCCGTTTTCCGGCGCGGGTGCCGCCGGGCCGGCCACGGGCGGAGCCGTCGCGGGTGCCGCCGATAGGGCACCCCTGAGCGCCGCCGCACCCGTCGAGCCGTTCGGCCGGGCTCCCGGTCCTGCCGCCGGCCGCCCGGCGCGCGTTCCGGAACGACGCACCGCCCCTCGTCCCACATGAGTACGCCCGCTCACCAACCGTCGCGGCGGGCCACTGTCGCCAAAGCGCCTCGGAATTGTCCGCGATCCGTAACAGACGGATCCCGTGATCGTTTCCCGCCGTCCTGCCAGGTGCACGGAAACCGATCGGCACAACGGACACACCAGGGGCGGGGCGGACATGGCACGGCATGGCGGACGGGGTTGGTACGGCCGGGTGATCGCGGCGGCGGTCGGAGTGACGGCGGTGGCCGCCGTCACCTCGGTGTGGACGGCGCAGGCCGGGCAGAGCGGCGGCGGGCCGGCCGCAGCGGACGCCTCCGCCCGGCCCGCCGCGCCGAAGGCGGCGGCGCCCGTGTCCCCGTCCATAGTCCACGCGTCGGACGGCGGCGCGCACGCGGTCAACATCACCATCGACGACGGCCCGGACCCGGTCTGGACCCCGCAGGTGCTCGGGCTGCTGCGGGACAACGGCGTGAAGGCGACCTTCTGCATGGTCGGCCCCCAGGCGGAGGCCCACCCCGACCTGGTGCGCCAGGTGGTGGCCGCCGGTCACCGGCTGTGCGACCACACGGTGACGCACGACACGGCCATGGACCACAAGTCCGAGTCCTACCAGGCGCGGCAGATCCTCGACGCGGAGCGGCAGATCACCAAGGCGTCGGGCGGGGTGCGGCCGCTGTACTACCGGGCGCCGGGCGGGGCCTTCACGCCGTACAGCCGGAAGCTGGCGGCCTCGCACGGGATGCGGCCCCTGGGCTGGAACGTCGACTCCAAGGACTTCGAGCGGCCGGGCAGCGAGGCGATCATCGCGACCGTCAAGGGCCAGCTGGCCAACGGCCCCACGATCCTCTTCCACGACGCGGGCGGCGACCGCTCGCAGACGGTGGTGGCGCTGCGCACCCTGCTGCCGTGGCTGAAGGAGCAGGGCTACTCCTTCGGCTTCCCGGTGCGCTGACGCACCTTCCGGGCGCTTTGTCCGCTTGGGCGTTGCACGGGGTGCGCCGGGTGGTCACAGAGTGGTGGAGACCTCTTGTGGGCGTGTGAACGCAGCCTTTAGCCTCCGAGGCGTTGTGCACAGCGAAACCATCATTGCGCATGTTGCAACGCCTCATCGGAGGAGCAGTACATGAAGCTGTCCGTCCGTCTCGCCGGGTTCACCGCGCTCGCCGCCGCCCTGGCCACCGCCTGCGCTCCCCAGACCTCCGGCACCTCCTCCTCCGGCAAGGACGAGAAGACCGGCACCCTGCGGGTCTGGCTCTTCCAGGAGGTCGACAACCAGCCCAAGCAACGCGTCGTCGACGCGGTCCTCGCCGATTTCGAGAAGGCGCACCAAGGCGCCGACGTCACCGTCGAGTACATCCCGGTCGAGACCCGCGCCCAGCGGGTCAAGGCCGCCTTCAACGACCCGAAGTCCGCGCCGGACGTCATCGAGTACGGCAACACCGACACCGCCGGATATGTGAAGGACGGCGGACTCGCCGACGTCACGCGGGAGTTCGCCGCCTGGAACGAGTCCCGGGACACCGACCCCACGGCCCGGCGGTCGGTCACCGTGGACGGCAAGGTGTACGGGGCGCCGTACTTCGTCGGCATCCGGGCGCTGTACTACCGCACCGACGTGTTCCGCGAACTCGGGCTGCGCGTACCGCGAACACAGGCCGAGCTGCTCTCCACCGCGAAGCGGGTCCGCGCCGAGCGCCCCGATCTGTACGGCCTCGCCGTCGGAGGCGCCTACACCTACGGCGCGCTGCCGTTCCTGTGGGCCAACGGCGGTGACCTGGCCACCGAGAAGAGCGGTGCGTACGCCTCCGCGCTCGCCGGCCCGGCCGCCCGCAAGGGCATCGAGGCGTACACCTCCCTCTTCGGCGACGACAACTGTCCCGCCGCCAAGTGCGCGAGCATGACCGGCAACGACACGGTGACCGCGTTCGCCGCGGGCAAGGCCGCCATGGCGATCGGCGGGGACTTCAGCCACGCCGCCGTGGACGCCGGGAAGGCGAAGGGGAAGTACGCGGTGGTGCCGCTGCCCGGAGTCAGGGCCGGCTCGATCGCGCCGGCGTTCGCGGGCGGCAACAACATCGGTGTGCTGAAGAGCACGTCGCACCGCACGCTCGCCGTGGACCTGATGAAGCGGCTCGCCTCGAAGAAGACACAAGGGCGGCTCTTCGACGCGATGGGCTTCCTGCCGACCTTCACGGACGTACGCGAACAGGCCGCCGCCAAGGAGCCGTTCGTGAAGCCGTTCGTGGACACGCTCGCCGCCGGCACCAAGTTCGTACCGGTCACGCCCGCCTGGGCGCAGATCGACTCCTCGCTGGTGCTGCCGACCATGTTCCAGGAGATCGTCAGCGGCCGGAAGGACGTGGCGGACGCCTCGGCGGACGCGGCGAAGAAGATGGACGACGCGTTCGGGTCCGCGGGATGAGGCGGACGACGGACGCGGCACCCGCGCCGGAAGGGGCCGCGGCGGTGGCCGCCGCAGCGCGCGACCGTACGCGGAGCGCGAGGCGGGCCCGGACCGGCGCGCGGACAACCCTCCCGTCCTCCGGACACCGCCGCGGGCCCGGCCCGCGCGGCGGCTGGACCCCCTGGCTCTATCTCGCGCCCGCCCTCGTCGTCCTCGGCGGACTACTGGTCTACCCCGTCTACCAGCTCGGGCTGATCTCGTTCCTGGAGTACACCCAGGCCCAGGTCAGCGGCGGCGAACCGAGCCGCTTCCGGGGCCTGGCCAACTACACCGACCTGTTCGCCGACGACCAGTTCGGGCAGGTGCTGCTGGCGACGGTCGGCTTCGCGGCGGCCTGTGTGGCAGGCACCCTGGCGGTGGGCTGCGCGCTCGCCGTCCTGCTCACCCGTGTCCGCGCGCTCCCCCGGCTCGCCCTGCTGCTGGCCGCGCTCGGGGCGTGGGCGACGCCGACGATCACCGGCTCCACGGTCTGGCTGTTCCTCTTCGACCCCGACTTCGGACCGGTCAACCGCCTCCTCGGGCTCGGCGACTTCTCCTGGACGTACGGCCGCTACAGCGCGTTCCTGCTGGTGCTGCTCGAAGTCGTGTGGTGTTCCTTCCCGTTCGTGATGATCACCGTCTACGCCGGCATCCGCGCCGTACCCGGCGAGGTGCTGGAGGCCGCCGCACTGGACGGCGCCTCGCAGTGGCGGATCTGGCGCTCGGTGCTGGCGCCGATGCTCCGGCCGATCCTCGGCATCGTCACCGTCCAGTCGGTGATCTGGGACTTCAAGGTGTTCACCCAGATCTACGTTATGACGGGCGGCGGAGGCATCGCCGGCCAGAACCTGGTCCTGAACGTCTACGCCTACCAGAAGGCGTTCGCGTCCTCGCAGTACAGCCTCGGTTCGGCCATCGGCGTCGTGATGCTGCTGCTCCTGCTGGCCGTCACGCTCGGGTATCTGCGGCTGCTCAGGCGCCAAGGGGAGGAACTGTGACCCTTCTACGCCTTCGGGTACGGCGTCCCTGGCGGCTGGCCGCCGAGGCGAGCGCGCTCCTCGTCGCCGCGGTCGTCGCCTTCCCCCTGTACTGGATGGTGCTCGGCGCCCTCAGACCGGCCGGCGAGATCGAGTCCACCGAGCCGCGGCCCTGGACGTCCTCCCCCACCCTGGACTCCTTCCGGCGCGTGTTCCAGCAGCACGACTTCGGCCGGTACTTCGTCAACAGCCTCCTCGTCGCGGGCAGTGTCGTCCTCGCGTCCGCGCTGATCGCGTTCCTCGCCGCGACCGCCGTGACGCGTTTCCGGTTCCGCTTCCGGACCACCCTGCTGATCATGTTCCTGGTGGCCCAGATGGTGCCGGTGGAGGCACTGGCCATCCCGTTGTTCTTCCTGATGCGGGACTTCGGCCTGCTGAACACGCTGGGTTCGCTGATCCTGCCGCACATCGCCTTCTCGCTGCCGTTCGCGGTGTGGATGCTGCGGGGGTTCGTACGGGCCGTCCCGGAGTCACTGGAGGAGGCCGCGTATCTCGACGGCGCGAGCCGCGCCCGGTTCCTGTGGCGGATCCTGCTCCCGCTCGTCCTGCCGGGCCTGGTGGCCACGAGCGTGTTCTCCTTCATCTCCGCCTGGAACGACTTCCTGTTCGCCAAGTCCTTCATCATCAGCGACACGTCGCAGTCGACCCTGCCGATGGCGCTCCTGGTCTTCTACAAACCCGACGATCCGGACTGGGGCGGCGTCATGGCGGCGTCCACGGTGATGACGATCCCGGTCCTGGTCTTCTTCGTGCTGGTCCAGCGGCGGCTGGTGTCGGGCCTGGGCGGGGCGGTGAAGGACTGACCCGCGCCCGCCGGCCGCCGGGAAAATCGCTGGCCACGCCGTCATCCGCGCTGGTGGGATGGGGTGATGCGAGACGATGTTATGGCGGTCGTGGACCGTGGTGCCTATCCGGACGCGGTGACTCCGTGGGAGCGGGAGCCGTGGCGGGCGGCGGTGCGGGACTGGGTGGACGGGCACCTCGCCGAGCGCGGGCTCGGCGTGGACGGCCCGCTCCGCGTGCGGCTGCGGCCGTGGTCGGTGCTCGTCCGGGTGCCGGTCACCGGACAGCGGGCCGTCTGGTTCAAGGCGAATCCGCAAAGTGCCGCGTTCGAGGGCCCGCTGACCGCCGCCCTGGCCCGCTGGGTGCCGGACCAGGTGCTCGAGCCCCTGGCCGTCGACGCCGGGCGCGGCTGGTCGCTGCTGCCGGACGGCGGGCAGCTGTTCCGGACCGTGCTCGAGCGCGAGCCGGTCGACCCGCGCGAGTGGGAGTCACTGCTGGGCCAGTACGCCGGCATGCAGCACGAACTGGTGGCGCACGCCGCCGAGATCGTGCACCTGGGAGTGCCCTCCGCGCGGACCGCGGACCTGCCCGAGGTGTTCGACCGGCTGCTCACCGCGAACCCCGCGCTGGGCCCGGACGACCGCGCCCGGCTGACGGCCCTGCGGCCCCGGCTCGCCGACTGGTGCGCCGAACTGGCCGCCGTCGGCATCCCGGACACCCTCGACCACGCCGATCTGCACGACGGTCAGCTGCTCCGCCCGGCACCGGGCCGGTTCACCTTCTTCGACTGGGGCGACGCCGCCGTCACCCACCCGTTCTGCAGCCTGCGCGTGCCCGCCGAACGGGCCCGCGACCACTACGGCCCCGAGGTGCTGCCCCGGCTGCTCGACGCCTATCTGGAGCCGTGGACGGGCAACGGCCGCACGACGGCCCGGCTGCGGCGCGCGGCGCACCTGGCCTGGCGGCTGAGCGCACTGGGCCGGGCCGCCTCCTGGGGCCGCATGTTCCCCGCCGCTCCCGGTACCGCGCCGGGAACGGCGGAGGGCGCCGCGTGGCTGCGGGAACTGCTGAACGAACCGCCTTTCGCGGGCTGACCACTCCCGGTCAGGGCAGCGGGGTGCCGCCGGTCGCGTTGAGGACCTCGCCGGTGATGTAGCTCGCCTGCGGCGAGGCGAGGTAGACGTAGGCGGGGGCCAGCTCGGCGGGCTGGGCCGGGCGGCCGAGCGGGCTCTGCTTGCCGAACTCGGCGGTGTCGGGCATGGTCGCGGGGATCAGCGGCGTCCACACCGGGCCCGGCGCGACCGCGTTGACCCGGATGCCGCGCTCGGCGACCATCTGGGCCAGCCCATGGGTGAACGTGACGATGGCACCCTTGGTCATCGCGTAGTCCAGCAGGGGCGGGCTCGGCTGGTACGCCTGTACGGACGTGGTGTTGATGACGGAGCCGCCGGCCGGGATGTGCGGCAGGGCGAACTTGGTCAGCCAGAACATGCCGTACAGGTTCGTCCGCATCACCCGGTCGAACTGCTCGGTGCTGATCGCCTCGATGCCGTCCGGCTGGGCCATCTGGTAGGCGGCGTTGTTGACCAGGACGTCGATGCGGCCGAACTCGTCGACCGCCCGCGCGATCAGGGCGCGGCAGTTGTCCTCGTCCCTGATGTCGCAGGACACGGCGACCGCCTTGCGTCCCGCGTCCTCGACCAGCCGGGCGGTCTCGCGCGCCTCGTCCGCCTCCTCGTCGAGATGCGTGAAGAGCACGTCGGCGCCCTCGCGGGCGAAGGCGAGCGCCACCGCCCGCCCGATCCCGGAGTCCCCTCCCGTGATCACGGCCGCACGGCCGTCGAGCCGGCCGGAGCCCCGATAGGACTCCTCGCCGTGATCGGGCGGAGGGTCCATGGGGCCGGTCCAGCCCGGGTGGGGCTGCTCCTGGGAGGGGAAGTCGGGGCGGGCGTGCTGGGTGACCGGATCGGGCCGGTCACCGTGCTGGTCCGTCACAGTGGCCTCCTGTGTCTTTCGAGGACGGGACAGGCGACCGGGTTCCCGCCTCGCGGCGGGTTAAAAGGCTTTTCCGCCGGTCAGGCGCCCGGCGCGTCCGGGCCGGCGGCGCGCATGGCGTCCCGGCGGGCGAGGTTGTAGAGGCGCAGCAGGTGCTTGGCCACGGCGCAGGGCGCGGCGTCGGCGTGACACTGACGGCACGTGTTCATGTGCTGCTCGTAGGTGAAGCGCGCGTTTTCCAACGCGTCGTTGACAGATGACATCGACTTCTCCGGGCAGGGCGCGTCCGCGGACGGCGCCTAGTTGACTGACTGGTACACCCGGAACTAGGTGATCATGTTACTGCCGGTACTGGGAAACTCGTACAGCCGCGCCCGTGCCGGTCGGTCCTGGCGGCCGTAGCCGTAGAGCACGCCGATGTCGCTCCTGCCGTCGCCGCCGAAGTCGCCGGCGACCATCGGACCGTCGCAGCTGTTGTTCTGGTTCAGCCCGTTGTCGTAACCACCGCCCGCACGGGGGCCGTTGCCGTTCTGTCCCTTGGCGAGGGCCGCCATGTCCGTGTGCTCGCTCGCCCGGGCGGGGACGGTGGCGAGGCCCGACAGCGCGGCGGCGCGGCGGAGGGTGCTGCGCGACATGGGGTTCCCTCGGGTCTCGGGCGGGTCTGGCGGTCGGGCGGAGGGCGGGCGGGTCCCGTGTGCGTCCGGGTCTGGGGCCCGCCGTCGTCCTGGTGAACACCACCTTGCCGCCCGGCCGGTGCCGCCGGAAGGGCTTCGCGCCGGCAGCGAGCTGTCCGGCGGCTTCAGGCCGGGCCGCCCACCGGGAGAGACCGGCTGCTCCGGCCGACGGCGTACAGGCGTTGGGTGGGCCGGCCGGGAAGGCGGGAAGCGCGGGTGCGGGAGGTTGCTCGGCCGGCGCGTGGACAAGGGGCCGCGGCCGCACACGGCGCTCCATGGCGCAGCGGCGCCGTCGGCGGTGGCGCGGCCGTCACCGGCAGGCACGGCATCCACAGCGCGAGCCGCCGGTGCGCCCCGGCCCGCGCCTGGCCCGGACGAGTCCCGGTGCCGCCGCCCCGGATGCTCGTCTCCGACCGGCGGACCGCCCACGGTGCCGACGCCGGCGACCGGCGGTTCCCGCAGCTACCGGTCTCCGGGCTGACGGTCGAGGGCGCCGGCCGGTGCCTCGGCGTCTCCGTGCGCACCGTCCGGTGCCGGAGGAACGGCCCGACACCATCAGCCGGCCAGGAGAGGAAGGCCCCGGGCCGTCGGCCGAGCGCGTCCCGCCGGTCTGCCGCTACCGGCTCTCCCGCAGGGCCCGCGCGTGGTTCAGGAACGCCGTCAGTCCCACCTCGAAAGCGCGGTCGGCGCGGCCGTCGCCCGCCGCCGCGAGGGCCTCGGCGAGGCGCGGGGTGGGAGTGCCGTCGGCCAGTTCCCACATGGCCTCGGGGGCGGCCAGGTCGAGGGCCGAGCCCAGCACCAGGTTCTCCAGGGCGACGATCAGCGGCATGATCCCGGCCGGGTCGAAGCCGGCCGCGAGCAGGAGGCCCACCGCGCGTTCGTACTGGGCGAGGACGCGGGGCGCGCGGACGGGCGAGGTCATGAGCAGCGGGATCACCCGCGGGTGGGCGGCGAACGCGGCCCGGTAGGAACGCGCCCACGCCTCCATGGCCGCGTCCCACGGGGTCAGGTCCAGGGTGGCCGGGTCGATGGCTGCGCAGACGTGCTCGCGCAGCAGCTCCACTATGCCGTCGCGGCCGTCCACGTGGTGGTACACCGAGCCGGTCTGTACGCCGAGCCCGCGGGCGATCCGCGGCACGGTGAAGTCGCCGGTCTCGTCGATGAGCCGGAGCGCGGTGGTGGTGATGCGCTCGCGGTCGAGGAGCGGTGTGCGCGGCCGTCCCATGGTCAGCGTTCCCCCTGAGGTCTTCCCGGATGCCCAACGGCAGGTTACATTGCGGAAACCGAAAGGCTTTAGGTTTACGGCTCCGGGCGCCGCCATCCCCTCGTGCTCCCGTGAGACGCCGGCGCGGACGGCCCACTCGGCCGTGCCCGCCGGCGCCCGCGAACCCGGCTGCCCCACCACCGGGACCCCCTCCCCTCCGCTGTCAGAAGGGCCTCCCGCATGTCCGTGAGCACCACCGAACTCCCGGAGGAGGACGCGCCGTCCGACGCGCCCGGCCTCCGGTCCGGCACCCTCGGCACGGCCGACATCGCCTTCTTCGTCGTCTCCGCCGCCGCGCCGCTGACCGTGATGGCCGGAGTCGCGCCGCTCGCCATCCTGCTGGGCGGCGTGGGCGCGCCGGTCGGCTATCTGCTGGCCGGGCTGACCCTCGCCGTCTTCGCCGTCGGCTTCACCACCATGAGCCGCCATGTCACCAGCGGCGGCGCGTTCTACGCGTACATCACCCGGGGTCTCGGCCGCCCGGCCGGGGTCGGCGCCGCCCTGCTCGCCCTGGTCGGCTACAACGGCATGGAGATCGGTGTCTACGGTCTCCTCGCCACCACCACCCGTGACACCCTGCACACCCTGTCCGGCACCGACGTGCCCTGGCTGCCGGTGTCCCTGGCCGGCCTCGTCCTGATCGGCTACGGCGGTTACCGCTCGATCGACTTCGGCGCCAAGGTCCTCGGGGTGCTGCTGGTGGCCGAGACCGGGATACTCGTGCTGCTCGCGGGCGGGGTGCTGGTGCGGGGCGGCGCGCACGGACTCTCCCTGGCCTCGTTCGCCCCGGCCCATGTGTTCGTGCCGGGCACGGCGGCCGTGCTCGCCTTCGCGTTCGCCGCGTTCACCGGCTTCGAGTCGACGGTCATCTACCGCCGCGAGGCCCGTGACCCCGCGCGCACGGTCCCGCGCGCCACCTACGCGGCCGTCGGCTTCCTCGGCCTGTTCTACGCGTTCGTCGTGTGGATCGCCGTCCAGGCGTTCGGCGACGACCGGGTCGTCCGGGCCGCGGGGCAGGACCCGGCCGGGCTCTTCTTCACCGCGATCACCACCTATGTGGGCGGCTGGGCGGCCGGGCTGATGCACGTCTTCATCGTCACCAGCGTCATCGCCTCGCTGCTCGCCTTCCACAACGCCATCAACCGCTACGTGCTCGCCCTGGCCGAGGAGGGCGTACTGCCCCGCCGGCTCGGCCGCGTCCACCCCCGGCACCGCTCCCCGTACCTCGCGGGCCTGGCGCAGACCGTCCTCGGCGCCGTGGTCGTCCTCGCTTTCCGGGCCGCCGGCGCCGACCCGTACCAGCAGCTCCTGCTGTGGGTGAACACCCCGGGAATGATCGGTCTGCTGCTGCTCCAACTGCTGGCCGCGGTCGCCGTGTTCCGCTACTTCCGGCGGACGGGGCATGCCGAGGGCCGGGTGCGCACGGTGGTGGCGCCACTTCTCGCCGCCGCCTTGCTGACGACCGCGATCGTGCTGGTGGTCACCCACATCGACCTGTTCACCTCCGCGCCCCTGGCCGTGAACGTCGTGCTCGTCGCCGCGGCGCCCGTCGTCTTCGCGCTCGGCCTGCCGCTGGCGTGGTGGCTGCGCCGCAACCGGCCGCGCGTGTACGCCACGTTCGGCACCGAACCCACCGAATGACCCTCTTCAGCATGGGAGTTCCCGGCATGCCCGCTGCCGATCTCGTCCTCACCGGCGCCCGGATCCGCACCCTCGACCCGGCCCGTCCCACCGCCACGGCCGTCGCCCTGCGCGACGGGCTGATCGCCGCCGCGGGGACGGCGGACGACGTCCGGGACTGGCGCGGCCCCGGCACCGAGGTCGTCGATCTGCACGGCGCGCACGTGGTGCCGGGCCTGACCGACGCGCACAGCCATCCGGTGTGGGGCCTGGACATGGCGACCGGCACCGATCTGTCCGGCGTCACGGACCTGGCCGGACTGCGCGCGGCGCTCGCCCGGGCCGAGCGGATCGAGGGCTGGGTGGTCGGCTACGGACTGGACCACAACGCGTTCCAGGGCCGCCCGGTCCACCACGAGCTGGTGGCGGACGTGCTGGGTGGCACGCCGGCCTTCCTGCGCCTGTACGACGGCCACTCCGCCCTCGCCAACGGCCCCGCGCTGGCCGCCGCCGGGGTGAGCGGGCCGCGCGCCTTCGACCAGCGCGCCCAGGTGGTGTGCGACGCCTCGGGCCGGCCCACCGGGCATCTGGTCGAGCACGCGGCGATGGACCTGGTCGCCGCCGTCCTGCCCCGGCCCTCGTTCGGCGAACGGCGGGCCCGGCTGCTGGAGTTGCTGTCCGCCATGGCCGCGACCGGGCTGACCGGCGCCCATGTGATGGACGGCGGGGACCTGGACCTGGTGGACGCGGTGGCCCGGGAGTCGGTGCTGCCGGTGCGGCTGCGGTTCGCGCCGTGGTGCATGCCGGGCGCGGACGCGGACGCCCTGCGGGAGCTGATCGAGGCGCAGGGCCGGGGCGGCCGGCACTGGGTGGTCGGCGGGGTCAAGTTCTTCATGGACGGCACCGTGGAGGGCGGCACGGCCTGGCTGGAGCACCCCGACTGCCACGGCCAGGGCACCGAGGCGTTCTGGCCGGACCCGCACGCGTACGCCGAGGCGGTCCGCGTTCTGCACGCGGCCGGGGTGCGCACCGCCACGCACGCCATCGGGGACGCGGCCGTCCGGCACGTCCTGGACACGGTGGCCTCGCTGGGGCCGGGCGGGCACGGCGCGCACCGGATCGAGCACATCGAGACCGCGCCCGACGAACTCCTGCCGCGCTTCGTCGAGTTGGGCGTCGCGGCCTCTCTGCAGCCGCCGCACACCGGTTACACGCGTGACGACGGCACCGACGAGTGGTCGCGCCGGCTGGGCGGCGACCGGGCCGCGCGCGCCTGGCGGCTGCGGGACCTGCGGGAGGCCGGGGCCACGGTCGCCCTCGGCTCGGACTGGCCGATCGCGCACTACGACGTGCGGGCGGTGCTGGCGACGGCCCGCCGGCCCAGGGGCGCCGCCGCGCACCGGCCGGGGCTCACCGCGGCGCAGGCGCTGGAGGGCTGCACCAGCCATGCGGCGGCGGCCGCCGGGGAGTCCGCCGTCGCCGGGCGGATCGCGCCCGGCTTCCGCGCCGACCTGACCGCGCTGGCCGTCGACCCCGTGCACGCGCCCGGCGACGAACTCACCGACGCTCCGGTGGTGTTGACGGTGACCGGCGGACAGGTGACGCACCAGGGGCCGGCCGGAGGAGGCCGGTAGGAACGGCCGGCCGGGTCCTTGCGGTACCGGCCGGACCGCCGTCGCGGCCGTCGGTCCGGCCCGGCCGCTCGCCGGGCCGCGGCCCTGCTCCCGGCCCGTCTGCGGCACACTGGACGAGTGAACGACTTCCCCCTGGTCGACCAGCCTCCCGCCCCCGAGTGGTACGGACGCCTGCGGGTGCGGGCGGACGACCTCTCCGCCGCCGACTGGCTCACGGAAGACGGCCCCGGCCAGGGCGCCTTCGGCACGGTGGCGGGCATCGCCGCGCCGGGCTTCGCGGCGTACGCCCGCATCCTGCACCCGGCCCGGCTGGACGAGCGGCCGGTGCGCTGGGCGGCGGTGGCGGCCGCGCACGGGACCCGGGTGACGCCGGACGTCCGCTGGCACGAGGTCATCGGAGCGGACCCGGACTACGTCAACCGATCCGGCATGGGGTTGCCCGGCGTGTGGGACGAGCATCCCGCCGAGGGCCCGACCCCGCCCGAGGTCGCCGAGGCGCTGCTGCCCGTGCTGGCCCGGCACACCGGCACCCCCGAGCGGTGCTGGTTCGGCCTCTGGCACGGATACGGCCACTGGGACTGGGGCCGGTTCCCGACGTTCGGGACGCCGGGCCGGGAGGAGGTCCTGCTGGCCGGCCGGCTGGCCGACGCCGTCTCCCCGGTGACACCGGACGAGTTCGCCGAGCTTCCCGACCTGTGGTGGCCGCAGGACCGGGCATGGGTGCTGGGCGGGGACGTGGATCTGGTCAGCACCTACGTCGGCGGCTCGCCGGAGCTGATCGCCGACCTGCTGGCATCGGCGGACCTGGAGGCGCACCCGGTCCGTCCGGGCGACCGGGTCGGCTGACCACCTCCGAAACGTTTCGTTGCCAACTTCGAATGATGCGAGGGGTATTGACGGCCCACCACCCCCTCTTATCATCCAGAGCATCCGGGAAGCCGACCAATGTTCGTGATACCGAACAGATAGACGGCATCTCGATATGTCAGGTGCATGACGCCACCCGCAACGATCGACCGTACGAGGAGAACCATGAAACGTCCCCCGTGGTCAGGCAGGCGCCTGACCGCCCTCGTGGGCGCGTTCGCCGCCGCCACCCTCGCCGTGACCGGCACGGCCGACGCCCGGCCCACGCCGGTACAGGCGAGCACCCTCGGCGCCCAGGCCGCCCAGTCCGGGCGGTACTTCGGCGCCGCGGTGGCCGCCGGAAAGCTCGGCGACGGCACGTACAGCACGATCCTGGACCGCGAGTTCAACGCGGTCACGCCCGAGAACGAGATGAAGTGGGACGCCACGGAACGCTCCCGGGGCTCCTTCACCTTCACCGCCGCCGACCAGATCGTCGGCCACGCCGTCGCGCACGGGCAGCGCGTCCGGGGCCACACCCTGGTCTGGCACTCCCAACTGCCCGCCTGGGTCGGCGCGATCGGCGACGCCGCCACGCTGCGCACCGTGATGCGCAACCACATCACCACCGAGGCCGCCCACTTCAAAGGCAAGGTCTACGCCTGGGACGTGGTGAACGAGGCGTTCGCCGACGGCGGCAGCGGAGCGCGCCGGGCCTCCGTCTTCCAGAACGTCCTCGGCGACGGCTATATCGAGGACGCCTTCCGCACCGCCCGCGCGGCCGACCCCGGGGCCAAGCTCTGCTACAACGACTACAACATCGAGAACTGGTCGGACGCCAAGACCCAGGCCGTGTACCGCATGGTGCGCGACTTCAAGTCCCGTGGCGTGCCGATCGACTGCGTCGGCTTCCAGAGCCACTTCGGCACCTCCGGCCCGCCGGCGAGCTTCCGGAGCACGCTGGCGAACTTCGCCGCCCTCGGCGTGGACGTGCAGATCACCGAGCTGGACATCGCGCAGGCACCGGCCACCGCGTACGCCGATACGGTCGCGGCGTGCAGGAACGTCGCCCGCTGTACCGGCATCACCGTGTGGGGCATCCGGGACAGCGACTCCTGGCGCAGCGGGGAGAGTCCGCTGCTGTTCGACGGCGCGGGCAACAAGAAGGCCGCGTACGGCGCGGTGCTCGGCGCACTCGGCTCCACGGCCGCCGCGCCGGCCGGGCACAAGACGCTGCCGTCGAGCTTCACCTGGTCGTCCAGCGAGCAGCTGATCGCGCCCAAGTCCGACGCGACGCACGACATCGCCGGCATCAAGGACCCGTCCGTCGTCCGCTACAAGGGCAAGTACCACGTGTTCGCGAGCGTGGCCAGCGCCTCCGGCTACAACCTCGTCTACCTGAGTTTCAAGGACTGGTCACAGGCGGGCTCGGCCACCCACCACTACCTGGACCGCACGGCCATCGGCAGCGGCTACCGGGCCGCGCCCCAGGTGTTCTACTACGCGCCGCAGAAGCTGTGGTACCTCGTCTACCAGACGGGCAACGCGTCGTACTCCACCAACAAGGACATCTCCGACCCGGACGGCTGGAGCGCGCCGCGCGACTTCTACTCCGACATGCCCGACATCATCAAGCAGAACATCGGCAACGGCTACTGGGTCGACATGTGGGTGATCTGCGACAAGGCCAACTGCTACCTGTTCTCCTCCGACGACAACGGGCACCTCTACCGCTCGCAGACCACCGTCGGCCAGTTCCCGAACGGCTTCACCAACACCGTCATCGCGGCCCAGGACTCCAACCGGTACGCCTTGTTCGAGGCGAGCAACATCTACAAGGTGCAGGGCGGCAAGCAGTACCTGATGCTGGTGGAGGCGATCGGCTCCGACGGACGGCGCTACTTCCGCTCCTGGACCTCCTCCGGCCTGGCCGGCTCCTGGTCCCCGCTGGCCGATTCCGAGAGCAATCCGTTCGCCCGGGCGAGCAACGTGGCCTTCCCGTCGGGCGCCTGGACGAAGGACATCAGCCACGGCGAGATGATCCGCGCCGGCTACGACCAGACGCTCACCATCCCCGCGTGCGGGCTCCGGTACCTGTACCAGGGGATGGCTCCGGACGCGGGCGGTGACTACAACAGCCTGCCGTGGCGGCTCGGCCTGCTCACCCAGACCGACTCCCGCTGCTGAACGGCCGGAAGCGGGACGCCGCCGTGTGCGGCGTCCCGCGTTCGTGCCGTCCGCCGTACCCTGCCTACGGGTTGACCACACTGCCGCCGAACGTCACCGCGAGGCGGCCGTCGGAGGCGAAGGACCAGCCGAGGGCGCCCGCGTAGGAGGAGCAGCGCGAGCCGTTGGAGCCGGTCCAGAACTGGTCGGAGCCGTCGGTGCTCCCGACCGTCTTGTCGTTGGAGCCGCTGACGGCGAAGCGGCAGGAGGTGTCGTTGCGGAACACCGACGTGCCCTTGTCGAACGAGAAGTTGCGCTCGGCGTTGTCGATGCCGACGTTGTTGGAGATCGTCATGGTGCCCGGGTTGCTGTTGTAGGTGAACCCGTGGTGGCCGTTCTTGTAGGCGATGCTGTGCTGGACGACGTGGTTGACCGCGATGTCGTCGCCGCCGAGCTTGTAGCCGTTGCGGTCGCCGTTGGAGTTGACCGTGCCGTCGCTCAGCGTGCCGTTGCCGTAGGCGAGGGAGTACTCGATGGTCACCGGGCCGATGGGACCGGTCTCCGTCTTGGTGTACAGGTCCCAGCCGTCGTCGATGTTGTGGTGTGAGACGTCGTAGCGGAAGACGTTCCCGGTGCCGGTGGTCAGCTTCGCGGCGAAGCCGTCGGCGTCCTCGCCGTCGGAGTCGGCGTTGTCGTGCGACTCGGAGCTGACGATCAGGTTGTTCGACGGCCACTGGGAGCTGGGAGTGGTGGAGGCGATGCGGCCGAGCTGGAGCCCGGTGTCCCGGTTGTAGGCGGTCACGACGCGCTCGACGACGTTGTTGCTGCCGCCGACGTAGATGCCGTTGTCACCGGCGTGCTGGACGGTGAGGCCGTACAGCCGCCAGTAGTTGCCGAACAGCTGGATGCCCCGGTTGGACGGACTCTCCGTCTGCGCCGAGAAGTCGAGGACCGGCTTCTCGCCAGGGTAGGCGGAGAGGGTGGTGCGGGCGGCGGCGGTGCCGTCGCTGCCGGCCGGGATGGTGACGGTGGAGGACTGCTTGTACGTCCCGCCGCGCAGGTAGATCGTGCCGCCGGGAGTGATCCGGCCGAGGGCCGAGGTGAGCGTGGTCGGGGCCGACTCCGTGCCGGCCGCGCCGTCGGTGCCGGCCGGCGAGACGTAGAGCACGCCGCCGGTCGCCGCCGTGGCCACGTCGGCGTCGAGGTAGTCGAGGTTGGGCAGGCCGTCGGCGGTGGTCGGGGTGAGGCGGACGGTGTTGGAGCCCGCCTTGACCGGCACGGTGAGCGTCTTGGTCACCCAGGTGGTCCAGGCGCCGGTGGCCTCGAAGGAGGCGGTGGCGGCCGTCGTGCCGTTGACCGCGACGGCGGCCGGCCGGGCGGTGGCCGAGCCGTTGGCGTAGCGGATGTTCAGGGTCGCGGTGCCCGCGCTCGCCGCGTTCACGGTGAACTGGACGTAGCCGCTCGTGGAGTTGGTGGCGTTGCAGAATCCGCTGCCGGAGTAGCCGGTCCAGTCGGAGTCGACGGTCCCGGTGCAGACCGCGGGCGCGCTCTCGGCCTCGTACCGGGTGGTCACGGCCTGGGCCGTGGTGCCGGACAGCGCGACGAGCGCACCGGTCAGCAGTCCGGCGCACGCGATGGCTGATCTCAGTTGCATCGGCTTGTCTCCCTGCGGGTTGACTCGGCTGTGCGGATGCGAGCGGTCCAGAGGGGTGAACACGGCGGCCGGTCATGGCATGGTAGGCATGACCGGAAAGCGCTTTCCCTCTGGACCTTCCCGACGGTAGGGAGCAGTCATGCACACGTCAATGACCGTGTACATGTTTTGTATTCACATAACTGAATCGGGGTGAGTCACTCGCCGGGGGCGAGGACGCGGGCGACCACGGCCGCCGCGTCGGCGATCAGCGCCTGGTCCACGGGAGCGTTCGGGGCGCTCTTGTCGGACAGCACGGCCAGCACCACCGGTGTCCCCCGGGTCGTCCAGGCCACGCCGATGTCGTTGGCGGTCGCGTAGTCCCCGGTCCCGGTCTTGTCCGCCACGACCCAGGCGGCCGGCAGCCCCTTGCGGAACCGGTCGGTGCTGGTGGTGTTGCCCTTCAGCCAGCCCACGAGCCGTTCGCGGTCGGCGGCGGCCAGCGCCCGGCCCAGGGTGAGGCGCGCGAGGCTCCCGGTGATCGCCTCCGGCGTCGTGGTGTCCCGGAGGTCTCCGGGCAGCGCGGTGTTCAGCTCCGGCTCCCACCGGTCGAGCCGGCTCACCTGGTCGCCGAGCGACCGGAAGAAGCGGGTGAGCCCGGCCGGGCCGCCGAGTTCCCGGAGCAGCAGGTTGCCGGCCGCGTTGTCGCTGTACTGGATCGCCGCCGCGCACACGGCGGCCACCGTCATGCCGGTCGCCAGATTCTCCTCGGTGCGCGGCGAGTTGGGCAGGATGTCACGGGGCGGGTAGTGCACCACCCGGTCCAGCGGAGCGCGGTCGCCGTGGTCGCGCAGCACCGCCGCCGCGGCGAACGCCTTGAACGCCGAGCACATCGCGAACCGCTCCCGCGCCCGGTGGGACACGGTCCGTCCGGTGCGGACGTTGCGCGCGTGGACGCCGAGCCGGGCGCCGTAGCGGCGCTCCAGTTCGGCCAGTTCGGCCTGTGCGGCGCGCGTGGCGCTGTCCGGGGCGGCGGACGCGGTGGTCGCGGACACCGCCGGCGCGGCCACGGCGGCGCCGGTGAGGGCGAGGCCGGCCCGCAGCAGACGGCGGCGCGGCAGCGGGGCGGGGCCGTCGGCGGCGGTCGCGCCGGGCGTGGTCGTCCTGGTCAAGGGCGTACTGGTCATGGGCGTAGTCCTCCCGGGAGGTACGTCGTCGGTGCCGGTCTTCGGCGGGGACAGCGAAACAGCAGAACGGCGCTCATGTCCAAGAGGAAACTTTGAAGCCTGCATGCCTTTTTGATATGAGTGCGGAGTGGATCTTCTGGCACACCTGGAGGCGTATGTGGCGACGGCCGAGGAGGCGAGCTTCTCCCGGGCGGCCGACCGGCTCGGCATCGCCCAGCCGTTGCTCAGCCGTCGCGTCAAGACGCTGGAGGAGCACTTCGGCGGCCCGCTGTTCGACCGGTCCCGGCGGCAGACCGGAACCACCGAACTGGGAGTGCTGCTGCTCCCCTACGCCCGGGACGTGCTGGACCGGGCCCAGCGGCTGCGGCAGGTCGCCCGCGCGGCCCGGCACTCGCGGGTATGCGCCGTCGGCGTCCCCGCGGACTGCGCCCCGGCCGCACTGGCCCGCGCCCTCCGCGCCGGAAGCGAGCAGGGGATCACCCTCGGCATGCGCGAACTCCCGCCGCCGGAACGGGCGTCGGGCCTGACCGACGGATCGCTCGGGTACGCGCTGGTGCGCACCGCTCCGGAACAGGCCGCGTTCCGCGTGCCGCTGGGCCTGGCGTCCGCGCCGGTGCCGGACGGCGCGGTGGCGCGGCGCACGCTCCACCTGGAGGAGCTGCGGCCCCGCCGCGGCCGTGCTGCCGGGCCTGCCGCCGTCCCGCCGCTGTTGCTGCTGACGGAGGATCAAGTGCCTTACTTTCAAGACCGGTTGACGCGCGCCGCCGCGCGCGCCGGGCTGCCCGAGGCACGGCTCCGGCCGGCCGGAGCCGCGGCCACCGCGCTCGCCGAGACCCTGGCCGGGCACGCGCTGCTGCTGTGTACCGAACCGTTCGCCCGGCAGCACGGCGCCCACTGGACACCGCTCGCCGACCGCGCGCTGCACCGGGGCTACGACGTGTGCGCCGCCCCGGGCCGCGACGGCTCCGCGGACGTACCGCACTGGCTGGCCGCGCTGCTCGGCTCGGCGGTGGGCGCCGTACCCGACCGGGGCGGACCGGAGCCGGGGACCGGACACCTGGACGGTCCCGCGCGGCTGGCGGCCCGCGGATGAGCGCGGCGGCCCACCACCCGGTGTACACCGGCGGCGACGGCGCCCTGCTGGACGTCGCCGAGGCGATCGCGGCGGACTGGGCGGCCCTGGGCGTGCGCGGCTCCTTCCTCGCCCGCGACCTCGACACCGGCGAGCAGCTCGGCTTCGACACGGACGAACCGGTGCCGCTCGCGTCGGTGGCGAAGGTCCCGCTCGCCCTGGTCGTACTGGACCGGATCGCCGTCGGGGAGCTGGACCCGGCGCGCCCGGTGACGGTGGACCCCGGCACCAGCAGTGTCGGCCCCACCGGGCTCGCCGCCTTCCGGCATCCGGCCACCGTGGCCGTCGGCGACCTCCTCCTGCTGATGCTCTCGGTGAGCGACAACGCCGCCGCGGACGCGCTGTTCAACCTGGTGCCGGCGGCGGAGGCGGACGCGCGGCTGCGTGCCTGGGGATGCGACGGAATCCGGCTGCGGCACCGGATGAACCATCTGTACGAGTGCGCGGCCGGTGCCGCCGGCAACGACTTCTCCCTCGCGCTGGAGCTGGCCGTCCGGGACGAGGGGACGGGCCGGCACACCATTGAGACCCTGGACCCGGCGCACGCCAACGCGGGCACGGCCGCGGCCCTGGTCGGCCTGCTCCAGCGGGTGTGGCGCGACGAGATCGCCTCTCCCCGGGCGACGGCCGAGCTGCGCCGGCTGATGGGTCACCAGGTCTTCACCCACCGGCTGGCGAGCGACCTGCGCGCGGACACGCTGCGGTGGAGCGGCAAGACCGGTACGTTCCTGCATCTGCGGCACGAGATAGGGGTCGTCGAGGCGGACTCCGGGGAGCGGGTGGCGATGGCGGCGCTCACCCGCGGCAACCGCCGCGCGGGGCTGGCGCCGGACATCGACCTGGCCATCGGTGCGGCGGCGCGGGAGGCGTTCGAGGCGCTGCGGGGCTAGTTGGTGCCAGCGCCGTCCGGTGGCTCAGGGCAGCAGGCGCTGTTCCTTCGCCACCGCCACCGCGCCCGCCCGGGTGTCCACGCCGAGTTTGTCGTAGATGCGGCGCAGATGCGTCTTGACGGTGGCCTCGCTGATGTAGAGGGCGCGGGCGATGGCGTGGTTGGACAGGCCGCGGGAGAGGTGGGCGAGGATGTCGCGTTCCCGGGGGGTGAGGGTGGGGCGCGGGTTGCGCAGCCGGGACATCACGCGGTCGGCGACCGGGGGCGAGAGCGCCGGGCGGCCCTGGGCGGCGGCGTGGATCGCCGTGAACAGGTCCTCGGCGCGCTCGGCCTTCAGCAGATAGCCGGTGGCACCCGCCTCGACGGCGCGCGTGACGTCGGCGTCGGTGTCGTAGGTGGTGAGGACCAGGACGTGCGGGGCGGGCGGCTCGGCGCGCAGCCGGCGGGTGGTCTCGACGCCGTCGATGCCCTCGCCCAGTTGCAGGTCCATCAGCACGACGTCCGGGGCGGTCCTGCGGGCGAGCGCGAGCGCCTCCTCGCCGCTGCCCGCCTCGCCGACGACCTCGATGTCCGGAGCGCTGTGCAGCAGTGCCAGCAGTCCGGCGCGTACGACGGCGTGGTCGTCGCAGACGAGGATGCGCACCGGTGTCCGGGTGGCCTGCGCGGGGGTGTGGGTCATCTCGGCTCCAAGGGGATCGCCGCCGACAGCGCGGTGCCCTCGCCCGGTGCCGACTCGATGGTGAGGGTGCCGCCGAGCTGGCGCAGGCGGGCGCGGATGGCGGGCAGGCCGTGCCCGCGCCCCTCCGCGGCCGGCCCGGAGCCGAAGGCGGCGGGAGTGCGCGGGTCGAAGCCGCGGCCGTCGTCGGTGACGTCCAGCATGATCTGGTCGTCCAGGCAGGTCAGGGTGAGGGTGGCGGTGCGGGCCGCCGCGTGTTCGCGGACGTTGGCGAGGGCGCCCTGCGCGATGCGCAGCAGGGCGGACTCCACCGGCGCGGGCAGCGGCTCGGGCGGGCTGCCCTCGGTGTGGACGCGGACGGTGAGTTCCGGTGTCGTCTCGCGCTCGGCCACGGCGCGCAGGGCGCGGAGCAGGCCGCCGCCCTCGGCCAGGTCGGCCGGGGCCAGGTCGTGGACGAAGCGGCGGGCCTCGGCGAGGCTGCGCTCGGCGATGTCCGCCGCCGTGCGGACGTGGTCGCGGGCCGTGCCGGGGGCGGTGTCCCACAGCCGGTCGGCCGCCTGGAGCAGCATGCGCTGGCTGGACAGGCCCTGCGCGAGGGTGTCGTGGATCTCCCGGGCGAGCCGTTCGCGCTCGGCGAGGGTGCCCTCGCGGCGCTCGGTGGCGGCCAGCTCGCGCCGGGTGCGGACCAGGTCGTCGATCAGGACGTCCTGGCGGGCCGCCTGGCGCTGCATGACGACGAACACGGTGGTGGCGACGGCGGCCACCGCGGGCGGGGCCAGCAGCACGTTCGGGTCCGGCCAGCCCGCCAGGCCGAGCTGGGCGGCCACCGCGAGCGCGGTCAGCAGCGCCACCAACAAGATCGCGGCGCGCGGCGGGAGCGTGCGCAGCCCGGTGTAGAAGAGCGGGACCGCGCACCAGGCGAAGCTCGGGGCCAGCACGACGAGCAGCGCCCAGGCCGCCACGACCAGGCCGAGCCAGGTCAGCCGGCGGGGCGTGGGACGGGTGCCGAGGGCCGGGCCGAGGACGTAGAGCACGGCGAGCAGCGCGGACAGGACGATCACCCAGGGGGTATGCGGTCCCTCGGCGTGCCGGACCAGGTAGCGGACGACGGACGCGGACAGCAGCACGAAGAACGCCGTGTGCATGACGACGGTGAGGGCCCGGGTGTCGTCGCGCTCGGGTACGCCCACTCCCGGCACCTCCCTCGGATCCGCGCTGAACTGGGCAAACACCCTCCATTGTGCCCAGGTGCGGAGGCCGCGGGGTCATCCGATCGGATGACCCCGCGGGCAACCGGTCCACCGACGCGGCGCGGCCCCGTCCGGCACCAGGATCGGTTCCGGAAGGCGATCCCGCCGTCCACCCGAGGCCCGACCGGAAGGTTCCCCAGCATGCCCAGTCGCAAGAAGCCGTCCTCCCGTACCCGCGTCCTGGTGGGCGGCGCCGCCCTGGCCGTCGTCGGGGCCGGTGCCGTCGGCACGGTGGCCGCCAACGCGGCCGGCTCCGCCGACGCCACGCCCGCAGCCGCGCCCGTGGCGGCCCGGGGCGGCGAGCTGACCCAGAGCAGGCACCTGAGTGTGGACGCGGCGGCCAAGGCGGCGCGTGCCGCGCTGGAGGCGGCCGAGAAGGACGGCCGGCAGGTGTCCGTGGCCGTCGTCGACCGCAACGGCAACACCGTGGTCACCCTGCGCGGGGACGGCGCCGGCCCGCAGTCGTACGAGTCCGCGCAGCGCAAGGCGTACACCGCGGTCTCCTGGAACGCGCCGACCTCGAAGCTGGCCGAGCGGCTGGCGCAGGCGCCGAACCTGAAGGACATCCCGGGCACGCTGTTCCTCGCGGGCGGCACCCCGGTCACCGCCCAGGGCGCGCCGGTGGCGGGCATCGGCGTGGCGGGCGCGCCGTCGGGCGACCTGGACGAGCGGTACGCGCAGGCGGGCGCGGCGGCCCTCGGCCGCTGACACCGGACACCGAGCGGCGAAACGAGACGTCCGGGCCCGCCCCGAAGGGCGGACCCGGACGCGCTGTTCAGCCGGCCGGAGCGGGCGGATCGGTCAGACGAGGTCGAACCGGTCCGCGTTCATGACCTTGTTCCACGCGGCGACGAAGTCCTTCACGAACTTCTCCTTCGCGTCGTCACTGGCGTACACCTCGGCGAGGGCGCGCAGCTCGGAGTTGGAGCCGAAGACGAGGTCGGCGCGGCTGCCGGCCCACTTCACCTCGCCGGTGCTCGCGTCCCGGCCCTCGAAGGTGGTCTGGTCCTCGGACGTCGCCTTCCACTGGATGCCCATGTCGAGCAGGTTGACGAAGAAGTCGTTGGTGAGGACGCCGGGCGTCTTGGTGAGGACGCCGAGCTGCGACTGCTGGTAGGTGGCGCCGAGGACGCGCAGACCGCCGACGAGCGCGGTCGTCTCGGGCGCGCTCAGGCTCAGCAGGTTGGCGCGGTCGAGCAGCAGGTACTCGGCGGGCAGGCGGTTGCCCTTGCCGAGGTAGTTGCGGAAGCCGTCCGCGGCCGGCTCCAGCGCCTCGAAGGACTCGGCGTCGGTGTGCTCCTCGCCGGCGTCCACGCGGCCCGGGGTGAAGGGCACCTCGATCGCGAAGCCGCCCTCCTTGGCGGCCTTCTCCACGGCGGCGGCACCGCCGAGGACGATGAGGTCGGCCAGCGAGACCTTCTTGGCGCCGGAGGAGGCGTTGAAGTCCCGCTGGATGCCTTCCAGGGTGCGCAGCACCTGGGCCAGCTGGTCGGGCTCGTTGACCTCCCAGCCGCGCTGCGGGGCGAGGCGGATGCGGGCGCCGTTGGCGCCGCCGCGCTTGTCGCTGGCGCGGAACGTGGACGCGGACGCCCACGCGGTGGTGACCAGCTGGGACACGGACAGCCCCGAGTCGAGCAGCTTGGTCTTCAGGGCGGCGATGTCGGCGTCGTCGATCAGCTCGCCCTCGCGCTCCGGCAGCGGGTCCTGCCAGAGCAGCGTCTCCTGCGGGACCTCGGGGCCGAGGTACAGGGACTTGGGGCCCATGTCGCGGTGGGTCAGCTTGTACCAGGCGCGGGCGAAGGCGTCCGCGAATTCCTCCGGGTTCTCGTAGAACCGGCGGGAGATCGGCTCGTAGACCGGGTCGAAGCGCAGCGCCAGGTCGGTGGTGAGCATCCGCGGGCGGTGCTTCTTCTCCGGGTCGTGCGCGTCGGGCACGATCTCCGGGGCGTCCTTGGCCACCCACTGGTGGGCACCGGCCGGGCTCTGCTCCAGCTCGTAGTCGTACTCGAAGAGGTTCTTGAAGAACCCGTTGCTCCACTGGGTCGGGGTGCTGGTCCAGGTGACCTCCAGGCCGGAGGTGATGGCGTCCGCGCCCTTGCCGGTGCCGTAGGTGCTGCGCCAGCCGAGGCCCGCCTCCTCCAGGCCGGCGGCCTCCGGGTCGGCGCCGACGTGGTCGGCGGGGCCGGCGCCGTGGGTCTTGCCGAAGGTGTGGCCGCCGGCGATCAGCGCGACGGTCTCCTCGTCGTTCATCGCCATGCGGCGGAACGTCTCACGGATGTCGCGGGCCGCGGCGACCGGGTCCGGGTTGCCGTTCGGGCCCTCGGGGTTGACGTAGATCAGGCCCATCTGGACGGCGCCGAGCGGGTTCTCCAGCTCACGGTCGCCGGTGTAGCGCTTGTCGTCCAGCCAGGTGGTCTCGGGACCCCAGTAGACGTCCTCCTCCGGCTCCCAGACGTCCTCGCGGCCGCCGCCGAAGCCGAAGGTCTTGAAGCCCATCGTCTCCAGCGCGACGTTGCCGGTGAGGATCAGCAGGTCGGCCCAGGAGATGCTCTGGCCGTATTTCTTCTTGACCGGCCACAGCAGCCGGCGGGCCTTGTCCAGGTTGCCGTTGTCCGGCCAGCTGTTGAGCGGGGCGAAGCGCTGCTGGCCGGCGCCGGCGCCGCCGCGGCCGTCGCTGATGCGGTAGGTGCCCGCGCTGTGCCAGGCCATACGGATCATCAGCGGGCCGTAGTTGCCGAAGTCGGCGGGCCACCAGTCCTGCGACGTGGTGAGCACCTCGGCGATGTCCCGCTTCACGGCCGCGAGGTCCAGGGCCTTGAAGGCCTCCGCGTAGTCGAAGTCCTCGTCGAGCGGGTTGGCCACGGCGGGGTTCTTGGCGAGGATCTTCACATTGAGCCGCTCCGGCCACCACTGGCGGTTTCCGCCGCCCTGGGTCGGGTGCAGGGCCCGGTCGTGCGCGACGGGGCAGCCGCCGCTCTCCTCCGACTTCGCGTCTGTGACGATCGCGTCGTGGTTCTCGGTCATGGCAATCCTTCCGAACTGTGCGGAACTCGGTGCTCAGGAACTGCGGCCGGTGGAACAGTCGGGGCACAGGCCCCAGTACACGACCTCGGCCTCGTCGATGGCGAAGCCCCGGTCGTCCAAGGCGGTCAGGCAGGGCGCGTCGCCGACGGCACAGTCGACGTCGGCGACGGCTCCGCAGGACCGGCACACGATGTGGTGGTGGTTGTCCCCCACGCGTCCCTCGTACCGGGCCGGGTGGCCGGCCGGCTCGATACGGCGCACCAGGTCCGCCGCGGTCAGCGCGTGCAGGGCCTCGTAGACGGCTTGCAGGGAGATGTGGCCTACACGATCGCGGACACCGGAGGCGATCGCCTCGACGCCGAGGTGGTCACCGTCCCGGACGGTCTCCAGCAGCGCGACGCGAGCTGCCGTCACGCGCAGGCCGGCACCGCGGAGTTCCTCGGCGGTGGTCGGTCTCGGGGAGGCGGACATGCGCTGAACCTACCGTCATAAACACGAGAGGTTCAAGAAAACGAAGGATGCAATTCTGGCCTCGTCCGGGCGACGAACGGCCGTCCGCGAGGCCCTGTTCACACCGGTTTCGCACGGGTCGCGCGCGGGCCCGCACCATCGGCTCCCGGACCCGGCCGTCGAGAGGGACGCCGGTGGTCCTCTGCGCCGCCTGGTGCCCTCACCCGCCGCGGCGGCCCGGGCCCGGCCGGCGTGCGGACCACAGCCGGTGTCGTCACCCGGGCGGGCGCGCCCGGTGCGCCGTCCGTGGGATCGGCCGTGCCGCGTCGTTCGGCAGCGGTGTGAAGTTCGGCGAGCGGCGTGAGGGACCGGGGCCGGACGGGCAACGTACCCCTTCATGCCCCACGCGATTCTCCTGCGGCAGGTGATGCGATGACCACGGCGACGCCCCGGGCGCTCCGGATGCCGCCCGCCCGGACCGGCGCGACGGCCGCCGGGCCCCCCGCACCGGCCGTCCCGTCCTCCCTGCCGTCCCTCACCGGGCTGCGCTGGATGGCGGCGCTGCTGGTGTTCGGGCTGCACGTGCACAACTTCGGCTGGTTCGGCGGCACGGGCGGCCGCCTGATGTCCTGGGGCTTCGGCGCCGGGGCCACCGGAGTGTCGTTCTTCTTCGTCCTGTCGGGATTCGTGCTGACCTGGTCGGCGCGGCCCCGCGACCGCGCGCTCGCCTTCTGGCGGCGGCGTATCGCGCGGGTGTACCCGGTGCACCTGGTCACTCTCGTCGTCGCGCTGGTCATGGCGTGCGCGCTGACGCACCGGGCGCTGCCGACGCCGGAGCAGGCCCTGGCGAACGCGCTGCTGCTGCACTCGTGGTGGCAGCCGTGGTGGCAGACGCTGAACCCGGTGAGCTGGTCCCTGGCCTGCGAGGCGTTCTTCTACGCCGCCTTCCCGGCCCTGATCCTGCTGCTGCGCCGGCTCGGGGCGCGCGGCGCGACCGCGCTCGGCGGGCTGTCGGTGGCCGTGGTCCTGCTGCTGGCCTGGACGGACGCCCACCACTGGTGGACGCACCCGGTCTACTCGTTCCCCGCCGCGCGGCTGCCCGAGTTCGTGCTCGGCGCGGTCACCGCGCGGCTGGTGCTGCTGGGCCGCTGGCGCGGACCGGGGCTGGAGGCGTCGCTCGCGCTGGCCGTCATCGGCTACTTCCTGGTCCCGCAGGTCACTGCCGGCTACTCGGCCACCGCGTGCACCCTCGCCGGGTTCGCGCTGCTCATCCCGGCGGCGGCCGTAGCGGACCTGCGCGGGCTGCCGTCGCTGTGGCGCGGCGCGCGGATGGTGCGGCTCGGCGAGCTGTCGTTCGCCTTCTACATGGTCCACCTGCTGGTACTGCGCGCCGCGACGACGCTGCTGGGCACGAAGCCGCGGTTCGGCGTCCTGGCGGGGCTGACGGCCGGCGCGGCCGCGTTCGCGGTCTCGCTCGGCCTGTCCTGGGTGCTGTACGAGGCGGTGGAGCGCCCGGCCCGGCGCCTGCTGCTGCGCCGCCGCCGGCCCGGCCCGCGGCGGGACCCGGTACCGGCCCGCCGGGAGGCCCCGGCACCGGCGCGCGACTGACGGACCCACCGTTTCCAGCCGGAACCGGAGGCTTTTTTCGGCCATTCCTCCGTCCTCCTCCGGCCGCCGCACCCCGTGCCGCCCGCGCCTTCCGCCGCAGGGCCCGGTCGCACGCGCGGGTGACGTAGGCGACTTCGAGGAGAGGTCCGCGGGTTTCGGGGTAAGCGCCTGACCGACACCGGTCCGGCGGCGCGCACCGACGGACCGGCCGCAGCCGAACGCACCGAAGGAGCCGAGCCGACGTACGCGGACCACGGACCGGGGCACCGCCCCGGCCGCCCACCCGTCCCGCCGGGCCCCTCGTCCACGACCTGGGCAGCGGTGGTCCGGCGGCGGTGCCGGGAGCGGTTTGGCCCGGCCGGACACCGGTCGCTACGGTGGACGGTCGGCAATGATCGGCTCGCCGGAGCCGGCCGACCGGCGCACCTTTGCGTGCGAGAGGAGAGGATGACAGTGCCCGAGCAGGACCCGGCCGTATCGGCAGCCCGGATGGTGAGTTCCTTCCTGGAACAGCGCAAAGAGCAGATCGCCCAGCGCTGGGCCGACACGCCTCTGTTCCGCTCGGTCTTCACCGTCTCCCGTGACGAGGCGGTCGAGGCGTGCACGGCGGTGGTGGACGCGCTGTCCGAGGTGGCCGCCGGCGGACGGCTGGAGGACATCGGGGCGCCCGGCTTCACACCGGTGCGCGACCAGTTGGGGCGGATGACGCAGAACCGGGCCCGTTCCGGTTACGCCCCGTCCCAGATCGCCGACGAGGTGGCCGCGCTGCGGCTGCCCGTGATGGAGCTGCTGCGCGAGGAGTTCGCCGACCCCGCCGCCCCGCAGGCCCAGGAGTGCGTGCTGGCGCTGACCCTGCTGCTGGGCACGCTGCGGCTGGTGGTGATGGAGACGGCGCTGGACGCGAACACGGAGCTGATCGAGCGGCAGCGGCAGCAGCTGCTCGAAGTGGCCACGCCGGTGATCAAGCTGTGGGAGGGCACGGTCGCCGTGCCGCTGATCGGCACCCTGGACAGCGCGCGCAGCCAGGTCGTGATGGAGTCGCTGCTGGAGGCGATCGTCGACCAGCGGGCCCGGTACGCCATCCTGGACATCACCGGGGTGCCGACGGTGGACTCGCTGGTGGCGCAGCACCTGATGAAGACGGTGGCCGCGGCCCGGCTGATGGGCGCCGAGTGCATCGTCTCCGGGATCCGCCCGGCCATCGCGCAGACCATCGTGCAGCTCGGCATCGACCTGGGGTCGGTCCTCACCCGGTCCTCGCTGGCCGATGCGCTCGCCTATGCGCTCGGCCGGCAGGGGATCGAGGTGTCCCGGGCGCACGCGGATGCGAGTGCCCGGTGAACCAGCCCTTTCCCGCTCAGCCCTCCTCCGTCCCGGTGCTCGCCCTCGGCGACGTGCTGCTGGTCTCCCTGCAGGGCGAGCTGCACGACGGCATGGCCGAACAGCTGCAACAGGACATCACCGAGCGCATCGCCTCGGACCGGGTCACCGGAGTGGTGATCGACATCTCCGGAGTGGACATCGTCGACTCCTTCCTCGGCCGGGTGCTCGCGGAGATCGCCTCCACGGCCCGGCTGCTGGCGGCCCGTACGGTCCTGGCGGGGATGCGGCCCGCCGTGGCGATCACCCTGGTCGAGCTGGGGCTCACGCTTCCCGGGCTGGTGACCGCGCTGGACGTCGACCGTGCCATGGAACTGCTCTCCCAGAGGGGGAGCTGATGCAGCGGTCCGGCCGGGTGTCCGCGAAGAGCCTGCCCATCGGCTCGGACGCGGACCTGGCCTGGGTGCGGCAGCACGTGCGGCAGTGCGCGGCGGAGCTGGGCTTCGGCCTGGTGCAGCAGACGAAGCTGGTCACGGCGGCGAGCGAGCTGGCCCGCAACACGCTGGTGCACGGCGGTGGCGGACGGGTGGAGATCACGCCGCTGGACAACGGGCGGGCCCGGGGTCTGCGGATGTGTTTCATCGACGACGGTCCGGGCATCCGCGACCTGGAACTGGCCATGACCGACGGGTACACCTCCGGCGGCGGCCTCGGGTTGGGACTGAGCGGAGCGAAGCGGCTGGTGCACGAGTTCAGCGTGGACACCGAGCCGGGCCGGGGCACGGCCGTCACGGCCGTGGCCTGGGTGACCCAGGTGCCCGGGTCCCGTCCGGGGGTGCGATGAGCCGGGTGTGGGAAATCCCGGTGCACGACTCCACCCGGGTGCGGGACGCCCGGCTGGCGGCCCGGGAGGCGTGCGACGACTCGGGCCTGGCCTCCTCGCGGACGGCGGCGGCGGAGCTGGTCGCCACCGAGCTGGCGACCAATCTGCTCAAGCACGCCGGCGGCGGCCACATGGTGGTCAACCTGGTCGATCCGCCGGCCGGCGGCCCGGGAGCGTCGGTCCAGCTGTACGCGCTCGACCACGGGCCGGGCATCCCCGACGTGGACGCCGCGCAGCGCGACGGCTACTCCACCGCCGACGGCTCGCTCGGCGCGGGGCTCGGCAGCTGCCGGCGCAGCGCCAACGCCTTCCAGCTGTACAGCAGGCCCGGCCGGGGCACGGTGGCGGCGGCCCGGATCGACCCGGAGCCCCGCAAGCGCGGTGCCGCCCCGGCACCACTGCCCGCGGGCGGGATCACGGTCTCCCTCGGTGAGGCCGGACAGTGCGGTGACGCCTGGGCCTGGGTGCGCGCCGGGAGGCTGCTGACGCTGCTGCTCGCGGACGGTCTCGGGCACGGTCCGAAGGCCGCGCACGCCTCCGCCACGGCGGTGGAGGAGCTGCGCCGCGCCGGGCATCTGCCGCCCGCGGACATCCTGCGCCGGCTGCACACGGCGCTGCGGCCCACCCGGGGCGCCGCGGTCTCGGTGGCCCAGGTGGACACGGAACGGGCGGAACTCAGCTTCGCCGGCGTCGGCAACGTCGCCGCCCGGGTGCGCGGCGAAAAGGCCTGGACGTCCCTGGTGTCCCATCCGGGCATCGTCGGTGCCTACTTCCCGGCACGCGTCCCGGTGCGCCGGCTGCCGTGGCGCCCGGACAGCCTGCTCGTACTGCACAGCGACGGTCTGCCCAGCCGGTGGACCCCGCCGGAGGACCCCGCCTTGCTCGCCCGCGACCCGTCGGTGGTGGCCGCGGCGATCCTGCGCGACGCGGGCAGCCCCGCCCGTCCCGCCCGCGACGACACCAGCGTGGCCGTCCTGGCCCCCGACCGCGGAACCTCCACCCCATGACCGCCGCCCACGACACCTGGCCCATCGCCTCCGCCGCCGACGCGGCCCGCGCCCGCGCCCGGCTGGCGCGCCTCGCCGCGGACGCCGGGGTGGCCGCGCTCGACCGGGCCCGCTTCCTCAGCGCGCTCGGCATCCGGCTGCGGCACGCCCTGGACGCGGGCGGCGCGGAACTGACCGTGACCGCCGCGGCGGACGGCCGGCTGGACGTGGCACTGGGCGGCCCGGAGCCCTGGCGGCACACGCTCGACTGCCCCGCCGGGGTGACCGCCGCGCCCCGCCCGGACGACGGCTCGCTCACCGAGGCGCTGCTCGGCGCCGACGAGGACACCGCCGCCGTGCTGACGAGCCTCGCCGAGACGGAGGAGCTGCTGCGGCTGCACCGCGAGGAGCTGCACCAGACCAACCAGGGCGTGCTGGCGCTGCACGCCGAGCTGGAGGCGGCGGCGCTGGCGCAGCGCGAGCTGCTGGACGCCGAGCGGGCGGCCCGCGCCGAGGCGGAGAACGCCCGCCGGCTGCTGACCTTCCTGGCCAACGCGAGCGCGGTGCTGCACGCCTCCCTGGAGCACGAGGACATCCTGCGCCGGCTGCCCGAGCTGCTGGTCCCGGAGTACGCCCGGCACGTCGACGTGTGGCTGGTGGACGACGAGCGGACCCCGCCGGGCGAGCGGGCGGCGGCCGCGGTGACGGCGGCGCGCACCGGCCGCCCGCAGCACGCGGGCCCGCACCCCGGCGAGCTGCCGGGCGTGGACGACCTGCCGGCCTCGGCCCTCTCCCCCGACCGGCCGTTGCTGTGCCTGCCGCTGGGCGCGCGCACGGTGCAGGGGGTGCTGACGCTGGCCGCGCCGGGCGACCGCTTCGACCCGGATACCACCGTGATGCTGCTGGAGCTGGCCCGGCGGGCGGGCATCGCGCTGGACAACGCCCGCCAGTACGAGCAGCACCGCGATGTCGCCGAGGCCCTGCAACGGGCCCAGCTGACCGAGCTGCCCGCCGTCCCGGGCCTGGATCTGGCGGCCCGCTATCTTCCGGCGACGCACGGCCTGAACATCGGCGGCGACTGGTACGACGCGTTCTCGCAGCCGGACGGCAGTGTGCTGGCGGTGATAGGCGACGTCACGGGGCACGGGCTGCGCGCGGCGGTCATCATGGGCCAGTTGCGTACCGCGCTGCGCGCCTACGCCGTCGAGGGCAACGGCCCGGCGCGGATCCTCACCCTGCTGCACCGGATGCTGCGCCACCAGCAGCCCGAGCTGTACGCGACCTGTGCCATCGCCCGGTTCACGCCCGGTCGGCCGGAGGTGGTGTGGGCCGCCGCGGGACATCCGCCGGCCGTGGCCCGCGGGCCCCGGGGCGAGGTGCGGGTGCTGGAGGAGAAGCCCGGGATCATGCTGGGGGTTCCGCTGCCGTACGAGTACGAGGAGCACACCGTCGAGCTGTCGGCCGGGTCCGTCCTCGCGCTGTACACCGACGGTCTGGTGGAGCGGCGGTCCGCCGGGATCGACGCGGGCATCGACCGGCTCGCCCGGACCATGCAGACGCTCCGCGCCCGGGAACTGGCGGATCTGGACGCGGCGGCCGACGGGCTGCTCGAGCCGATGCTGCGCGACTCCGAACACGACGACGACATATGCCTGTTGCTGTGCCGCACCACGTGTGCGTGAACGGCCGTGCGCCGGCCCTCGGTCGCGGGGGCCGGCGCACGGCGGGCGTCACTTGTTGGCGCAGGCGTTGCCGAAGGCAGGGTTCAACAGTCCGATGATGTTGATGCTGTTGCCGCACACATTGGCCTGGACGTTGATCGGCACCTGGATGACGTTGCCGGACAGGACGCCGGGGCTGTTCGCGGCGACGCCGACGGTCGTCGGGCCGCCGCCGTCGGAGGCGACGGCGGTGGCCGTGCCGGCCAGGGCAAGGGCTGCTGTGATGACGGTCGTGGTGGCCAAGCTGCGAAGACGCATGTTCTGCCTCACTGGTTGAACGTCGGGACGCTTCCATCTCACCCGTGGCGCGCGCCGTCCGCCTCCGCTGGTGCGCCGTTCGGGCAGCCCCTGCCCGGACATTCCCTCGTCCGGCCGGTCAGGCGGCGGACGGGAAGCGTTCCCAGACCCGGTGCGCGCCGAGCAGCCGGGTGATCTCCTGGAGCACGCCGGTGGCGGTGTCCCCGGCGATCACACCGGGCGCGTCCAGCGGGATGCCGGCCGCCTCCAGGGCCGCCTCGCCGCCCTTGGCCGCGCCGATGGCCTTGCCGTGCCGGAACGCCTCGCCCAGCAGCAGCCCCACCCGGGGGTCGGGGGTGGTGGGACCGGCGGTGGGCTGGCCGGCCTTGGCGTCGCGGGCGCCGTAGGCGTCGGCGCCCACGCCGGGGGTGCCCGCCACCAGCACCGCGTCGAACTCCACGGAGCGCGCGGTGGCGTAGGTCCGCTGGACGGTCAGGGCGCCGTCGCCGTCGCCGAGGGTGCCGCCGACCGGGGCGACGACCAGCGGGACCATGCCGCCGTCGAGGATCGCCTGGCGTACGGCCCGTACGCCGTCGAGGTCGCCGTCGGGACCGGTGAGGATGCCGATGATCCGGCCGTCGGTGGGCCAGGTGTGCCCGATCTGGGAGAGGGCCGGGCTGGGCCGGACGTCGGCGAGGGGCACGGTGGGCTCGGGCGCGGGCAGGCCGAGGCCGGCCGCGACGCCCGCGCACAGCTCCGGGTCGATGTTGGCCAGGACCTGCAACGCCCGTTCCCGGATGGCCACTTCGTAGCACTTGCCCAGCTCGAAGGTGTAGGCGCCGATGATGTGCTCGCGCTCCGGCGGGCTCATGCTCAGCCAGAACCGGCGCGGCTGGCTGAAGTGGTCGCCGAACGACTCGGGTGCCTCGCGGACCTTGGTCGCCTCGGGGACGCGTACGGGCGTTTCGATGTACGCGCCGAGGTCGGCGCCCGCGGTGAACGGGCATCCGCCGTCCAGAGAGTTGGGCCGGTAGGGTGCCACGCCGCGGTGGACGGCCGACTGGTGGAAGCCGTCGCGGTGCATGTCGTTGACGGGCGCGTGCGGCCGGTTGATCGGGATCTGCGAGAAGTTCGGGCCGGCCAGGCGGGTGATCTGGGTGTCCAGGTAGGAGAAGAGCCGGCCCGCGAGGAGCGGGTCGTCGGTGATGTCGATGCCGGGGACGAGGTGGCCGACGTGGAAGGCGACCTGCTCGGTCTCGGCGAAGAAGTTCGACGGGTTGCGGTCGAGGGTGAGCAGCCCGATCGGCTGCACGGGGGCCAGTTCCTCGGGGACGATGTTGGTCGGGTCCAGCAGGTCGATGCCCTCGAAGGTCTGATCGGGGGTGTCGGGGAAGGTCTGGATGCCGAACTCCCACTGCGGATAGGCGCCCGCCTCGATGGCGTCGGCGAGGTCCCGGCGGTGGAAGTCGGGGTCGACGCCGTTGATGATCTGGGCCTCCTCCCACACCAGGGAGTGCACGCCCAGCTTCGGCTTCCAGTGGAACTTCACCAGCGTGGTCTCGCCGGCGGCGTTGACCAGGCGGAAGGTGTGGACGCCGAAGCCCTCCATCGTGCGGTACGAGCGCGGGATGCCCCGGTCGGACATGTTCCACAGGGTGTGGTGGGCGGCCTCGGTGTGCAGGGTGACGAAGTCCCAGAAGGTGTCGTGGGCGCTCTGCGCCTGCGGGATCTCCCGGTCGGGGTGCGGCTTGCCGGCGTGGATGACGTCCGGGAACTTGATGGCGTCCTGGATGAAGAAGACCGGCATGTTGTTGCCGACGAGGTCGAAGACGCCCTCGCTGGTGTAGAACTTGGTCGCGAAGCCCCGGGTGTCGCGGACGGTGTCGGAGGAGCCCCGGGAGCCGAGCACGGTGGAGAAGCGGACGAACACCGGTGTCTCGATGTCCTCGGCGAGGAACGCCGCCTTCGTCACGTTCGCCGCGGTGCCGTAGCTGCGGAACACCCCGTGCGCCCCGGCGCCGCGGGCGTGGACCACGCGCTCGGGGATGCGCTCGTGGTCGAAGTGCATGACCTTCTCCCGCAGGTGGTGGTCCTGCAGCAGCACCGGGCCGCGCGGCCCGGCCTTGAGGGAGTGGTCGGTGTCGTGCAGCCGGGTGCCCTGGGCGGTGGTCAGATAGCTGCCGCTCTGTGCCATCCGTGCCTGGTCGGCGCCGGTCGGCTGGCCGGTCGGGGAGACGGTGTCGGGGCCGGTCTGGTCGGGCTTGGGCGGGAACGGCTCGTGGGGGCTGGTCGGCTCGGCGACCGGCGGGGACTGCGGTCCCGGCTTGCCCGGAATGCCGTCCTCGGGGCCCTTGGCTCCGCCCTGGAGGGCGTCCGCCACCTTGTCGGCGGCTCGCTTCAGGGGGTTCGTCTCGCTCATCTGTGGCAATTCCTTCGCTGGTCACGGGGGCGGGCCCGGCACGGACGAGCGGGGTCCGATGCGCGGAGGCCGCGCCGGGGGCGTACGGCCGGCACCTTGGCCTGCGTCGGGTGGGTCCCGGGTGGCGGGGCCGACGGCGGCCTCGTACCGGGGTCCCCGGGCCGGGGCGTCCGAAACCGGGAACTCGGGGAGTTCCCGGTCGGGGTGAAGTCGGGCCGTCTCCTACTCGAGTTGCCGGGAGGGCAGGCCCGCCGGACGCGCTGGTCCGGCCCGGGAACCGCCGGCCGGGCCACCACCTCCTGCCGCGCACGTCCGACATCGGCAGGCCGGCTTCTCGACCCGGGCGCGGGCCGCCGGTATCCGGCCGCCCGCATCCGCCACCCTAGGCGCTGACCCGGCGGGGCGCAGTTCGGAAGGCGCGCGGCACCGGCCGGTCAGGTACGGGCGACGACGCGCAGGGTTTCCAGGGAGGAGTCCGTCGCGTCCGGCACGAGGAAGCCGTGGGCGATGCCGCTGCGCAGATAGTCGACGATCTCCTCGGTGATGACCTCGCCGGGGGCCACGACCGGCACGCCCGGCGGGTAGGGGCTGAGCATCTCGGCGGCGATCCGGCCCACGGCCCGTTCCGCGGGCACCTGTTCGGCGGGGCCGAAGAAGGCGTCCCGGGGCAGGATCGCCTGTTCCGGTTCCAGGGTGTGCGGCTCGGGCAGGCGCACGGCCGGGCGCCGCTCGATGGTGTCCGCGCGCTCCACCAGGGAACGCACGGATTCCACCAGCAGTTTCTCGGTCTGCTCGTCGTCTGAATGGGTGATGGAGGCGGTGATCCGGCAGGTGTCCGAGCCGCCCATGTCGACGTGGCAGTTCGCGCGCAGCCACTCGGTCGCCTGCATGCCGCTGATGCCGAGGTCCCGTACGTCGACGACGATCTTCAGCGGGTCGAACTCGGCGGCCAGCCCCTGTTCGATGATCTCGCCGCCCATCACCCGCAGTCCGGGCAGCTCCCGCAGCTCGGCCCGGACGCGCTCGGCGCGGTGCACGGCCGCGTCCAGCAGGTCGTGCCCCTGCTCGACCATCTGCCGCCGCCAGCCGTCGAGGGCGGCGTAGACCAGGCAGGAGGCGCTGGTGGTGCCGAGCAGGTCCTCGCGCTGCTTGAGCACGGCAGGTGAGATCCGGTCGCCCTGGAGGTGGAAGACCGAACTCTGCTCGATGGCGCCGCCCATCTTGTGGACGCTGGTGACGACGAGGTCGGCGTCCGCGTCCATGCCCCAGACGGGCAGGCCCGGGTGGAAGGGCAGATGGGCGCCCCACGCCTCGTCCACGATGAGCGGGACGTCGGCGGCGTGGCAGACGTCGGCGACCGCGCGCACGTCGGCGCAGGTTCCCCAGTCGGTGGGAGTGATCAGCAGCATGCCCTTGGCGTCCGGGTGTTCGCGCAGCCGGTCGCGGACGTCGTCGGCCTCCGGCGGATGGGCCATGTGCCGTTCGCCGTCGAACTTCGGGTGCACCCAGACGGGCTCCACACCGTTGATGATCACGGCGGCGATGACCGACTTGTGGGCGTTGCGGGACAGCAGCAGCTTCTCTCCCGGCCCGGCGACGGCGAGCATCGCGGTCTTGACCGACAGGGAGCTGCCGCAGGTGGAGAAGAACGCCTGGTCGGCGCCGACCGCGTCGGCCATCAGCTCCTGCGCCTGCTCCAGCACGCCCTGGGACTGGCGGCGGTCGTCCAGCCCGTTGAGGGTGAGGACGTCCGAACGGAACACGTCCAGCCCGAGGATCTCGGCCACCCGCGGATCGGTCCCCCGGCCCTGCTTGTGCCCGGGAGGCCCGAACACCACGTCCCCTCGTCGCCGGAACTCCTGCAGAGCCTCCAGCACGGGTACGCGGGAGTGGTCCATGGCTGCCTCCTGAACTGGTCGGTTCCGCACCCACCGTGTTGCACCGCGGGAGCGGCCCAAACCCGGCCGCCCGGTGTCGGGGGCCGTCCGGGTGGAACCCGGCCCGGCACGGAGCACACCGCCGCACCGAGGAGGGCTCGTGTCGCTGTACCACCGGATCGGGGAAGAGGTCGCACGGCGCGCCGACGCGCTGTGGTCCGTGGCGTCGACGCTGCACGCGGACCCGGAGACCGCGTTCGACGAGCACCGGGCGGCGGCGCTGCTCACCGGCGAGCTGGAGGGCGCGGGCTTCGAGGTGCGGCGCGAGGCGGCGGGACTGCCGACGGCGTTCACGGCCCGCTCGGGCCGGGGAGGACCGGTGGTGGCCTTCCCGCTGGAGTACGACGCGCTGCCCGGCCTCGGCCACGCCTGCGGCCACAACCTGATCGCGGCGGCCGGACTCGGTGCGGCCCTGGTCCTGAACGCCGTGTGGGACAACGCCCCGGGCACGGTCCTCGCGGTGGGCACGCCGGCCGAGGAGGGCGGTGGCGGCAAGGCGCTGGAGGTGGAGGCGGGCGTCTTCGACGGGGTGGACGCGGCTCTGATGTTCCACCCCGGGGTGTACGACTGGGTGCGGGCCCCGCTGACCGCGCAGGAGCAGTACCGGGTCGCCTTCCGGGGCCGGGCCGCGCATCCGACGGGCAATCCGACCGAGGGCATCGACGCGCTGGCGGCGCTGATCGAGCTGTTCAACGTCCTGTCGGTGATCGGCCGGCGGCTGCCGGAGGGTTCGCACGTGCAGGGCATCATCACGCACGGCGGCACGGCCACGAACATCGTCCCGGAGTACGCCGAGGGGCGGTTCGGGCTGCGGGCGCTGACGACGGCCGCCCTGGACGAACTGGCGGAGCGGCTGGCCACGGCCGCCGAGGGGGTGGCCCGGGCGACCGGCACGGCCGTGACCGTGGAACGGGCCAGCGTGCGCTACGAGCACTTCCGGGACAGTTCACCGCTGTCCGAACGGTTCGCCGGACACCTGGACCGGGCCGGCATCGCCCTCGCCCCGCCCGCTCCCGGCGTCTATCTGGGCTCCTCCGACATCGGCAACGTCAGCGGCCGGGTGCCCGCCATCCACCCCTTCGTCGCGATCATGGACGCCGGGGGTTCGGACCACACGCCGGAGTTCGCCGAGGCCGCGGCCTCGCAGCGGGCGCGCCGGGTGCTCCTCGCCGTGGTGGAGGCGCTGGCCTGCACGGCGGCGGACGTCCTGGGCGACGCCGGCCTGCGCGGCCGGGCCCGGGAGGAACTGCGCCAGGCCGAGGGGTGAGGCCTGGCGCGTCCGGCGGGCGGGCCGCAGGGGTCCTACGGGAAGGACGTCACCTTCGACGGGACGGTGTCGGTGCCCGAGGTGGGGGCGCCGGTGCTGTTGACGACGTGGGCGTACTGGCCCTTGCCGCCGAGGGAGATCACCAGCAGGTCGTGCATCTTGATCCCCGGGCCGACGGGCACCTGGAAGCCGTGGGTCTGGACGATCGACGGATCGGCCGTGAAGTTGCAGTAGCTGCCCAGGCCCCAGGCCTCGTGGGTGGTGACGGAGTCGGCGACCTTGTAGGCCGCGTAGCCGACGATGCCGTCGTGGGTGACGGCGGCGGCGTTCGGGACGTCGTACGCCTTCTCGTTCTGGAAGAAGATCGTCCGGCCGCGTTCTCCGGTCCAGTAGACGTCGTACTTGTTGAAGTGCTCCACGAACAGGCCGGTGACCAGGACGTCGTCGCCGTTGACGCGCAGGCCGTAGTCGGCGCGGTTGGTGTCCCAGCCGACGCCGCTGCCGTGGTCGGCGCGCCAGATCCAGGTGTGGTCGACGATGACGTCGTCGCTGTCGACGACGACGGAGTTGGTGGCGAGGCCGGGTCCGGCGCCGCCGACGCGGATGAACACGTCCTGCATGGTGGTCGGGTTCGCGGAGTGGTCGGCGCTCGCTCCGGGGGTGCCGATGCGCAGCAGCGTGTCGGAGTTGACCGGGCCCGCGTCGATGAGGAATCCGGCGAGGCGTACGCCGTCGACGTCGGCGACGTGCATGGCGTCGATGCCGTTGTCCGGGATCAGGGTGGCCAGGCCCAGGCCGAGGACGACGGTGTCGGGACGGGTGACGTCGAGGGTCTGGTCGAGGTGGTAGACGCCGGGGGTGAACAGGAGGTTGAGGCCCTGGGCGAGGGCCGCGTTGATGGTGGCGGCGGTGGCGCCGGGCTTGACGACGTAGAACCGGTCGAGCGGCAGCGAGGTGCCGGCGTTCGCGGGCCAGGAAACGCCCCGGGCGGCGGTGCGCTTGGCGGGGACGAACACCTTGTAGGAGGAGCCGTCCAGGTAGAGGAAGGGCTTCTCGCGGGAGACCGGGGTGGTGTCCAGGGTGGTGTAGGGGCCGCTGTCGAAGTTGGTGGCCGGGGCGCCCTGGACGCCGGAGAAGGTCATGTTCCACACGCCGTTGGTCCAGCCGCCGACCGAGCTGTCGCGGGTGTACCACTGCTGCTGGGAGTACGGGCCCACGGTGCCGTCGACCTTGGAGTCGGCGATGTAGCCGCCGGAGGCCCAGCCGTAGCCGTTGGGCGCGAGGTTGAGGCCGCCCTTGACGTGGATCCGGCGGAAGGGCGCGGCCTGGGCGACCGCCCAGCGGTCGGTGCCGTTGGACGGGGTGATCGCGAGGTTCTCCGCCGAGCGCCAGAAGTTCTGCGTGGCGTTGCCGTTGAACCAGCCGGCGTCGACCGTGACATCACCGTTGATCTGGGTGTCGTCGGGGTTGAGGCCGAGGCCGGAGATCGAGGTGTAGAAGCCGAGCTGGGCGTTGATGCCGTTGTAGGTGCCGGGCTTGAGCAGGAACTGGTAGCGGCCGGTGCCGAACTGGGCGGATTCCTGCCGGGCGAAGACGTCGTCGAACTTCTGCTGGAGGTTCGGCGTGGAGGGGTCGACGACGATGACGTTCGGGCCGAGGTCGCCGCCGCCCTGGACCGGCGGTACGCCGCTGGTGCCGGTGTGCACGGCGACCTCCCACAGGGAGTAGCCGTAGCCGGTGCCGCGCGCGGTGCCGTAGACCCGCACGTACCGGCCGGAGCCGCTGACGTCGTAGGAGGCCGTGCCCCCGGTCGCGCCGGTGACGGACTTGAGGGTGCTCCAGTTCTGGCCGTCGGCGGAGGCCTGGATCCGGAAGTCCTTGCCGTAGGCGGCCTCCCAGTTCAGGTCGACCTTGCACAGGTCCTTGACGGCCCCGAGGTCGACCTGGAGCCACTGCGGGTCGGCGGCCTGGCTGGACCAGCGGGTGGCGGTGTCACCGTCGAAGGCGGCGGAGGCGGGGGTGCCGGCGTTCTCGGTGGAGGAGGCGGTG
Source organism: Streptomyces sp. SCL15-4 (assembly GCF_033366695.1). Lineage (NCBI taxonomy): Bacteria > Bacillati > Actinomycetota > Actinomycetes > Kitasatosporales > Streptomycetaceae > Streptomyces > Streptomyces sp. SCL15-4. The sequence goes on from NZ_JAOBTQ010000001.1 coordinate 947,679, forward strand.
GCGGGCCGGCCCTTGGCCGCGTCGGCGCTGTCGCAGCCGCTCTGGCCGGCGTCCGTGCTGCCGAACACCTGGAACTCCCAGAGGGAGTAGCCGTACTGGGTGGCCCGGTGCACGCCGAGCATCCGGACGTAGCGGCCCCGGCCGGAGACGTCGAGGGCGTCGGCGCCTCCGTCGGAGCCGGTGACGGACTTCAGGTCGGTCCAGGTCGTGCCGTCCCCGGAGATCTGGACCTTGTAGTCCTTGCCGTAGGCGGCCTCCCAGTCGAGTTCCACCCGGGTGACCGAGGCGGTGGCGCCCAGGTCGACCTGGAGCCACTGGGCGTCGCCGGCGGCCGAGGACCACCGGGTGCCGGTGTCGCCGTCGACGGCCTTGCCGGCCGCGGTGCCGGCGTTCTCCTCGGACGACGCGGTGGCCGTCCTCCCCTGGGACAGGGGTGTTTCGGCCGCGGTGGCCGCGGGGTGGGTGGCGGGCAGGGCGATCAGCGCGGCCGTTGCGGCCAGCGCGAGACCCAGTGGTCTCCATCTCATACGGCGGCTCCAGACATGGCGGGATCGACTCGCCGATCCCACGGCTTAGTTCAGGTTTTGATTTAAGTGATGAACCAAGCGGTTCACAAGCCTTCGGACACCACGTCCTTGCGGAGCCGCTCCGCCGCCCCGCCGCGCGCCAGGGCCTGTCAGACGGGAATGGCCAGACAGGTCCTAGGCCCGGGGCGGGGTGAACGTCAGGGTCTGTTCGGTGGCGGTGCGGCCGTCGCCGAGGGAGCCGGCGGCGGCGGTCCAGGTGCGTGGCGCGACGGTCTCGGCGAGCCGGCCCGCGGTCGCGGACAGGCCGAGGACGAGCCCGCTGTAGCGGTTGACCAGACGGTGGGTGCCGGGCGCGGCGGAGTTCGCGATCACGAACCACTGCTGTCCGACGGCCGGTCCGCCGGCCGGGGCGGCGGTCACCGTGGGCCGTGCTCCCCAGGCCCGGCCAGCCGTCCGCGCGGAGTCGACGCCCAGCAGCCGGCCGGTCGCCGCGTTGGCGATGGTGAAGGCGCCGTCTCCGGTCGGCGTGAAGGACCACGCCTCGCGGGCGGCGCCGGTGGGCCGGGCGAGGGAGGTGACGGCGGAGCCGCCGGACTCCTGGGCGAGGAGCCGGCCGGTGCCGGCGGATATGCGGTACCGGCGGCCGGGGTCCACCGGCGAAGCGGCCGGGACGGCGGGGTCCACGGTGACGTCGACGTACTCGCCGGAGGAGCCGTGGGAGCAGCCGAAGGAGCAGTAGGCGCGGAAGGTCCGGCCGAGGACGGCGGAGCCGGTGCGGCTCGCGGGGTCGAGGAACCAGCGGTACCAGGAGGCGGTGGTGTAGTCACCGGTGTCCCCGATGAGCCGCCACTTCTGGGTGGCGAGATCGTCGGTGGCGTACAGGTACTGCGGTGCGCCGCCGCTCTGGTCGACGGCCTGCGGAGTGCCGATGTACCGGCCGAGGTGGGCGTCGTAGGCGATGTTCATCGCGAACAGCGGGGAGGTCGGGGGCATCTTGCCGGCCGCGATCTGCTCGGCGGCGGTGCCGGTAGCGGCCGGGTCGTACTCGTCGCCGGCCGGAGTGTGGCCGGTGGGGTGTTCCGCGTCGACGGGAACGAGGTTGCTCTCCCGGCCGCCGGTGCCGGGCTCGGACCAGGCGCCGTCGTACCACTTGCGCCAGGAGCCGGGGGCCATCTTCGCGGCGATCGGGGCGCGGGCCGCATGCGCGTAGAACGCCTTCCAGCCGCCGTTCTTGTCGACGATCCGCGAGCCGTAGAAGACGTAGAAGTACCCGGAGGCGGTGTCGGCGAACAGGCGCTGGTCCCCGTCGCCGTAGGAGTACGTCTCGTGCGGGAAGGCCGCGGTGTCGCCGCGCCGGGTGCTGTACGGCGAGGTGAGCACATGGTCCTTGACGGTCCAGGTGCGGCCCCGGTCGGTGGAGACGGCGTAGTCGACGGCGTCGTAGTGCAGGCCGTCGCCGAAGGGACGCGGGGTGAACTCGTTGTGCACCAGGCCGTACCAGTCGCCGGTGTCGGGGTCGATCCACATCCCGGACAGGTCGCAGTAGTTCTTCCGCGCGTAGCCGGAGCCGCTCGGCGCGAACGTCGCCTCCCGCCCGGTGGGGCTGTTGTCGCAGCGCCAGGTGGTGTCGTCGTTGCGGTCGGCGGGGTTGGCCGGGTCGGCGGCCTCGCCGAGGGTCCGGTCGAAGACGGCGGTGTCGAAGTCCTTGCCGGTGTAGAAGTCCCAGACCCGGGGGTCGTCGGCGCCGTAGAGCGCGGCGGACTGCTGGTAGTGGAAGGTGCCGTCGCGGTCGGTGAACGGGGTGGCGGGGGTGTCGGTGGGGTGCGGGAAGGGTACCGGGGTGCCCACGGTCACGGTGTGGCGGGCGTCGGCGGGAGACGCGGTGCCGCTGCCCAGGACCAGGGCGGCGACGGCGGCGACGGCGCCGCCCGCTCGGATCAACAGTCGCACGGTAGCTCCTGGTTGGCTGAGGTCCGGATCCACGGAACGATCCGGCCCCGGCGCCGCTCCGGCAATGGACTCCCGTCGTCCGCCTCTTGCACTTTCGCGCGCCGGCGGCCGTGTCCACGCGTCCGGCGCGGGCGGGACGGCGGACAGCGGGGCGGCCCAGGCGAGTCGGCGCACGAGGCGCTCGCCGGGTCCGGCCGCGCGTGCCGTCACGGTGCCCGCGGTGTCGTGGCACAGGGCGCCGCTGAACGTGATGTCGCGCCCGGCCCGCGGCCGGCGGCGGCGTTCGTACGCCGCGCACGCGGCGAAGGGCCGGGCGGCCTCCGAAGCCATCGAGGCGCCGCGTCCGGTCGCCGGGGAGGCGGCGTGCGCCGCGTCACCGACGAGCGGGACCCGACCGGTGTGCCGTGCCGTGTCCGGCGGCGGTCCGGTGGCGTCGGTGACCATGACGGCGTCCCCGGCGTCCCCGGCGGCCTCGACCAGGCCGGCAGCGGTCGTGACGTCCGCGCGCAGGCCGCCGCCGGGCGGGCGCCCGCTCGTCTCCGGACCGTGCGCCGCGCGCCACCGGTCCGCGTCGGACCGTCCCGCGCGCCGGTCCCGAGGCGCGCGCCGACAGGTCCGTGCACCGGCACGCCCCTCGTGCGGAGGGTGATCGTGGCGATGGAGTGGGTACGTCCCGGCCATGCGGGTGAGCGTGGTGGACGCGGGGTCGAACACGGTGCGGTTGGTGATCGCGGATGTGGAGGGAGGTGTGCCGCTGCCGGTGCACACGGTCAAGTGGAAGCTGCGCCTGTCCGAACACCTCGGTCCGGACGGGGTGATCGCCGACGAGGCGGTGCGGCGGCTGGTGGAGGCGGTGGACGCGGCGAGCGCCACGGCCCGCCGCTGGCAGGCGGCGGGCCCGCTGGCCTTCGCGACCACCGTGGTCCGCGCCGCCCCGAACCGCCAGGAGGTGCTGCACCGGGTGACGGCCGGTACCGGCGTGCGCATGTGCACCCTGCCCGGCGAGACGGAGGCCGAGCTGACCTTCCTGGCGGCCCGCCGCTGGCTGGGCTGGAAGGCGGGCCCGCTGGCGCTGCTCGACATCGGCGGCGGCTCGCTGGAGGTGGCCTTCGGGCGGGGCCGGATGCCCGGCTTCGTGGCGTCCCTGCCGCTCGGCGCGGGCCGGCTGACCCGGGAGTACCTGGCCGTCCAGGACCCGCCGGGGCCGGGCGAGCTGAAGGAGCTGCGCCGCCGGGTCCGCCACGAACTGCGGGACGTGGCCGCGCGGATCCGCTGGGAGCGTCCGCGCACCGCCGCCGTCACCTCCCGCACCTTCCAGCAGCTGGCCCGGCTGTGCGGAGCGCCGCCGGGGCGCTACGGGCCGTTCGTGGAACGGGAGTTGGCCTGCCGCGACCTGGGCAGGGCGGTGCGTGCGCTGGCCGCGCTGCCCGCCGCCGAGCGGGCCCAGCTCCCGGGGATCTCCGCGCCGCGCGCCGCGCAGAGCCTGGCCGGGGCGGTGGTGGGGCACACGGCGCTGAAACTGATGGGCCTGACCCGGGCCGTGGTCTGCCCCTGGGCGATCCGGGAAGGCGTGCTGCTGCGCTACGCCGAGGACGGCGCCGACTGGTGGACGGACGTCACCACCGCCGCCGGCGCCGTCGACGCCGGCGCGCCGGCGGTCCTGCGCGTCGCGGGCCCTCCGGCCTGACGGCCGGGCGCGGCAGCGGGGTTCAGGAGGTGTGCTTCAGGCGGGGCATGCAGCCGAACCAGTTCACCGTGTCCTTGTCGGTGGTGTAGCCCAGGCACCTGATGCTCCGGTCGTGCAGCGTGGCGGTCCGCTCGACGCCTCCGTCCACGTAGTCGTCCTTGTGGTGGGGCTGGACGAGGGTGTCGAACGCGACGGTGTACCAGCGGTGGTCCTGGTCCGGCACGCTGCAGTGGCGGGCGGTCACGTTACGGCTGGGTCCTTCACTCCATATGGGCCGTTCGGCGCGGTCGCAGTGGGCGCGGCCGGCGGCCTCGGCGGTGCCGGCGCCGGTGCCGAGCAGGGCGGTGGCGCCCGTGGCCACCGCCGCGCCGGTGCCGAGCAGGCGTTTGAGCGTGGGGTTCATCGTGTGGTCCTCCTACCGGCCGTGGTGACGGCCGGGATCGCTGTGTCACCTTGCTGCGATCGTCACACCGGCCCGCGGGTCCGGCCCGCCGGCCGCCCGCCCGCTCCCCCGACCCGGTGACCAGGGTCCCGCCAATGCAGCAGAGCGCTCCCCCGGCCCCCGCTCCGGCGCGCCCGGAGCCGTGACACGACCCCGCTATTGACATGTACCTGCATCTACCCCGAGGCTTCGTGCGTGAAGTTGCTCGATTGGCCCTTGTTTCAAGCGCTTCCGAGCAATCTCAGCCAGGACAGTCAATCCGCAAAGGTGCGAGGGGAGCTGTTCCGCCGTGCGAAGACTCCGACATCGTGTGCCGTGGCCGGCCTGGATTCCGCTGGGGCTGGCGACCGCCCTGGCCGCGACCGTGCTGGCCGGCCCGGCGCCCGCCGAGGCCGCTCCGGCCGGGTCCGGCGCCGTACTGGACCCCGTCCACGGCAGCGCCGGCTGGCAGAGCCCGGTCTACGCCAAGGGCACCGGAGGCGGCCCCGAGAAGTGCCCCGCCCCGGCCGACGACCCCGGCGGCACGGTCTGCCACCGCTTCGACCTCACCGTCTCGGTGCCGGACGGCTACTGGGACGACAACCCCGAGGGCGGCGTCCCGCTGTCCGTCACCTGGGAGCGTCCCTCGGACGACTTCGACCTGTACGTCTACGACGACCACGGCAAGCAGGTGGCCTCCAGCGCGGGCACCGCCGACCCCGAGGCCACGGTGGTCCCGCGGGCGTCGGGGACGTACCACGTGCTCGTGGTGCCGTACGACGTGCACGGCACCTCCTTCACCGGCACCGCCTATCTGCCCGCGACCACGGACGCCGGCGACCTCACGTCCTTCTCGGGCGGCAACGGCCGGTACACCATCGGGGCCGGGCACCTCACGGCCCGGGCCGACTTCCTGACGGACGGCCGGCTACGGCTCCAGGCCGACCCGTCCGGCGTACTGAGCGATCCGGCCGGCACCGCCATCGTGCGGCAGCGGCCCGCCCTCCGGCGCGGCACCTCGTCCTTCGACGCGGGCGACTACTACGGCGTCCGCTCGCCGGAGGCCGTGCTGCGCGTGTACAAGAAGCCGCTGCGGTTCGGGCTGTACCGGTCCGACAACCGCACCCGGATCTGGCAGGAGGACAAGCCGCTGCGCTGGTCGACCGGCGGGATGCGGCAGAGCCTCGCGCGCGGCGCGGACGAGCAGTTCTTCGGCGGCGGCGAGCAGAACGGCGCCTTCTCCCACCGCGGCCGGACCGTGTACGTCGCGAACAGCTTCGACTGGAACGAGGGCGGCTACAACAACTCCCAGCCGTTCTACCTCTCCAGCGCGGGCTACGGCGTCTTCCGCAACACCTTCGCGCCGGGCGTGTACACCTTCGGCGCGCCGGTGACGACCGGTCAGCAGGAACGCCGGTTCGACGCCTACTACTTCCTCGGCGACGCCAAGCAGGTGATCGGCAAGTACACGGCGCTGGTGGGCCGTCCCTTCATGCCGCCGGTGTACGGCCTGGAACCGGGCGACTCCGACTGCTATCTGCACAACGCCAACCGGGGCGAACGGCACACCCTGGACGCGCTGAAGGTCGCCGACGGCTACACCGAGCACCGGATGCCGCTCGGCTGGATGCTGGTCAACGACGGGTACGGCTGCGGGTACGAGAACCTGGAGCAGACCGCCAAGGGCCTCCAGGACCACCACGCCCAGCTCGGCCTGTGGACCGAGAACGGCATCGACAAGCTCGCCGGCCAGGTCGCGGCGGGACAGCGGGTGGCCAAGCTGGACGTGGCCTGGGTCGGCAACGGCTACAAGTTCGCGCTGGACGCCTGTGACGCGGCGAAGAAGGGCATCGAGGACAACAGCGACGCGCGCGGCTTCGTATGGCTGCCGGTGTCCTGGGCGGGCGCCCAGCGCTGCGGCGTGCTGTGGAGCGGCGACCAGAAGCTGTCCTGGGACTACATCCGCTGGCAGATCCCGACGTACGCCGGGGCGACGCTGTCCGGCATCGCCTACAACACCGGTGACGTGGGCAGCATCTACCGCCACGACGCCGAGATGTACGCGCGCGACCTCCAGTGGAAGGCGTTCCTGCCGGCCGTCATGACGATGGACGGCTGGGCGAGCGACCTCACCACCGGCAAGCCCGCCGACCAGCAGCCGTGGCGGGACGGCGAGCCGTACACCTCCGTCAACCGCAAGTACCTCCAGCTCAAGGAGCGGCTGTTGCCGTACATGTACACCCTGTCCGCCGAAGCGGCGAAGACCGGCGTGGGCGCGGTGCGTCCGCTGTGGCTGGAGTACCCGGACGACCCGGACACCCTGGGTCCCGCGGCGAAGTACGAGTTCCTGTCCGGCCGGGACTTCCTCGTCGCGCCGGTGTACGAGGACTCCGACACCCGGGACGGCATCCATCTGCCGAAGGGCACCTGGACCGACTACTGGACCGGGCGCACCTATCGCGGCCCGGTCACGCTCGACGGCTACCACGCCCCGCTGGACACCCTGCCGCTGTTCGTGCGCGAGGGTGCGATCGTCCCGATGTGGCCGAAGGGCACGACGAGCTGGCAGACCCGCGACCGGCACGAGCTGGACTGGGACCTGTACCCGGCCGCGCACGGCACCAGCCACTACACGCTGTACGAGGACGACGGCGTGACCCGGGACTTCGCCCGGGGCGCGGCGGCCACACAGCGGGTGTCGGTGCGCGCCGGCGCCCGGGGGGCGACCGTGACCGTCGGCGCGAGCAGGGGTGAGTACGCGGGCAAGGCGGACGCCCGGGCGTACCGGTTCACGGTGCACGGCGGCGCGGCGCCCGCGCGGGTCCTGCTCGACGGCCGCCGGCTCCCGGACGGCGCCTGGTCGTACGATTCCGCCACCCGGGTCACGACCGTCACCACGGACCGGCTGCCGCTCGACCGCGGTTTCTCCCTGCGCTTGGTGGGCGGGAGGTAAAGGAACCGTATGGTCTAGTCCAAAGTACATGTTGGTCTAGTCCAACTCATTGACGTGACCGCAACAGCTCCCGGAGGGTGGGGCTCCCCGTTCGGGGCCCCACCCTCTGGAGGCACACATGAGACGTCTTCGGGCATGCCTGGGCGCGGCGGCGGCCGTCGCCCTCGCCGCGGCCGGTGCCACCGCGCTGGTCGCGGGCAGCGCCTCGGGCGCGACCACCGCGCTCGACAACCGCTGGTACGCCGCCGCCCCCTATCTGATGCCGCTGGACAACGACCCGCCGGACCCGGCCGCCCTCATGGACGCCACCGGTCTGAAGGCGTTCCAGCTGGCCTTCGTGCTGGCACCCGCCGGCGGCGGCTGCACGCCGACCTGGGACGGCACGGCGCCGGTCGGCTCGGACACCGCCGTCCGGTCGGTGATCGACACCATCCGGGCCAAGGGCGGCGACGTCTCCGTCTCCATCGGCGGCTACGGCGGCACCAAGCTCGGCCAGGCCTGCGCGGACCCGGCGTCCACGGCGGCGGCCTACCAGCAGGTCGTCACCAAGTACGGGCTGCGCGCCATCGACTTCGACCTGGAGGAGCCGGAGTACGAGAACACCGCGGCGATCAGGAACGAGATCGGTGCCGCGAAGATCCTCCAGCAGAACAACCCCGGGCTGTACGTGTCCGTGACCACGGCCGGCACGGCGGACGGCACCGGCTGGTTCGGCAAGCAGATGCTGCTGGAGGCCAAGGCACAGGGCTTCACCCCGAACAACTTCTCCATCATGCCGTTCGACGGCGGCTTCGACCACGCGGCGAGCCAGACCGCCGCGCTCACCAAGTTCAACGCGGTCCTGCGGTCCACCTTCGGCTGGGACGAGGCGACCGCCTACGCCCACGAGGGCTTCTCGGGCATGAACGGCCGCAGCGACACCGGCGAATACTTCACCCAGGCCGACTTCCAGACCGTGCTCGACTACGCCACCGGCCACCACATGGACCGGTTCACGTTCTGGTCGCTCAACCGCGACCGGCAGTGCGCACCGGCCGACAACGGCGGCCGGACGTCCGGCACCTGCTCCAGCGTGGCCCAGAACTCCTGGGACTTCGCGAAGTACTCCGTGAAGTTCGCCGGCGCCACCCCGCCGTCCACCACGCCCACGCCCACCCCGACACCGACCCCCACGGCCCCGGCCTCCTGCAAGCCGGCCTGGAGCGCGACGACGGCGTACACGGCCGGTGCCGAGGTCGCCTACGGCAAGCACAACTGGAAGGCCAGGTGGTGGACCCAGAACGAGACGCCCGGCGCCTCGCAGTGGGGGCCGTGGGAGGACGAGGGCGCCTGCTGACACCGCGGTCCGCCGACGTGTCCGGGGCAGGCCGGCGACTGCCCGGCGAATGTTCCGGACACGGTCCGACCTGCGCGACTGGTGCGAACGGCGGGACGGTCGTAGCGTCGGGACCACGCGTTCGGAGCAAGCACGACCGGCGGGAGCGGCGATGCGCGCATCAGTGGCGGGAACGACGGTCACCCTGGCGGCGGGAGCCCTGCTGACAGCGGCCATGACGACGGCCTCGGCCGGCGGGCCGGACACCTCGACGCCGCCGCGCCACTCCGGCTCGGCGCGGCCCGTCCTGGTCGACTGCCTGTGGCAGCGCACCGTACGGCCGATCGACTTCATCCTGGCCTGCGGCGACGGCAACAGCCGGCTCACCGGACTGCGCTGGTCCGAGTGGAGTCCGGGCGGGGCGACCGCGGTGGGTGTGAACGTGGTCAACGACTGCGAGCCGTACTGCGCGGCCGGCACCTTCCACGCCTACCCGGTGACCGTCCGGCTGGACGGCCCCGAGCCGTGGAAGGAGCACCCGGACGTCGAGCACTACACCCGGATGAGCCTCACCTACTCCGGCGACCGTCCCGAGGGCTACCAGCGGGTCATGACCTACCCGCTCTGGGACTGACGGCCCGGGACTGACGGCCCGCGCCCGGACGTCCCTGCGGACGGTCACGGCCGGATGCCGCCCGGGTGTGCCTCGTACGGTGCGCACCGGTGGTCCGCGCGGGCGATCCCGCGGCCCCGGCTCCCGCCGCCGGCGGCCCGTCCACCCCCATGTTGGTGTGGCCCCGCACGCCGGCGCGCCCGCGCGCCGACCGAAAAGAGGTCACATGCCCCGACGCCCCCGTCTGACCGGTGCCGCCACGGCCGCGCTCGCGCTCGGCCTGGTCGCCGCCGCGCCCGCCACCGGCACCGAGCCGCCCGTCGGCGACGCGCGTGTCGTCGCCCGCTTCGACCCGGCCGCCGGACGGACGCCCGAGAACATCGCGCTGGAGCCCGACGGCTCCGCCGACCTCACCTTCGCCGCCGCCCGCACGGTCGCCCACGTGACCCTCGACGGGACCACCACCACCCGCGCCACGCTGCCCGCGGTGGCCGGTCCGGCCACCCCGCTGGTGCGCAGGGCCGTCGTCACCGGCATCGCCCGCGCCCACGACGGCACGCTGTACGTCAACTACGCCACCGGCACCCGCGCGACCGGCGTCTGGCGCCTCTCCCCCGGCGCGGCCCCGGCGCGGATCGCCGCGCTGCCGCCCGACGGGTTTCCCAACGGCCTGGCCCTCGACGAACGCCGTGGTGTGCTCTACGCCGCCGACTCGGTGCGCGGCACCGTCTGGCGCGTCCCCGCGGCCGGCGGCCCGGCCACCGCCTGGGCCCGCCGGACGGAACTGCGGCCGTCCCGCGCCGGGAGCTTCGGCGCCAACGGCATCGAGGTCCACCGCGGCGCCGTGTGGGTGTCGAACACCGACCGGGGGACGCTCGTGCGCCTGCCCGTGCGCGAGAACGGCTCCGCCGGTGCGCCGGAGACCCTGGCGCGCGGGCTCCCCGGCATCGACGGCTTCGCCTTCCCCGGCGCCGGCCGCACCGCCCTGGCCGCGCTGAACGGCGGCAATCAGGTGGTGCTGGTCCGGCGCGACGGCAGCCACACCGTCGTCCTCACCGAGGCGGACGGGCTGGCCGGCCCGACCTCCGTCGCCGTACGCGGCCGTGCGGTGTACGTGCCCAGCGCCGCCTACCGGGCCGGGCGCGGCCCGAACCTGCTGCTGGCCCGGCTGCGGTACCACTTCGGCCGCCTGTAGCCGGGCCGCGCACACGTCGCGGCCGGTCCGGGTCCCGGCCGTGACGGGCGCGGGCGCGGGCGCGGGCGCGGGCGCGTCAGACGATCTCCACCAGCAGGTCGCCGCCCTCCACCTGCTGGACGCGGGTGATGGCCGGGCGGGAGACGCGGCCCGCCTTCGGCGCGGTGATCGTGGCCTCCATCTTCATCGCCTCGATGGTGGCGACCGTGGCACCGGCCTCCACCTCGTCGCCCTCGGCGACGGCCAGGGTCACCACACCGGCGAAGGGCGCCGCCACATGCCCCGGATCGCTCCGGTCGGCCTTCCGCGTCGCCGGGACGTCGGAGGCCGCGGCGCGGTCGCGGACCTGGATGGGCCGCAGCTGACCGTTGAGCGTGGACATCACGGTGCGCATACCGCGCTCGTCGGCCTCGCCGACCGCCTGGAGTTCGATCAGCAGCCGGACACCGGGCTCCAGGTCGACGGCGTACTCCTTGCCGGGGCGCAGGCCGTAGAAGAACGCCTTGCTGTCCAGCACTCCGGTGTCGCCGAAGCTCTGCCGGTGGGTGTCGAACTCGCGGGCCGGACCGGGGAACAGCAGGCGGTTCAGCGTGGCCCGCCGGTCCTTGGCGAGCCCCTCGCGGTCCTCGGCGGACAGCTCGGGAGCGGGCCGGGGCGCAGCCCGGCCCTGGAGCGCCTTGGTGCGGAACGGCTCCGGCCAGCCGCCGGGCGGGGTGCCCAGCTCGCCGCGCAGGAAGCCGATCACCGAGTCCGGGATGTCGAACGTGTCCGGGTGCGCCTCGAAGGCCTCCGGCGAGACCCCGGCGCCCACCAGGTGCAGGGCGAGGTCGCCGACCACCTTGGAGGACGGGGTGACCTTGACCAGGCGGCCGAGGATGCGGTCGGCGGCGGCGTACATCGCCTCGATGTCCTCGAAGCGGTCGCCGAGGCCGAGGGCGACGGCCTGGGTGCGCAGGTTGGACAGCTGGCCGCCCGGGATCTCGTGGTGGTAGACACGGCCGGTCGGCGAGGCGAGGCCGGCCTCGAACGGTGCGTAGATCCTGCGCACGCTCTCCCAGTACGGTTCCAGGTCGCCGACCGCCTGGAGGTCGAGCCCGGTGGGCCGCTCGGAGTGGTCGGTAGCGGCGACGATCGCGGACAGCGACGGCTGCGAGGTGGTGCCGGCCATGGAGGCCACCGCACCGTCGACGGCGTCGGCGCCCGCCTGGATCGCGGCGAGGTAGGTGGCGAGCTGGCCGCCCGCGGTGTCGTGCGTGTGCAGGTGCACCGGCAGGTCGAACTCGCGGCGCAGCGCCGAGACCAGCTTCGCGGCGGCCGGGGCGCGCAGCAGGCCCGCCATGTCCTTGATCGCGAGGACGTGCGCGCCGGCCTCGACGATCTCCTCGGCCAGGCGCAGGTAGTAGTCCAGGGTGTACAGCCGCTCCGCCGGATCGCTGAGGTCGGCGGTGTAGCAGAGGGCCACCTCGGCGATCGCCGTGCCCGTCTCCCGTACGGCGTCGATGGCGGGACGCATCCGGCCGACGTCGTTGAGGGCGTCGAAGATGCGGAAGATGTCGATGCCGGTGGCGGCGGCCTCCTGCACGAAGGCGTCGGTGACCTCGGTCGGGTACGGGGTGTAGCCGACGGTGTTGCGGCCGCGCAGCAGCATCTGGAGGCAGATGTTGGGCACCGCCTCGCGCAGCGCGGCCAGCCGCTCCCAGGGGTCCTCGGCGAGGAAGCGCAGCGCCACGTCGTAGGTGGCGCCGCCCCAGCACTCCAGGGAGAGCAGCCGCGGCAGGGTGCGGGCGACGACCGGGGCGACGGCGAGGAGGTCCTTGGTGCGCACGCGGGTGGCGAGCAGGGACTGGTGGGCGTCGCGGAAGGTGGTGTCGGTGACGCCGATGGTCGGCGACTCGCGCAGGTGCCGGGCGAAGCCCTCGGGGCCGAGGTCCACGAGGAGCTGCCGGGACCCGGCGGGCGGCTTTCCGGCGGGCAGCGGCGGCAGCTTGGTCACCGGGTCGGGCAGTTCGGGCCGCTCGCCGTGCGGCTTGTTGACGGTGACGTCGGCGAGGTAGGTGAGCAGCTTGGTGCCGCGGTCGGCGGAGTGCCGGGCGGTCAGCAGGTGCGGGCGCTGCTCGATGAAGGAGGTGGTGACCCGGCCCGCCCGGAAGTCGGGGTCGTCCAGGACCGCCTGGAGGAAGGGGATGTTGGTGGCCACACCGCGGATGCGGAACTCGGCGACCGCGCGCCGGGCCCGGCCGATGGCGGCCTGGAAGTCGCGGCCCCGGCAGGTGAGCTTGACCAGCATCGAGTCGAAGTGTGCGCTGATCTCCGTACCGGCGTGGGTGGTGCCGCCGTCGAGCCGGATGCCGGAACCGCCCGGGGAGCGGTAGGCGCTGATCCGGCCGGTGTCGGGACGGAAGCCGTTGGCGGGGTCCTCGGTGGTGATCCGGCACTGGAGGGCGGCGCCGCGCAGGGTGACCGTGTCCTGGGAGAGGCCGAGGTCGGCGAGGGTCTCGCCGGCGGCGATGCGCAGCTGGGCCTGGACCAGGTCGACGTCGGTGACCTCCTCGGTCACGGTGTGCTCGACCTGGATGCGCGGGTTCATCTCGATGAACACGTGGTTGCCGGCCCGGTCGAGCAGGAACTCCACCGTGCCGGCGTTGCGGTAGCCGATCTCGCGGGCGAAGCGGACGGCGTCGGCGCAGATCCGGTCGCGCAGCCGCGGGTCGAGGTTGGGCGCGGGGGCCAGCTCGATGACCTTCTGGTGGCGGCGCTGCACGGAGCAGTCGCGTTCGAAGAGGTGGATGACGTCGCCCGCGCCGTCGGCGAGAATCTGCACCTCGATGTGGCGGGGCTCGACGACGGCCTTCTCCAGGAAGACGGTCGGGTCGCCGAAGGCGGAGGCGGCCTCGCGGGAGGCGGCCTCGATGGACTCGCGCAGCCGGGCCGGGCCCTCGACGCGGCGCATGCCGCGCCCGCCGCCGCCGGCGACCGCCTTGACGAAGACGGGGAAGCCGATGTCCTCGGCGGCGCGCACCAGTTCGTCCACGTCGGTGGAGGGCGGGCAGGAGCCGAGGACCGGCACGCCGGCCGCGCGGGCGGCGGCGACCGCGCGGGCCTTGTTGCCGGTCAGCTCCAGCGTGGCCGCGTCGGGGCCGACGAAGGTGATGCCCGCCTGTTCGCAGGCGCGGGCCAGTTCGGGGTTCTCGGACAGGAAGCCGTAGCCCGGGTAGACGGCGTCGGCGCCCGCCCGGCGGGCGGCGGCCACGATCTCCTCGACGGAGAGGTAGGCCCGCACCGGGTGCCCCGGCTCCCCGATCTCGTAGGCCTCGTCGGCCTTCAGCCGGTGCAGCGAGTTGCGGTCCTCGTGCGGGAACACGGCGACGGTGCGCGCGCCGAGTTCGTAGCCCGCCCGGAACGCGCGGATCGCGATCTCTCCACGATTGGCGACCAGCACCTTGCGGAACATCATGGATTCCCTTCAGCTGCCTGTCGGCGACGACGAACACCCCGGCCTTAGCCCGGCCCGCCGTACTCGCGGGCCACCCTAGGTGCTGCCCGCACGGGCCGATGTGCGAAAACCATCACACCGGCGGGGTGGCCGGCGCCACAGGGGCGCGCCGCGCCGCGTCACCGGCGGAGGCGGTCCTGCCGGGCCCGGTGTGCGCGCGGGGACGGGCGCGGCGGAGGCGGGCCGTGCGGGTCCGGGCTGGATACGGGGGCGGGGGCGGGGGCCGTCCGGGTGGCGGGGCGGAGCCGTTGCGGGCGGCACGCGGGCCTCGCGGCGGTGGGTCCGTGGAGCCGTGGGACCGCGAGGCGACGGAGCCGGGTCCGTACGGACGTGCGCAGCCGCCCGCCCCGGCCGTGCGGCAGGGCGAGGACGATCGCCGCGGCCACGGCGATCAGGTGCTCGCGGCCCGCCAGGTTGGGCACGGCGAGGGACTCCCACACCATCGAGCCGCCGGTCAGCGTGAAGACCACGGGAGCGCGGCGGACCACCGCGAGATAGGTGAACAGGCCGACCACGGCCGCCGAGGGGCCGGTGTCGAGCACCCGCCCGGCCTCGGGCGGCAGTCCGAGCCCCCACCAGCCGGGACCCAGGGCGACCATGAGGCGGGCGGTGAGGGTGCCGGCCAGGGTGGTGGTGTAGGCGATCAGCAGGGTGCGGGCCCGGCCCAGGACCAGTTCGGCGAGGGCGAAGGCCAGGAAGAGCTGGGTGATGCCCGCCCACACCGGCAGGTCGAGCGCCGGGACGTACAGCGACACGGGGGTGCGCAGCAGCGACAGCCACAGCGGCAGGTCGGCCCGGACGCCGCCGAGCCGCCGTACCCACACCGCTCCGGCGGGATGCTGGGCGATGTCGTGGAAGAGGACGACACCGAAGGCGGCGACGAACGCCAGCAGCAGCCCGGACAGCCCGCGCCGCGCGAGCCGCCGTACCGGGTCGACGACGATGCCGTGCCACTCGGTCGCCAGGGTGCGCCCGGTGCGCCGGACGAGGCGCGCGAGCGTGGACGTGGCGGGGCCCTGCCGGGTGTGTCCTTCTGCGATCACCGAGGACAGTCCAGCGATCCGGCGCACGGGGCGTCAAGTCTCATAAGCGTGTCAAGTACCACCATGGGAATCAGGTGCCGGACGCAACCTTCGCCCCCTTTTATCCGTCCCTGATCCCGGCATTGCGGCGCGAATGACCGTCGAGATCAGGGAACGTAACGGGACCCGTTCTTTTTTGATCACGAACTCTCGTATAGTGACCGCGAGTTCACGACCTGTGCCATGTCTCCCAGCCGCACGAGGACCAGACCGGACCGATGACCGCGCCCACGCACCCCGGCGACCGACCCTCCCTCCGTACGTTCGTCTCCGCTCTCGCCGTGACCGGTGTGCTGTCGGCGCTCGCGGTCTGCGCGGCCGTGGCGGTGGCCCCGGGCTCGGTGCGCACCCCGCTCGCCGGGGGCGGGGCCGTGGCGGCGGTCGTCCTCAGCGCCGCGGTGGCCACGGCCGCGCACGCGCGGCGCTCCGCGCGGAACGCCCGGCAGCGGCTGGAGGGCGTCACCCAGGACATCGGACGGCTGCTCCAGCAGCAGGCCCGTACGACCGAGGAGGCCCGCCAGGAGCAGCAGCGCCTCCTCGACGAACTGGCCCGGCAGCGCGCCGAGCTGACGGAGTCCTTCGCCGCCGAGCGGGACCACCTGGTCGCGGAGGGCACCCGGGAGCTGGACCGGTTCCGGCAGGAGAACGCCCGCCTGGCGGGCGAGTTGGAGCAGGCCCGGCGCGAGCGGTCGGCCGCGATCTCCGCGACCTCCAACGCCGCCGGCCGGATGCAGGCCCTGGCCACGGCCACGCTCGCCGACCTGCGCGCGATGGAGGAGCGGCACACCGACGAGGACGTGCTGACCGATCTGCTGCACCTCGACCACCGCACCGCCCAGGCCGGCCGGCTCGCGGACTCCATCGCCGTGCTCACCGGGGCGCGTTCGGGGCGCCGGTGGGCGCGGCCGATCGGGATGGAGTCGATCCTGCGCGGCGCGATGGGCCGGATCGCCGGGTACCGGCGGGTGCGGGTGCACTCGACGAGCGAGGCCGCCGTCGCCGGGCACGCCGCCGAGGGCGTGATGCACGCGCTCGCCGAACTCCTCGACAACGCCGCGAACTTCTCGCCGCCCACGGCCGAGGTCCACGTCTACGTGGAGGAGGTGCCGGCCGGGGTCATCGTGTCGGTGGAGGACAGCGGGCTGGTGATGGGCGATGTGCAGCTGCGCCGCGCCGAACGGGCGGTCGCCGGGGACGTCTCCGAGCTGGGCGGTCTCACCGGCACCCGGCTCGGGCTCGCCGTGGTCGGGCGGCTCGCCCGCAAGCACGGGCTCAAGGTGTCGTTCCGGCCCTCCGCGCGCGGCGGCACGGGCGTGCTGCTGCTCATCCCGCAGTCCATCCTGACCGGCCCGGCCCCGGCCGAACCGGCCGCCGCGGCCCCGCCCGCGCCGGGCGCGACGCCCGTGCACGGCGGAACGCCCGCGCCGGCGCCGACCGCCCCGGAGGCCGCTCCGGTCCACGAGTCCGCCGCGCCGCCGGAACCGGGCCCGGCCGGGCTGCCCAAGCGGCGCCGGGGCCGCACGCTCGCCGAGGCCGAGCGCGCCCGGTCCGCGTCCGGCACCGAAGCGCGCACCGCGCCGACCGCCGACGAGGGCAAGGCCCGCGCCGCCCGCTTCAGCAGCTTCCGCCAGGCCGTCCGCCCGTCGGCACCGGCCGGCCCGCGGCCCGGAGCCACGGCCGGTGCGCCGGAGGACGAAGTCCCGGCCGGTTCCTCCGGACCGGCGGGCGCGTCCGGCGCGGCCCACGCGCCGGCACCGGACGACCACACCGCCGCCTCTCCGGCGCGCACCGGCGCTTCGACACCCGCGCCCCCGTCGGCCGACACGCCGGCCGGCCCTGCCCCGTACGGCCCCGGCGAGCACGGCTCCCCAGGCTCCTCCCTCTCGCACACGCACGCGCACCCGGAAGGCGACACCACTTCATGACCGGCCCGACCACCGCCGACGACAAGCTCACCTGGCTCCTGGAGGGCCTGCTGGAGAGGACCCCGGGTGCCCGGCACGCGCTCGTGCTGTCCCGGGACGGGCTGAAGCTGTGCCGGACGCCGGAGCTGAGCGTCGACCAGGCCGACCAGCTGGCCGCGATCGCCGCCGGCATCCAGTCGCTGTCGCACGGCGCGTCCGTGGAGTTCGGCGACGGCAGCGGCGGCGTGCGCTCGGCGATGACCGAGTTCTACGGCGGTGTGCTGTTCATCGTGGAAGCGGGCGCCGGCGCCCATCTGGCCGTGATCACCACCGAGGACGCGGACGCCGGTGTCGTCGGGCACAACATGAGCGAGCTGGTGGAGCAGCTCGGCGCGTACCTGACCGCTCTGCCCCGTACGTCATGAGCGGACCCGGCAGGAACCGTCCGGGCCGCGACGACGCTCCCGACCGGCTGTACACCATCACCCAGGGCCGCAGCCGGTCCGATCCCGACAACCCCTTCGACCTGGTCACCCTCGTGGTGGCCGAGTCGGAGCCGACGGCCGGCCTGCAGTCGGAGCACGTGGCGATCCTGAAGCTGGCCCAGTCACCCACCTCGGTGGTGGAGATCGCCGCCGAGCTGCGGCTGCCCGTGGGCATCACCAAGGTCCTGCTGGCCGATCTGCTGGCGGCGGGCCGGGTCAGCGCCCGGCATCCGCGCCGCCCGGCCATCACCGATCCCGACATCCTGGAGCAGGTGCTCGTTGGACTTCGCAACCTCTGACATGGGGGTCCCCCCGCTCGAGCGGAGCCGAGAGCGGAGGAGCACCCCGTTGAGTGCCTCCGCCGACCAAGGCTTCAAGATCGTGGTCGTGGGCGGCTTCGGCGTCGGCAAGACCACGCTGGTCCGCTCGGTCAGCGAGATCCGTCCCCTCAACACCGAGGAGACGATGACCCAGGCCGGCGCGGCGATCGACGACATCGCCCAGGTCCGCGGCAAGTCCGCGACCACCGTGGCCTTCGACTTCGGCCGGATCACGCTGGACGCGCGCAATGTGCTGTACCTGTTCGGCGCGCCGGGCCAGGAACGGTTCTGGTTCCTGTGGGACCGCCTGTTCACCGGCACGCTGGGCGCGGTCGTCCTGGTCGACACCCGGCGGATCGACGATTCCTGGTACGCCATCGACCGGCTGGAGCACCACGGCACGCCGTTCATCGTGGCCTGCAACGACTTCGGCGGCCCGGTGCGTGCCGGGGCGGACGTCCGCGAGGCCCTCGACCTCGATCCGCAGGTGCCGCTGGTCGACTGCGACGCCCGCTCCCGGGAGTCGGGCAAACAGGTGCTGATCACGCTGGTGCAGCACGTGAAGAACCGGTACGCCGACCCGTCCGCGCGGGCGGGCCTGCCCCGACAGGAGTTCGTGTGACCACCCCCGACGCCGTCCCGCTCAGCGGTCCCCGGTTCCAGACCGAACCCGCCCGCCTGTACCGGGAGATGCGGCGCGACCACGGCGCCGTGGTGCCGGTGCTGCTCGACGGTGACATCCCGGCCTGGCTGGTGCTCGGCTACCGGGAACTGCACCAGGTCACCGGCGATCCCGTGCTGTTCAGCCGGGACTCGGACCTGTGGAACCAGTGGGAGAACATTCCCGCGGACTGGCCGCTGCTGCCGATGATCGGGCGCAAGCAGCCGTCGATCCTCTACACCGTCGGCGAACGGCACCGGCAGCGCGCGGCGATGGTGAGCAACGCGCTGGAGGCGGTGGACGCGTTCGAACTGCGCGGGCACGCCGAGCGGTTCGCGGACGAGCTGATCGACGCGCTGTGCGCCGCGGGCGAGGCCGATCTGATCGCGCAGTACGCGATGCTGCTGCCGGTGCGGGTCCTGGCCCGGCTGTACGGCTTCTCCGACGAGGACGGCCCCGGGCTCGTCACCGCCCTGAACGACATGATCGACGGCCGGGAGCGGGCGCTGGCCGGGCAGGCGCACCTGGCCGGTTCGATGGCCCGGCTGGTCGCGGACCGGAAGAAGGAGCCCGCCAACGACGTGGTCTCCCGGATGCTCGCCGACGACAGCGGCTTCGGCGACGAGGAGATCGTGCAGGACCTGATGGTGATGCTGGCGGCCGGGCACCAGCCGACCGCCGACTGGATCGGCAACTCGCTGCGGCTGATGCTGACCGACGAGCGGTTCGCCGCCTCCCTGTTCGGCGGGCGCAACAGCGTCGCCGAGGCGATGAACGAGGTGCTGTGGGAGGACACGCCCACGCAGAACGTGGCGGGCCGCTGGGCCGCCCGCGACACCCGCCTCGGCGGCCGGGCCGTCCGCGCCGGCGACCTGCTGCTGCTCGGTCTGCAGGGCGCCAACTCCGATCCGCAGGTGCGGACCGACGCCTCGGTGCTGACCGGCGGCAACAACGCGCACTTCTCCTTCGGCCACGGTGAGCACCGCTGCCCGTTCCCCGCGCAGGAGGTCGCCGAGGTGATCGCGCGGACCGGCATCGAGGTGGTGCTGGACCGGCTGCCGGACATCGACCTGGCGGTGCCCGCCGACTCCCTCACCCGACGGCCCTCGCCCTGGCTGAGAGGACTGACCAGACTCCCCGTCCGGTTCACTCCCGTACCAGCCCGCTGATCCCGCGTCGCCCCGGCCGGTGCGTCGTACGGCCGGGGGTCCGGATTCGTCCCCGGACCGGCGCCGTACCCGCGCACTTCCGACCCCGACCTGGGAGGCACGTCACGATGACGACCGGTACCGCAGCACCCCGCATCGCCCTGGACCCCTTCGTCACCGACCTGGACGCCGAGAGCGCGGCGCTGCGCGCGGCCGGTCCGCTCGCCGCGGTCGAGCTGCCGGGCGGGGTCCCGGTGTGGGCCGTCACCCACCACGCCGAGGCCAAGGCGCTGCTCACCGACCCGCGTCTGGTGAAGGACATCAATGTGTGGGGTGCCTGGCGGCGCGGCGAGATACCGGCCGACTGGCCGCTGATCGGCCTGGCCAACCCGGGCCGCTCCATGCTCACGGTCGACGGCGCCGACCACCGCCGGCTGCGCACGCTGGTCGCGCAGGCGCTCACCCCGCGCCGTGTGGAGCGGATGCGGGAGCGGATCGGGAAGCTCACCCAGGACCTGCTGGACGCGCTGCCCGCGGACGGCGGGACCGTCGACCTGAAGTCGGCCTTCGCCTATCCGCTGCCGATGTACGTCATCGCCGACCTGATGGGCATCGAGGAGGCGCGGCTGCCCCGGCTGAAGGTGCTGTTCGAGAAGTTCTTCTCCACGCAGACCCCGCCACAGGAGGTCGTGGCGACCCTCACCGAGCTGGCGCGGATCATGGGCGAGACGGTGGCGGCGAAGCGGGCCGCGCCCGGTGACGACCTGACCAGCGCGCTGATCCTCGCGGCGGAGGACGGCGACCGGCTCACCGACGAGGAGATCGTCTCCACGCTCCAGCTGATGGTGGCGGCCGGCCACGAGACGACGATCTCGCTGATCGTCAACGCCGTCGTCAACCTCTCCACCCATCCCGAGCAGCGCGCCCTGGTGCTGTCCGGGCAGGCCGACTGGTCGGCGGTGATCGAGGAGACGCTGCGCTACTCCACGCCCACCTCGCACGTCCTGATCCGGTTCGCGACCGAGGACGTGCCGGTCGGCGACAAGGTGATCCCGGCCGGGGACGCGCTGATCGTGTCGTACGGCGCGATCGGCCGCGACGAGCACGCGCACGGCCCGACCGCGGGCCGGTTCGACATCACCCGCGAGACGCGCAACCGGCACATCTCCTTCGGCCACGGCCCGCACGTCTGCCCCGGCGCCGCCCTGTCCCGGCTGGAGGCGGGGGTCGCTCTGCCGGCGCTGTACGCCCGTTTCCCCGGCCTTGACCTGGCGGTGCCGGCGAGCGAGCTGCGCAACAAGCCGGTGGTCACCCAGAACGACCTCTTCGAACTGCCTGTACGACTCACCCCCTAGCGCACCGGCGCAGCGCCCTCGGCGCGCGGCAGCGGTGCCGTGCACCGAGGGCGTCAACTTCGCGCCCGTCGATTCATGCTGGGAAAGGGTGAGCGGCACGGAGGTGAGCAGGCGTTTTCGGCCACGGCTGAGCTGGCGCTTGGTGTCAGGCGGACATGGGTGGCCGGAGTGGCACGGTCCGGGCGGCGACGGGCGATCGAGGGAAAAGGGGCGTCGGGGAAGGGCCGTTGAAACCCGCCCCGCCAGGTTGGCGTGAGCCGTTCGGCCGTCTCTTCCCGAGGTCACGCGAATGCGCTGCCCTGACAGGCGTTCGGGCGTCGCCGCCGGCGCATTCGTGGCCGGTAGGGGCGCACTTCCGCAACGCCGACGCAAGGGGAAGACCCATGACCACACCTCCCGCCGCTCCGCTCCGGGTCACGCTCGTGAACGGCGGCTTCGAACAGCCTCCGGTCGCCGGCATGGCGATCCTGCCGGACGCCTCGCAGACACAGGCGCCCACCCGGGTCCCGGGCTGGCTCACCACCGCGTCCGACCACATGATCGAACTGTGGCGGTCGGGCTTCAACGGCGTTCCCTCGGCGGAGGGTTCCCAGTTCGCCGAGCTGAACGCCAACCAGGTCTCCACGCTCTACCAGGACCTGCCGACCACGCCCGGGTCCACGCTGTACTGGCGGCTCTACCACCGTGGCCGCCTGGGACAGGACACCATGGCCCTGGACATCGGCGCGCCAGGCGCACCGGTGGAACAGCGGCGCTTCACCGACGGCACCGCCGCCTGGGGCTTCTACACCGGCACCTACACCGTCCCGGCGGGACAGACGACGACGCGCTTCTCCTTCCGGTCCGTCTCCGCGGCCGGCGGCAACCGCAGCGTCGGCAACTTCCTCGACGGCGTGTTCTTCGGCACCGCTCCCTTCGTGGAGCTGACCAAGTCCGCCATTCCCGTCGGGCCGCTGGAGGTGGGCGACGTGATCACCTACCGCGTCACCGCGAAGAACGAGGGCGGCGGCTCGGCGGAGAACCTCGTGCTGAGCGACGACATCCCGGAGGGCACGACGTACGTGCCCGGGTCCCTGCGCATCGTCGACGGCCCGAACGCGGGCCCGAAGACCGACGCGCAGGGCGACGACCAGGCGTACTTCGACGAGGACGCCAACAGGGTCGTCTTCCACCTGGGCAACGGCGCGTCCGCCGGCCAGGGCGGCACGCTGCCCAGCACCGAGACCGTACCGGCGGGCACCACGGTGGAGTACCGGGTGCTGATCGGCCGGTCCGCCGGCGGCACACAGATCAGCAACACCGCCACCGCCGCCTACGAGAACCGGCTCGGCGACACCCCGAAACCGCTGACCGCCACGTCGAACGAGCAGGTCACCGAGGTCCTCGCGGCCGCCGACCTGGCCGTGACGAAGGCGGCCGACGCGACCACGGTGACCGTCGGCCAGACGGTGACGTACCGCATCACCGTCCGCAACTCCGGCCCGAACGAGGCCACCGGCGTCGTCGTGACCGACGAGCTGCCGTACGGCCTCGCCTTCCTGTCCGCCGACAGCGCCTCCGGCACGTACGACCCGGCCACCGGCGAGTGGACGGCAGGCGACGTACCCGACGGCGCCACCGCGACCCTCGTCCTGCGGGCCAAGGCCACGGAGGCCGGCTCGCTCACCAACACCGCCTCGGTGACCGGCAACGAGACGGAGCCGGACACCTCCGACAACACCGACTCCGTCACCATCTGCGTCGAACCCGCCCCGTCCTGCTGTGACCCGTGCGCGGCGCGCGCGTAGCGGCAGACGCCACCTGAACCACCCACGGAGCAACGGGACCCCGCACGGCGGAGTGACCGCCTCCGGTCAAGCCCTCCTCTCCGATGGACCGGCGTGATCCCGGCCGCGCGGCGTCCTCACTTCGTGCGTGAGGGCGCCGCGCGGCCTCCTTCAGACGACCAGCACCCGGCGTCCGCGCGTGTGGCCGGCCTGGCTGTCGACGTGTGCCGCCGCGGCCTCGGCGAGCGGGTATGCCTTCTCGACCGGGATGCGGAGCTTTCCCCGCGAGATGAGGCCGACGGCCTCGGCGAGCGCCTCCGGCACGCTCCCGGCCACGCCGGAGAACCGGACACCGAACCTCGGCGCGTCGAGATCGGCGATGGAGATCACCTTCCGCGCGTCCCCGGTCAGCTCGACGAGCCCGCGGATCACGCCGGAGCCGGCCAGGTCGAGAGCCGCGTCGACACGGCCGAGCGCCCGCACCCGCTCGGCCCAGCCCTCGCCGTACGTCGTGGCCAGGGCACCCAGGCTCCGCAGGTAGTCCTGGTTCGCGGCCCCGGCCGTACCGATCACCTTGATGCCACGGTCACGGGCGATCTGCAGCACCGCCGATCCGACTCCTCCGGACGCGCCGCTGACCAGCAGCGTCTGCCCGGGCCGCACACCGACCTCGCGGATGACGCGCAGCGCGGTCTCCACCACGGAGGGATACCCGGCCGCCTCCTCGAAGGTCAGCCCCTCGGGCATACGGGCCCAGGCCGACAGCACGGCGAACTCGGCGTACGTGCTCGCACCCTCGCCGAACACACGGTCGCCGACCGCGACCCCTCCGACGCCCGCACCGACCTCGTCCACCACCCCGGCGGCGTCCAGCCCGACTCCTGAGGGCAGCTCGGTCGGATGGGCCCCCAGGACCTGGCCTTCACGGATCCTCCAGTCGACGGGGTTCACGCCCGCCGCCCGCACGGCGATGCGCACCTGGCCGGGGCCCGCGTGGGGCTCCTCGGCATCGATGAGTCGCAGGACGTCCGGGCCGCCGAACTCGGCGAAGCTCACTTTTTTCATGCGGCGAACATAACACTAACGGTTAGTGTTTTGGACTCGTTAGTGATGTGCACCTGATAGCGTGAGGTCATGACCGTGCCGACCGGACGCCGTGAGCGCAAGAAGGCCGCGACCCGCCAGAAGATCGCCGACGCCGCGCTGCGGCTCTTCCTGGAACGCGGATACGACGCGGTAGGCATCCGCGATGTGGCTGCCGAGGCCGACGTGGCCGTCACCACGCTCTTCTCTCACTTCGCCTCGAAAGAGGCCCTGGTCTTCGAGCAGGACGCGGACTTCGAGCAACGCCTCACGCGGGCGGTCACCGACCGGGCGCCACACGAGCCGCTCGTCCCCGCGCTGCGCCGGGAGATCCAGGCCCTGGTGCGCCACTGCACGGCGGACAGCGCCGCCCCGATCTGGCGCATGATCGACGCGTCACCCGCGCTGCGGAAGTACGAGGAGTCGATGAGGCTGCGCCACGCGGAGTCGCTGGCGACGGCCATCGCCGCCGCTCCCGGACCGTCACGGACCACAACGGCCTGCCGGGCGATCGCGAGATTCGCGATCGACGCCTATTCACTGGCTCGTGAGACGGCCGACCCGAAGGCCGCGGTGGACGAGGTCTTCCGGATGATCGAGGCGGCCTGGGAGGCCACCGCCCCCTCCGCGCACCCGACCGGCACGGCGGGTCCATAGCCAGGACACGTCCGCCCGGCGCCGGCCCCGCCACCCGCATGCCCGAGTCCGCCTTGACTTCGAGTGCGCTTCAGCTCGTAGCGTCGCCGGAGAGACGACAGCCCAGTGTGCGAAAGGAACCTCATGGAAAAGCGCAGTCTGGGAACCCTTCGAGTTTCGGCCCTCGGGCTCGGGTGCATGGGAATGTCCGCCTTCTACGGCTCTGCCGACCGGGCGGAGGGGATCGCGACCATTCGGCGGGCCCTGGATCTCGGTATCGACTTCCTCGACACCGCGCAGATGTACGGCCCGCTCACCAACGAGTCGCTGGTCGGCGAGGCGGTCAAGGGGCACCGGGACGAGTATGTGATCGCCACGAAGTTCAATTACCGGATGGACGACGCCGTGCCCGGTGATCTGAGCACGGTCGGCCCGCAGGACGGCTCGGCCGGGCATGTCCGCAGCTCGGTGGACGGCTCGCTGCAACGCCTGGGCACCGACCACATCGACCTGTACTACCAGCACCGCGTCGACCCGAACGTGCCCATCGAGGAGACCGTCGGCGCGCTCGGCGAGCTGGTCGCCGCGGGCAAGGTGCGCCACATCGGGCTGAGCGAGGCGAGCGCGGAGACCATCCGGCGCGCCCACGCCGTGCATCCGATCACCGCCGTGCAGAGCGAGTACTCGCTCTGGTCGCGGGACGTGGAGGCCGAGGTGCTGCCCGCGTGCCGGGAACTGGGCATCGGGTTCGTGCCGTACTCGCCGCTCGGCCGGGGCTTCCTCGCGGGCCGCTTCTCCTCGCCGGACGAGCTGGACCCGGACGACTACCGCCGTACGAACCCGCGCTTCACGGACGCCAACCTGGCGGCGAACCTGCGCCTCGCGGAGAAGGTCAAGGAGATCGCCGCCGAGAAGGACGTGACGCCGGCCCAGCTGGCCATCGCCTGGGTGCTGGCCCGGGGCGAGGACCTGGTGCCGATTCCGGGCACCAAGCGCCGTGCCTACCTGGAGCAGAACGCCGCCGCGGCCGGCATCGAGCTGACCGGGGAGGACCTGGCCCGCATCGACGCCGAGCTGCCCGAGGCGGCGGGCGAGCGGTACGACGAGGCGGGGATGCGCGCCGTCAACCTGTAGCGATCAGGCCGTAGGGCCGCCGGAGCGCTCCCGGCGGCCCCGGGCCGAGACCACCGCGAGGTCCACCGCCGCCGCCGGCGCGAGGAGGCCGCAGACCACCGCGAGGGCGGTCAGCGGGCCGGTGCCCGGGCTGTCATCCGGGCCCTGGTGCGCGGCCCGGAGCGCGAAGGCGGCGGTCGCCGCGGCGAAGACGGGAAGGAAGACGGCGGACAGCAGCAGCCGCAGGCGGAGGGCGCTGCGCGCGGTGGCCGGTTCCCCGCCGCTGCGAGGAGTACGGCGGCCGGGCCCGGAGATCGGTGCCGCCGGCCGTCCGTGCCGTCGCTCACCCATGACGCCGCTCCTCCATGACACGCCTCCCTCGCCGGGTGCCCTGACCGCGTAACCAGCGCCGGAGCGGTGAACCGGAGGGCTTGTGAGGAACCCCACGCGGGTGCCGACGGGCCTGCTCGGAGGGCGTTTTCCCGGCTCCGCGGGGCCGGTCGGAGACCGGTGCGGCGATGACTGGGCCCTCGCGTCTGCCACCATGGTCGGCGCCCTGACCAGGCGACCCGACCGTGCGACGCAGCCGGCCCCGCGGGCCCCGCCGGTCTCTCTTCCGCTCCTTGGTTGTCGAGTATCCCGCCGTGCCCCGTGCCTCTGCCATGTCCACGCCCGCCCACGCCCTTCCTGCCTCGCGTTCGCCGTGGCGGTCCCTGCGCCACCGCGGAATGCGCTGGTGG
Organism: Streptomyces sp. SCL15-4; assembly: GCF_033366695.1. Classification (NCBI taxonomy): domain Bacteria; kingdom Bacillati; phylum Actinomycetota; class Actinomycetes; order Kitasatosporales; family Streptomycetaceae; genus Streptomyces; species Streptomyces sp. SCL15-4. Next base: position 974,126 of record NZ_JAOBTQ010000001.1, read on the forward strand.
TCGGCGGCCAACTTCGTCTCCAATGCCGGTACGTGGATGCAGCTCACCGTGCAGAACCTCCTCGTGCTGCACCTCACGGGCTCGGCCGCGGCGACCGGGCTGTCGATGTCCGTCCAGGCGGCGCCCGCGCTGCTGGTGAGCCTGCTCGGCGGCGCGGCGGTGGACCGCTGGCCCCGGAAGCTGACGGTCGCCGTCAGTCAGGCGCTGCTCGGCGCGGTCGCCTTCACCACGGCACTGCTCGTGGCGCTGGACCGGATCGACATGACGACCCTGCTGGTGCTGGCCGCCGTGACCGGCGTCATCGCCACCGTCGACGGGCCGGCCTGTGCGCTGCTCGGCAACGATCTCGTGCCCGTGCCGGACGTGCCGTCGGCGATCGGGGTGGGCGCGCTGGTGCACAGCGCGGGGCGGCTGGCCGGCACCGCGCTGGCCGCAGTGGCCGTCGGCTTCCTCGGCACGGCCTCCGCGTACGCCGCCAACGGGCTGTCGTTCCTGTTCGTGGCCTCGGTGGTGCCGTTCCTGCGCCCGGCTCCCGGGGCCGCCGGGGAACGGGCGGCCGGGCCGCGGGCGACGCCGGAGGGCGCCGGGATGTCCGTGCGGGAGGGTGTGGCCTTCTTCGTGCGCAGGCCCCGGCTGGTCGCTCTCGCGGGCATCACGGGTCTCAGCTCCGTCTTCGGCCGCAACTACGGCCTGACCCTCGCCGTCCTCGTCACCGGTCCGCTCGCCGGCGGCGCCGGGGCGTTCGGCACGGTCTCCACGGTGCTGGCCGTCGGCGGCATCATCGGCGCGGTGCTCGGCGCCCGGCTGCGCAGTCCGTCCGTGCGCACCGTGGGCCTGCTCGCGGCGGCGGGCGGCCTGCTCCAGGTGGTGGCCGGTCTGTCGCCGTCGCTGGTGGTGCTGCTGGTGCTGGTGCTGCCGATGGCGGTCGTGGAGTCCGTCTCCGACACCGCCGGTACGGCGGTGCTCCAGACCGATCCGCCGCCGCATCTGCGCGGCCGGGTGCTCGGGGTGTGGAGCAGCGTCGGCACGGTGTGGAGCCTCGGCGGCCCCCCGCTGCTGGGTCTGCTGATGGAGTGGGCCGGGGCGCGCGGCGCCCTGGTGGCGGGCGGGCTGCTGATCGCCGGCTCGGTCGGCGCGGGCCTGCTGGCGCGCCGCCTCGGCGGCCCGGTGCCGGTGCCGGTGGTTGCCAGGGACGGCGAGGTGACCGGCCGCGAGGCCCTGGGCACGGCCGCCTGACGGGCCCCGCCCGGGGTCAGGCCGCCGTACCGGGCAGGTGGTACACGTGGAAGGCCTGTCCGATCACCGGCTGGGCGACATTGCGCACGCGGACCCCGCCGGTGGTCATGCCGTGCTCGGTGCCGGCGTGGGCATGACCGTGTACGGCGAGATCGGCGCCCGCGGTGTCGATCGCCTCGGCGAGCAGATAGCTGCCGAGGAACGGATAGATCTCCAGCGGCTCCCCGGCCAGCGTGTCGGGCACCGGCGAGAAGTGGGTCAGCGCGATGCGGACGTCGCAGTCCTGCTCCTCCAGCTCCTTCAGGGCGCTGTGCAGGCCGTCGGCGCACCGGCGGGTGTAGCGGACGAACTCCTTCATCAGGGGTTCGCCGAACTCTCCGGCGCAGCGGCCGACGAAACCGCCGCCGAAGCCCTTGGTGCCGGCCACTCCGATCCGGGCGCCGTCGGCGGTGACGACGGCGGCCTGTCCTTCGAGGACGTGGGCGCCGGCGTCCCGGAGGATCGCGGTGACCTCCTCGGGCCGTTCGTCGTGGTGGTCGTGGTTGCCGAGTACGGCGACGACGGGCACCCCGAGGTCCTTGATCTCGCGGGCGACGACCGCGGCCTCCTCCGGTGTGCCGTGCCGGGTGAGGTCGCCGGCGAGCAGCAGCACGTCGGCGCACGCGGGCAGGGTTTCGAAGGAGGAGCGCAGCGTGCCCTGGCTCTCGGGGCCCATGTGAATGTCCCCGACGGCCGCGACGCGGATCATGTCAGGTCCTCTCCGTGGTCGGGCGAGGCCGTCCCGGCGATGAGCAGGTCGCTGTGGACCGGGTGCCCCGCCAGTTCCTCGCGGGCCATGCGCAGGATGTCGTCCCGGCACTGGGTGGACGGCACGGTGCCGGTGAGCAGGACGACGTCGCCGCGCAGTTCGAGTCGTACGCCGAGTTCGCCGAGCTGCCCGGAGGCGAGGTGGTCGGCGAGATGGGCGACGCGGTAGTCGAGGTTCCCGGCCGCCGGCGGGGGCGGCGGGCTCGTGTCGGTCATGGCTGCCCCTCCTGGGCGTCGATCACGTTCAGCCGTTCGAGGAGGAAGAGGAAGGCGGCGGGCATCGGCTCGGTGCCGCAGGCCGTGCGGACCGTGTCCCAGTCGACCTTCTCGCGGACGGCGCGGGCCACCGGCAGCACGGAGCCGAAGTCGCAGTAGTGCTCGGAGAAGGCGCTGATCAGGCTCCGGATCAGGTCGGTCGGGCTGAGCACGGGCATGAGCACCGAGTCGACGGGCAGGACGTGGGCCCGGTCGAGCATCTCCCGGGTGACGGGCTGGTGGGCCAGGGAGAAGATGATGTCGACGTTCTGCCCGTGGCAGGTGGTCTTGATCAGCCAGTCCTCCGGCGGGACCCGTACGTCGAGTCCGGCCTGCCGCAGGCTGGCGGCCACCGCCTCGGCGTCGTCGGGGAGGATGGCGAAGTCGGCGTCGTGCTGGAGGTAGCGGCTGCCGCCGTGGGCGTAGACGGCGACGCTTCCGGCGAGCGCGAAGGGGTGTCCCGCGCGTTTGAGGAGGGCGCCGATCTGCTTGGCGGCCTCCAGGATCGCCTGGCTCCGGTCGTGCGGCAGTTCCGCCGGCTCCGGGCCGGAGGCGACCGCCGGCTCGATCGGCTCCGGGCCGTTCGCGGGCCCGTCCTCGGCGGCCTGGGAAGCGGCAGCGGGCCGGGGCCCGGGCGGCTCGGAAGCGGAAGCGGGCCGTGGCTCGGGCGGCTTGGAAGCGGGGCGTGGCCCGGCCGGACCGGAAGCGGATGCGGGTCGCGGCTCAAGCGAACCGGAAGCGGACGTGAGTGGTGGCTCGGTGGGGGTGGGCGCGTGGCCCGGCTCCTCGGGGGCGAGGCGGAGTTCGGTGAACTCCGGTCGCCGGAGGTGCGTGGTGTCCTCCCCGTCGTGCGTCATGACCTCTCCATTCGGCACCCTTGCGACCCGGGCCGCCTGATCGGCCCGGGGGTCGTACGGGTACCCGGGGCGCCGCCCGCGACACGGCGCCCGGCAAGGGTTCACTCCTCCACGACGAGCGCCGGCGTGCCGGCGGTGAGGATCTCCCCGCGGAAGAAGGCCGGATGGCGGCGTCGCATCACCAGCATGATCACCGCGCCGAGGAGCAGCAGGCCGACCCCGATGACGAAGACGGAGCCGATGCCGAGGACGGCGGAGCCGCTGCCGTAGGCCGGGTCCCACATGTCGTACAGCGTCTTGCCGAACACGGCGGTGAGCAGCAGTCCGCCGAGCACCGGGAAGACGCCCTTGAAGAGGGCGTCGCGGGCGGAGCGGGTGAGGTCGCGGCGGAAGAACCAGGCGCAGGCGAACGCGGTCAGCGCGTAGTAGAAGCAGATCATCAGGCCGAGGGCGTAGATGGTGTCGACCAGGACGTGCTCGCTGAGCAGCGACATCACCGCGTAGAAGACGCCGGTGGCGATGCCGGCGGTGACGGTGGCCCGGCCGGGGGTGCGGAACCGTTCGTGGACGCGGGCGTAGGAGGCGGGCAGGGCCTGGTACGTCGACATGGCGAGCACCGTGCGGGCGACCGGGATGAAGGTGGTCTGGAGGCTGGCGGCGGCCGAGGCGAGGACGGCGGCGAAGAGCAGGATGCCGCAGAGGTGGCCCATGACCGGGCCGGCCAGGGCGGCGAAGACGTTGTCGGAGGTGTCCGGGTTGGCCAGGCCCAGGCCGTGGGTGCCGGAGCCGACGGCCATCTGGGCGGCGACACCGGTGACGAGGTAGGAGCCGACCAGGACGACCATGGCGATCAGGGCGGCCCGGCCCGGGGTCTTCTCGCTGCCGACCGTCTCCTCGTTGGCGGTCAGACAGGTGTCCCAGCCCCAGTACATGAAGATCGACAGGGACAGTCCGGCGCTGAAGGAGGCGAAGGAGTCCACCGCGAAGGGGTTGAGCCAGGACCAGGAGAAGCCGGTGTGTCCGGGGAAGGCGCCGGTGCGGGCCTTGTCCAGGGCCAGGGCGACGAAGAGGACGAGCACCACGAGCTGGAGACCCACCAGCGCGTACTGCACGCCCTTCGTCGTGGTCATGCCCCGGTAGCTGATCGCGGTGGCGGCGGCGATCAGGGCCAGGCAGGTGAGGATGTGCACGGCCTTGTCGCCGTCGAGGCCGGAGACGGCGTCGCTGCCGGTGATCTCTCCGGCGAGCAGCCAGAAGTAGGTGGTGGCGACGCCGGCGAGGTTGGACAGCACGATCACGGTGGCGATGACCAGGCCCCAGCCGCACATCCAGCCGACGTGCGGGCCGAACGCCTTGACCGTCCAGGTGAAGGAGGTGCCGCAGTCGGGCACGGCCTTGTTCAGTTCACGGTAGGCGAAGGCGACCAGCAGCATCGGGAGGAAGCCGGCGAGGAAGACGGCCGGCATGTGCAGGCCGACCTCGCCCGCGGTGGAGCCGAGCGTGGAGGTGAGGCAGTAGACCGGGGCCACGGTGGACAGACCGATGACCGCGCTGCCCAGCAGGCCGATGGAATCGCCGCCGAGGCCCTTGCTCCGTACTCCGTCGCCAGGTGCCGTGTCAGGGGGGTCCGGCGTCATTGCCGTCTGTGTCATGACACAGCACGCTAAATGCTGCGATTTCGGTTGAAGGTGGTTCAGAACACCCGCGAAGTGCCTTTGTTTCGTAGGCCGAATTGGCAAACCAGCCGGTATTTGAATGGAGAATGACGCTAGTCGATCCGCTTGATGAAGGCAAGGCGATCACCGTCCGGTATTCGGGAACCGAAGAGCCACCCGGAATGTCCGATTCCAATTCTTCCGGTGTGACGTGCGTCGCTTCCACCCCGGGCGCACGCTGGGGTCATGGCATCCCGGCCCGGACGCGCACGACCGCGGCAGCCGTGGCAGTCGGCGCGCGCGCTGCCGGCCCTCCCCGTCGCGCTCATCGCGGTGATCACCGTGGTGGACATGCGGGCGCCCTACGACGTCCACCTCGGCCCGGCCCTGGTGATCGCCCCCGCGCTCACTCCTTCCTTCGCCGGCCCCCGCACCACCGCCGGCATCGGTGCCCTCGCGGTCGCCGCGCAGCTGCTCATCGGCGTCACCCACGGCGGGCTCGGCACCACGAACCACATCGTGCAGATCGTCACCCTCGCCGTCCTCGTGGTGCTCACCGTCGTCTACAGCGCCCTGCGCGAGCGGCGGCAGGCGCAGCTGGCCCGGGTCCGCACGGTCGCCGAGGCCGCGCAGCACGTCCTGATGTGGCCGCTGCCCGAGCGCATCGGCACGCTGCGGATCGCCTCGCTGTACCTGGCCGCCGAGGACGAGGCCCAGATCGGCGGCGACCTGTACGCGGCGGCGGCGTGCGACGGCACGGTACGGATGCTGATCGGGGACGTCCGGGGCAAGGGGCTGCCCGCCATCGGGGAGGCGGCGCTGCTGCTCGGCGCCTTCCGGGAGAGCGCGCACCGGCACATCCCGCTGACGGAACTGGCCACCGCCCTGGACCAGAGCATCACCCGCTACGCCGCCGAGCTGGACCCGCCGGAGGAGGAGGGCGAGCGGTTCGCCACCGCGCTGCTCGTGGAGATCCCGGACCGCGACCCGGTGACCCGGATGACCAGCTGCGGCCATCCGCCGCCGCTGCTGCTGGGCCCCGGCCACGTCGTCACGGCCCCGGCCCTGCATCCGTCGCCGCCGCTCGGGGTGCAGTACGGCATCGGGCACACGCTGGACGTGTTCTCCTTCGAGCCGGGCGACACGCTGCTGCTGTACACCGACGGGGTCGTGGAGGCCCGGGACGCGCACGGCCGGTTCTATCCGCTCGCCGACCGGGTCGCGCGGTGGACCGGGGACAGCCCTCAGGCGCTGTTGCACCACCTGCGGCGCGACCTGCTCGCCCACGCCGGCGGCCGGCTCGGCGACGACGCCGCTCTCGTCGCCCTGCACCGCGCTCCCGCCGAGCGCCGCCGCCACCACGGGTGAGGGGCCGCCGGCGGGGCGGCGGGGGCGTTCACCCGTCCGTGTGGCGATGTTCAGCCCGGAGGGTGGCCCGGCACGGCGCGGCATTGCGAGAATCTGCGGCGCCCGACGCCGGACTTCCCCGCCCGCCCGGACCCGAGTGAGGTTCCCGATGTCCGTACGACCCCTGCCCGCGCGACGCCTCCTCGCGCCGCTGCTCGCCGGCCTGGCCCTGCTGCCCGCGCTGCTGTCCCCGGGAGCCGCGCACGCGGCGCCGGACGCACACGCGCCGGTCCGTTTCGACCTCCAGGCGCACCGCGGCGGCCTCGGCATGACCACCGAGGAGTCACTGGAGGGCTTCGGCAAGGCGCTGCGGCTCGGGGTGTCCACACTGGAGCTGGACACCCAGGTCACCCGGGACCTGAAGGTGGTCGTCAACCACGACCGGCAGATCAGCGGCGTGAAGTGCCGGGACACCGGCCCGGTCACGCCCGGCGACCCGGTGTACCCGTACGTCGGCAAGTACATCAAGGATCTGACGCTGGCTCAGATCAGGACACTGGACTGCGGCTACCGGCAACTGCCCGGCTTCCCCGAGCAGGAGGTCGTCGTGGGCTTCCGGATGGTGGAGCTGAGGGACGTCCTGAACCTGGTCGAGCGCTACCGCGCACGGAGCGTGAAGCTCAACATCGAGACCAAGGTGGAGGCGGGCGCGCCCGAACAGACCGCGCCGCGCGAGGTGTTCGTCCGCCGGGTGTACGAGGAGATCCACCGCTCGGGCGTCGAGCGGCAGGTCACCATCCAGTCGTTCGACTGGGGCGCGCTGAAGGTGATGCACCGGCTCGCGCCGGCCTGGCCGCTGGTGGCGCTGACGAACCACGACTTCCTCCAGGTCGGCCGGCCGGGCGCGTCCCCGTGGCTCGGCGGGATCGACGCCGACGACTACGGCGGCGACTTCGTCCGGGCGGCGGCGACCCTGCCCGGCGTGACGACCCTCTCCCCCAACTACGGCTTCCCGCAGAGCGGCAAGGTCGGCGATGCGGGTTTCCGGTTCTACTCCGACGCGGCGATGGTCGCCGAGGCGCACGCCCGGGGACTGAAGGTGGTGCCGTGGACCTGTGACGACCCGGCGACCGTCGAGGCGCTGATGGACCTCGGCGTCGACGGGATCATCACCGACTACCCCGACCGGGTACGGCGGATCATGGCCGACCGGGGTATGCGGCTGCCGCGTTCCTACCACCCGCACGGCCGCGCCTGACCGGTGTCCCGGGGGCACGGGTGCGGGTCCCGCCCCGAATGGGGCGGAGCGGGACCCGCACCCGGGTCAGCGGGCCGGCTTCAGGCCGGTGATCTTCCGGGTCTTCAGGTCGGACTGCACGTCGATCCGGCTGACCTGCGGGTGCCGGCCGTCGCTCCAGGTGAGCGTGACCCTGCATGTGGCGTGCCCGGCGCCGGAACCGGTGTAGGCCACCTTCCACTTCACCGGCACGTTCTGCGCGAACAGGATGCCGTCGGCGTGCTCGCGCCGCTCGTAGGCGGCGACCGTCTTGCGGGCGCCGGCGGAGAGGTAGAAGCCGCGCAGGGCCTTGGCGCTCGCCGCGGCCGAGGGGTCCTCGGCGGCCCAGACGGCGTCGATGTAGGCGCCGTAGAAGTCGGCCACGTGCTGGGTGACGTCCCGCGGATCGCCCTGGGCGGACGAGGACACGGCGGCGGCGCGGGGGGTGTGGCTCGTGGTGCCGCCCGCGAGGGCCGGGGTGACGGCGGCCAGGGTGAGGCCGGCCGCGAGGGCCGTGGCGGTGAGGAGGGTCTTGCGGGTGCGGTCGGACATGCGTCTCATTCCCCCGGATTCTCCGCGACCGGGCCATCCCGGCCGTCGACGGTCCTTAAGACCGCTTTCCGGGCCCTCCGGTTCCGTGTTCCGGGAGGCGGTTTCCTCGGTCCCGCCGGGGCGGGCGCTTCCGGTCGTTGCAGGGGCTGTCTTCCGGCCGCCGCGGGTGCGGCGACCGCCCGGCCCGTCGTACGGCTCGTCGTACGCGTCGTACGACGAGGGACGGGGCCGGGGTCCGGGAGGTGGGTCGGACCCCGGCCCCGGGTCTGTCAGGGCTTGCGGGCCACCGCGCCGTACATCGCGATGTCCTCGTCCCGGATGCCCTGCTCGCCGCTGCCGTCGGGATGCCACTTGTGGACCTGGACGATGCCGGGTCCGACCAGGTCGAGGCCGTCGAAGAACTCGTGGGCCTCGGCCAGGGTGCGCAGCCGCATCGGCATGTCGCGGGCCGCGTACTCGCCGGCGACCCGGCCCACCTGCTCGGGGGCGAAGTCGGCGGTGCCGATGGACATCGCGAGGTGGCTGCCGGAGGGCAGCGGCTCCAGCAGCCGGCGCACCACGCCGACCGCGTCGTCCGCGTCCAGCATGAAGTGCACGATCGCGATGACGGTGAGGGCGACGGGCCTGCTCAGATCCAGCGTCTCGCGCAGCTCGGGCGCGCTCAGGATGGCCGCCGGATCACGGAAGTCGGCCTCCAGGTACCCGGTCCGGCCCTCGGGCGCGCTGGTCAGCAGGCCCTGGGAGAGGGTGAGCACGATCGGGTCGTTGTCGACGTAGACGACCCGCGACTCGGGAGCCACGGCCTGGGCGATCTCGTGCAGGTTGGGAGAGGTCGGGATGCCGGTGCCGATGTCCAGGAACTGCCGTATGCCCGCCTCCTCGGCGAGCCTGCGCACCACACGGTTCATGAAGTCGCGGTTGGCGCGCATGTGCACCGGCAGCGCGGGCCACTCCCGCACCATCGCCTCGCCCGCCTCCTTGTCGGCGGGGTAGTAGTCCTTGCCGCCGAGTATGTAGTCGTAGATGCGGGCGGAGTGGGCGTTCTCGGTGTCGATCCGGTCGGCCGGCCATCCGTTCTCGGGCAACGCCGTGTCTCCCATTCGGGTCGTGGTCGGGCCCTCGCGTCGACGTGCGGGGGCGGATGCGCGGGGTGGTGCGAGAAGGCGGACGGGATCGGCGGCTCACCACTCCTTGCGCAGCGCGGCGAGCAGGGTCTCGGTCGTGCGGGCGGACGGCGCCTGGGCGCTCAGCCGGTCCAGGGCCTCGCGGTAGACCACCACCTCGTCGGGCTTGTCCAGGTACTGCGCACTGGCCAGTCCGCTGAGGTAGGCGATATCGGGCAGTTCACGGGCCCGGAACCGGAAGAGGTGGAAGGCGCCGGCCCACAGCGCGGGATGCGGTCCGTTGGCGAACGGCATGATCTGCACGGTGACATGGGGCAGCCGGCCCACCTCGATGAGGTGGTCGATCTGCGCACGCATCACCTCCGCGCCGCCGAGCGGCCGGCGCAGCACGGTCTCGTCCATCACCACCCACAGCCGCGGCGGTTCCGCTCCGGTCAGCAGCTGCTGGCGGCGGGTGCGCAGCGCGACCCGGCGTTCGGTGATGTCGGCGGGCGCGTGCGGGTAGGACGCGGCCAGCAGGGCGCGGGCGTAGTCCTCGGTCTGGAGCAGGCCGTGCACGAACTGGTTCTCGTAGCCGCGCAGTTGCAGGGCCGCCTGCTCCAGGCTGAGGTAGGCGGGCAGCCAGTGGGGCAGGATGTCGCGGTAGGTGTGCCACCAGCCGCGTTTGTTGGCCTCGCGCACGGACTGCAGGAAGGTGTCGATCTCCTCCCGGTCCACGACGCCGTAGACTTGGAGGAGTTTCTCGGCGTCCGCGAGCCGCAGCCGGGCCACCTTGGCGGCCTCCATGCGGCGGATCGTGGAGTGGCTGACCCCGATGGCCGCGCCCGCCTCGGCATAGCTGAGCCCGGCCCGGGTGCGCAGTTCCTCCAGGCGTCTGCCGAGGATCATGCGCAGCACGGAGGGCGCGCCGCCCCACGTGGTCTCCACGGTCACGCCCACCCCCCTCGTCAGCCTCCGGTCGTCCGCGCAGGCGGACCGGTCCGGCCCATTCGATCACGTTCCGTCGGATGCAGCATGCACTTCGCCACTTGCAAATTTCAACTTGCCGGTTGCGTGGCTCGGTTGGCAGGTGCCAGAGTGGACCCGCCGCCCGGCCCGGCCCACGGGGCAGGCGGCGGGTCCGGCTCGGCGGGCGAACAGGCCGCCACCAAAGCTTTCGGGCAGGTGGCAAAGGCGTCCGCCACCCGAGCGGCCGGTCCCGCCGACCGCGCTCACGAGGCCGGACGAAAGACGCACGGCGACGACTCCGTCCCGTCCCCGACGGCTCCCCCGCCCGGCCGCCGGCCACCGACCGCAGCGGACCGCTCCCGCGCGGCGGGGGTCGCGGCGCCGCCGGGCGGGGCGAGCGTCACGCCGCTGCGTGCGCACATCGCGGCGCCGCCGGGACTCCTGCGGCACCGGCCGCCGGGCTGCGAGCAGTCTCCGCACCGGCCGCCGGTCCCGATCCGCGCCGCTGAACCATCCGGAGGCGAGCGTCCCGGCCGGCTCGCCTTGGGCGATCACCCGTGATCACCCCTTGGGCCGCCTTCTCCTACGGCGTCCGGCCCGGCCGGGGACGGAGGAGCGGGCGGTATCGGCCGTGCTCGACCGCCATAGCGGACATATGCTGCGAAATGCCGCACCGAAGGGAGTGCTCATGGCCGACACGCCCACCGACCCCGCCGCCGCGCCGGTCCCGCAGGATCCGCCCGTCCCGCAGGACCCCTCCGCGTCGACGGCGCCGCCCGGCCCTCCCGCCGGCGAGCTGACGCTGCGCCCGCTCGGCTTCGAGCACCTCGCCGCCGTACTCGACCTCGGCCACCGGGTCTACGACACCGACGCGATGCCCTACACCGGCTGGTCGCTGTCGGCCGTCGCCGGCCACCTGGACGCACCGGACCCGGCCTGCTTCGTGCTGCTCGACGGGGACCGGGTCGCCGGGTTCGTGCTCGGTTCGCTGTCCTTCGAGCAGCGCGCCGACTGGGGGTACCTGGAGTGGATCGCCGTCGACCCCGGCTACCAGGGGCGCGGGGCGGCCTCCCGGCTGGTGCGGGAGTGCTGCGCGCGGCTGGCGGAGGCCGGCGCGGTGTGCGTGGTCACGGACGTGGAGCGGCGCAACACCGCCTCCGCCGAGCTGATGCGCCGCAACGACTTCGTGGAGGAGGCCAGCGTCAGCCTGTTCGTCCGGCCGCTCACCGACGCGCCCGCGCCGGGCACGGGCCGGGCCCGGGGCACCGCGGGGCCGCGCCGCCACCTCACCCGCGCGGCGGCCGAACGGGTCCGCTGACCCCGGCCGGGCTGTCGCCGTCCGGTTTGCGCCGGGCGATGCGGCGTCGGTCCGGCCAGCGCACGTCGTAGGCCCAGCCGAGGCGTTCGAACCAGCGGATCAGCCGGGCACCGGCGTCGAGCTGGCCGGTGAGCACGCCGTGCCGGGCGCTGGTGGGGTCGGCGTGGTGCAGGTTGTGCCAGGACTCGCCGAAGGACAGCGGGGCCAGCCACCACACGTTGCCCGAGCGGTCCCGGCTGCGGAAGGGGCGGGAACCGGTCACGTGGCAGATGGAGTTGATGGACCAGGTGACGTGGTGGACCAGGCAGATCCGGACCAGTCCGGCCCAGAACAGGGCGGTGAGCGCGCCCTGCCAGGACCGGGTGAGCGCCCCGCCGAGCAGGGCGGGCAGGGCGAGGGAGACGAGCACCAGCAGGCCGAAGCGGCGGGAGATCAGCATCAGGGCGCGGTCGCGGACGAGGTCGGGCGCGTAGGCGCAGGGCGAGGCGTGCTCGGTCTCGAACAGCCAGCCGAGGTGGGCGTAGAGCATGCCCTTGGCGAGGGCGCGGGGCGAGCGGCCGTACCGCCAGGGCGAGTGCGGGTCGCCGTCCCGGTCGGAGTACCTGTGGTGCTTGCGGTGATCGGCCACCCAGATGATCAGCGGGCCCTGTACGGCGAGGCTGCCGGCCAGCGCCAGGGCGATCCGCAGCGGACGGCGGGCCTTGAACGAGCCGTGCGTGAAGTGCCGGTGGAAGCCGACCGTGATGCCGAGCCCGCTGACCAGGTAGAAGGCGACGGCGAGCGCGAGGTCGACGGGGCTGAGCCCGTGCCGCCAGGCCAGCGGCACGGCGGCGAGCAGGGCGAGGAACGGTACGGCGACGAAGACGCCGATCATCAGCTGCTCACCGGTGGGCCAGGACCGGCCGCCGGCCGCCGGCGGGACGGTGTCGGAGATCTCCGCGGACATGCAGGTCCTTTCTCGGCCCCGGTGGACTAGTCGACGGCGGTGAAGGCGAGGACGGCGTTCTGGCCGCCGAAGCCGAAGGAGTTGCTGACCGCCGCCCGGGTCCGGTGCGGGCGGGGCACCTTGGTGACGATGTCCAGGTCCATCGCCGGATCGAGGGTGTCCAGGTTGGCGGTGGGCGGGATCAGCTGGTGGCGCAGGGTGAGCACGGTGCAGGCCGCCTCGATGGCCCCGGCGCCGCCGATGGCGTGCCCGATGGTGCCCTTGACCGCGGTGACCGGCGGGGGACGGCGGCGGAAGACGCGGTGCAGCGCGTTGTGTTCGGCGGCATCCCCTTGAGGGGTGGCGGTGCCGTGCGCGTTGACGTGGTCGATGTCCTCGGGGGCCAGGCCGGCATCGGCGAGGGCGGCGCCGAGGGCACGGGCGGCGCCGTCGCCGTCGGGGCGCGGGGCGGCGAAGTGGTGGGCGTCGCAGGAGGCGCCGAACCCGGCGAGCAGCGCCTCGGGCCGTGCGCCCCGGGCGCGGGCGTCCTCGGTGCGTTCCAGGACGAGGACGGCGGCGCCCTCGCCGAGGACGAAGCCGTCGCGGTCCCGGTCGAAGGGGCGGGAGGCGGCGTCGGGGCTGTCCGCGCGGCGGGACAGGGCGCGCATCTGGGCGAAGCAGGCGGCGGTCATCCGCAGCCGGGCCGACTCGCTGCCGCCGGCCAGGACCAGATCGCAGCGGCCGGACAGCAGCCAGTCCCGGGCCAGGCCGAGCGCGCTGGTGCCGGAGGCGCAGGCGGTGCTGACGACCATGTTGGGGCCGAGCGCGCCGAGGTCGAGGGCGATCTCGGCGGCGGCCATGTTGGGCACGCTGCGGGGCAGCGCGAGCGGGGAGACGCGCTCGGGGGCGGCGTCGGCGAGCCGGTCGAACTCGGCCTGCCAGCTCTGCATGGACCCGGTGCCGACACCCATCACCACGCCGACGCGGGCGCCGTCCCAGCCGGCCGGTGCGAGGCCCGCGTCGGCGACGGCCTCGCGGGCGGCGAGCAGCGCGAAGGTGGTGAACCGGTCGAGCCGGCGGGCCAGCCGGTGCCCGAGCGCACCGGCCGCGTCCAGGCCGGGCACCTGGCAGGAGAAGGCCACGGGCAGTCCGGCCAGGGCGGGGTCGGGGGCGGCGGTGGACTGCCCCGCGCACAGTCCCGCCCAGGCCGCGTCCCGGCCGATGCCCGCCGGAGTGATCAGACCGAGTCCGGTGACGGCGACGGGGGCCCGGGACGGACCTGCTTTCACCTGCTGCATGAGCCGTGATTATCCGGACCGCGGGGGCCGGTCACGCGCCGCGACAGCTCGACCGACGCGGGATGACACCCACTACCACCCGGATGCGCGAACCTGCCGCACCGCGCGGCCACCGGGCCCTTTGGGGGTGGCCGGGACGGGCGGGGCCGGCGGGGACGGACGAGGGCGGCGGGGACGGGGTGGGCCGGGCGGAACCGGCGGGGCCGGCCGGGGAAGCGACCAGACGAGACCGGCGAGGCCGGCCGGCGGGGGGCGACCAGACGAGGGCGGCGCGGCTGCCCGGGACGGGGGTGGCCGGCGGGACGGGTCGACCGCCACGGACGGGGTCGGCGGGGACGGGGCCGGCCGGGACGGGCGGGGTCAGCCGATGTCGGCGGGACCAGTCACCGCCGGTGCGTCTCATCGGCGCCGGCGGCGGCCGGTGGGGCGTCGTCGTGTCCCTCGGATGCGCCGTCGCCGCCGGGCCGCGCCCATGCCGGGGCCGCGCGTCGGCACGGCGGCGCGCACTCCCGTTCTTTCAGCCATGGCGTTCCATACGCCGGTTCCGCCGGACACGCCCCGGCCGTCCGGTGCCCGATCCGCCGACCCGGCAAGCGGCGTCCGCTCGCAGCGGCATGGCCCCCGCGCCCGCCCGGCGGCCCGGTTCCCGCCGACGCCGCGGATCTTCGGCACCGCCCTGGTGGACGTCGCACGACGACACACGCCTGAGGTCCTCCCGGCACGCGCGGCCACTCGGACCCACCCTCCGTCCGCCGGAGTCAGTGGTCCGCTCCGCCTGCGTCCGGCGCCTCCGCCAGGGCCCGGACCGCGTTCGTCCAGGCGTCGGCGAGGGCGGTTTCCAGGGTGTCCAGGGGGTGGTCGGAGGTGTCCAGGCGGACGGCGGGGCCGATGTGGACGTGGACGTGCGGGCGGCGCAGGGGCGCGGTGGCCCAGCCGGCGAGTTGCTTGGCGCGGCTGCCGGAGGAGACGCGGCGGGCGCCGGCGTGTCCGACCGGTATCACCGGTGCGCCGGTGGACAGGGCGAGCCGGACCACCCCGGACTTCAGGCGGCCGGGCGGACGGTCGTGGGAGGCGCGGTAGCGGGGCAGGCCGCCCTCGGGGTAGACGAGCACGTGCCGACCGGCGGCCAGGGCGTCGGCGGCGTGCCGGAGGGCGTCCGGGGCGCGGCGGCTGCCCCGGTGCACGGGAACGTAACCCTCCCGGGTGAGGGCCCGGCCCAGCAGCGGCACCCGCCACAGTCCGGCCGTGGCCAGCACGGCGGGACGCAGGCCGAGCCGGTGCAGGGTGCCGATGAGCAGGACCGGGTCGAAGAACGAGGTGTGGTTGGCGGCGAGGACGCATCCGGTGCCGCGCGGCCCCGTCAGATTGCCGGCACCGGTCACGCTCGTGTCGCTGAAAACGGGCACCAGGGCCCCGGCCCACGCCGCCAGCATCGGGCCCTCCTCTCCGCCGCGTCCGGACGCCCATCGTCACCCGTGCGCCGCCCGCCCGCACACCTCCTGCCCCGAATGCCCGTCCGACGTGCGAGGACCGTGGGCCGGTGGCTGAATGACCGGCATGGACTTTCTCGCCGCGTACGACGCGGTCCCGCGGGACGACGTCCCGCAGCGGGTGGCCCTGCTGCGGCGGGCCATGGCGACCGGCAGGGCGGCCCTGTTCGCCGAGCTGCGCGCGCACCGGCCGGTGTTCCGCACGCCCGTCGGTGTGTTCGTCACCCGGCACCCCGATGTGCTGGAGGTGCTGTCGGCGCCGGAGACGTTCACCGTGGGGGTGTTCGGCCCGGTGCTGGAGGACGTGCTCGGCGGGCCGTTCGTCCTCGCCCGGGACGGCGCGGACCTGCACTGGCGGGAGCGCGGTTACGGGCAGCTGATGCTCGCCGCCGAGGACGCGCCCCGGGTACGGGAACTCACCGCGCGGATCGCCGACGAGGTGCTGGACGAGGCGACCGGCCGGGGCGCGGACACCTTCGACCTCGTCCAGGACTACGCCCGGCTGGCCGCCGCCCGGGTCGCCGTCGCCTATCTCGGCTTCACCGGCATCGAGGAGGAGACGCTGCACTCCTGCACGCGCCGGATGCAGTGGGCGTTCGCCGTCAACCCCGACCGCGACCCCGGGATCCACGCGGCGGGCGTGGCCGCCGGCCGGGAACTGCGCGACCGGGTCGCCGAGGTGATCGCCCGCCGCCGGACCGCGCCGCGCGGTGACGGTCCGGACGACGTGCTGGGCCGGATGCTGGACACCCGGCTGCCCGCCGGATACGGCTTCGACGACGAGCGGGTCAACGCCAACCTGGTCGGCTACCTGACGGGCTATCAGCAGAACGCCACCCAGTGCACGGCCACCGCGCTCAAGGAACTCGCCGTGCGCCCCGAGGTGTTGGCGGAGGCGGAACGCGCGGCGGGCGAGAGCGACCCGTCCCGCTTCGACGCCTATGTGTGGGAGGCGCTGCGCTTCCATCCGTTCGTGCCGGTCACACCCCGGCTGTGCGTACGCGACCACCTGCTGGCCGCGGGCACCGGCCGGCAGACCCTCATCCCGGCCAAGAGCGTGGTGCTGGCCTGCTTCGCGTCGGCGATGTTCGACGAGGACGTGCTCGACGCACCCGGCGAGTTCCGGCCCGGACGTCCGCCCGCGCACAACCTCGTCCTCGGCTACGGCGCCCACGACTGCGTCGGCCGGTACGCGGCCCGGGTCATCGTGCCCGAGCTGGTGCGGCGGGTGCTGCTGCGCCCCGGCGTGCGTCCGCTGCCCGGCGCCGAACGCGCCCTGGACTACGCGGGCACCCCGTTCCCGCAGCACTACACCGTGCGCTCCGGCCGCAGCGCCGTGGCCGCGCCCTGACCCGGGATCCGAGCGATCCGCGAACCGACCGGAGGACCGATGACCGTCACCTCCCGCCCGCCCCAGCCGGGGGCACCGCCCTGGACCGGGGCCAGGGACCGGTCCCGGGACGGGCTGCGCAACCGCTTCGAGACGCATGTGCTGACCCACTACGGACCGGCCTGGCAGACGGCCCAGCGCAGCCGGTGGCTGCGGCGCAGGCTCAACTCCAAGCTGACCGACCTGGCGGTGCTGAAGGCGCCGCCGCGCCCCAACCCGCTGAGCACGAAGGCCCCGTACACCACCTGGGACTCGCTGACCGACCGGTCCTGGGTCGGCCGGCACCTGCCGCCGGTGACCGGTTCGCGCGGGGTTCTGCCCGCGCCGGAGCGGGTGGCGGAGCTGTTCCGCCGTGAGGGCGAGGGCCGTTCCTGCGCCCGGTCCACCGCGCTGCTGCCGGCGTTCGCGCAGTGGTTCACCGACGGCTTCCTGCGCGGTCACGCGGCCACCGGCGACCCGCGCCGCACCGACTCGCCGCACACCCTGGACATGTGCCAGCTCTACGGCGACCGGCCGGAGGTCACCGCCTGTCTGCGCGCCTTCCGCGGCGGCCGGCTGAAGAGCCGGATCGTCGACGGCGGCGAGTTCCCGCCCGCCCTGTGCGAGAACGGGCGGATCAGGCAGGAGTTCCGGGCGATCCGGCCGGTGCGGTTCGACGAGGTGCCCGAGGAGTTCGTGGACACGCTGTTCGCGTGGGGCGGGGAGCGCGCGCACGCGCACATCGGGCCGATGGCGCTGAACGTGCTGTTCCTGCGCGAGCACAACCGGGTCGCCGGCGTCCTCGCCGCCGCGCACCCGGACTGGGACGACGAACGGGTCTTCCAGACCACCCGCAACACGCTGATCGTGCTGATGATCCGGGTGATGCTGGAGGAGTACATCAACCACATCACGCCGTACCACTTCGGTTTCGTCCTCGATCCGGTGCGCACCGACCGCGGGGTGTGGCACCGGGAGAACCGGGCGACGATCGAGTTCAGCCTCGTCTACCGCTGGCACAGCCTGATCCCGTCGACGTACGCCATCGCCGGCCGGCCGGTGCCGCTCGCGCACACCATCGCCAACGGACAGCTCGTCCTGGACCGGGGCCTCGGCCCGCTGTTCCAGGACCTCTCCCGGCAACCCGCCGGTCTGTCCGGGCTGTTCAACACCGACCCGCTGCTGCTGCCCATCGAGGAGCGCAGCGTCGCCGTCGGCCGGGAGCTGCGGCTGGCCTCGTACAACGACTACCGGGCCCACTACGGCTTCCCCCGGGTCACCGACGCGCGGCAGATCTCCGGCGACCCCCGCGTCCAGCAGGCGCTGCTGGACGTGTACGACGGTGACGTGGACGCGATCGACCTGCACGTCGGGCTGTTCGCGGAGGAGCCGGAGCCCGGGGCGATCTTCGGGCGGCTGCTCGAGCGGATCATCTCCGTCGACGCGTTCTCCGAGGCGCTGAACAACCCCCTGCTCGCGCCCCGTCTGTTCGGGCCCGCCACCTTCTCCCCGGAGGGCTGGGAGATCATCCGGCGCACCCACGGCTTCTCCGACCTGGTGCACCGCAACCTGCCCGAGGACAAGGGGCGTTACGTCGTCTCGCTCGGCCGGAGCGCGACCGAGGCCCGGGCCGCGCTGGACTGAGACCGGGCTCAGTCCCCGGCTCGCGCGTGGAGGCGCAACGCCTCGGCTGCGGCGCGCAGTTGCCCCGCAGCCGTGGCGCAGGCGGCGGCCTGCCGGGCCAGGGTCGGGCGGCTCCACTCCGGGGCCGCCGGAGCGCCGGCGAGCGTGTCCGCGGTGGCCCGCAGCCGCCGGGCGTACTCCTCCATCAGCTCGGCGTCCGACCGCAACGCCTCGGCGCGGTCCAGGAGTTCGGTGTCGGAGGACGTGACTTCGGGGGACTCGGTCACCATGGCGGACTCCCGTGGGGGTGTGGGTGCGTCAGCGCGGCAGGACGGCGCCGGCGCTGCGGTGGAGCATGAACTGCGGGGAGGCCAGGACCAGTCGGGGGCTGGCCGTGGCGATGCCGAGCCGGCGCAGGGGCCCGGCGAGGGGTTCGGCCGCGCCGGTGTCCAGCCGCAGTCGGATGCCGCCGCCGCTGTGCAGCCGCAGCCCGCCGTGGGCCCGGACCAGGGTGCGGACGGTGCTCTCGCCCCGGCGGCCGTAGAGGATCCAGTCGGCCTCGGGGCAGCGTGCGCCGGGCCCGAGGCGGCCTTCGACGGCGAGGCCGAGGTCCGGGGCGCGGACGGCGAGGTCCCGGCCCGTCAGCCTGGCCTCGGCAGGCGCCCGGAACGCGGGCTGGCCCCAGACCTCCCGGGCGACGGTCCGGGCCTCCTCGGTGGTGACGGCGAGGGAGAGGACGTAGCGGCCGGTGCGCCTCAGGTCGGCCCGGCGCAGCAGGTCGAGGACGACGTCGTAGGGGCGCGGCCGCCACAGGTCGTCCACCAGCACGGAGAGGGCGATCTCGGTGTACGGGCCGATGGTGGTGCAGCGGTGCTCGTACAGCGACAGCACCGCCAGCGCGTGCCGGCCGAGCCGGCTCGGTGTCATCCAGGTGACGCCGGGCAGCAGGGCGCGGGCGGTGTCGGCGTCGACGGGGAAGCAGAGGTGGGCGGCGGAGGAGTCGTAGTAGCGCACGGGCACGTCGACCGGGCCGGCCGTGGTGGGCACCGAGGTGGTGGGCAGGGTGAGGAAGGGATAGCCCTCGGGCGGGTTGGCGCGGTCCTTGAGCTGGTATGCCTGGGTGCGCACGACGGGGCCGCGATAGGGGGTGAGGGCCTCGTCGACGCGCTCGCGGGCCTCGGGAACGACGGTCCGCAGGTGCTCGATGTACTCGTGGAGCATGTGGCAGAGCGGGAACTCGTGGGTGGGTCCGGTGTAGTCGACCTCGTACCAGTTCGGATGCGGGTCGAACGCGGAGCCCGCGCCGCGGCCGTCGAGGACGGGCACGATGTCGTGCTGGTTGGTGATGCTGGCGACCCAGGTGCGCGGGTCGGCGGGTTTCTTGGTGTCGACCGGGGAGCCGACGGCGACGACGTGGGTGACGCGGTAGGTGCGGCAGAACTCCTCGCTCTGGGCGAGGTTCATCACGGCGATCCCGCCCTCGCTGTGCCCGATCAGCGCGAGGTCGGCGCCGCGCGGGATGCCGTAGTCCCGCAGCGCGAGCAGGATCGCGCGGGTGTACGGCGAGTCGGGCATGAACAGGTTGCGCCAGGCGCCGATGAAGTCCTGCGGGGAGTCGGTGCGGGGGCGGCCGGGGGCCATGCCGGGCGCCTGGAGGACGTAGCGGACGACACCGTCCGGGCCGCGCACGTTCTGCAGCAGGATCCGTCCGTCGGTGGAGAGCATCTCGATGTTGCGCAGGAAACCGAGGAAGGACCCCTTGGTGGCGATGACCTGCCGTTCCTGGTCGGTGAGGCCGACGGGTTCGGCGGCACCCTCGCCGCGGTCCAGGCCCGCGAGGTGGGCGGCGCTGACGCCGTGCAGCGGGTCGGCGGACAGTTCGCGGCCGGTGGCCAGCGCCCAGCCGGTCTCGTCGTTCTTCGGGTCCTCGTCCAGCAGGGCACGGATGGCGAGGAGTTCGGCCATCAGCGGGGCCAGCCCGGACAGCGCGCGCTGCGCTCCCTGGTCGCGGAACAGGGCGCGCAGGGCCCGTACGGCCGCCAGGTCCTTGTCGGCGGTGACGGCCTCGGTCAGCCGGCGCATCCCGGGATCGCGCACGAACTCGGGGTGGTCGACCAGGACGGCGGCGATCCGCAGCCGCAGCGAGGTGACCGCGACCAGCGCGGCCAGGCTCTCCCGGCCGAGTGCCTCGCCGGCGGCGCCGAGGACGTGGCCGACGCCCTTCGGCGCGGTGATCGCGGAACCGCCGAGGCCCTGTTTGCTGGTCAGGGCGCGCAGCATCGCCCACCGGGCGGCCAGGCCGGTGCGGGGGCGGCGGCGCGCGGAGGCGGTCAGTGCGGGCCCGAACAGCGTGGTGCTGGTGCGCTCGGACACCGCGCGGATGCCCTCGGCCACCTCCACGACGTCCCGCGCGCAACCGCGCAGCAGGTCCCTGGCGTCCCGGCCGTCCGGCGCGGGCCGTCCGGGCGCGGTGCCGTCCGCTCGCATCCGACGCTCCCTCGGCTAGACGACATGGGGAGGTACCGGGGCCGGACCGGCGGGCACGGCCCCGCTCCCATGGTCGGCCCGCAGGACCGCGTCCGCACCTTCATCCATCCAGGTAGAGGATGCCGCCGGGTGCCGTACTGCCCGCCGAGCCTGGGCTCGACGGGCATACGGCTGCCACATAATCCCCGCACATGACCCCCTGTACTCCCCCGCCTCTCCTCGCGGGAGGCGCGCCGTGACCCTGTCCCCCGAACGCCCCGAGGGCCTGGGCGTCCCGCTCCCGGACACCGTCCCGGTCGGGCTGCCGCTGCGCGCCAACACGCTGCTCCTGATCGTGGTGGCCCCGCTGGCCGTGCTGGCGCTGGCCCTGCCCGTCGCCCTGGCCGGCGGCTGGGGGCCGCGCTGGTACGACGCGGTCCTCGGCGCCGGGATGTACGCGCTGTCCATCATGGGCATCACCGCCGGCTACCACCGGCACTTCACCCATCTGTCGTTCAAGGCGAAACGGCCGCTGCGGATCGCCCTCGGCATCGCGGGCGGCCTCGCCATGGAGGGCCCGGTGACCCTGTGGGTGGCCGAGCACCGGCGCCACCACCAGTACGCGGACCGGGCGGGCGACCCGCACTCGCCGTGGAAGTACGGCACCACCCGGCGGGCGCTGCTCAGAGGGCTGTGGCACGCCCAGGTCGGCTGGTTCTCCTCGCCGATCCGCTCCCACTACCCGCGCTACGCCCCGGACCTGCTCGCCGACCCGGACGTGCGCCGCCTGGACCGCTGCTATCCGCTGACCATCGCCGTCTCGCTGGCGCTTCCGCCGGCTCTGGTCCTGGCGGCCACCCAGGACGGGCGGTCGGCGCTGGTCACGTTCTTCTGGGCGAGCCTGGTGCGGTACGCCGTCGTGCACCATGTCACCTGGTCGGTCAACTCCGTGGCGCACGCCTTCGGTCCGCGCCACTACAGCACCCGTGACCAGTCCCGGGACGTGCCCTGGGTGGCCATGCTGACCTTCGGCGAGGGCTGGCACAACCTCCACCACGCCGATCCCAACAGCGCCCGGCACGGCGGGCTGCGCGGCCAGCCGGACCTCACGGCGTGGCTGATCGCCCGCTTCGAGCGGTGGGGCTGGGCGTACGACGTGCGCTGGCCGGACGGACGGCGGATCACCGCACGGCTGCGCGCGGAGGCGGCCGGGCGCCGGGTGCCGCACCGTCAGCTGCCGGTGAAGTAACGGGAGAACGGCGTCGAGTCCACGGCGAACAAGCCGTTGAAGGGCTGGTTCAGCTCGAAGACCAGCAGCACGGTGAAGGTGATGAGCGCCGTCAGGCCCATCACCATCACCACGTGGGTGACGCTGCGCTGTACGCCGAACAGGAACATGAAGGCCACGGTCAGCAGGCCGCCGACGATCAGCCCGAACCACAGCACGGGTGACAGGGACTCACCGACGTCCGCCTCCCGGCCGCGCCGGGCGTCGTCCAGGGCACTGAGCTGGGCCAGTGCCTCCTGGAGCGTGGCCTGCTGGGCGAGAGTGGCGCCGGCCGGGACCTGGCCGGCCGCTCTCAGGTCTTCCAGCAGGTCCCAGCCGCGCCGGCCCGGCGGCTGTCCGACGGTCATGGCGGGCCACTCCTCGGACACGACGTGGTGCGCGTACGCGTCCACGGCGTCCCTGGCACGTTCGCCCGCCGGCGCCGGCAGCCCGGCGGAGAGCAGCCGGATCTGGTGGGCGGCGCTCGCCTCCGCCTGCACATGCTCCTCCGCGGCGGACCGGGCCTCCCACACGGCCACCAGCGACAGACCGAGCACGAGCGCGTAGAGCACGCTGACCATCATGGCGATGTACTCGGCGACGTCCTCCCTGGGTTCGTCGTCCGGGGCCGGGGGCCAGAAGCGGTGTTTGATCACCACGACGCCCGCGGCGACCACGGCGATCCCCAGAACGATGGCGAAGGTCTCGATCATCGGCGTGGTCTCCTGTCGTCTGGAGGTGCTCGGTCCGGGAACGGGGGCGGGAGTGCGGGCGGACGGGCGAGGTCGGCGATCACTTGCCGATGCGCCGGGAGCCGAGCAGCGCGGCGGCGAGGGCGGCGGGGATCAGCAGCAGGAACAGCACGGCGAGCAGACCGAGCCCGGTCGGCCGCCCGCCGGGCCGGAGGAACCGGGACATGATGGACGGGGCGCGGGGGGCCGCGGTGGGACGCCGGGTCGGGGGGTGGGGCCGGGGGTTGGCGGGGGTGGTGGACTGGCCGCCGGTGGTTTGACCTCCGGTGGACTGGCCGCCGGTGGACTGGCCTCCTGTTGCCTGACTGCCGGTGGATTGGCCTCCCGTTCCCTGGCCGCCGGTTGCCTGGCCTCCCGTTGCCTGGCCGCCGGTGGACTGGCCGCCGGCTGCTTCGCCTCCGGTGGATTGACCGCCTGGTGCCTGGCCGCCGGTGCCTTGACCTCCCGTTGCCTGGCCGCCGGCTGCTTCGCCTCCGGTGGTCTGGCCCTGGCCTGCGGTGGCGCCGCCTTGACCGGCCGTGGCTCCGCCTTGACCGGCCGTCGTGCCGGCGACCGCTCCCGCTGTGCCGCCACCGGCCGCCGTTCCGGCGCCACCGGCAGCGGTCCCGCCGCCACCGGCCGCCGCCGCGCCTGCTCCGCCGACCGCCGCCGCACCGGCCGCCGCTGCTCCCCCGCCGGCAGCCGCCGCCCCGCCAGCCGCCGCGCCCGCTCCTGCGGCTGCGCCGCCGCTGCCCCGGCACCCGCAGCGGCACCGGCACCAGCACCAGCACCAGCACCAGCACCAGCGGCGGCTGCCCCGGCGGCGGCACCCCCACCGGCTCCCGCACCCGCGCCAGCCGCCACGCCTGCTCCCGCCCCGGCACCTGCGGCAGCACCGGCTCCTGCTCCTCCGGCACCGGCACCGGCACCGGCACCGGCGGCAACACCAGCACCCGCACCCGCGGCGACACCAGCACCGACACCGGCCGCGCCCGCACCGGCAGCCGCACCAGCTCCCGCCCCGGCCACTGCTCCACCACCCGCTCCCGCCACCGCACCGGCGGCAGCACCCGCACCCGCAGCAGCACCAGCACCAGCACCAGCCCCGGCCACTGCTCCACCACCCGCCCCCGCCGCGCCGCGGCACCGGCGGCGGCACCCGGACCCGCGCCGGCGACCGCACCAGCACCGGCCGCCGCGCCGCCCCCGCGGCTGCGCCGCCGCCCGCCCCCGCGCCGCCGGCACCGGCACCGGCGACCGCGCCGGGCACGGGCACGCCGGGCGCGGGCACGCCCGGGGCCGGCGCACCGGGCAGTGGCAGCGGTGGGGGCGGCGGGAAGACCACTCCCGGTGGAATCGGCAGCACCGGGGGGGCGGGAGGCGGCACCGGGGCGGGCGGCGGCGGGGGTGGAGCGGGGAAGGGCGGGGGTGGGGGTACGGGGACGAAGGTCGGGGGCGGCGGCGGTACGGGGACGGGGGTCGGCGTCGGCGGTTCGGGGAGCGGGGGCGGAGGAGGCGGAGGGGGCGGGTACAGGGTGAAACCGCCTGGTCCCCAGGCCTTGAGCTTCGGTGGCCACTCGGGGCAGCCGTCGGGCCGGAGCGTGGTGAGCCGGTCGGTTCCCTTGACGTGTCCCTCGCTGACGTACTCCCCCGGGGGCCGCTCGACGATCGCCACGCACCGCGCCGTCACGCCCGGTTCCAGGCTCGGGACGGTGTTGTCGCCCGTCGCGCAGACGATGGCGGGCGGCTGGAGGACCGGGTCGGTGAGCCGCAGGTCGTACACCGTGCGGTTGCCGGTGTTGGTGACGTCGTAGAAGACGGTGGCCCGGCCGAGGAGCAGGGCGCCGTCGGGGATCTCGCCGCCGGTCGTCACGGTCTCGGTCAGCGACAGCCGTCCGCCGACGCCGGTGTATCCGGAGCGGGCCGCCGCCCGGGACTCGTAGCCGAGCGAGGGGACGCTGCCGACGGCGGTGACGTCCGCGATCCAGGTGCCCTCGCGCGCGGTGGACCACGCGGTGCAGGTCGCCGTGTCCAGGCCGCGGAGCATGGGGAGGTGATCGCCGCCGCCGGGGCAGCGGATGACGGCGCCGGGCAGGCCGGGGTCGCTCACCCGGACGTCGTAGAGGTCGGCCCCGGTGCGGTTGATCAGGCGGTACGTCTTCACGAGCGGGTGTCCGACGCGGATGCCGGGCCGGGTCGCCGCCGTACCGGCCCGGGTGTTGACGGTGACCTCCAAGGCGAGGCCGTGGGTGCCCGCGCCGTCGGCGACGGCGCGGTCCACCGCTCCGGCCGACACGGCCATGATGAGCGGCAGCACCGCGGGGAGACGGGTCCCGACGGCCCGTCCGCATCCCCCTAGGACTCCCATGAACACGTAAATAGGATTAACAGGGCGGTAAGGGAGGCGAGATTCGCTCCACGCCGATCACGGGGTGTAATTGTATGAAGATCACTCCGGTGGCCGCGCGCCAGGCGCCGGGCCGCCGTTCAGTCGCCGGGCATCAGGCCCGCCGCGACCGTCGCGCCCAGTTCCCAGCACGCCTCGGTGTCGGCCTTGCCCGGCTCGCCGGTGACGGTCACCGGGTCGGCCGCCCGGCGCCAGCCGAGGCCCGTGGTGATGGTCTCGACGGCACGGACGGCGCCGGTGACGTCGTTGCCGCCGTGGACGTAGTAACCGAAGGGACGGCCCCTGGTCCCGTCCAGGCAGGGGTAGTAGACCTGATCGAAGAAGTGCTTGAGCGCACCGGACATGTAACCGAGGTTGGCGGGCGTGCCGAGCAGGTACCCGTCGGCCTCCAGCACGTCGGAGGCGGTGGCCGACAGGGCCGCCCGGCGGACGACGCGGACGCCCTCGATCTCCGGTGTCGTGGCGCCCGACACGGCGGCTTCGAACAGCGCCTGGCAGTTCGGCGACGGCGTGTGATGGACGATCAGCAGGGTAGGCACACCCGGCACCTTGCCGTGCGTCCGCCGTCGGCGCAAACGACGGACGGCGCCGGGCGGCGCGAGGAGTCGCGATGACCGAGGGAAACCACCGGGCGCCGGATGCCGCGAACCGGACGCCGGCCGCCGTGATGTCCGACGCGCTGGGCCTCGGCGTCTCGCCGGTCATGGTCGAGCCGGCCGCCCGGCAGGTCCCCGGGGCCGGGTTCCGGCTCGCCGGCATCCGCGGCACGGCACTCGCGGAAGCCTCCGTCGACGCCGTGTGCGCGTGCTTCTCGCTGCTCCAGATGTCACGCGCCGAACAGGCGGCCGTCATCGCGCAGCCGGCGCGCGCGGTACGGCCCGGCGGCCTCGTCGCGCTGGCCACCGTGCCCCTGGACGCGGAGGACCCGACGGCCTCTTCAGGGGACAGCCGGCCCGGCTGGCCGGCTTCGGTACGCGGGCGTTCGGCGACCTGGTGACCTGGTGACCGGCGCCGGTCTGACGGTGCCGGCCGAGGAGTGCGCCCGCTTCACCCCGGACTTCCCCGAGGCCATGCCCGAACCGCAGCTGTTCCCGCGCGCCCGGCGTCCCGCGGACCGGTGAGCCGCATCCCGTCCGGCGTTGTCGGCGGCCTCGGCTAGAGTTGCGGCTCCGCAGCGAACGGGAGACGACAGTGCAGGTCAGGGTGGGGACAGTGGGCGGCCGCGTGGCCGTCGCGGCGGCGGTCGCGGTGATGCTCGGCGGCTGCGCGGGGACGGCCGACGACGGGAAGAAGTCCGCGGGCGCGTCGGCGAGCGCCAAGGGCGCGGCGGCCGGGGAGACGGGGACGAAGGCCACGTCGGCGGCCCGCGGCGGCACTCTCGGCCCGGCCGGTTCGGCCTGTGAACTGCCCGTCGGCTTCGCTATCGCCAAGGGCTGGAAGCCGAAGTCCGTCGACGCCGAGAAGGAGCTGGCCAAGGCGGCGGACGGCGAGGACGGCGACCTGGCCGGCCAGCTCGCCGCGGCCCTGCTCCGGCAGGGTCCCGTCACCGCGGCCTGCGAGATAGACGCCAAGCCGTCCGGGAACATCGGCTTCCTGCGCGTGTGGAAGGGCAAGCCCGGGAACGCCGACGCGGGCGGCGTGCTGCGCGCGTTCCTCGCCGCGGAGAAGGACGTCAGCGAGGCGAAGTACCACTCCTTCACGACCGGCGGCGGTGTCGCCGCCGTGGAGGTGGAGTACCTGAAGACCAACAAGCTCATGGAGGAGACCAAGAAGGAGAGCGCCTTCGCCGTCGGCACGCCCGACGGTCCGGTCGTCCTGCACCTCGGCGGCATGGACACCCAGGAGCACGACGAGATGCGGCCCGCGTACGACCTCGCCAAGCAGACGCTCAAGCTCTCCTGAGGGCCGCCGCCCCCGCCTCGCTCAGTCCCTGGCCGTGGCCCGGCCGAGGTAGGTGAGGGGGCCCGCGTCCGGTACCGGTACCGGATGGAAGCCGACCCGGTCGTAGAAGGCGCGGGCGGCCGTGTTGGCGGTGACCATGCCCAGGTGCACCGCCTGGACGCCCTGTCCGCGCAGGGCGTCCAGGAAGGTGTGCAGCAGGCGACGGCCGTGTCCCCGCCCCTGCCAGCGCGGCAGCAGGTCGATGTGCAGATGGGCCGGGTAGTCGGCGAGTCCGGGTACCAGCATCCGCTCCGGGCGGTGCAGCAGGCGGATCATCTCCTCGGTGGGCGTGCGCGGCGGCCCGGCGGGCTCGGGGTAGCGGCCGGCCAGCCGGGGTATCCAGGTCTGCCGGAAATCGGCGACGAAACGCTCGGTGTCCGCAGTGCCGAGGATGTATCCCACGGCCCGGCCGGTGCCGTCGTCCAGGACGAAGGCGAGATCCGGGTCGAAGTGACAGTAGGGGTCGGCGAAGAGGGACGGCATCAGGTCCGGGTCGGGGTAGATCGCCCGGGAGTCGCCGCCGAGGTGCGCGGTGCGGACGCAGACGTCGGCGACGGCGTCGCGGTCCGCGGGGCGGTAGGGCCGGATCACGGGGGCCTGGTCCTGCTCGGACGGGTCCTGTTCGGAAAGTGCCATGGCTTCATACTGATCTTTTGGGAGCGCTCCCACAAGGGCTGACCGCCAGGTCGGACGCGTGCGGTCAGTGGCGCAGGCCTCTGGCGCGGAGCAGCATGAACACTCCGGAGAGGGCGAGCAGGGTGCCGATGACGGCGGGCACGACACGGGCTCCCGTCGCCCTCCACTTGCCCTGCGCCGAGCCGGATGGGGCGCGCGGTGACGGCGACGCGGCCGTGACGCTCGCGCCGTCGTCCGCGCCGTCGTCCGAGGCGCCGAGCGGGGCGGTGCCGGCGGGTGCCGTGGCCGGTCGCGCGGGCGTCGGTATCGCACCGGGGCCACCGGAAGGCCCGCAGTCGCGGCCGGAGTTGACGCAGTCGACCATCTCGCGCATCAGGTCCTCGTCGAAGAGGCTGATGAAGTCGCCGTGGTCGGTGACGGGTTTGTGCAGCTGCTCGGGGAAGGAGTCCACCGCGAACAGCGGGACGGTGCGGCCGCCGTCCGCGACGCTCGGCGCCGGGACGTCGTAGACGATGCGCTGCACCAACTGCGGAATGGCCCTGAAGCCCGGCGGGCAGGAGCCGTCCCCGGCGGTGAAGGCCACGTGCGTACGGTGGTTGGCGCTGTCGGTGTCGCGGCCGTCCCAGCAGCTCTGGAAGCGGAAGGTGCGCACCACGTCGCTGCCCGGCGGGCACAGCGGGTACTTGTCCCTCAGTTGCCTCGACTCGTAACCGGTGCAGCTCCAGGAGGCGTTGGCGTTGCCGGGACCGTTGACGAGGGCCTTGGCGTCGCCGGTGACGATGCGCAGCAGGCGCGGCATGGCGGTGACCTTGCCCCGCGGGTTGCCCAAGAAGGTCAGCGTCACCTCCCTCGGCGTGAGGATCTGCCCGGTGTTGCCCTCCCTGCCGCCGCCCGGTGCCTCGGCATCGCCTTCCCGCACGCCGTTCCGCACGCGCAGCACCGGCCAGTAGTACGAGGACTTGTCGCCCCGGTCCGCGCAGCTCGTGCCGGCGCGCGCCAGGTCCTCGTCGCTCGCGAAGGCGTCGGCCGACTGGTTCCCGACGTAGTCGTGGACGTGGTGGGCGCCGTTGGAGACGCCGGGGGCGACGATCAGGTTGTCGGAGTTGTACCGGCGATTGCCGTTGACGCCGCAGTCGGAGGTGAAGGAGCCGCGCGAGGCGCCGGCTTGCGGGGGCGGGGCGGGTGCCTCGGGCGGTACGGCGGTGATGTCCGCGTAGTCGGAGGCGACGGGGCCGTTGCCGGCCGGGGGAACGCCGCCGGCGCGGGTCTCGGCGGCCGAGGCGTGGACGCCGGCGGCGACGAGCCCCGCTCCGCCCAGCATCAGTGCGAGTGCCGCGACGGTCGCACGTCGTGCACGGAGCGGGCGTCGGCGCCTGTCGCGTACCAAGGTCGTCCTCTGTGCGTGCGGAACGGTCCGGCAGGGGTCACCGGACTCCACAGGAAACCACGGTTCGCGTTCCTTCACCCCTCGAACGCCGCCGCGAGCACCACACCTACGTATCCGACATTCCACGTCCCAACCTTCACACCAGGTACACATGTTGGCTAGGTTGACGCGAGGCCGCCGCCCGGGCTCCGCTCCGGCGAGCCGCCCGACTGCCCCGCGGGGCAAGGAAGGAGCACCTCTTCCATGGCGCCGGAGAGCCACGACGAGGTTCGGCAGCGGATCGACTCCCTGTACGACCAGGCCGAGAACGTCACCGGTCGTTTCAACGCGACCCGGGCCATGGCCCGGCGGACGCGCTCACGGGACGTTCCGCAGGCCGAGCGGCCGGGGCCGCCGCGCCGGGAGCCGGCACTCGACGCGCTCACCCGCCAGTGGTTCGACACGGCACGCGCCGCGCTCGGCCCGACCGTTCCCGCGGTACTGCCCGCCGACCGCCGGCCGGACCGGACACCCGCGGCGCCTTTCCCGGAGGAGAGCGGTGCCGTGTCGGGGGGTGGGCCGGCGGCCTTGGAGCCGGGGCCGTCCGCCGGGGCGGTCCGGGGGCTGGAGCGAGGAGTTGGCGAGACGGCGGGCGCGTTGGCTCCTGGGAACGTGGTGCCTGGGACGCTTCTCGGGGGACCGTCCACGGGCGGTGCGGTGGCCGCACCGCTGGCCGGGAGTGCGGGAGCCGCGCCGTCCGCTGAGGGCGGGATGGGCGCGGCGGCTGCGGGAGGTCCGATTACGGGGCCGCTTGCGGAGGGTCCCGTGACCATGCCGTCGGCTGGGAGCGCGAGCGCCGTGGTGGGACCGGCCGGCGTGCGCGGCACCGGGAGTCCGGTGACGGGTCGGCTCGGGGGGCGTGCCGCCGAGAGCCGGGCGGCGGAACCACTCGTGGTGCGCGCGGTCGGAAGCTCGGCGCGGGAACTGCTCGCCGCGCCGGTGTCCGAGCCGGTGGCGGCCGGTGGTACGGCGGAGCCAACGGGCTTCGGGGAACGGGGAGCGGTCGGCGGTGCCTCGGCGGAGACGGTCGGTCTGCCGGACGTCGTCGGGCCGTCCGCCGCGCAAGGGAGCCGTGCCCGGGGGCCCAGGCCGCTGCCGGGTGCCGACGGCTCCGGCCGCCCCTCCCCCGCCGTCGCCAAGGCGACCGGCCGGCGCAAGCTCGCCCTCGCGGGCGGTCTGCTCACCCGTCACACCACCGAACCACCCGTGCCGGACGAGGCCGTCCCGCCGGCACCGGCCACGGACTTCCCGTCCACCGCCACGGAAACGGGGCCCGGCACCAACACCTTCCCGCACCCGATGCCCTCCGCGCCGCTCACCGGCGCCACCACCGCCGCCCCGCACCTCGCACCCCCCGAACCCGCACCTCACACCGGCGCCACCCCCTGTCTCACGCCCTCCGCACCGCTCACCGGCGCCACCACCGCCGCCCCGCACGCGGCGCCCCATACGACCGCCGCCGACACCCGCGCCACCCCGGACCAGGCCGCTCCACCACTCACCACCGAAACCGACACCCTCCCGCACCCGGCGTCCTCCGCACCGCTCATCCCCGCCACCCCGTACCCCGCACCCCCCGCGCCCAGCCTCCACCCCGGCGCCGCCCCGGCCCCGGCCGTCCCCGGCGGCGCGCAGGTGCACGGTCCTGTGATCCCTCTCACCGCCACCGCCTCTCCACCGCCGGAGTCACCTCGTGCCCGGCGGGCCGCCAAGGCGGTGGCGTTCGCCCGGGCGCAGGTGGGCAAGCCGTGCGTGTCGGGGGCGACGGGGCCGGGCTCGTACGACGGTGCCGGGCTCACGCAGGCCGCCTGGCGGGCCGCCGGGGTGGCGCTGCCGCGCGCCGCGCACGCCCAGGCGCTGGCCGGCACGCCGGTCACGGCGGACGCGATGGAACCGGGTGACCTGGTCGTCTTCTTCGACGACGACCGGCATGTGGGCCTCCACACCGGCGGCGGCATGATGGTGCACGCCCCTGGGCCGGGGTCGGTCATCCGCGAGGAGCCGGTCTACGGCGCCGGCGAGACGGCGATCCGTCGCGTCGTCCGCCCGGCCTGAGCGGTCGGCGCCGCGCGGTGCGGCAAGCGCATAAGCCGACCCTGGGACAGGCATAAGAGCGGCTTATGAGGTCATAGACCAGACCCGCGTACCAGGTTAGGTCTGCCTTAGTTTAGGCTTCCTGATCAAGCCGCCGTTCACGCTCGAAGGGAACCTGATCATGCCGCGCCCCCTGCGGGTAGCCATCGTCGGAGCCGGCCCCGCCGGGATCTACGCCGCCGACGCCCTGCTCAAGTCCGAGGTGGCCGCCGACCCCGGTGTGTCCATCGACCTCTTCGAGCGGATGCCCGCCCCGTTCGGCCTGATCCGGTACGGCGTCGCGCCCGACCACCCGCGTATCAAGGGCATCGTCACCGCCCTGCACCAGGTGCTCGACAAGCCGCAGATCCGCCTGTTCGGCAACGTCGACTACCCGACGGACCTCAGCCTGGACGACCTCCGCGCCTTCTACGACGCGGTGATCTTCTCCACCGGCGCCATGGCCGACCGCGCGCTGTCCATACCCGGCATCGACCTGGACGGCTCCTACGGCGCCGCCGACTTCGTGTCCTGGTACGACGGCCACCCGGACGTGCCGCGCACCTGGCCGCTGGAGGCCGAGAAGGTCGCCGTGCTCGGCGTCGGCAACGTGGCGCTGGACGTGGCCCGCATCCTGGCCAAGACCGCCGACGAGCTGCTGCCGACCGAGATCCCGCCGAACGTCTACGACGGTCTGAAGGCCAACAAGGCCGTGGAGATCCACGTCTTCGGCCGCCGCGGCCCGGCCCAGGCGAAGTTCAGCCCGATGGAGCTGCGCGAGCTGGACCACTCCCCGAACATCGAGGTCATCGTCGACCCCGAGGACATCGACTACGACGAGGGCTCGATCGAGACCCGGCGCGGCAACAAGCAGGCCGACATGGTCGCCAAGACGCTGGAGAACTGGGCGATCCGGGACGTCGGCGACCGTCCGCACAAGCTCTACCTGCACTTCTTCGAGTCCCCGGCGGAGATCCTCGGCGAGGACGGCAAGGTCGTCGGCCTGCGCACCGAGCGCACCGCCCTGGACGGCACCGGCAACGTCAAGGGCACCGGCGTCTTCAAGGACTGGGACGTCACGGCGGTCTACCGCGCGGTCGGCTACCTCTCCGAGAAGCTGCCCAAGCTGCCCTGGGACGAGGACTCCGGGACCGTGCCGGACGAGGGCGGCCGGGTCGTCGAGGACGGCGGCACCCCGCTGCAGTCCGCCTACGTCACCGGCTGGATCCGGCGCGGCCCGGTCGGTCTCATCGGCCACACCAAGGGCGACGCCAACGAGACCGTGGCCAACCTGCTGGACGACTACGCGAACGGCCGGCTGCACACGCCGTCCGCGCCCGAGCCGGAGGCGGTGGACGCCTTCCTCGCCGAGCGGAACGTCCGCTTCACCACCTGGGAGGGCTGGTACAAGCTGGACGCCGCCGAGCGCGCTCTGGGCGAGCCGCAGGGCCGCGACCGGGTGAAGATCGTCGAGCGTGAGGACATGCTGCGGGAGAGCGGGGCGTAAGGTCCCGGTTCCACCGACGGGGCGGCGGGGCCGGCGCGGGTGCGCCGGCCCCGCCGTCGTTCAGACTTCCGCCGCCCGCGCGAACAGCTCGTGCAGCGGCACCGGAGGCAGCAGCCGGGTGAACGGGCCGTACACGGTCTTGCCCGCGAGGACCGCGCCGTGGGTGACGAGCTTGCCGCTCTCCACCGGCAGATGGGGCGCGTCCAGGTTCTCCCAGGTGTCGTGAGCGAAGGCCGTGCGTCCGGCGCGGGCCCGCCGCCCGGTCCGCACCGCGCCGGCCGCCACCAGTTCCGCCTGCGCCGCCTTGTGCCGGGCGGCCGTCCAGCCGTTCCAGCGGCGGACGTCACGATCCGTCGGCCGGGCCAGGGCGCGCAGCTGGAGATACAGCGCGGCGGCGTCCGCGCCGACACCGAGCCGCCCGGCGACCTCGGCGACCAGGGCGGGGACGCCGAGCGCGGGATTGGCCTCGTAGCCGCCGACGGGCACGGGACTGTCGGCCGCGCGGGCCGCCATCCGGGCCACGCCGTCGAGCAGCGCCCGGATGCGGGTCACCTCCCGCCTGAGCCGGGGCAGGTCCAGCCGGTCGGCCAGGTCCAGTGCCCGGGCCGACCGCTCCGGGTCCGCGAGGGCGGCCGTGCGCAGGAACACGTGCCCGCCGGGCACGGCGACCACGAACGTCCCGTCGTCGACCGCCGTGGGCGCCGGTGTGGCGGTGTCCGGCAGCGGATCGGGCCACGGGAGCACGCGGCCGGTGTAGGGCCGGAAGGCGGGGTCTTCGGCGATCGTGCTTGCCGGTGCCGGGAGCGCCGGCAGTTCGACCAGGGTGTCCGGCGCGGCGAACCGGGCCCGCAGGCGCTCGTGCAGCTTCAGGGCCCCTTCGGCCGCCGGGTCGCCGACCGGCCGCTCGGTCAGGGCCCAGGCGATCACGGACAGCGCCTCGGTGTGCGGGGCGCGGTCGGACCGTATCCCCTCCTCGGCCGTGCCGTCCGGCCCGGACCGGTGCAGGCGCAGCCGGCCGGGGCTGTCGGCGGCCGGCACCCGGCCGTCCCAGGCGACCGGGGGACGGCCGGCGGGCAGGGTGCGGGCCCAGTCGGCGTTCAGGCCCAGGTCCGTCTCCAGGGCGTCGGCCAGTTCCTCGTCGACGTAGGGACGGGTGCCGAGCCGCTGCGCCCAGACCTGCGCCATGCGCTCGGCGGCCCGGACCGAGCCGTCCGCCGTCCACAGGTCGGCCGGGTCCTCGGGGAGCCCGGCGGCGAGCAGGGCGCGCCGGCCGTCGGGCCCGAGCCGGTGGCAGAAGGCGTCGTACTCCGTGGCCGTGGTCTTGTTCGCCTTGTACGGCTTGGAGCGCAGCATCCTGGTGTGCTCGCCGTATGCCGCGCGCCGGGGCAGGCCGGCGAGGGCCAGCGTGGCGACGGGGCGTCGTACGCCGGTGCGCCAGGAGAAGACGGCGAGCGCCTCCGGGGTCAGCGGGACCGGTCCGTTCTGTTCGACCAGTTCCAGGAGGCGGGTGAGGCGGGCGGCGTCGTCCCGGGTGATCGTGACCGTGCGCTCCTCCTCGGTGCGGGCGGGGGCGGGGCCGGCTGCGGGCTGCACGAAGCGGCGCAGTCCGCCGCGGTCGGGGCCGGCCGCCGCGTCGGGTGCGGCGGCCAGTGCCTCCTGCGGGGCCCGGCCGGTGCGCCAGGTGCCGCCGGGCCCGGCGAAGGGCTGCTCGCTCCAGGTCCGCAGCAGGGCGTTCAGCGCGGTGCGTTCGTCCGCGGGTGTGGTCTCGACGGCGGCCCGCCAGGCGACGGCGTCGATGTCGCCGAGCAGCACCTGCCATTCGGCGGGGCGTGCGGGCGGAGCGAGACTGCGGGTCTCGTCGTCGATCTCGCCGCGCAGGAAGCGGCCGTCGGCGGCGAGGGCGGTGAGGGTGCCGCAGTGCCGTTCGGGTGCGTGGGTCTCGTAGGCGCGCAGGTCGGGCAGCAGGCCCGCCAGGGCGGGGACGAGCGCGGTGTCCGGACTGTCGGCGGGCAGGGTGACGACCGGGCCGGAGCGCATGATGCCGACGCGGCGGGACAGTTCCTCGCGGCGGCGCAGGATGCCGGCGGCGAGCCGGGCCGCGCGCACCACGCCGTCGCGCACCCGGGGGTCGCCGACGTCGGGCAGCAGCCGGGTGACCCGGTCGCGGAGCGTGCCGTCGTCCGGGGTGGCGAGGGCGGCGTCGAGGAGGGCGCGCACGGCCGGCGCGGAGACGGTGCGCAGCGCCTTGGAGGAGCGTTCGTCGCGGGCGGTGAGGAAGTGCCAGAACGCGGGCGGCGGCACGGGGCCGGCCTGCTCGCCGAGGGTGGGCGGACGGTCGCGGTCGCGGGCGGCGGGCGGGACGAAGCCGTGCACCTGCCACAGCAGGGAGTTGTCCGTGGCGGCGTGGCAGCGGATGGTGGTCTCGCCGACGGTGACGGCGTCCTCGCCGCCCTCGGGCAGGGCGAGGACGCCCCAGGGGTGGCGGCCGAAGCGGCGGCTGCGGAAGCGTGCGGTGCGGCCGTCGACGGACTCCAGCAGGAATTCGGTCGGCGACGGGCCCTGGTAGGGCGTGCGGTTCAGGACGCGGCAGCCGACGAGCCGTCCGTCCTGGCCGAGCGGGGAGGGCGGGGCGTCCTCGGGGAGCGCCGCGAGGTACTGGCCGCCCTCGAACTCCTCCATGCCGGGCGGCACGTCCCGGTCGCGGTGGAAGTCCGGCAGGGCGCGGTCGGCCGCGGGCGCGCCGGTCACGGGGTCGTACGGGGTCCAGTTGCCGCGGGTGTGGAACACCTGGGCGCCGTAGAGGCGGCGGCCGTCGCTCAGCTGGAAGTCGTGGTGGCCGATACCCTCGCGTCCGCCCGGCCGCAGCACCCGCTGCCCGTCGAACCGGCCGCCGCGGTCCGGGGTCTCGAATTGATAGCCGAATCCGCCCTGGACCAGTCCGCCGTACGGCCGCAGACCGTAGCCGTCCTCCGGAGTGAACACCTCCTGCGGCCGGCCGGACCAGTACGCCCGGGCACCGGTGTGGCGGTCGCCGGAGTGCCAGCTGACGAGGAACTGGCCGCCGGCGAAGTGGACGGTGTGCTCGGTCGCCTCGTCCGGCAGCCGGAAGGCGCAGGCCGCACGGGTGCCGGTGGGGTCGACGGCCACGGCGCGGTCGGCGCCGTAGACGGTCAGGACGGGCCAGGTGCAGGTCACGCGGAGGGAGTCGGCCGGGTCGAAGCCGGCGAGGGCCGACTCCAGGGCGGGCCAGCCCAGTTCCTCGGGCAGCCCGGCGCGCAGGGCGCGGGCCAGCGGGCCGGTGAGGTCCAGGGCCGCCAGTGCCTCCTCGATGCCGTCCAGGGCGGTGGCGGTGGGCCGGTCGAGCAGGCCGGCCAGTTCGGTGACCGCCTCGTCGGCCGCGGCGAGCCCGCCACCGCGCAGTTCGCCGAGCAGGCCCTCGACACGGGCGTGCACCTCGGTGGCGATGCCGGCGTTCTCCGGGAGCCGGGTGATCGCCGTGCCGGTGCCGCGCAGCCCCTCGTGCACGGTGCCCTCCAGACGGCGGCCGAAGACGGGGTGGGCGGCCAGGGCCTTCAGGTCGCGGCGCGAACGGTCGCCCCAGAACGTCAGCTTCACCGCGTCGCCGGGGTCCGCCACCTCGATGCCCTCGGCGAGGCACGCGTCCAGCAGGTCGGCGTCCAGGGCCGGCCAGCGGTACTTGTCCTCGTGGATCACCACGGGAGTGCCGGCGGCGCGCAGGCGGGGGGCGAACCGGGTGACGATCTCGAAGAGTTCGGCGGGCACGGGCTGGCTCGCCACACCGCCGTAGGCCACCTTCTGGTGGCGGTACGTGCGCGTGTACCGGTTCAGCCAGCCGGCCGGGCCGCCCTCCGGTTCGAGGTGCCCGGCCGCCGCCGCGTCCACGATGCCGCCGCGCAGCAGCAACCGGAGCCAGGCCGCCGCGTCCTTGCGGGAGTCGGGGAACAGGTCGAGCAACGCGGCTTGGACGTCCGGGCCTTGGGGGTGGTCGCCGAGCGGTCCGGCGGCGGCCTCCAGCAGGGCGTCCGGGACCACCTTGCCGCGCGCGGCGCCGAGGACGCGGCCGAGGACCCGGGCGTCCTCGTCGGTGCCGAGGCCGGCGGCGCGGGCCGAGGCGGCGACGCGGCGGGCGAGGTCGGCGGGAAGGTCCCCTGGGGAGGCGGCCCAGGCGGTGAGCACGCGCACGTACTCCTCGTGCGCCTCGGCCGGGGCCAGGTGCCCGGCCAGCCAGCGCTGATGCTCGCTCAGTTCCTTCACCGGCAAGCCGCCGCGGGCCGCGAAGAGCAGCGCGTTGGCCCGGCGCCAGCGCGGGTCGACGGGCAGCGCGTGTTCCTGCTCCGCCTTGCGGGCCAGGGTGTAGGCCTTGGCGGCGGCACCGCCGGGGTAGCCCAGCAGGCGGTGCGCCACCGTGTCCCAGAACCAGGGCAGATGGGCCGGTGGCAGCCGGCTCGCCGAGCGCCGCAGCCGCTCCAGGCAGCGCCCCATCTTCGGGTACGCCGCCGACACCGCCGCCGACATCTCGTCGAGCAGCGCGACGGCGGCGCTCCCGGCGTCCGGGTCGTGGGCCGCGGCCCAGAGCGCGTAGGTCGCGGACCGGTGGGATTCGGCGGGCAGCAGGTCGTGAGTGAGCATGCGGCGATCTTGGCACGGGGGTCCGACAGCCGTCCGGGCCTGTGGACAACCGCCGGGAACGACCGGCCCGGCCCTGTGGACAATCGGGGTCCGTCTCCGGGGCCGTACCGGGAGAACCCCCGGCCGGGCCCGGGGACGGGCCCGTTCGACGGCTCGATGGACCGCCGTACCTCTCCGGCGGCCCCCGCCCCCTCCCGGCGCCGAGGTCCATCGGCACGCCGGACGGGCCGGGCCGGGCACCCGGTCGGCCGGTCAGCGGCGGACGAGGTCGCGGCCCGCGGTCACGGCCAGCGCCACGGTCAGCAGGACGAGGGCCGCCGTCTGGCCGAGGCCGCCGCCGCGCACCGCTTCGGCTCCCGGCACGTCCAGCCAGGGACCGAGGGCCGCGACCCGCGCCGCGAGGACGAGCAGGCCGAGCGCGGTCAGGGCGAGCGCGGCGCCGGGCGGCGTACGGTCCGTGCGCCGGGCGTGCCACAGCAGCCAGCCCAGCGCGCCCACGACGAAGCAGGTGGCGGGCGCCCACACCGTGTCCGCCGCGGCCGGCAGCAGCACGACGGACCCGCCGGTCACCACGCACCCGGCCAGGAACACCAGGCCCGGGGAGCCGGCGGGCAGGCGGGCCGGCGGCGCGTCCCGGTGGTGGGCGGCGCACAGGGCGAGCGCCGGCAGCCAGGCCAGCAGCGCCGCCGCCGTCTCGTACCAGTGCGCCCGGGGCGCCATGTCTCCCGTCAGCGGATCGAGCAGCGGCCACAGGGTGGGCAGGGCCGCGCCGAGCGCGCCGTACCGGGCCGGGCGGCGGCGGTCGTGCAGCAGCGCGAAGTAGGCCACCGTCCACAGCAGGGGCAGCACCCAGGTCAGCACGGCGACGGCCGTGCGGGCCGGGTCCGCGCCGGTGAACCCGATGAGGAACAGGTGCCGTCCCTCGGCGCCCCGGGTGAGCGCCCAGGTCAGTGCCAGGGCGCGGTCCACGACCGCCGAGGTCGCCTGGAGCCCCACGGCGAACAGGGCGAAGAGGCGGACCGCGGAGCCGAGGAGCGCGTACGGGCGGGGCGCGCCGGGCGCGCCGAGGCGGCAGCGCACGGCGAGCGCCGCGATGCCGGCCACCTCGCCGAGCGTGGGCCGGCTCTGGTCCTGGGTGTCGCGGTCGAGGCCCCAGAGGTAGGTGTCGAGCATCTCCTCCTCCCGTTCGCGCCGGTAGTAGGCGGGAAGGAGGCGCAGGACGGTGCGGTAGCGGGCTTCGAGCAGCGTGGTCATGCGCAGCCTCCCGCGAATCCGGGCGCGGCGGGGGGTTCGAGGCCGGCCGGGCCCTCGGCGGCGGGACGGGCCGGGGCGGCGGCGCCGCGGCCCTCGGCGATGCGCCGCTTGGCTGCTCCGGCCCCGGCGGCCATCCGCTCGGCCTCGGCGTCGAGGGCCGTCACGCCCTCCTCGGTGAGCCGGTAGTAGCGCCGCAGCCGGCCCTGCCGGACCTCTTCCCGGTCCAGCACGATCAGGCCGTCCGCGGTGAGCCGGTCCAGCACGCCGTACAGCGTGCCGACCCGCAGCCGCACCTCCCCGGCGGACAGTTCCTCCACCTCTCGCAGGATGCCGTAGCCGTGCCGGGGCCGGTCGGCGAGTGCCGTGAGGACGAAGAACGCCGCGCGGGTCATGCTCTTCCCTGTCATGGAGCCAAGATATATCGGAAACCGATATATCTCGCGTGGACGCGCCGGAAAAGGGTCGGAAGCTGCCCGTACGGGCGTACCGTCGCGCCGTGCCGGCTCGGGCGTACGCCGTACCGCGCCCGGGCGTACGGCGCGCGCCGGTACGCCCGGCGTGCTTCCTGGCGACGCGCGGGGCACGGCCCCCGCGGCCGCGCCGCCCCGCCGAACGGTGATACTGGGAGGCGCACCCGCCCCCATCAGCAGATTGGCTTATGTCGAACTCCGCCACCGACCACGCCACCGTCCCGCAGACCGTCTGGGCGGTGCGCGGCCGTCACACCGGTCCCGCCCCCGAAGAGGTCGTCCGCCGCGCCCTGCGCCGGCACAAGGAGAGCGGGGACATCGACGACTTCGCCGAGTCGCCGCCCGCGTCCGGGGATCCCGGCCGCCGGGTCTTCGAGGCCCGTTGGCGGGCCGGAGGCGCGGTGACCGTGCGGGCCCGGCTGACCCTCGTACCGCGCGAGGGCCGTCCGCGGGGGCACGAATGGCGGCTGGTCGCCGAGGCGGAGCGGCCGTGGGACGACGCATGGCCCTCGCCCGCGACCCTGTTCTGGCCCGACGGCGGCTCCGGCGAGGGCGACGACGGCTCCTGGGACCATCACCCGACGGTCCCGGGACTGCGCTTCCGGCACGTCAACGCGCTGCCCGAGGACGACAAGGAGATGCGCCGCCGGCTGCGGGACGCGGCCCGGGAGGCGTGGTGCGTCCACGTCGTCGTGCACGAGGCGATGACGCCGGACGAGCGGGGCCGGCTGCCGCTGACCGGACTGCTCCCGCCCGGGCTGCGGCACCGCGTGATCGAGCACCGGGCCGCGCCGCAGCAGCTGCGCGGGGTCAACTGGGCGCTGAAGGACCTCGGCGTCGAGGTGCCCCGCGGCGGCGCGGTGCTGCTGCCCCCGGACCCGGCCCCGCAGGACTACGACGGCCGCGAGCACAGCGTGCGCACCGTCTTCCTGGACGGTTCGGAGCCGGCCGGGCTCATCGCGGTGCTGCGGCACTTCCTCGCCCTGCCCCGCCCGCTGTCCCCGGACGCCGCCGAGGCGCTGACCGACCTGCGCGAGAACTGGACCCTGATGACCCTCCAGGAGCAGCTGGAACGCGAGCGGCGGCTGGTCGCGATGTACGCCGACGCGCTGGAAGCGATGACGAAGTCCCGGGACCTGTACAAGCAGGCCGCCGAGCAGGCGCTGGAGGCGCTGGCCGCCTACCGCGACGTCCCTTCGCCCGCCCTGCCGCAGCAGCGGCCCGGCTCGCGGGCACCGGGCGCGCTGCAGCAGCTGACGCGGACCTTCGAGCGGCTGAAACTCACCGCGTGGAGCCGGCCGCAGCCGGAACCCGCCACGGTGACCGAGACGAACGCGGCCGCGGCCGACGGCACCCGCGCGCCGGACGACACCGCGGCGCCGGAGGACGAGAAGCCGTCCTAGCCGTTCCGGCGGCCGGACAAGGAGCCCCCATGGACACGACCACCGCCCTGCTGCTGATCGCGGCCTGCGTCGGCGCGGCGCTGCTCGCCGTCGCCGTCGGCCTGCTGGTGCGGCTGGTACGGACCCGGCGGACGCTGCGGCGGGCGGGGCTGCCGACGGGGCCCCGGTGGGTGTTCTGGGGCGCGGTCGCCTATCTGCTGCTGCCCACCGACCTGCTGCCCGACCCGGTCTACCTGGACGACATCGGCGTCCTGCTCCTCGCCCTGCGCAGCCTGCCGCTGCCGCGCCGGACACCCGAGATCTGACGCGCCGCCGACCGCGCCCGCGTGCGGCCGGGGCCACGCCTCCCCGCCCCCAGCGCGTGTTCTCGCCGTGTCGTCCGGCGCGGGCCCACGGGAGGAGGCCGGGGCCGGTGGCCGGACGTGGCGAGCGGGCGGTCCCTGCCCGGGCCCGTCCGGCCGCACTGCCGGCCGGGCCCGGTCCGGCGCCCACGACCGCCACCGCGCACCGCACCGGCGTACGGCTCGTCACCACCCGGCCACCACGACCCGCCGCCCCCCCTACAACCCGCGACCGCCCCGGCCGCTACCTCGTACGTCCTACGCCCCGCGACCGCCCTCGGCGCCCCGCCCGGCGCTCTCCTACAGCCGCAACCACTTCCAGCCGCCCCGCCGTCCGGCACTCCCCCCACAGCCCCAACCCCTTACGGCCGCCCAGCCACCCGGTACTCTCCTGCGGCGCCACAACCACTTTCGGCCACTCGCTCGGCGCCCCCGTGCTCCTCCGCCCGCCGGACCCCGGCTCCTCCGGTCGGGCGTCGGCGGCACGGGTGACGCTCTCGCCTCACGGCGCCCGGCAGTGTAGACATGGGCACATGGTGCGACTGCCCGGCCGGCCCGCTCCCCGGCCGCCCCGAACGTCCGGGCACCCGCGCGCACCGCACAGCCCGCCGCACCCGGCGCACGGCGCGGGCGGCAGCCGGCCCGGAGTGCTCCGGTCGGCGGTGACCGGACGCAGCGTGGCCGGCCAGGTGTTCGTCCTGCAAGTGGTGATCGTGCTGCTGCTGGTCGTCTCGGCGGTGGTGGCCCAGGTGCTCCAGGTACGGCACGACACCGACACCGAGGCCGCGAACCGTTCCCTCGCCGTGGCCGAGACCTTCGCCAACGCGCCGGGCACGGCCGAGGCCCTGCGCTCCCCCGATCCCACGGCCGTGCTCCAGCCGCGCGCGGAGGCCGCCCGCACGGCCACCGGTGTGGACTTCGTCGTGGTGATGGACACGCACGGCATCCGCTACACCCATCCCAAGACCGACCGCATCGGCAAGAAGTTCGTCGGCACGACCGCCCCCGCCCTGGCCGGTCACACCGTCACCGAGCACATCACCGGCACCATCGGCCCGCTGGTGCAGGTCGTGGTGCCGGTGCGGGACCCCGCGGGCAAGGTGGTGGGGCTCGTGTCCGCCGGGATCACCACCGCGCACGTGGGCGGCACCGCGGACCAGCAGCTGCCGCTGCTGCTCGCCGCGGCCGGCGCCGCGCTGGTGCTGGCGACGGCGGGCACGGCCCTGGTCAGCAGACGGCTGCTGCGCCAGACACACGGCCTCGGACCGTACGAGATGACCCGGATGTACGAGCACCACGACGCGGTGCTGCACGCGGTCCGCGAGGGCGTGCTGATCGTCGGCGGCGACGGCCGGCTGCTGCTCGCCAACGACGAGGCCCACCGGCTGCTGGGCCTGCCCTCCGACGCCGAGCGGCGGCATGTGCTGGAGCTGGGCCTGGACGACGAGACGGCGGGACTGCTGGCTTCCGGACGGGTCGCCACGGACGAGGTGCACCTGGTCAAGGACCGCCTGCTGGCGATCAACCAGCGGCCGACGGACCTGCGCGGCGGCCCGGCCGGCAGCGTCACCACGCTGCGCGACTCCACCGAGCTGCGCGCCCTGTCGGGCCGCGCGGAGGTGGCCCGGGAGCGGCTGAACATGCTCTACGACGCCGGAGTGGGCATCGGCACCAGCCTGGACGTGTCGCGGACCGCCGAGGAGCTGGCGGGGCTGGCGGTGCCCCGGTTCGCGGACTTCGCCACCGTGGACCTGTTCGACGCGGTGCTGAGCGGGGAGGAGCCCCGGCCGGGCACGGCACTGCGCCGCACGGCCTGCGCCGGTGTGCGCGAGGACTCCCCGCTGTACCCGCTCGGCGAGCGGATCCGGTTCGTGCCCACCTCGCCCCAGGCCCGCGCGCTGGCCACCGGGCAGTCGGTCGTGGCGGAGCGGCTGCGCGAGGCGCCCGGCTGGCGGGCGCAGGACCTGGAGCGCACCGACCAGGTGCTGGACTACGGCATCCACTCACTGATCACCGTGCCGCTGCGGGCCGGCAGCCTGGTGCTCGGTGTGGCGAACTTCTGGCGGGCGGAGAAGCCGCAGCCGTTCGACGCCGAGGAGGTGTCCTTGGCGGAGGAGCTGGTGGCGCGGGCCGCGGTGTCCATCGACAACGCCCGCCGGTACACCCGTGAGCACAGCATGGCCGTCACCCTCCAGCGCAGTCTGCTGCCGCGCTCCCTGCCCGAGCAGGGCGCCCTGGAGATCGCCTACCGCTATCTGCCGGCCCAGGCGGGCGTCGGCGGCGACTGGTTCGACGTACTGCCGCTGTCGGGGGCCCGGGTGGCGCTCGTCGTCGGGGACGTGGTGGGGCACGGGCTGCACGCGGCGGCGACGATGGGCCGGCTGCGGACGGCCGTGCACAACTTCTCGGCGCTCGACCTGCCGCCGGACGAACTCCTCGGCCTGCTGGACGAGCTGGTGGGACGGCTGGACCAGGACGAGACCGCGGCGGCGGGCGGGGCCGTGGTGACGGGCGCGACCTGCCTGTACGCGATCTACGACCCGGTGTCCCGGCGGTGCACCCTGGCCCGGGCCGGCCATCCGCCGCCCGCGCTGGTGCGCCCGGACGGCACGGTGGAGTTCCCGGACGTGCCCGCGGGTCCGCCGCTGGGGCTGGGCGGGCTGCCCTTCGAGACGGCGGAACTGGAACTGGCGGAGGGCAGCCGGCTGGTGCTGTACACCGACGGCCTGGTGGAGGACCGGGAACGGGACATCGACGAGGGGCTCGGCATGCTGGACGACGCCCTGCGCCGGACGCCGGAAGCCTCCCCGGAGGAGACCTGCCGCGCGGTGCTGGACCGGCTGCCGGCCCGGCCGAGCGACGACGTGGCGCTGATCGTGGCCCGCACCCGGGTGCTGGGCGGGGACCGGGTCGCGCAGTGGCAGGTGCCGTCCGACCCGGCGGCGGTGTCGGAGGTACGGTCCTCGGTGACCCGGCGGCTGGCCGACTGGGGCCTGGAGGAGCTGGCGTTCACCACGGAA
The DNA here is from genome assembly GCF_033366695.1 of Streptomyces sp. SCL15-4. Lineage (NCBI taxonomy): Bacteria > Bacillati > Actinomycetota > Actinomycetes > Kitasatosporales > Streptomycetaceae > Streptomyces > Streptomyces sp. SCL15-4. Next base: position 1,017,798 of record NZ_JAOBTQ010000001.1, read on the forward strand.
CTGATCCTCAGCGAGCTGGTCACCAACGCCATCCGCTACGGGCGCGGCCCGATCGGAGTGCGGCTGCTGCGCGACCGCACGCTGATCTGCGAGGTCTCCGACCGCAGCACGACCTCGCCGCACCTGCGGTACGCGGCGAGCACCGACGAGGGCGGCCGGGGCCTGTTCCTGGTCGCCCAGCTCGCCGAGCGCTGGGGTACCCGGTACACCCCCCACGGCAAGGTGATCTGGGCGGAACAGCCGCTGCCGTGAGCGTGCGGGACGGGGAACCCCGGGGACGGCGACGGCCCGGCGGACGACGGCACCGGGATCACCGCCTTCGTCACGGCCGTGGCCGGCACATGACTGCGCGGTGACCGGGTGCGGTCCGCCGGGCCGCCCGTCCCTCGTTTCCGGTTCGCCCGGGCGCCGGCGGCGTCAGCCGCCGCCGAGGCGGGAGCGCAGGAGCTGCTTGCCCAGTTCGGCGCCCTTGCGACTGTCGGACTGGGCCTTGCGGAACAGCTCCGCGACCTCCTCGTCCTTGTCCCGCTCGGCGTCCTGGACGTACTGCTCCAGGCGCAGGGCGTTGCTCAGGCACGCCTCGACGTACCAGATGAGGTTGTAGTCCTTGTCGCGGGTGCCGGTGACGTCGCCGGTCTCACTGGTGCTGGTCATCCGGGGTCTCCTCCCTCTGCCGAGGCTTGGGTCGATTCCGCTGTGGGAGCCCCCGGGTACCCGTGCGACCTGCGGACACACCGGCCGGTCCGGCCGGCGTGCCGCTACTCGTCGATCACGGCGCCGAAGCGGGCCGCGTGCGCGGCGGCGCCCAGGTCGGCCGCGCCGTAGGACCAGGAGCCCTCGGCGAGCGGCCCGCCGCCGCTCGCGGGAAGCAGCCAGACGACGCCGTCGCCGGCGTTCTCGCCGGGCGCGGCGGCCAGCAGTTCGGCGCGGCCGTCGCCGTCGGTGTCGGCGAGGCGGACCTGCGCGCCCCAGGCGTCGTCGGCCTCGGCGGTACCGGGGATGTGGGCGGTGTTCTGGTCGAAGGAGCGGGCGCCGCCGCCGGTGAGGCCGGTGCGGGAGCCGCGCAGCAGCCAGACCGCGCCGGCGTCGGCGACGGTGCCGATGTCCTCGCCGGGCGCGCCGACCGCCACGTCCGCGTAGCCGTCGCCGTCCGCGTCGGCGACGGACAGGTCGGCACCCCACGCGTCGCCCTGTTCGGCGGTGCCGGGGACGCCCGGGGAGTTCTGCGACCACCACTGCGGGGCGGTGCCGGGGCCCTGGGTGCCGGCCGGGCCGTCCGCGCCGCCGTAGTACACGCCGACCAGTCCGCCGGGGGCGTTCGCGTCGCCGGTGGCCTCGTCGGCGGCGCTGAGCTGGCCGAGGACGAGGTCGTCGTAGCCGTCGCCGTCGATGTCGCCGGAGGCGGAGCCGAGGCCGCCGTGCAGGTCGCGCCGGTAGGCGAGGCCCTCGGCGCCGCCCGCGTAGTACGCCGACCAGCCCTTGGTGTAGTCGTCGTCGGGGCTGTAGCCGGAGACGACCAGGTCGGCGAAACCGTCGCGGTCGTAGTCGCCGGTGGTGACGTAGCCGGGCTGGAGCCGGTGGCCGGTGGAGTGCGGGGCGCCGACCCGGCGCAGGACGCCCGCGTGCCAGGTGAAGGCGGTGAGGCCGACGTTCTGGTCGACGGCGACCAGCTGGTCGGAGTCGACGTCGCCGGTGAACCGGGCGGCGGCCACCGCCAGGCCGAAGCGGGCGCCGGCGGTGGGCCGGGCCGCGGTGACCGAGGCGTTCGGTCCGGTGCCGAGGCCCTGCTTCGAGCCGTACAGGACGGTGACCCGGCCGGCGTCGGCGACGGTGCCCTCGTCCTCGCCGGGCGCGCCGATCACCGCGTCGTCGTAGCCGTCGCCGTCCAGGTCGCCGGTGGCGACGGCCTGGCCGAAGTCGTCCCAGGACTCGGAGGTGCCGGGCACGCCCCGGGTGGACTGGCTGACGACCTGGACCCGGCCCCTGGGGACGGTGGTGGTGCTGCCGATGCCGTTCGGGGCGCCGTACTGCACGGTGACGTAGCCGGCGCCCTCCTTGCCGTCGACGGTGCCCTCGGGAACGCCGGTGAGCAGGTCGGCGTAGCCGTCGCCGTCGAAGTCGCTGTTGCGGTCGGCGGCCGAGGTGCCGCCGGGGACGCCCGCGAACGCGGCCGGCGCGGCGAGGATGCCGGCCGAGGCCAGCAGCAGGAAGGAGGCCGCCGCGACGGCGGCGGAGCCCGCGGTGCGACGAGTGTTGGTGGTCATGTCCCTTACCCCCGAGGTTCGGTGATGGACCGTCAGCCGAGTGGTCGGTGCCGGTGCAGGGTTCGACCCGGCGGGGGCCGGGGTGGTTGTGGGGCGCGGACCGGCTGTGACACGGCGGTGACAGCCGTTGCCGGGCCGGGACGCGGCGCTCGGCTCAGCCGAGGGCGCGGTCCAGGTTGAACGCGGCGCTGATCAGGGACAGATGGGTGAACGCCTGCGGGAAGTTGCCCTGTTGCTCGCCGGTGCGGCCGATCTCCTCGGCGTACAGGCCGAGATGGTTGGCGTAGGTGAGCATCTTCTCGAAGGCCAGCCGCGCCTCGTCGAGCCGGCCGGCCCGGACCAGCGCCTCGACGTACCAGAACGAGCAGATGGAGAAGGTGCCCTCGTCGCCGCGGAGGCCGTCGGGGCTGACCTTCGGGTCGTAGCGGTAGACGAGGGAGTCGGAGACGAGGTCCTCGGTGAGGGCGTCCAGGGTGGACAGCCACTTGGGGTCGGTGGGGGCGATGAACTTGGCGAGGGGCATCATCAGCACGGAGGCGTCGAGGACGTCGGCGCCCTCGTACTGGACGAAGGCGCCCCGGCGTTCCGACCAGCCGCGGTCCATGATCCGCCGGTAGACGGCGTCCCGGGCCTGGCGCCAGCGGCGGTGGTCGGCGGGCAGTCCGCGGTGGTTGGCGAGGCGGATGGCCCGCTCGATCGCGACCCAGCACATCAGCCGCGAGTACAGGAAGGTCTTGCGTCCGCCGCGGGTCTCCCAGACGCCCTCGTCGGGCTGGTCCCAGTGGTCGCACAGCCAGTCGACGAGGTGGCACAGGTCGTCCCACTGCCCGCTGGAGATGGGCTGGGCCCACTTGTCGTAGAGGTAGACGGAGTCGATCAGCGCGCCGTAGATGTCCAGCTGGAGCTGGTCGGCGGCGGCGTTGCCGACCCGGACCGGCGCGGAGCCGAGGTGTCCCTCCAGGTGGGGCAGCTCGCGTTCGGGCAGGTCGGCGCGGCCGTCGATGCCGTACATGACCTGTAGCGGTCCGGAGGCGGCGCCGTCGCCGGGACTGATGTGCGTGGTCAGGAACCCCATGAACGCCTCGGCCTCGCCGCTGAAGCCGAGGCGGAGCAGGGCGTAGACGGCGAAGGCGGCGTCGCGGACCCACACATAGCGGTAGTCCCAGTTGCGCTCGCCGCCGAGCTGCTCGGGCAGGCTGGTGGTGGGGGCGGCGACGATGGCGCCGGTGGGGGCGTAGGTGAGCAGTTTCAGGGTGAGGGCCGAGCGGTGCACCATCTCGCGCCAGCGGCCCCGGTAGCGGGACTGGTGCAGCCACCGGCGCCAGTAGGCGACGGTGGCGTTGAACTCGTGTTCCGCCTCGGCGTGGGCGCAGCCGCGGGGCGGCACCGCCGCGCCGAGCTGGTCGAGGGCGAACACCGCCGTCTCGCCCTCGCCGAGTTTGAACTCCGCCCACGCGTCGCGGCCGTCGCTCTCCACGGTGACGGTCGAGGTGAGCGCCAGGGACAGGGCCGGTGACTCGAAGAAGACCATGCCGTCCACGGTGCGCAGGGTGTGCGGGGCGGCGCCGTAGTCGAAGCGCGGGGCGATCAGGGCCCGGAAGGGGACGGTGCCGCGGACGCACACCACGCGCCGGATCAGCCGGTGCCGGCTCACCTCCCGGGACTCGTCGCAGCCGACCGGCATGAAGTCCTGTACCTCGCCGACTCCGTCGTCGGTGAAGAAGCGGGTGATCAGCACGTTGGTGTCGGGGAAGTAGAACTGCTTGGTGCGCGCGGGTACGGCGGCGGCCAGTTCGTAGCGTCCGCCGCGCTCTGCGTCGAGGATCGCCGCGAAGACGCTCGGGGAGTCGAAGGAGGGGCAGCAGTACCAGTCGATCGTGCCGTCGGTGCCGACCAGGGCGACGCTGCGCAGATCGCCGATGAGGCCGTGGTCGGCGATGGGCAGGTAGCGCGGGCGGGGGCTGGGGGCGTCCTCGGCGAACGGCGTCGCGGCCATCGGCGGCCTCCCGGTGAGCGATTGCGATCCGTACGGGATTTCTCCAGCTTAGGAGCGAGTGGTTCCGCGTGGCGCGGGAAGGCGCTTCGCACCCGCTCCCGGCGTCCTCCGGATGCAGGGTGCGCCGGGGCGGGCAATGGTGAGAGTGTGCCCCGTTCGGAGGCACCGGCACGGATGCGGTCATCCGGACCGAGGAGGAGGCATCATGTCGGCATCCACACCCGAAGAGTCCCGTGCGTCGGACGACGTCTGCACCCCGGACGCCCTGCTCCACTCCGCGCCCCCCGGGGACGTCTCCCCGGAGGATCTGGTGATGGCGGCGGGCAGGGACGTCACACCGAGGAACCTCGACTGGGCGCGTCGCAAGCTGGAGTCGGAGGGCCCGGCGGCCATCGAGAAGATGCTGCCCTAGGGCGTCCGGGGATTCGGCGCGAGAGGAAACGGGCCGGCGGGGCCGGGCGCGAGTCGCGCCCGGCCCCGCGCTGTCCGGCGCACCACCGCAGCGGCACACGATCGTTCACGAGAACCTGTGGACGCTCAAGGCCGACGGCGAACTCACCGCGCGGAAGCTGCCCCGGCGGACGATGGCGTCCTGGGAGGTCGTCGCCGTCGAAAGACCCGGGGTGCAGGACCGGTGCGCCGGGACGCAGGGCGCGGGCCGGGGCGGTGGCGTCCGTGTGGTCCCGGTGCAGGTGTGTGCCGAGCCCGGCGAGCACCGCGCCCTCCGTGCGCGGGCGGTTCACCTTCGGCAGCGGCGCCGAGAGCCCGGTGCCCTCCAGGACCCCCACGGGCCAGACGACCACCACCGGGCCGTTCACCACCGCCGCCGTGCCCGCCGTCGACGGCATCGGCGACCCGCAGGTGTCCTGGGCCGTCGAGGCCGGCGGCAAGCGAGTGATCCACCTGGGCGACAGCGTGTTCCACGGCTATTGGTGGCGCGCCGCCCACCGGTACGGCCCCTTCGACGCCGTGCTGCCCCCGTCAACGGACCGGCCCTGTGCTTTCCGCACCGCACGCCGCCGAGCCCCTAACCCGGCGCCCTGGACGTCCGGCAGGCGGCCGTGACCGCACGGCTGCTCGGGGCGAGGGCCGTGCGGCCGATTCCACTACGACGGCTTCCACATCGACGGCGTCCACCACACCCGGCCCGACGAGCTGCCCCGCTTCCTCGACGCGGCGGCCCCGGAGCCGTACACGGTCCTCACCCCGGCCCCGGGCGAGGACCCGGCCCTCTGAAGCGCCTCGTCCCCTTTTCCCCACCGCGCCCCGGCGCCGTCCCGCTCGTGCCACAGTGCGGTGGGGATCGTCGGCCAGGGGGGCATGGTGGGATCACGCGGGTTGCTGTCGTTCTCGGACGCGCTGACGCTGCTGGGCTGCGACCCGCCCGCCGTCGCCGCGCTGGACCGGGCGCTCGGCGGGGCGCTGAACCTCGCGACGGGCGGCGTCGGCGACGGGCTGGTACGCATCGCGGACGCCCGCGGCAGCGTGCTGGCGCTGGGCCGGGGCGCGGTGCACGGGCTCGGCCGGCGGCTGGGCCGGGCGCGGGGCCGGGCCGAGCGCACCGACGTGCTGCACGCGGCGCACACGGTGATCGTCGTCCTGGCCTGGTTCCAGGCGTTGCAGGAGCGGCGGCCGCCGGTCGGGCCGGCGGAGGCGGGGCTGACCCGCCGAGAGCAGCTCGCCCTCGCCGGCGCGCCCGGCGCGGTAGAGCGCGGAGCCGCCTTCGCCCGCTCGCTGGCGGCCGTCGACGCGCCGTTTCCCGCGCCGCACCGGCCCTTCGAGGCCGTCACGGAGGAGCTGCTGCGCTGGTACGAGGGCCTGTCGGGCCGGTTTCTCGACTTCCTCGACGGGCTGCGCGTCTGGGAGGCGCTGACGGAGACGGAACGCGCGGAGGCCCGGCGGGTGTTCCGCGCCGAGCTGCCCGGCGAGGCGGTCCGGCAGTACGAGTCCCTGTATGCCCGGCTCGCCCAGGAGGCCCCGGAGTTCGGGTACTGGACGACGCGGATCGAGCACCGGGCGACCCGGGCCGAGGTGCGCCGCTCCCTCGGCGGAGTGACCGAGCTGCTGGCCGGCCTGGTCCGCACGAGCGGCCCTCCGGTGGACGTCGCCGCCTCCCTCGCCCGCGCGGCGGAAGCGGTGCTGTCCCGTCCGGTGCTGGACGCCGCGTCCGGGCCGGCGGGCATCCGTGTGCCGACGCTCGGGGAGATGTACCTCGACCCGGACTTCCGGGTGCGCGAGGCGGCCGGCGCGAGCGGGCCCGCCCTCGAGTCGTGGTGGGAGGAGGTGCCGGTGCGCCGTGACCTCACCGGCTATCTCGCCGGGGCCCTGACGTCCGTGGCGGCGGCCGGTGCGCCGCTGCTGGTGCTCGGGCAGCCGGGGGCCGGGAAGTCCGTGCTCACCCGCGTCCTCGCCGCCCGGCTGCCGTCGGCCGGTTTCCTGCCCGTGCGGGTGCCGCTGCGGGACGTGCGGGCCGAGGACGACCTGCAGGACCAGATCGAGCAGGCGGTGCGCACCGCGACCGGGGAGCGGACGTCCTGGCCGGAGCTGGTCCGCTCCCTGGGCGGTGCCATGCCCGTGCTGCTCCTGGACGGGTTCGACGAGCTGTTACAGACCACCGGGGTGCACCACAGCGACTTCCTGACCCGGGTCGCGCGGTTCCAGCAGCGGGAGGCGGACCAGGGCCGGCCCCTGCGCGCCCTCGTCACCAGCCGGATCGCGGTCGCCGACCGGGCCCGCCACCCCGAGGGCCTGGTCGCCCTGCGTCTGGAGCCGTTCCGCCCCGAGCAGATCCGGCGCTGGCTGGCGCTGTGGAACGCGGCCAACACCGACGGTCTCGCCGCCCGCGGGCTGCGCCCGCTGGACTGGGAGGCGGTCGTCCGCCACCGGGCGCTCGCCGCCCAGCCGCTGCTGCTGACGATGCTGGCCCTGTACGACGCCGCCGGCAACGCCCTGCCGCGCGACGGCGGCGGCCCGCTGGACGAAGCCGAGCTGTACGAGGAACTGCTCACCTCCTTCGCCCGCCGCGAGGTCGACAAGACCGCGCCCGCCGCCGTACCGGACGACGAGGCGCGGGCCGGTGCCGAACGGGAGCTGCAACGGCTGTCGCTGGTCGCGTTCTCGCTGCACAACCGGCGCCGCCAGTGGGTGTCGGCCGCGGAACTGGACGAGGACCTGACGGCGCTGCTGGGCCGCGGCTTCGCCGAGACGTCCGGCTTCCGCACCCCGCTCGGGGCCGCCGACGCCGCTCTGGGCCGGTTCTTCTTCGTCCAGCGCGCCCAGTCCCTGCGGGACGGACGGGTGCTGGCGACGTACGAGTTCCTGCACGCCACCTTCGGCGAGTACCTGGTCGTACGCCTCGCGCTGCACGTGCTCACCGGTCTGCTGGCGCACCGCCCGGCGCTGTCCGTGGCCGAGAGCAGCGTCGACGACGACCTCGCCTACACGCTGCTGTCGTACGCGCCGCTGTCCTCCCGGCAGATGCTGCGATTCGCCCAGTCGATGGTGCGCCGGATCCCGGACGCCGAACGCGACCGGCTGGCGGGCCTGCTCATCACCGTGCTGCACCAGCACGGGCAGCGCACGCACGAGCCGCACCGCGCCTACCGGCCGGCCCGCTCCCCCGACGCCCCGGGCCTGCGCACCTCGGCCCGGCACGGCGTCTACGGAGCCAACCTGGTCCTGGTGATCCTGCTGCTGAAGGGCCGGGTCACGGCCACGGAACTGTTCCCGGCGTGGAAGGAGCGCGCCGGGGCGTGGCACCGCCATGTCCTGCTGTGGCGTTCCTCGTTCGACGAGGAGCAGTGGACCGACTTCGCGCTCTCCGTGTCCGTCAAACGGACCTGGACGGAGCACGGCAGGGAGCTGGTGGTGTCGCTGCGGGACGGCTCGCCGGGCGCGCCGGAGCCGATGGACATGAACTGGCTGTACCGCTATCCGCGGGGCAACGACGGACCGGTCTGGTCCCGCACGTACTGGGACGACATACGCCACAAGATGGATGTGTCCGACGGCACCAACGACGGCATCGTGCGGCACGCCATGGACCCGGTCTTCACCTGGCTCGGGCCGGCCGTCACCACCTTCGTCGCCTCACCGGGCGGTCCGGCCACCTCCCTGGCGCACGACGTGCTCCGCCTGCTGCTCGGCGCCGGGGAGCTGACGCGCGCCGAGGAGGACGCCCTGCGCGCCCGGATCGCACGCGGGCTGGACGCGGTCCCGCCCGGCGTGCGGGCCCGGGTGCTGCGGCTGCTCGACGGACGGTGACGCCCCTGTCCGCCGGCCGGCCGGCGGGTTCAGGGTTCCTCCTCCACCACGTGCATCGCCGCCTCCTCGGCGCCCGCCGCTCCGCCGTCGATGCCGACGTCGCGGGCGACCTCTTCCTTGGTGGTGTCGGTGTGGGTGCCCTCGTCGGGTGCGACCAGGCGGCCCGCGCGGGCGGTGCCGGCCTCGGGGTCGAGGGGTTCGCCCTCGCCGCCGGGCAGGTCGCCGATCTCGTCGCCGGGCGGCACGGCGACGTCCGGGACCTCCTGGCCGAGCCGTTCGTCCAGGGTCTCCCCCTCGTGCTGCTCGGCGGCGGTGGTGCCGTGCTTGGTGACGCCCAGGGGCCGCTCGGGCGGTGAGTAGCCCTCGTCGAGCATGTCGTCGTAGGTGCGCTCGCCGACCGCGTCCTGCAGGTCCAGCGGTCCGGCGTCCTCCTGTTCCTCGTTGCCGCCGGTCGGCTGGTAGGCGTCGTCCGCCATGGGGGTCTGCTCGGACTGCTGGTCGCTCATGGTCGCCTCCTGGGGATTCACGGACTGTCCCGGTCCGCGTTTCCCCCGGCCGGAGCCTTAATCCCATGGACGTCCCGTCGACCGTCGTCGATCCCGCCGGCCCTGATCCGCTCCTGCCGCGTCGGGAGCCGCGGACGCGGTGCCGGGGCCGGGCGGGTGGGCCCGGTCCGAGCGGGGAGGGGGCGGAGCGGGATCAGGGACGGCCGTCGGGATGGAGGTTCCTGCGTGCGCTCTCCACCCTGCTGCCATCCTTCCGCACGTGCAATTCATGCGCAGTAAAGGGCGCCACCGGCCTTTCCCATGGGGAGGGAAAGGAGACCGGAGACGGAGGTTCCGCTCGGGTTCCCTCAGTCCGCCGTGGCGTGCGGACCGTCCGGGCGGGTGGCGCGCTGGCGGACCGTCTCGCGGGCGAGTTCCTCCGTCTCGGGTCCGGGAAGCCGCTCGTAGCCGTCCTCGGTGATGGCCGAGAGAACGGGATAGATGCGGCGGTGCAGGTCGGGGCCGCCGGTGGCCGAGTCGTCGTCCGCCGCGTCGTAGAGCGCCTGGAGCGCGGCGAGGGCGGCCTCGCGGCGGGTCAGGGACGGCCGGTACAGCTTCTTCAGCGCGCCCCGGGCGTACGGGGAGCCGCTGCCCTCGACGTGGAAGTCCTGTTTCTCGTACAGCCCGCCGGCCGCGTCGAAGCCGAAGATCCGGCCGCGCCCGCCACCGGGCCCGGTGAGGTCGTAACCGACCAGCAGCGGGACGACGACGAGCCCCCGCATCGCCTGGGCGAGGTTCTGCCGGATCATGGCCGCGAGCCGGGTCGCCTTGGCGCCGAGGGTCATCGGGACGCCCTCGATCTTCTCGAAGTGGGCCAGCTCCACCTGGTAGAGCCGCACCATGTCCAGGGCGAGGCCGACGGTGCCCGCGAACGCGACGGCCGTGTGCTCGTCGGCCGGATGCACCTTCTCCAGATCCCGCTGGGCGATGAGGTTGCCCATCGTGGCCCGCCGGTCGCCGGCGATCAGCACGCCGTCGCGGAAGGTCAGCGCGAGCACGGTGGTGCCGTGCGGAAACCGGCCGGGCGCCACGGGGACGCCGGGCGGCAGGGCGGGCGCGGTGGGCAGCAGCCCGGGGCGGTGCGCGGCCAGGAACTCGGTGAAGGACGAGGTCCCCGGTGTGAAGAAGGCCTCGTCCGGCAGGCCCGCGCTGTCGTTCCCCGGCATGGCTCCCCCTCCAGTCGGATGGCATGTACCCGACTCCTACCTGCCGGGAGGACGCGGGAAACTTCCGGCCGTCACAGGGCTTTGCGCCGCACCAGCACCCCGAGCACCAGCAGACCGGGCAGCAGCGGCAGCCAGACCGTCAGCAGCCGGTAGCCGAGCACCGCGGACGCCGCGCCGGCGCCGGAGGTGCCGGCGGCGGTCAGGGCGAGGGCCAGCGCGGCGTCCAGCGAGCCGAGCCCGCCCGGAGTGGGCAGCAGGGCGGCGGCGCTGCTCGCGGCGAGGTACAGCAGCGCCACCTGGAGCGGGGCGAGCGCCACCCCGACGGCCCGGATGACGGCGATGAGGACCAGCGCGTGCAGCACGGCGAAGGCCAGGGAGCCGCCCCACAGGGCCGCCGCGCGGGCCGGGCGGGCGTGCAGGGCGCGGACGTCGGCGAGGACGGTGGCGAGCGCAGGCCGGCACCGCGACCACCAGGGTGTGAGCGGCAGCAGCGCGAGCAGGACGGCCACGCCCGAGGCGGCGGCGACCACCGGCGGGGACGGCCGGGGCAGGCGCAGCAGCCCGGGACAGGCCGGGGCGAGCAGGGCGATCAGCACCAGGCGGACGACAGCGCCCGCGGCGGCCTTGACGGCGAGCGCGCCGGCCGCGCGCCCGGCGGGCAGCCCGCAGCGCATCAGATAACGCAGGTTCACCGCGCCCGCGCCGATCCCCGCGGGCAGCAGGTGACCCGCGGCGGAGGCGGCGAACTGGGCGGCGAACAGCCGGGGGCCGGGCAGCCGCCGGACGACGGCGCCCTGCTGGGCGAGCGCGGAGGCCGCCCAGGTGCCCGCGGCCGCCACCGCGCCGGTCAGCAGCCAGCCGTGGTCGGCGACCGCCAGCCGTCCGGCCCCGCTCTCCACCGCGGGCCAGTGCCGGCGGGCCAGGTACAGCGCGCCGAGGAGTACGGCTAGGCAGCCGCCGGCGTGCCAGTAGACGCGCCGGCGGCCGAGGGAGGCGGCGAGGCCGGCCGGCGAGGTCATGAGCCGGCGCCCGGGACGACGTAGTACAGCCGGACCGCGCCGACGGCCGCGGGCGTCCAGCCGCGGGCGTAGCCGGGCGGCGCGGCGCCCGGCGGCACCAGCGCGGCGACCGGGATCCGCCGGGCTGCGCGGGCGAGGGCGGCGCGGGTGGTGTTGGCGTTGTGCCCGGCGGTCGCGGCGGAGGCGCAGCCGGCGGCGTACGCGACCGGGATGGCCTCGTGACCGGTGAGCAGGCAGGGCGGGCGGACGCCCCGGCGGTGCAGCTCGGCCGCGGTCCGGGCCCAGGCCTCGCGCGCCCGGATGTGGGTGCCGGCCACCCGGTGGGCGAGGGTGAGCTGCGCTCCGAGGTGCACGGCGAGCCCGGCGCAGAGCAGCACCCGGGCGCGCGGTCGGCGGGCGGTCGGCAGGCGGGCGAGGACGTCGGCGACCGGAACGGCCAGGAGGGCGTAGGCGGGCAGCAGGAAGCGGGGTGCGGCGTAGCCGATCAGGAACAGGTAGGGGAAGGCGGCGGTCGCCGCGCAGGCCAGCGGCAGGAGGGTGGGCGCGGGACGGCGGGCGCGGACGGCGACGGCCGCCGCGAGCACGGCCAGCGGCGGCAGCGCGCACCACCAGAAGGCGTACAGCGGGTGCGGCAGGGCGTCCGCGCACGGCCGGCACAGGGTCCGCCCGCCCAGGCTGCGCAGCTGGTCCACCACGGCGAGGTGCCAGCCGAGGCCGCCCTGGATCGCCGAGCCGTCGGCCAGCCGCCGGGCCAGGCCGCCGTAGCGCGCGTACGCCTCGGCCACCCACTCGACGGCACCGGCGGCGAGCCCGGCCGACAGCACGAGCACCGGCCTCCACTGACGGCGCGCCAGACCGGCGGCGCACAGCGGCAGGGCCGCCCACACCGCGTCCACCGGCCGCATCCAGGCCATCAGCGCCGCGCCGCCCGCCAGACCCCACAGGGCCGCCGTGCCACCGGTGCGGGCGCGCAGGAAGCAGCCGACGGCGGCCAGGGCGCCGAGGGCGACCCAGAGGTTGGGCATGGCCTGCGGGCCGTAGAAGAGGGTCACCCACAGGGACGCGAACAGGCCGCCGGCCAGGGCCAGCACGCGGACGGGGAACAGTCCGCGCCAGGCGCGCAGGGCCCAGAACAGGGCGAGGCCGGACAGCAGGGCGAGGTAGAGCCGCAGCAGCGCGGTGGACGACGTCCAGGACGCGACGGGCGCCACCAGCAGCGACACGCCGCGGGCGCGGGGCGCGCTGAAGAAGGCGGCGGGGGCGTGGTGGCCGACCTGGCTGACGTACACCGTCTCGTCCCAGCCGAGGCCCAGGCCGGTGCCGACGACGAGGAGTTGGGCCAGGGTGAAGGCCGCGGCGACGGCGGCGAGCGGCCGGGCGGCGGGCACGGGGCGGGAGCGCGCGGGCCTCACCGCGTCGAGTGTCGCGTGCGCGCTGCCGGCCATGACCACCCCTCACGTCCCCACGGGTCGTGGTTCCACTGTCCCCCGCCGCCCCGTCAGTGCCGGGAGGCGGGCTGCGAAAACGCGGCCGGACCGACGCGGATCACCCGGCCGTGCCCGGCGGGCAGGGCCATCCGGCCGACGGCCCTACGCGCTGTAAGGTGGAGGGCATGGTCGGCACAGGGCCCCGTGGCGGTCGGCGGCGCGGGGCGGGGGAACTGGAGAGCGAGGTACTCGCCGTCCTCTGGTCCGCCGGCCGTCCGCTGACCCCGGCGGAGATCCAGCAGTCGATCGGCGGCGGGCTCGCGTACAACACGGTCCATACGATCCTCACCCGCCTGTACGACAAGGAACTGGTGCTGCGCGACGCCGGCGGGCGGCGCGGCGCGTACCGTCCGGCCAAGGACGCGGCGGAGCTGACGGCCCGGGCGATGCACGAGGCCCTGGACCGGGCGCCGGACCCGCCGGCCGCGCTGAGGCACTTCGTGACGGGGCTGGGCGCCGAGGAGGAACGGGTGCTGCGGGGGTTGCTCGGCGGCTAGGTCGCGCCGTAGGAACGCGGTTGCATCCGCCGGAGCGCGGACAACCCCCACGCGCCTGCCTACCGCGGCCCCTGATTCACCGCGCCCCGCCCGCGGTCGGCGCCCGGTGCCGGGGCTGTGCGGGCGTGGCCCGGCGCACCACCGGTGGTACGGGGCGGACCGCCGGCTCGTCGGTGGTGACCGTCAGCGGCTCGCCGTGGTGGCGGAGCGTCAGCGGCTCGCCGTCCAGCAGCGCGTACGTCACCTTGTCCGCGCCGATGTCCACGCGCAGCCGGCGTCCGCGGAAGCCCACGTGGAAGGCGAGGCGGCGCAGCCGTTCGGGCAGGCGGGGCGCGAACCGCAGCCGGTCGCCGTCGCGCCGCATGCCGCCGAACCCGGCGACCAGCGCCATCCAGGTCCCGGCGAGCGAGGCGATGTGCAGCCCGTCCCGGGTGTTGTGCTCCAGGTCCTGGAGGTCCATCAGCGCCGCCTCGGTGGTGTAGGCGTAGGCGAGGTCCAGGTGGCCGGTCTGGGCGGCGACGACGGCCTGGCAGCAGGCGGACAGCGAGGAGTCTCGGACGGTCAGCGGCTCGTAGTAGGCGAAGTTCCGGGCGATCTGCTCCTCGCCGTACTCCTCGAAGAAGTCGCCGCAGGTGTACATCGCCAGCACCAGGTCGGCCTGTTTGACGACCTGTTTGCGGTAGAGGTCGAAGTAGGGGAAGTGCAGCAGCAGCGGGTACTGGTCGGGGCGGGTGGCGTCGAAGTCCCAGCGCTGGTAGCGGGTGAATCCGGCGTGCTGTTCGTGGACGCCGAGTTCGTCGTTGTAGGGGATGTGCAGGGCGTCGGCGGCGTCCCGCCAGGCCGCGCTCTCCTCCTCGTCCACGCCGAGCGCCCGGGCCCGGTCCGGGTGGCGTTCGGCCGCGTCGGCGGCGGCGCGCAGGTTCTGCCGGGCCATCAGGTTGGTGTAGGTGTTGTCGTCGGCGACCGCGCTGTACTCGTCGGGGCCGGTGACGCCGTCGAGGTGGAACACGCCGTGGGAGTCGTGGTGGCCGAGCGACCGCCACAGCCGGGCGGTCTCCACCAGCAGTTCCACGCCGGTCTCCCTCTCGAAGCCGGTGTCGCCGGTGGCCGCGACGTACCGGACGGCGGCGTCGGCTATGCCGGCGTTGACGTGGAAGGCGGCGGTGCCGGCCGGCCAGTAGGCGGAGCCCTCCGGGCCGGCGATGGTCCGCCAGGGGAAGGCGGCTCCGGCGAGCCCCAGTTGGGCCGCGCGTTCGCGGGCCTCGTCCAGGGTGTTGTACCGCCAGCGCAGGGCTTCGGCGACGGCCTGGGGCGCGGTGTGGGTGAGCACGGGCAGCACGAACATCTCGGTGTCCCAGAAGGCGTGCCCGTCGTAGCCGGAGCCGGTCAGTCCCTTCGCCGGTATCGCGCGTCCCTCGGCGCGGGCCCCGGCCTGAAGGACGTGGAACAGCGCGAACCGGACGGCCTGCTGGATCTCCTCGTCGCCCTCCACCTCGACGTCGGCGCGGGCCCAGAAGTCGTCCAGACTGGCCCGCTGCTCGGCCAGCAGCCCGTTCCAGCCGTCGTGCGCGGCGGCGGCGAGCGCGGCGTCGACCTGGTCGGCCATCGCGGGCAGCGACCGGGCGCCGGACCAGCCGTGCGCCACCAGCTTCTCCACCCGCAGCGTCTGTCCGGGCTCCAGTACGGAGGTGACGGTGAGCCGGGCCACGTCGATGCCGCTCTCGCTGCGGGTGGTGGTGCGGTCGGGGCCGGTGACGACGTGGTCGGCGGCCACGGCGACCCTGAGGCCGCTGCGCCGGGTGCGGTGCACCAGCCGGAGCCGGCTGCCGGAGGCGAAGTGGTCCTCCTGTTCCAGCGGCGACTTCAGGGCGCGGGCCGCGCGCGGGTCGCCGTCGGGCTCGGGCAGGCTCTCGTTGGCGACCAGTTCCGACTGGATCACCACCCGGCTGCGGTCGCCGACCGCCTCCACCTCGTAGGCGACGGCGGCCACGGCCCGCTGGGTCAGCGACACCAGCCGGGTGGAGCGCACCCGGACCGTGGAGCCGGCCGGGGAGGTCCACTCGCAGGTCCGCTCCAGCACGCCCCGGCGCAGGTCCAGGACGCGTTCGTGGGCGACGAGCCGGCCGTAGCGCAGGTCGAACGGCTCGTCGTCCACCAGCAGCCGGATGACCTTGCCGTTGGTGACGTTGATGACGGTCTGCCCGGACTCCGGATAGCCGTAGCCGGCCTCCGCGTACGGCAGCGGGTGCACCTCGTGGACGCCGTTGAGGTAGCTGCCGGGCAGGCCGTGCGGCTCGCCCTCGTCCAGGTTGCCGCGCCAGCCGACGTGCCCGTTGGACAGCGCGAACACCGACTCGCTCTGCGCGAGCACGTCGAGGTCGAGGGTGGTCTCCCGGACGGTCCAGGGTTCGACGGCGTACGACCGGTCGGTGATCACCGCTCACCTCCCAGTTCGGCCAGGTCCTTGACGACGATGTCGGCGCCGTGCGCGTACAGCGCGTCGGTCTGGCCCACCCGGTCCACGCCGACGACACAGCCGAAGTCGCCGGCGCGGCCCGCGTCCATGCCGGCCAGCGCGTCCTCGAACACGGCCGCGCGGGACGCCTCGACGCCGAGGTCCCGGGCGGCGGCGAGGAAGGTGTCCGGGTGCGGCTTGCCCGGCAGGTTCCGCTCGGCCGCCACCACGCCGTCGATCCGCACGTCGAAGAAGTGCTCGGCGCCCACCGAGCGCAGCACGTCCCGGCAGTTGGCGCTGGAGGAGACGATCGCGGTGCGCAGGCCCGCGGCGCGGACGGCCTCCAGATAGCGCACGGTGCCCTCGTACACCTCGACCCCGCCGGTGCGGATCTTCTCCAGCAGCAGCTCGTTCTTGCGGTTGCCGAGGCCGTGCACGGTGGCGGCGTCCGGCGGATCGCCGGGCTCGCCCTCGGGCAGGCGGATGTCACGGGAGGCGAGGAAGGCGCGGACGCCGTCGGCGCGCGGACGGCCGTCCACGTACTCGTCGTAGTCGGCGTGGACGTCGAACGGCCGTCCCCGTTCGCCGTCGTAGTCGCGCAGGAACGCGTCGAACGTCTCCTTCCAGGCCGCCGCGTGCACGACGGCCGTCCTGGTGACGACCCCGTCGAGGTCGAAGAGGCAGGCCTGGATGGTGTCGGGCAGACCGAGCTGAGTCATACCGAGGACTGTTCCCCGTCCCGGGCACTTAAGCCGGTGGCGCGCACCACATACGGCACGGACGGGTGGTGACACACTCTCCGGTGTGCCTGCGACCATCGGCCGTGTACCGCGGACCTTCGACGACCTCCTCGCCCGTGCCCGTGCCCTGCCCCGGGACGGCCGGCGTGCCCTGCTCGGCATCGCGGGCAGCCCCGGCGCCGGCAAGTCGACCCTCGCGCGGCGGCTGGTCCGGGCCCTGAACGGTGACGGCGTGCCGTGGGCCGCGCAGGTGCCGATGGACGGGTTCCATCTCGCCGACGCCGAACTGGACCGGCTGGGCCGCCGGGACCGCAAGGGCGCGCCGGACACCTTCGACGCGGGCGGCTACGCGGCGCTGCTGCGGCGGCTGCGGGAGGAAACCGGCGAGGTGGTGTACGCGCCGGGGTTCGAGCGGGTGCTGGAGCAGCCGCTGGCGGGCGCGATCCCGGTGCCGCCCGAGGCCCGGCTGATCGTGACCGAGGGCAACTACCTGCTGCTGACGGAGGGTTCGTGGGCGCGGGTGCGGCCGTGCCTGGACGAGGTGTGGTTCTGCGAGGTCGGCGAGGAGGAGCGGATCCGCCGCCTGGTCGCCCGGCACGAGGAGTTCGGCAAGGAGCGCGCGGCGGCCGTGGCCTGGGCGCGTGGCACGGACCAGCGCAACGCCGACCTGGTCGCGGCGACCCGGGACCGGGCGGACCTGGTGGTGCCGGCCACCGCGCTGCCGGCCGGCGACTGACGCCGCCCGTCCTGTTCGTTCCCGTGGACCTCACCGCCACGGGCTCGCTCACGGAGACCTTCGAAAGGCCGAGGTGAGGGCCGCGCGTTCACCCGTCGTACACGCTCCGGTCGCCGCGGCCTTCCCACCGGGTCACCAACCCGCCCTAGACATGCACCCGTTCACCCCGCACTCCGCAACGGGATCGCACCACCGCGCACACCGGCGCGGGCGTTCCCGGCGACCCTTCCGAGAGGCACACGCATGCCGTCACCCGCCGGGCCCCGCACCCCCGCACCGAACCGGCGCCGGTTCCTCACCGCCTCGCTGGCCGCGTCGGCGGGAGTGCTCGCCGCACCGGCCGTCGCCGCCTGGCTGCCGGCCGCCGACGCCAAGGCCGCGACCACGCCGGCCGCGTTCGTGGACGACTACCGCAGCAACACCGCCGACCACCTCACGCCCGGCACCAACGCGGTGGTCCGCGTCCTCGGCGGCTTCGCCGGGATCTGGAAGACCGGCGCCGCCTGGGACTCGGGCACGCCGCTGCGCGCCGACATCCTCCGCGCCGACCTGCGCTACTGCGCGCGGATCACGGCCGCGCGCACCGAGGCGCAGGCGAAGGAGGCGTTCGTCCACGACCGCCGGCACCAGAGCTACGCCCTGATCGCGGGCCTCGGTCCGCTGGCCGGCCCGTACCGGGCCGGCGCGCGGGCGGTCACCTCGATCACCGGCGCGCCCGACGGCACTCCGGCAACCACGGTGAGCGACGCGGTGCCGGCCGGCGCGCCGGCGGGCTCGGCCCTCGGGGCGGGCGCGCACGACTCGGCGCTGGGCAAGGTGGCCGAACTGGTCGACACCCTGCGCGGCCCGTACGCCTCCGGCAACCCCGCCAAGTACGCCTACCAGTACCCGCGGCCGTGGCGGCTGACCGAGGACAGCGAGGTCGTGGACACCGGCCGGACGGACGAGTTCGGCTTCCCGGTGTACGACTCGCCCGTGACCGTGGCCCCGCAGCTGCTGCGTCAGCGCGGCACCTCCCCCGCCGACGACGGCGGCTTCCCCAGCGGTCACACCAACGCCTTCCACCTGGCCGCGCTGGCGTACGCGTACGCGGTGCCGGAGCGGTTCCAGGAGCTGGTGACGCGGGCGTTCGAGCTGAGCCACAGCCGGATCGTGGCGGGCATGCACCACCCGGTCGACGTCATCGGAGGCCGGATCATGGCCACCGCGCTCGCCGCGGCCACGCTCGCCGACCCGGCCCACGCCGGGCTGAAGGCCGCCGCACGGGCCCAGGCGCTCGCCTACTTCACCGAGCGGACCGGCACCACCGCCGACACCCTGTACGCCTACGCGCACCCGGACGACGACCCGTACGCCGACCGGGCCGCGAACCGGCGCGCGGTGCGCCACCGGCTGACGTACGTCCTGCCCCGCGAGGGCCGCGAGCTGCCGCCGGCCGTGCCCAAGGGCGCGGAGGTGCTGCTGGAGACCCGGCTGCCGTACCTCACCGCCGGCCAGCGCCGCGCGGTGCTGCGCACCACCGCGCTGCCCTCGGGCTACGCGCTGCTCGACGGGTTCGAGCAGTGGGGGCGGCTGGACCTGTTCGCGGCGGCGGACGGCTACGGCGCCTTCGACACCGGTGTCACCGTCACCATGGACGCGGCGGCCGGCGGTTTCTCCGCGGCCGACAGCTGGCGCAACGACATCGGCGGGCCGGGCGGGCTGACCAAGCGGGGCACGGGCGCGCTGACGCTGACCGGCCGCAACCGGTACACGGGCGGGACCGTGCTGGCCGAGGGCACACTGACGGCCGGTTCCGGGGACGCGCTCGGCCGCGGGGACGTGCGGGTGACGGGCGGGACGCTGCGGGTGGCCGGGCGGCTGCGGGTGCGCGGCGCCTGGGCGCAGGACGCGGGGACACTGGAGGTCACGGCGCGGGCCGGCCGAGCGGCGGCACCGGTGAGCGTCGCGGGGCGGGCCGTGCTCGGCGGGCGCGCGGTGCTGGCGCTGCGGCTGGACACCGAACGGCCTCCGGCGGCGGGCGGCACGCTGCCGGTCCTCGCCGCGCCCCGGCTGGCCGGACGGTTCGCACGGATCGAGGTCAACTCCGACCGGCTGCGGGCCGTGCCCGTCTACACGGCAGAGGGCCTGTCGGTACGGCTCCTGCGACGGTGACGCCGCAGGGTGGCGGAAGCGGTGCGCCGGCAAGACCGTGAACCGGTCACCGCGCGGCCCGTCCCGTCAGGTGCGCGGACGACGACACGTGAAACGCACAGACGCGGGGAACCGCCGCGAGCGGGCGCACGGGCTGCCGACGGTCCCGGACCCCGCCGTCGCCACGGCGCGCGAACGACCGGCGGTGCTGCTCGCGGCAGCCGCCCGATCGGCAACGGCGGCGGGAACGGTACCCCGACCCGACCCCGACCCCGGCACCACGCGGCCCGTGCCGTCACGCGCGCGGACGGCGACACGTGAACGCCACCCGGTACACACAGACGCTCGGTACCGCTGCAAGCGGGCGCACGGGCTGCCGACGGTCCCGGACCCCACCGCCGCCACGGCGCGCGAACGACCGGCGGTGCTGCTCGCGGCAGCCGCCCGATCGGCAACGGCGGCGGGAACAGTACCCCGACCCGACCCCGACCCCTGCACCACGCGGCCCGTGCCGTCACGCGCGCGGACGACGACACGTGAACGCCACCCGGTACACACAGACGCTCGGTACCGCTGCAAGCGGGCGCACGGGCTGCCGACGGTCCCGGACCCCACCGCCGCCACGGCGCGCGAACGACCGGCGGAACGGATCACGGCGGCCGGCCGGGCGGTGACGTGGGTCGTTCGCTCGCCCTGGCCGACGGTGGGGGTGCCGTCTCAACCCCCTGGTCACGGCGGTCGGTGAGCTATGTTGAGTCATCGTGGCAGACAAAGGAGGCCGACCCGTGCCCTCGCCGCAGCAGGCACGCGCACAGGCATCAGCGATCACGTCGGGCAGGACGGCGCCCGGGGCCGAGGCCGCGCCGACCTCCCGGCTGCGGGACCTCTTCGACGGGCCGCGTCTGTCACCGGGGCAGCGGCGGATCGCCCAGTACCTGATCGAGCACATCACCGAGGCCGCCTTCCTGTCGATCACCGAGCTGGCCGACCGGGCCGGGGTCAGCCAGCCGTCCGTCACCCGCTTCGCCGCCGCCGTCGGCTTCAGCGGCTATCCGGCGCTGCGCGAGCGGCTCCAGTCGATCGCGCTGAGCAGCCTCGCGGGCGGGCCCGGCGAGGAGGACCGGGCCAACGAACTCCAGGCCGCCGTGGACGCCGAGATCGAGAACCTGGAGAACCTGCGGCGCGACCTCGCCGACCCCGACCGGGTCATCCGGGTCGGCCGCGCGCTGTCCCGCTCCACCCCGCTGACCGTGCTGGGGCTGCGCATCTCGGTGTCGCTCGCCGAGTACTTCGGCTACGCCGCCCGCCGGATCCACCCGGACGTGCGGCTGGTGACCCGCGGCGGCAGCGTGGCCTACGACGCGCTGTTGCAGGCCCGGGAGGCGGGTGGCGGCTGGGTGCTGGCCTTCGCCATGCCCCGGCACTCCCAGGAGACCCTCCAGGCCGTCCGGGTGGCGCGCGACGCCGGTCTGAAGGTGGCCCTGGTGACCGATCTGGCGCTCGGGCCGCTGGCCGACGAGGCCGACGTCACCTTCGCCACCGGCACCGGCTCCCGCCTGGTGTTCGACTCCTACGCCGCCCCGGGGGTGCTGGCGGCGGCGCTGCTCCAGGCCATGACGGACGCCGATCCGGAGCGCACCCAGGCCCGGCTGGAGAAGTACGAGCAGCTGTCGGAGCAGCACCAGTTCTTCCTGCGGGACTGAGCGGCGGCGGAACGGCACGGTCACGGCCGCGCCTTCCGCCCGCACCCGGCAGTCGTGAAGATCTTGCGGTCATCCGCCCGCGGGACGGGGATGATTCACCGCAAACGGCGCATGAATGTTTTCATACGTCTTGAAAAGCGATCGGCATATATAAATACTGCTCCGCGGACTCACCGCACAGCCCCCGCACTCGGGGCCCCCGCGCGCACACGCCGAGCCGCCGTCCCCTTCCCACGTCGGCGCCCGGGGTGTGCCGGGGCGCGTCGCCCGCGCGACGCGCCCGTGGCGGCCCCGGCCATCCCCTGGGCCGGGGCCGCCCCGCCCCCCGTCGACCACCGTCACGACGCCGCCCACGGAAGCGATGATCATGCACCTGACCAGCACGCGTATCAGCCCCGACTGGCCCTGTCAGGTCAAGACGCCGGGCAGCTACGACTGGGAGCGCTCGGCGGCCAAGTGGCTGCGCGAGCTGATCCCCGCGCGCTACGCCAGCTATCCGGCGCTCATCCGGCACCCGGTCCTGCTCGCCCGGCACGCGCAGCTCCAGGTGCAGCAGGAGATCCGGGTCGCCCGGACCGCGCTGCAGACCGCGCGGACCGAGCTGCCGGTACTCGGACTGCCCGAATCGGTGATCGAACACACGATCAAGCTGTACGCGGCCGAGGTACTCCAGCTCCAGCACATCGCGCGCAGCGTCCGTGCGGTCAGCGCGGCCCTGGCCGCCCGCGGCACCGGCCGCTGAACCCGCCGCCCGCCCCCACCCGCCGGGCCGCTCATACGAACGTCATGGCAATCCGGACCCGGCAGACGAGTGATCCAACGGGCCGACGTGTGCGATGCTCGTCGCGTGACGAGCGAGCCTCTGTTTCCGGGGGACCGCGACACCGGATCCGGGCCGGCGGCGCCGGCCGAGGTCGTGGCCCGGCAGCGCGCCGAGCTGGACCGTCTGCGGGACCAGGCCGCGGCCTCGGCGATCGTTGAGCGGGCCAAG
Organism: Streptomyces sp. SCL15-4; assembly: GCF_033366695.1. NCBI lineage: Bacteria > Bacillati > Actinomycetota > Actinomycetes > Kitasatosporales > Streptomycetaceae > Streptomyces > Streptomyces sp. SCL15-4. The sequence continues at coordinate 1,039,793 of NZ_JAOBTQ010000001.1, forward strand.
GGCGCCCTGATGGCCGTCACCGGCTGCGCGCCGGACGCCGCCCACCAGGAATTGCTGCAGCGGGCCAAGGACGGCAACCGCACGCTCATCGAACAATGCTGGCTCACCCTCGGCACGCTGCCGCCGCCCAGGGAACGGCCCGCCCACCCGGCGCCGGCGCCCGCGGCCGTCACCGAAGGCAGGAGCGGGCCCGCCCACAACGGCGATCTCACCGAGCTGCTGGCCGCCCTCGGCCGCGCCCTGGTCCGGGTCGGCTCGCCGCACGAGCTGGCCGGCTGTCTGCTGGAGCGGCTGGCGCCCGAGGTGGACGCCGACGCGGTGCTGCTGTACGAGCGGCTGCCCGAGGACGGGCTCGCCCTCGTCGGACACGCCGGCGTCGAGCCCGTCCTGGCCGCCCAGTGGCGGCACGTCCCGCCGGTGACCGGCCTGCCCGCGCTGGAGGCACTGCGGTCCGGGCGGCCGTGCTGGCTGGAGCACCCCGCCGAGGACCGCACCCGCTACCTGCTCATCGGGCCCCCGCCGGAACGCTGGCTGACCCGGGCCTGGCTGCCCGTGCCCGAGGGCGACACCGCGCGCGTCGCCCTCGGCGTGCTGCGCCGGCGCGACGCGCCGTTCTCGCCGCGCGAGCGGGAACTGCTGCGGGCCGTGGCCCGGCTGTGCGCGGGCCGGCTGCGCGCCTTCGACAGCCCCTGCACCGCCACGGCCGGGGACATCTCGCAGACGGTGCAGGCGGTGTTCGACGCGCTGCCGGGCCCGGCGGTGCTGCTGACCCCGCTGCGCGCCGCCTCCGGCGAGGTCACGGACTACCGGATCACCGCCGCCACCCCGGAGGCGGCCGACGTGTTCGGCCCGCCCGGCCGGGACCTGGTCGGCAGGCACCTCCTGCGGAGCTACCCGTCGGTCGCGGGCGCGCCGCTGCGGCGGGGCTGTCTGCGGGCGCTGGAGACCGGGGAGCCGTACGAGAGCGAACCGTTCGCCTACCGGGACGCGGCCGGCACGGCGCCCGGGACCGCCACCTACACGGTGCGGGCGGCCCCGCTGGGCGAGGGCCTGGTCGTGACCTGGCTGCGGTACGACCCGGTGGACCGGCAGGAGCAGCGGCTGGCCGACGTGCAGCGGCTGGGCAACCTCGGCTGGGCCAACTGGAACCTGATCACCGGAGAGATCTCCTGGGCCGCGCAGACCTACACCGTGCTCGGCCGGCGGCCCGACGAGCCCCCGGTGCCGCTGGAACGGCTGCCCGGCCTGGCCCTGCCGGAGGACACGCGTCCGCTCGCCCGGGCGATCGACGAACTGGTCTCGCACGGGCGCCCGGTCGACGTGCCGTTCCGGACCGAGACGGCCGTGGGCGCCCGGCATCTGCGGATGGTCGCGGAGGCGGTCACGGCGCCCGACGGCGTCCCGGTCGAGGTGCACGGCTTCGTCCAGGACCTGACCGCGCAGCGCAGCGCGGAACTCGCGCTGGTGGAGAGCGAGCGCGCGATGCTGCTCCAGCGCGGCATCCTCCAGGCCGAGCGCGCCCTGGCGGCCCGGCTCCAGCACGCCCTGCTGCCGCTGCCCAGCAAGCCGGTGCGGCTGGCCGGGCTGCGCGTGGAGGTCGCCTATCTGCCCGCGCAGGCCGGCATCCACGTCGGCGGCGACTGGTTCAGCGCCATCGAACTGCCCGACTTCGACGCGCTGTTCGTGGTCGGCGACGTCGCGGGCCACGGCATCGACGCGGTCGCGACCATGGCCCAGCTGAGGTTCACCGCGAAGGGGATGGTGAGCACCGGTTCCTCGCTCACCGGGGCGCTGGCGCGGCTCAACCAGCTGCTGCTGCACTCCCGTGACGGCCAGACCACCGCCACCATGGTCCTGGCCCGCTACGACACCGACCGGCACCTGCTGACCTGGGCGCAGGCCGGGCATCTGCCGCCGGTGCTGGTGCGCCGGGGCGAGGTGCGCTTCCTCGACCGTCCCGGCGGCATCCTGCTCGGCGCGACAGGCGCCCCCGTCTACGAGTCGCGGGAACTGCGGCTGGAGCCCGGGGACCGGCTGCTGCTGTACACCGACGGCCTGGTGGAGCGCCCCGGCGAGGGCCTCGACGCGGGCTTCGCGCGGCTGGCCGAGGCGGTGCGGGCGCACGGCCGCGGCGAGTCCGGTTCGCTGGACGCGCTGCTCGCGGCGATGCTCCCGGACGAACGGCGGGACGACGTGTGCGTGCTGGACATCCGGATGCCGCTGGAGGAGGTCCACGACGCGGTGGACAACCCACGGGTGACGGACGGCTAGAGCGTGTTCCGGGTGGTGCGGGCGGCCGGCGCGGGTCCCGGTGACGACGGCGCGGGTCAGCCGCCCTGGCCGGCGCTTCCGATCGGGCCGACCTTCACCGGGGAGCCGGAGCCGTCCGTGACGGGCAGCGTGGCGGCGCCCGGCCAGGCGAGGGAGACCGACTTCGTCTCGTCCGGCGGGGTCACCACCAGCCCCGTGACGCGGACGCCGGAGCCGCCCGAGTCGTTGACCGGGTAGGTGATGCCGAAGGCCACCGACTCGCCGTACTTCAGGACGGTCCGGCTCGCCGGCTCACCGGTGCGCCGCGCGGACAGCGACCCCGCGTTCGTCTTCAGGTCGACGCCCGCGTAACCCGAGAGCGCGCAGTCCCGGCCGCCGCCGTTCGTGAACTCCACCACGACGGTGCCGCCCGGATCGCCGTCGATGGTGTGGTCCGCCGCCGTGACCTCCAGCTCGTCGGTGCGGCACTTGCCGGTCTTGCCGTCCTTGTCGGAGCCGGTCCCGGCGCCCGTGCCCTGCCCCTCGCCCGGGTCCTTCCCGGCGGAGGTCTTCGCGGCACCCCGCGCCGAGCCGTCCGATCCCGGGCCGCTGTGCGCAGAAGGCGATGCCGGCGCGGCGGACGAGTCGCTCCGGCTCGTGGCGTCGCCGTCGCTCTGGCAGGCGGTGAGCGAGAGGCCCGCGGCGACGGCCAGGGCCGCGATGGTGATTTTGGTGACGCGCATGGTGTCAACCTCGGTATCTGTCGGTCGGGGTGCCGGCCCGTCGGTACGGGCGCGCTTTCCGCGTACCAAGAGCCGTCCGGCCCGGTCCGCCGTTTCGCCCGACCACCCGCTGGTACAACCCTGTTACAGGCGGCGGCGCGCCAGACCCGGAGCGGCGGTTGCCGCACCGTTCCGCGACTGCGCGCCTGTTCCCATCCGCCGTCCGCCGGGACGGACCCATGACCCGGGAGCCGGAACCGGCCCGGCCGTCCCGCTCAGTCCGCCGGGTGGCCCGCCTCGATGGTGGCGGCGTCGGAGAGCCGCAGCAGCGGCCCCGGCCGGCCCTCGCCCCATCCGACCGGGTCGAGCACATGGCCGACGTGGTCGCCGCCGTCGACGCGGTGCAGGACGGTGCCGACGAACCAGGCCGCCACGTCCTCCAGGACGACGGCGCCGGCGGGTCCTTCCCGCCAGCCGGGCCACGCGAACTTGTCGGCGTCGTCGCCGGTCCGGCCGCCGAAGTGTTCCGCGAGGTCCCGCTGGTCACGGGTGAGCAGGTGGACGGCGAGGTGCTGCGCGGCGCGGGCGACCCGGTAGGTGTGGTTGGCCTTGGACAGCCACACGACGAACCGGGGCGGCCGGATGGAGCACTGCGAGGCGAAACCGACCAGACAGCCGGCCCGCTCACCGCCCGCCACGGCGGTCACCACGCACATGTCGGGGTCCAGCCGGTCGAAGAAACCGTCCAGCTCCTCCGGGCCCGCCGCCGGCCCACCGCTGTCCGCCGTGCCGTCCGCGCGTCCCGTGCCGCTCTCGTCCGCCATACGCTCCACTCCGTCCGCTCCCGTCCGGCTCCGCGCCGGCGGTGGGTTGTCGCTCCCGCTCCGGTGTGCCCCGCGTGCCGTCCCTGAATCGTCGCCGACGCCGGTGCGGGACTCCAGCGGGCGACGCGTGTCGTTCCCGGCCGTGCTCGCCTTCGTGCCAAAAGATCCTCATGACGACTCCCCGCTCCCGCCCTTGGTCACGCCGTGCCTCCGCGGCAGACGGTCCCGGCACCGCCGTCGCGCCGGGCCTCGGCGCTCACCACGCCGGACGGGTTCGCGCCGCCGCGGGCGCGGTGGCGCGGCCTGGTCCTCGGCGAGGGCTTCGGCCGGGCCGCCGAACCCTTCCGGTGTGCCGGTGCCTTCGGCCGGGTGCACCGGCGTGCGCTTCCTGTCCGCGCCGGCCGCCCTCGTGTCCTCGGCCACCGGGCCCGAGCCGACGCCGACGTCCGGGGGGCCGTCCGGCACGGCGGGCGCCGGGCAGCAGGCCGCGGTCGGGCCGGGTCAGAGCGCTCCGCGTGCGAACCGGCTCAGCGAGGCCGTGAACGCGGCGACGAAACGATCCCGGTCCGGCTCCGGCAGCGCGTCCAGGGACAGATAGGGGTTCAGGTCCTCCAGTTCGACCAGCAGCAGGCCGCCGTCCGGCGCGCGGCAGGCGTCGACGCGCTGGATGCCGCAGCCGAGGGCGTTCCAGTCGACGAACCGGCGCGCGAACCCGAGGTCGGCGGCGGTGGCCCGGTACGGCCGCAGCTCCCAGCGGCGCGCGGGGTCGGGGGCGTACAGGGCGTACTGGAAGTCGTCGTCGACGAAGTAGAAGGACACCTCGTAGGCGAAGTCGACGCAGGGCTGGATCAGGAGGTCGCCGGAGGCGAGGCCGGGCAGTTCGCCGGCGGGGACGATGCGCAGGCCGAGGGAGTCGGCGCCCGTTCTGGGCTTGACCACGTAGCGTTCGGCGGCCGGCAGCAGGCGCACGTCCTCGGCGCGGTCGACGGTCGGGATCACCGGAAAGCCGGCGTCGGTCAGGTCGAGCAGGTACTGCTTGCCGGCCATGTCCGCCTTCCCGGTGAGCGGGTTGTACACGCGGGTGCCGGCGGCGAGCGCCCGGGCACGGAAGGCCTCGTACTCCCGCTGGTAGCCGAGGACGGGGCCGCTGTTGCGGACGACGACGGCGTCGAATCCGTCCATCAGGGCCGCCGCGTCCCGCGGATGGCACAGGGCCAGGTCGAAGTGGGCGCGCAGCCGGGAGGCCAGGAGGATGTCCTCGTCGCAGTAGCGGCGCCCGCGGGCCTGGTACGCCAGGTCGGTGACGTACAGCAGGCGGGGTCGTGCGGCGGACATGGGAGTGCTCCTCGGGAGGGTGCGGGCCGGTGCCGGCGAGGGGTGGTGAAAGGTTACGCCGGAGCATGCGGCCCTCTTCGTCCGCCCCTGAGCGGAGGAGCGGTACGACACTCAGTACCCTCGTCCGCCACTCGCACTGCACTGAGTGCCACAAGACGCGCCCGGGTGCTACGTTCCCGTCCATGAGCTCCAGCAGCGCGGTGCCGGCCGCGAAGCCGCCGATCCGGGACGCCCTGGTGGCGGCGGCCTTCCGGCTCTTCCTGGAACGCGGGTACGAACAGACCACCGTGGACGACATCGTGGCCCTGGCCGGGGTCGGCCGGCGTTCGTTCTTCCGCTACTTCCCCTCCAAGGAGGACGTGGTCTTCCCCGACCACGAGGGCGCTCTGGCCGAGATGACCGACTTCCTCGCGGCGAGCGGCCCGGAGCACGAGCCGGTGCGCCGGGTGTGCGACGCGGCCCGGCTGGTGCTGCGGATGTACGCGGAGAACCCGGCCTTCTCCGTGCAGCGCTACCGCCTCACCCGCCGGGTGCCGGGCCTGCGCGCCTACGAATTGTCGGTGGTATGGCGCTACGAGCGGGCGCTCGCCGAGTACTTGCGCGGGCGGTTCGCGGGGCGGCCCGACGGGACGCTGCGCGCCGATGTGATCGCGGCGGCCGTGGTCGCGGCGCACAACAACGCGCTGCGCTCCTGGCTGCGGTCGGACGGCGTCGGCGACGCGGGCGCGGCGGTGGACCACGCGCTGGCCTATGTGCAGATGACATACGCGCGGCCGGCGGACACCCCGGCCGTGTGGAGCGGCCCGGCCGGACCCGGCGCGGACGCGGGACCGGACGGGGAGGTGGTGGTGCTGATCTCCCGCCGGGACGCTCCGCTGTGGCGGGTGGTACAGGAGTTGGAGACGGTCCTCGACCGCTCCTGACCCGGCCGCCGGACGGGGCCCGGGCGCACGGCCCGGCCCTTTCAGTGGTACGGAGTGCCTTTACGAGTGACACTGAGTGCCATACCCTGTCGGCGTGCACGGTGGCACGGCAACCGTGCGCACGCGTGCCCGGTCCGCCCAGGGGCACGCGCGATTCCGGCCGAGCGCAGGGAGTTGACCAGCGTGTTTCACCACTCAGCAAGCACCTCGAGGCCGGCGGCCGGTTCCGCGACGGGTGTTCTCGACCCCGCCGCCGACTCCCGGGACGCCCTTCTCTTCCAGCGCTGCACCTGGTGCGGCACGGCGATGTACCACCGGCTGCTGTGTCCGGTGTGCCAGGGCAGCGAGCTGCGCACGGAGCGCAGCGAGGGGGTCGGCACGGTCCGCCACTCCACCGTGGTGCACCGCAACACCCCGGCGGCGCGCAATGTGTCGCTGGTGGAGATGACCGAGGGGTTCGTCGTGCGCGGCCGGGTCATGGGCCCGCCGGTCGGCATCCACAGCGGTGACCGGGTCCGGCTGTCCACCGCGCAGGACCCGGTGCGCGGTGAACCGGTCTTCCAGCTGGTGGACGAGTACCGGGCCTGGACCTGACCGCAGTAGGAGTGTCTCGGCGGCCACGGGACGACGTCCCGTACCGGGAACGGACGTCCGGTCCCGAAGGCCCGGTTCGCGGCGAGGCCGACAGCCGGTGCCAGCGCGCCGTCGCGTGCGCCGGACGCCGGCGGCGGGAGCGGGCGTCCGGCGCGGGAGCGGGGCCTGCGGTGGCCCGAACAGCGCGTCCGGCATGCGCGGGTCCGCCCCGCCGTGCGCTTCGTGCGCGGCCCGCACCGGGAGTTCGGCCGGCGGCTCCCACAGCGGGCGCAGCATGAGCCGCACCCCGCCCGCGTGCGCGGCGGCCCGCTCCCCGCGCACCACGCCACCTCCGCCCGCCGTCCAGTAGCGGACGGACCGGCGGGCACCTGTCCGGTCCCGGCAACTCGGTGCGCCCGCAGGGGCTTTCGGCCCCGGCGAGTCCGCGATGTGATCCATCACCCGTCGCGCACAGGCAACCCACGGACTTCGCCTTCCATCCTCCGGAGACGAGGGACGCCCGGGACCACCGGGACGTCCGAGGTCGGTGTTCGAGGAGGAACAGTGGTCCGTGCCCGGCACATAGGGGTGATGGCCGCCGCGTTGCTCGCGGTGGCCGGGGCATCCCCGGGGGCGGCGGTCGCCCGCTCCCAACCGGACGGCTCCCAAGAGGCGTCGGCCGCACGTGACGCGGTGCCGCTGCCGCCGGGATGGCGGCTGACCGGGAGCGGCTCGGCGCAGCGGCTGGTGTGGCGGTCCGAGCGCCCGGTGCCGATGGGTGACGCCCGGGTCGAATTCCGGTCCGCGGGACGCCTGCTGGGCGTGCCGCGGCCGGCGGCGGACGGCCGCACCTTCCGACTGCCGCTCGGCGAGCGGCGGTTGACCCGGCTGCGGGGCATCGTGCCGGGCTCGCCGTCGCGCGGGCTGGAGGTCTGGGCCGGCGGACGGCGGCTGGACGCGCCGCAGGCGCCCGGTGCCGCGCCTGCGGTGCGACCGCCCGCCCCGCTCCCGGCGAACGCCGTGGATCCGGGCAAGCCCGGCGGCTACCGCACCAGGACCGGAGAGTACGCGCTGAAATCGGTCCGGCTGCCCGGCCTCCCGGCACCGGTGGAGATGCGCGCGGTGGTCGTCGCACCGGTCGGCGCCACCGGCAAGCGGCCCCTCGCGCTGTTCCTGCACGGCCGCCACGCCACCTGCTACAAGGGGCGCGAGGAGGTCGGCATGGACTGGCCCTGCGCGGCCGGCACCACACCGATACCCAGCCACCGCGGCTACCTGCGCGACCAGCGGCTGCTCGCCTCGCAGGGCTACGTGACCGTCTCCATCGCCGCCAACGGCGTCAACGGGCAGGACTTCGCGGCCGAGGACGGCGGCGCGCAGGCCCGCTCGTCGCTGGTGCGCCGGCACCTGGCCCGCTGGGCCGACTGGGCCGAGCACCCCGGGAGCGCGCCGAAGGCGGTCCGCGAGGCGCCGCGTGCCGATCTGTCGAAGGTGCTGCTGGTCGGGCACTCCCGGGGCGGCGAGGGCGTCAACCGGGCCGCGCTGGACAGCCTCACCCCGCCGCCCGCCGGCCAGGACGGCTACCACGGGCCGGTGCGCTGGACGGTCCGGGGCACCGTCCTCATCGGTCCGACCGTCTTCGGTCAGAACCCGGTGCCGGACGTGCCGTCGGTGACCCTCCTGCCGGGCTGCGACGGTGATGTCTCCGACCTCCAGGGCGAGGTGTACGTCGACGGCACGCGCGCGGTGGGCAACGGCACCGCGCTGCACAGCGCCGTGTACGTGATCGGCGCCAACCACAACTTCTTCAACTCGCAGTGGACGCCGGGCCAGGCCGCGGCGCCGGCCGAGGACGACTTCTTCGACGACTCGCGGCACCCCGACCCGGTGTGCGGCAAGGGCGCCGCGACCCGGCTGTCCGCCGACCGGCAGCACCGGGCCGGCAGCACGTACATCGCCGCCGCCGCGCGGCTGTTCCTCGCCGGGGACGACCGGGTGCGGCCGCTCCTGGACGGCTCCGGGAAGCGGGCGCCGTCGGCGGACCCGGCACGGGTGCTGAGCCACGCGGTGGGCGCCCGCCGCAGCGGCGGGTTCCTGCCGGACGGCGGGGTGTCGGTGACCGGCGGCACGCTGTGCGCCGCGGTCGACCCGAGTCCGGCCCGCAGCTGCCTGGCCGCGGGCACCAAGGGGGCCTCGCCGCACTTCGCCCGGTGGGAGACCGACCGCGAGACCGGCCGGCAGGCGGTCGCGCTGCGCTGGACCCGGGCCGGCACGGCGGCCCGGGTGACGCCGGGGAAGCCGGTGTCGCTGTCGGGTTCGACGGCGCTGGCGCTGCGTGTGTTCGTACCGCCGAACACGCGCGGTACGCGGCTGGACGTGGCCCTGACCGACACCTCCGGCAAGAAGGCGAAGCTCGGCCGGGTCACGCTGGACGGGCTGCCCGGCAGCGGGCGGACCGCCTCCTACTGGGCGCGTGAGGTCCGGGTGCCGCTGTCGGCGGCCGGCCGCGCCGGTCTGAAACTGGGTTCGGTCAAGTCCATGGAGCTGACGTCGCGTTCGGCGTCCGGACGGGCCTGGCTGATGGACGCGTGGGGCTGGCGGCCCGGCACGCCCGCGGTGCGCGCGCAGGCGCTGCCGCGCGTGGACGTCGGCCGGGCGACCGTGGACGAGGGGGACGCGGGCACGCGTACCTACCGGGTGCCGGTGCGGGTGACGGGGCACGGCGGCAGCGGCCTGGTCCGGGTGTACGTCGTCGACCCGGTCACCGGGCGGACGACGGACCGGCTGGTGACGGTGCGTCCGGGCGGTCACGAGGCCGATGTGCCGGTGGAGGTGCGGGGCAACACCCGGTACGGCACCGACGTGTCCCACGACGTGCTGGTCAAGGCGGTCCGCGGCGCGGTCGTCGGCTCCTACCGGGGCGGGCTCACCGTGCGCGACGACGACCCGGCGCCGACGACGACCCTCACCCCGGCCGCCGCGAAGGTGACCGAGGGGCAGCCGCTGAAGTGGCGGGTGAAGCTGTCGGAGCCGGTGGACGTGGACATGAGCGTCTGGTTCGAGGTCGCGCCGGCCGCCGCTTCGGAGCTGTCCACCAAGGACGTCCCGGCGCGCTGGCTGCGGGACGAGACCGGGGAGAAGCCCGATCCCGAACGGCCGCTGTCGAAGGTGGCCGGACTCTCGCTGTGGGGTGACATCCCGGCGGGCCGCACCAGTGTGGACCTCACCGTGCCCACGGCCGCGGACGGCGTCCGGGAGTCCGCCGAGTCGGTGCGGTTCCGGCAGCTCGATCCGGACACCGGCAAGCCGCGGGCCGGCGGCCTGGAGGCGACGGGGACGGTGCTCGACGCGTCGTAGGACGCCGCCTTCCGGGTGGCCCTCACCGGCCGGGGGTCACCCGGATGCCGACCGTGCCGTCCAGGCCGCGCCGCAGCCGGCTGCCGAGCAGGGTGAGGCGGCCGAGGACGCCGTACTTGCCGGCGATGAGGCGCCGGTAGCGGGCGGTGGCGCCCGCGTCGGCGATCTCGGCGGTGGCGGGCAGCTGGTCGCCGGTGGGGTTGCCACGCCGGTCGCAGGGGCCGACGAGGACGTCCGGGCGGTGCCGGATCCGCTTGACCTTCCCGCTGCCGGCGGCGGTCCACACGCCGAGGGTGTCCCCGTCGCGGACCACCCACACCGGGGTGGCGACGGGCGTGCCGTTGCGGCGGTAGGTGGTCAGCAGCAGGTAGGGGCCGGCGCCGAGCCGGGCGAGTCGTGTGGGGTCCATGTCCGCAGTCTCCCGCCCGCCGGGTCCAAGGTCCAGACGGTGCAGATCGGGCGGGGCGTCCGGATCGCGTCACCGGACTTCCGCCAGCCGGTGACGCCGATCCCGCTCGACGTGGTCGTCTCCACCGGCGGCGACGAGGACCCGTACGGCCTGCCGGCGCGGCGGTTGACCGACGGAGGGCCTGCCCGCGGCGGCGGCCGGAGGCCGCCGCCGGGTTCGCGCCGGAAGGGGCAGCCGTGTCCGGCGGAGTGGCCCGCGAGCCCGAGCCCGGTCGCCGCTGAACACCGCCGCGCCCGGCGCCGTATGGAGGGGCGGGTCCCCGGCCGGCCGGGGGCCCCGCGGTGCCGGCTCGGGCATCGCGGGTCCGGCCACGGGAGCCTCGCATGCGGCACGCACGACGACGGGTCGTCCTCCGGGTGACACGCCTGGCGGCGGCCGGCGGACTCCTCCTGGGAGGTGCGATGGTCGCACAGGCGGCCTGGGCCGGTGAGCCCTCGCCCGCCTCCGCCGGGCGGCCCGGCGACACCGCTGCGGCGCTGGTGGCGCGGCTCGGCACCGCCCGTACGGCGGGCAGCTGGACCGGAGCCGACGGGCGCGCGGTGGTGGCGGTGACCGACGGGGCGGCGGCGCGGGCGGTGCGCCGGGCCGGGGCCGGGGCGAAGACCGTCGCGCACAGCATGGACGAGCTGAAGTCGGCGACGGCGAGCCTGCGTTCGGCGCCACGGGTGCCGGGCACGGCGTGGGCGGTGGACTACCGGGCCAACCGGGTCGTGGTGCGGGCCGACCGCACGGTGTCCGCCGCCGACTGGTCCCGGCTGAGCCGGGTCGCCCGGCGGATCGGCGGTTTCGTGCACATGGAGCGGACCAAGGGCGCCTTCACCACGCGGCTGAACGGCGCCCGGCCGATCCTGTCGGCCGGCGGGCGCTGCTCGGCGGGGTTCAACGTCACCGACGGGCGGTCCGACTTCATCCTCACGGCCGGGCACTGCGGGGCCGCCGGGGCCGCCTGGTTCGCCGGCGATCCGGGCGGCCCGCCGCTCGGCACCACCGTCGACAGCGCCTTCCCCGGCAGCGACTTCTCGCTCGTGCGGTACGCGGGCGGCACGGCGGGGCCGGGCGCCGACGTGGTCGCGGTCGGCGGCGGCAAGGGCGTGCGGATCACCGGGGCGGCCGATCCGGCCGTCGGGCAGCGGGTGTTCCGCAGCGGGAGCACCAGCGGGCTGCGCGAGGGCCGGGTCACCGCGCTGAACGCGACCGTCAACTACCCGGAGGGGACGGTCACCGGGCTCGTGGAGACCACGGTGTGCGCCGAACCGGGCGACAGCGGCGGCCCGCTGTTCGCCGACGGCATCGCGCTCGGTGTCACCTCGGGCGGCAACGGCGACTGTACGACGGGCGGGACGACGTTCTTCCAGCCGGTGACCGAGGCGCTGTCGGCGCTGGGGGTCCGGATGATCACGTCGGCGGGAGACGCGGGCGGCGCCCGGACGGGTTCGCCCTCCTCCGCGGCCGGTGCGACGGCTCCCGCCCCGGCCCGGCCGGTGACGGGCCGGGCCCTGTCGGACCGCCTGCTGGACGCCCGCAACACCGGGCCGGGCCTGCTGGTCGTCGCGGGCAGTCTGGTCGCGCTGGTGGCGACCCGGTATCTGCGGGCCGAGCGGGACCGCAGGGCGTACCGACGGGACTACTCGGCGACCTGGGGCTGACCGGGCGGCGGAGGGACGACGGAAAAGGGCACCCGTGTCGTCACGGGTGCCCTCGGCGGTACGGCGCGGGGCCGGTCAGGCGGCCCGGTGCGATCGCGGGGTCGCGGCGGCCCACTCCATCACGAGGCGCTGGTACTGCGCGCGCTGCTCGGTGGTCAGTGTCCCGCCCGACCGGCGCCACAGGGCCCGGATCTCCTCGTTGACCTCCGCGGCCGATCGCTCGGAGGCGGTCGCAACAGTGGTGGACATGCTGTGAAGCATATGCCGACCGAGGTGAAGGCGCTGTGAGTAAGTATGCGCGATACGGACATTTCGGACCGTGTTGCTCATCACGTCAATGTGTCAAGCCCCAGCGGGAATTCTTTCGGAACGGCGACCCCGCGCGATCTCAGGGGTGACCGAGTGGGCTCTTGACGCGTAAAATCTTTCGTCGCGAAAGTGATCCATATGACTTTCTCCCTCGGCATCGTCGGCGCAGGACAGTTCTCCGGCCAGTTCGCCGCGCTCTTCCACGCCCATCCCGGCGTACGGGACGTCTATGTGACGGACGCCCTGCCCGAGCGCGCCGAGCGCCTCGTCGCCGCGAAGGGTCTCGCGGGCACGTTCCCGTCGTACTCGGCGATGCTGGAGTCACCGCTCGTCGACGCCGTCGCCGTCTTCACCCGGCGCTGGACACACGGTCCCCTGGTCATGCAGGGCCTGAACGCGGGCAAGCACGTGTACTCGGCCGCCCCCATGGCGGTCACCGCCGAGGAGGTCGCCGCGATCGTCGCGACGGTTCGCGCCACCGGACTGACGTACATGATGGGCGAGACCAGCCACTACCACCCGGCGACCGTGCACGCCCGCGCCAGGAACGCCGAGGGCGCCTTCGGCCGGCTGTTCTACGCCGAGGGCGACCACGTCCAGGACATGGACCCGGACTTCCGCGACGCCCACCGTTGCAGCGGCGGCGAGGACGGGCGGGCGACCGCCGGCCATCCCCCGCTGCTGTACCCGACGCACTCGGTGGGCGGGGTGCTCGGGGCCTGGCGGACGCACGCGGTGAGCGTGTCGGCGATCGGCGTCCGCGACGACCGCGACGATGGTGTTCTCGACCGCTCCGCCGGCATGTTCGACGACGACATGTCCAACGTCACCGCGCTGTTCGAGGTGGCGGGCGGCGGATCGTTCCGCACCAACGAGTTCCGGCGGGTCGGCTACCCGGCGCACCTGCGCGCGTCCCGGTTCCGGTTCTTCGGGACAGAGGCCAGCATGGAACAGCTCGCCACGGTGGCCCTGTGGCAGGACCGCGGCGGCGTCGAGGACATCACCGAGCTGCTGGAGCCGAAGCGGAGCCCCGCGCCCGACGACCCGTCCCTCGCCGCTCTCGCGCCGGAACCGCGCGCGGCCTTCACCTCGGGCTCGGCGCCGGTGCACGACCGGTCCCGGCTGCCCCGTGAGTTCGACCGTCTGGCCAACGGGCACGAGGGCAGCCACCACTTCCTGGTGGACGACTTCGTCACCGCCGTGACCCGGCGCGCCCTGCCGCCGGTGAACGCGTGGGTGGCCGCCCGCTACACCCTGCCGGGCATCGTCGCGCACGAGTCGGCACGGCAGGGCGGGGCGCGGCTGGACATCCCGGACTTCGGGGACGCCCCCGCCTGACGGGACCCGCCCGGGGCTCAGGTGCCCGGCTTGCGGCCGTAGACGAAGACGTCGTCGCCGTTCCTCAGCAGCGACCAGTACTTCTTGGCGTCCGTCTTCGTCATGTTGACGCAGCCGTGCGAGCCCGGCGGGTTCCACATGCTCAGGCCCACCGAGTGGAAGGCCTGGCCGCCGTCGAAGAACTGGCTGTAGGGCATCGGCACGTCGTAGAGGTTCGAGACGTGGTCGATGTCCCGCCAGTAGATCTTCTTCAGGCCGGTGCGCGTCTCGTAGTGGTCACGGCCGGTGCGCACCGGCACCGGGCCGTAGACCAGCCGGCTGCCGTCCTGGATCCAGCTGAGCTGAAGCGTGAGGTTCACACAGGCGATCCGGCCCTTGTTCACCGGGCACTTGCCGTCCTTGTTCGGCTTCTTCCCGACGGCCTTCTGCTTGTTCATCAGGTCCATCACGCCCCAGGTGACCGAACCGGCGTAGCCGATGTCGGGGCTGATGCCGTGCCTGGTCTGGAATGTGCGGATCGCCGTGCAGTCGGCGGCGGACTGCCTGCCGTCGACCGGCCGGCCCAGGAACTTCTCCACCTGCTTCTGGTACGGCCCGGTGCTCGTGGTACAGCTCGCGGCCTGAGCCGGTGCCGCGGTGAAGGCGAGCGCGAGCGGCGTCACCAGTCCCGTCACGCCCAGCGCTATGACGCCTCGTTTGCGTATGCCCCCCATGGTGGCCTGTCTCCTTCCGGTTCCCTGGCGGTTCGCCCGGTCCTCCCGGGTGCTCCTCCAGCGCGATTTCCCGCGGTGTCGGACTACTAGACCCGGCCGGGGAGGGCATGGTTGTGGTTCCGGTCAGGCTGTGACGAAACGGTGAAGTTCAGACCGTATCGCACGCCCTGAGCAGCTCCACCGCCCGGGTGAGGGTCTCGGGTGTGGCCGTGAACGGCAGCCGGAGGTGGCGGCTCAGGGTGGCGCGGTCGGCGGCGAAACGGGGGCCCGGGGTGAGGGCGAGACCGCGCGCGGCGGCCCTCGCCGCGAGGTCGGCGGCGCGCGGTCCGGCGCCGCCCAGGTGCAGCCACAGGCTCAGCCCGCCCGCCGGCACGGTGTACGTCCAGCCGGTATCGGCGAGCAGCCCGGCGAGGTGGTCGCGCTGGGCGCGCAGCCGGGCGCGGCGGTCGGCGAGCAGCGCCGGGAGCGGTGCGCCGAGGAGTTCGGCCGCGATGAGCTGTTCCAGCGGCGGCGGGGCGAGCTGCGCCTGGAGCGGACGCAGCAGCAGGCGCCGTACGAGGTCCGCGGTGGTCCGGATCCAGCCGACCCTGAGGCCGCTCCACAGGGTCTTGCTGACCGAGCCGATCTGGATCACCCGCGCCCCGGCGAGGTGCGGCTCGGTGCCGGGCGGTGTTCTCAGGTCGATGTCGCGCAGGGTCTCGTCGGCGAGGACGGTCAGGTCGTGGCGGTCGGCGAGCGCGGCGACCGCCCGGCGGACGGCGGGGTCCATGTGGGCGCCGGTCGGGTTGTGGAAGTCCGGCACCAGGCAGGCGAGTCGGGGGCGGTGGCGGCGCACGGCGGCGGTGAGGTGGGCGATGTCCCAGCCGTCCGTGGCGGAGACGGGGACCGGCAGCAGCCGGGCGCGGCGGGCGCGCAGCACGGCGAGGGCGCCGGGGAAGGCGGGGTTCTCCACCAGCACGGGCGCGGTGCGGTCGGTGTACAGCTGGTCCAGCAGGAGGGTGAGGGCGGCCTGGGCACCGGCGGTGACCAGGATCTGCTCGGGGCGGGTGGCGAGTCCGGCGCGGGTGTAGCGGTCGGCCAGCAGGGCGCGCAGCCGGGGCAGGCCGGCGGTGGCGACGCCGGAGTCCACGAGCAGCGGCGCGGTCAGCTCGGCGGCGCGGGCGAGGGCGGCGCGGTAGGCGTCGTGGGGCGCGGCGGTCACGGCGAGGGTGAGGTCCAGGTCGGCGCCGGGGGCTCCGCCCCGGTCGAGGGACCAGGGGGCGGTGCGTTCGGTGAGGCGGGCGGGCAGGCGTACGGCGCTGCCGCTGCCGTGCCGGGTGCGCAGCCAGCCGTCGGCGCGCAGCAGGCTGAGCGCGGCGACCACCGTGCCCCGGCTCAGCCGCAGGGTGCGGGCCAGTTCGCGTTCCGAGGGCAGCCGGGTGCCGGCCGGGAGCCGGCCGTCGACCACGGCGTCCTTCACCGCGGCGGCCAGGGTCCGGGCGAGGGGGCCGGGCCGGCCGCGCCAGTCGCCGAGCGCGGCGACGAATCCAGTGTCCACGGGTCCAGTTTTACCGGTCCACTTGTGGCGAAGTGGACCAGGCACGGGGCGGTCGCCGCGGCCTAGGGTGCGGCGCATGGACCGTGTGCTCGCCGGTGATCTCGCCCGGCTCCCCGAACTGCTGCAGGCCGCCCGTGATGTCGCCGCCCGGGAGGTGGCGGGGCTGGCCGGGCGGCCGGTCGCCGCGCCGGGCCCGGTGCCGGGGCGGGCGCCGCTGCCGGCCGAGGGCGTGGGCGGCGAGCGTGCCCTCGCGCGCTTCGCCGAACGCTGGGCGCCCGGTTTCTCCGGCTCCGCCGGCCCGCGCTACCTCGGCTTCGTCACCGGCGGGGCGACACCCGCGTCCGTGGCCGGGGACTGGCTGACGTCCGCGTTCGACCAGAACCTGTCGGGAGCGGGCGGTTCCTGGGCCGGGGAACTGGAGCGGGAGACGGTGGCGTGGCTGCGCGAGCTGTTCGGGCTGGGCGCGGCGCACAGCGGGGCGTTCGTGACGGGCGCGACCGCGTCGAACACGGTCGGGCTCGCCATCGGCCGCGAGTGGGCGGGCGAACGGCTGGGCGTGGACGTCGCCCGGCAGGGGGCGGCGGCGCTGGGCCCGCTGGAGGTGCTGTCGGGCAGCCCGCACTCCAGTGTCGCGAAGGCGATGTCGGTGCTGGGCCTGGGCCGGGACCGGCTGCGGCGGGTGCCGGTGCTGCCGGGCAACCGGGAGGCGGTCGACGTGGCCGCGCTGGAGGCGGCGCTGGCCGAGCGGGCGGGCCGGCCGGTGATCGTCGTCGCCAACGCGGGCACCGTGAACACCGTCGACTTCGACGATCTGCGGGCGATCGCCGCGCTGAAGGAGCGGTACGACTTCTGGCTGCACGTGGACGGCGCGTTCGGCGCGTTCGCGGCGCTCAGCCCCACGCACGCAGGCCTGGTCGACGGGCTGGACGCGGCCGACTCGGTCTGTGTGGACCTGCACAAGTGGCTCAACGTGCCCTATGACGCGGCCGTTCAGTTCACCCGGCGCCGCGATCTGCAGGTGGCGGTGTTCCACAACGCCTCGCCGTATCTGGGACCGCCCGGCGGTGAACCGGAGTTCCTGCATCTGACCCCGGAGAACTCGCGCCGGCTGCGGGCCCTGCCGGCCTGGTTCTCGCTGGTGGCCTACGGACGGGCCGGGCACCGGGAGATCGTGGAGCGCAACGTGGCGCTGGCCCGCCGGCTCGGCGCGGGCGTCGAGGCCCTGCCGGGCCTGCGCCTGCTGGCGCCGGTCCGCCTCAACGTCGTCTGCTTCACGCTCGCCGCGGATCCGTCCGAGGAGCGGGTGGCGGAGCTGGCCCGGGCGGTCGCCGCGTCCGGGGAGGCGTATGTGACGCCGACGGTGTACGGCGGCGTGCCCGGGCTGCGGGCCGCGTTCAGCAACTGGCGTACCACCGAGGCGGACACCGAGCGGGTGCTGCGCGTGCTGGCGGCTTGCGTCTGATGTTTCGTCAGCTACCTCCGACAGCCGTACGGAAGCCGGTGTTGACGGCGGTCAGACCGCCGTCGACCACCAGCGTGGTCCCGGTGATCCAGGCGGCGTCGCGCGAGGCGAGGAAGGCGACGGCGGCGGCGATGTCCTCCGGCTCGCCGACCCTGCCCAGCGGGTACACGGCGCGGACGGCGTCGAGAGCGTCCTCGCGTCCTTCCCACGCCGAGGTGCGGACCGTGCCCGGCGCCACGAGGTTGACCCGCACGCCCCGGTGCGCCGCGTGCCCGGCGAGGGTCCGGGTGAGCGAGCCGAGGCCGGCCTTGGCGGCGCTGTAGGCGTGGTTGCCGAAGTCCTGGAGGCCGTTGACGGAGCCGATGCTCACGATCGCACCGCGTCCGGAGGCGGCGAGGTGCGGCAGGGCGGCCCGGCAGCAGCGGTGGGTGCCGGTGAGGGTGACGTCCAGGTCGTGTGCCCAGGCCTCGTCGGGGTCCTCCTCGTACAGCGGGACGTCCGGACTGCAGTGGGCGGCGCAGTTGACCAGCACGTCGAGGGAGCCGAAGGCAAAGACGGCGCGGGCGACGGCCGCCTCCACCGCGGCGCGGTCGGCCACGTCACAGGCGAACGCCTCGGCGGTCAGACCGTCCTGGCGCAGGCCGGCGGCGGTCCGCTCGGCCTCGGCCGGGTCCCGGTCGGTCACCAGCACCCGACCGCCCTCCTCCGCGAGCCGCCGGGCGACGGCGGCACCGATCCCCCGGGCGGCACCGGTGACGAGAACTCCGTGTCCCGTAAAGCGGGTTGGATGGGTCATGGGCCGACGGTACGTCCTCGGAGGCGCGGACACACCGGTACGGCACCGGCTTTCGCGGTGGCCGTGAGGTTGCCGGGGGCCGCCGGGCGAAGGGGGTCACGGGTGGCCGTGGGATTCTCCCGGCAGCCGGCCTCATCGGTGGCCGAGGCGTCACCGGTCACGGTGACGCGACGGCATCCGGTGACCCGCGTGGGCGCGTAGCCGGAGTTCAGCGGTAGCCGGTGACGTCCGCCGGTTTGCCCGGGTCCTGGACCTCGGTCAGGTAGCGCCAGGCGTCCGGGCGGCTGCCGTCGAGGTCGGTGAAGCCGTACGTCTTCGCCAGGCCGCCGCTGGACAGCGACTGCCCGTTGAACCGGGCCGCCTCCGGGTCGGCGGCCAGCGCGGCGACGGCCCGGCCGGTGAAGCGCGGGGTCTCGGAGATGGCGAAGTGGGGTTCGCGTTCCAGGGCGTCGCGCCAGTTCTCCTCGCGCACGCCGTACGCGTCGAGCATGATCTCCGAGCGCATCCAGCCGGGCGTCAGCGCCACCGCCGTCGCGCCGCGCGGCCCGAGTTCGTGGCCGAGGGCGAAGGCCATGCGCAGCACGGACGTCTTGGCGAGGTCGTAGAAGAAGTTCACGCGATAGGTGTCGCGGTTGTACTCGGCGGTGCCGTCGGTGACCTCCACGACCAGGCCGCCGGGCCGGCGCAGCAGCAGTGGCAGCGCGTAGTGGCTGGTGACGGCGTGGGTCTCGACCGCGAGGCGGAGCAGCCGGAGCCCGTTGTCGAGGTCGTGTTCCCACACGGGGGTGTCCCACGCGAAGAGCTTCTCCCCGCCCCAGATGTCGTTGACCAGAACGTCGAGGCGGCCCCGCTCCCGCGCGATGCGGTCCACCAGCTGCCGTACCGCGGACCGGTCGAGGTGGTCGGCCGGTACGGCGATGCCCCGGCCGCCGGCCTCGGTGACGAGGTCGGCGGTGTCCTCGATGGTCTCGGGGCGGTCGTACTCCGAGCGGCGGGCGCGGGTGCTGCGGCCGGTGACGTACACGGTGGCGCCGGCCGCGCCGAGTTCCACGGCGATGCCCCGGCCCGCGCCCCGGGTCGCCCCGGCGACCAGCGCCACCTTGCCGTCCAGCGGTCCTGTCATGTCCTGCCTCCCGTGTGCCGTGCCTTGCGGTTGCGGCACCCACTCTCAACGGAAAACCGGACACCTTCTGTCGGTGTTCTGGGACGGGCCCGCGATCAGTGCCCGCGCTCGATCCACTCCTGGAGGTGGGGGGCCTCCGCGCCGATGGTGGTGGCGTCGCCGTGGCCGGTGAGGACCTTGGTCCCGGACGGCAGGGCGAGAAGGCGGTCGCGGATGGAGTCGATGATGGTCGGGAAGTGCGAGAAGGAGCGTCCGGTGGCGCCCGGTCCGCCCTGGAAGAGGGTGTCGCCGGTGAACACGGTGCCGAGTCCCGGGTCGTACAGGCAGACGGCGCCCGGGGCGTGTCCGGGAGTGTGCAGGACGGTGAGGTCGGCGCCGGCGGCCTCGATGACCTGGCCGTCGAGGAGGTGCCGGTCGGGTTCGCGGTGCGGGTGGGTCTGTTTCCACAGCGGCAGGTCGTCGGGGTGCAGCCAGATCGTGGCGCCGGTCAGGTCGGCGAGCGCCGGGGCCGCGTTGACGTGGTCGTTGTGGGCGTGGGTGCACACGATGGCGGTCAGGCGCCGGTCGCCGACGGCGCGGGCGATGGCCTCGGCGTCGTGGGCGGCGTCGATGACGATCACCTCCCGGTCGTCGCCGACGAGCCACACGTTGTTCTCCACGTCCCAGGTGCCGCCGTCCAGTGTGAACTGGCCGCTGGTGACGAGGCGTTCGACGCGGGCGGTCATCACAGCACCACCACCGAGCGCAGCACGTCACCGTGGTGCATCCGCTCGAACGCCTGCTCCACCTGGTCGAGTCCGACGGTCTCGGTGACGAACGCGTCGAGCGGCAGGCGGCCTTGCAGGTGCAGGTCGATCAGCATGGGGAAGTCACGGCTGGGCAGGCAGTCGCCGTACCAGCTCGACTTCAGGGCGCCGCCGCGGCCGAAGACGTCCAGCAGCGGCAGTTCGAGCTTCATGTCCGGGGTGGGGACGCCGACGAGGACGACGGTGCCGGCCAGGTCGCGGGCGTAGAACGCCTGCCGGTAGGTCTCGGGCCGGCCGACGGCCTCGATCACGACGTCGGCTCCGAAGCCGCCGGTCAGCTCGCGGACCGCCTCGACGGCGTCGGTCTCCTTGGAGTTGACGGTGTGCGTGGCGCCGAGGCTCCGCGCCGTCTCCAGCTTGCGGTCGTCGATGTCGACGGCGATGATCCGGCCCGCGCCGGCCAGCTTCGACCCGGCGATGGCCGCGCCGCCGACACCGCCGCAGCCGATCACGGCGACCGAGTCGCCGCGGCCGACGTCGCCGGTGTTGATCGCGGCGCCGATGCCGGCCATCACCCCGCAGCCGAGGAGGCCCGCGACCGCCGGGGACACGGCCGGGTCGACCTTGGTGCACTGGCCGGCCGCGACGAGCGTCTTCTCGGCGAAGGCGCCGATGCCGAGCGCCGGGGACAGCTCCTGGCCGGTCGCGGCGAGGGTCATCTTCTGCCGGGCGTTGTGGGTGTCGAAGCAGTACCAGGGCCGGCCGCGCAGACAGGCCCGGCACTGCCCGCACACCGCGCGCCAGTTGAGGACGACGAAGTCTCCCGGGGCGACGTCGGTGACGCCCTCGCCGACCGACTCCACGACACCGGCGGCCTCGTGGCCGAGCAGGAAGGGGAAGTCGTCGGAGATGCCGCCCTGCTTGTAGTGCAGATCGGTGTGGCAGACCCCGCAGGCCTGGACGCGTACGACGGCCTCGCCGGGCCCCGGGTCCGGCACCACGATCGTCTCGATCCGCACGGGCTCGTCCTTGCCCGGTGCGATCACGCCGCGTACTTCCTGCGCCATGGCCTGTCCCTTCATCGAATGCCTTCGCCGACGACCCTACGACGCGACCGATCGGTAGCGGGACGGATCACGCACATGATCGCGCATCCTTCCGGCCGCCGTCGGCCGCGGCGCGGGCCGGGTGTCAGCGGAGGCGGACGGGAACGGCGTTCACCAGGCCGAGCACGGGCGCCGCGGGGGCGATGACCTGCTCCAGCTGGTGCAGCTGGTTCAGCTCGCGCAGGTGCCTCAGCTCCTGCACCTGGTCGCTGACCTTCGGCACGCGGTCCCGGTGCGGGGCCGGGATGTCACCGGCGGTGAGCGAGTCCAGCGCGGACAGCGCGCCGAACTTTCCGATGAGGGGCGCGCCGGTGGTCGCCGCGCCCGCCTGCGGTGCGGCGAGGCCGGCGATCCCGGCGGCCAGACCGACGGCGGCGGCGATGCGTCGTGTGGAGATCATGCCCTCAGCAACGGCCCGGGGCCCGGGCCGGACACGGGCGGCGGAGCCGGCTCACCCGTGAGGTGGAGCGTGCCGCCCGCGCTTGCCGGGGCCGCCGGGGCGGAGGAGTCTCGACAGGGGGACCCGTGCGGCCCGCTCGTGGCCGGGCCGCGGGCGCCTGAAGGAGGTCACCATGACTGATGCGACGGGCTCCGCCTTCGACACCGAGACACTGCGCCGGGGCATAGAGGGCAACACCGGCAACACGCTGCTGTCGCTCTACGCGGACGACGCGCGGATCCGCATCGTGGACCGCGACCACCAGCCCAGTCACCCCACGGTGCTGCGCGGCCGGGCCCAGATCGCCGAGCTGCTGGACGACATCTACCACCGCGACATGACGCACCGGCTGGAGCAGTGCGTCATCCAGGGTGACCGGGCCGCCTACAGCGAGTCCTGCGAGTACGCGGACGGCACCCGGGTCGTCGCCGAGTCGATGCTCACCCTGCGGGACGGCAGAATCGCCGACCAGCTGGTCATCCAGGTCTGGGACGACTAGACGACCAGGCCCGGCCGGTACCGGAGGAAGGGCGGCCCGAGGGTCGTACACACACTCGGTTACGCTGTGAGCGGGCCGTGACTGGCGCTGAGGTGGAGTACCACCGGGGAGCGGTCCATTGAGACAGCCGCGCGCCTGGGCGACAAGAGCCGATCCAGCCCAGGAGTGTGCAGCATGACCCGGACCCAGGCCGCCCGTCTGATGGACGGCACCGCGCTCGCCCGCCGCATCGTGGAGGAGACCGCGCGCCGGGCCGCCGATCTCACCGGCCGCACCGGCACCGCGCCGTGTCTCGCGACCGTGCTGGTCGGTGAGGACCCGGCGTCCGTGACCTACGTCCGCATGAAGCAGAACCGCTGCCGCAAGGCCGGCATCACCTCCCGGCACGTCGCGCTGCCGGCCACCACCACGACGGACGGTCTCGTCGGCACGCTGCGGGAGTTGTCGGCCGATCCGGGCGTGCACGGCATCCTGCTCCAGCATCCGGTGGGCGACCACATCGACGAGCGGGCCGCGTTCGAGGCGATCGCGCCGGAGAAGGACGTGGACGGTGTCACCTTCGCCTCGTTCGCCACGATGAGCTTCGGACTGCCGGGCTTCGTCTCCTGCACGCCGGGCGGCATCGTGCGGTTGCTGGACGAGTACGGCGTCGACCCGGCCGGGAAGCGGGCCGTGGTGGTGGGCCGCAGCGCGATCCTCGGCAAGCCGGTGGGCATGCTGCTGCTGGCCCGGGACGCGACCGTGACGTACTGCCACTCGCGCACCCGGGACCTGTCGGCGGCGGTCCGCGAGGCCGACATCGTCGTGGCGGCGGTGGGCCGGCCGCGGCTGATCCGGGGGCAGGACGTCAAGCCGGGCGCGGTCGTGATCGACGCGGGCTACAACCCGGGGAACGTGGGCGACGTCGACTTCGACTCGGCCGTGGAGCGGGCCTCGCTGATCACGCCGGTGCCGGGCGGCGTCGGCCCGATGACGATCGCCACGCTGCTGGAGCAGACGGTGACGGCCGCGGCCCGGCAACTCGGGGCGTAGGGGCGACGCGGGACCGGCGCGTCCGGGCGCTGTGGTCCCGCCGTACCCGGGGATGACGCGGGTGAAGGTGGTCCGCGGGCCGGGGACGGCGCCGGCGCGCGCGTCTAGGAGCAGCATCCGCCGGGTGCCCTCGCCGCCGCACGCGCGGGCCCGGCCCGGACGGCCCGAGGCCGGGTCCCGGCGCCGGCCGGTACCGGGCGCCGCGCCCGCGCCTGACGGCCCACTGCCGGCCGGTGTCCGTTGACACGGGCGTGTGGACGTGTACCGGACAATCACGCGGGCGCACGGGTGCCGGAACGGCGGAACCGGTCATACTGGCCGGCGTGCGTGTTGCGATCATGACGGCGGGTTCCCGGGGCGACGCCGCCCCGTACACCGGGCTCGGGCACCGGCTCGCGCTGGCCGGGCACGACGTCACGCTGGTCACCCACGGCCGCTTCGAGCCGCTGGTGGCGGGGTCGGGGGTGCGGTTCCACCCGCTGCCGGTGGATCCGCGGGCGGAACTGGAGTCCCCGCGCGGCCGGGGCCTGCACCGCAGCGCCAGCGGGCCCGGGAAGCTGCTGCGCGTGGTGG
The DNA here is from genome assembly GCF_033366695.1 of Streptomyces sp. SCL15-4. Lineage (NCBI taxonomy): Bacteria > Bacillati > Actinomycetota > Actinomycetes > Kitasatosporales > Streptomycetaceae > Streptomyces > Streptomyces sp. SCL15-4. Next base: position 1,063,565 of record NZ_JAOBTQ010000001.1, read on the forward strand.
AGCTGGCCCGGCACGTGGTGGGACGGATGACCGAGGATTTGCTCGACGCGGCGCGGGACAGTGACGTGCTGCTGCTGTCCGCCTCGGTGGCCCCGCTCGGGCACACCATCGCCGAGGGACTGCGGCTGCCCAGCCTGGGCGTGTATCTGCAACCGCTCACGGCCACGCGGGAGTTCGCTCCGCCGATGCTCGGCGGCGGGGCCTGGGGCGGGGCGGTGAACCGGCTCGCCGGGCACGGGGTGGGCCTCGCCGTGGAGCATGTCTTCTCCGGTGCCGTGCCGGCCCTGCGCGCGCGGCTCGGCCTGCCCCGGCTGGGCACCGGTGCCGCGCGGCGGTCCCGGGAGCGGCGGCACTGGCCGGTGCACCACGGCTTCAGTCCCTTGGTGGTGCCCCGGCCCGCCGACTGGCGGGCGGGCCTGGAGGTGGGCGGCTACTGGTGGCCGTACGACACCGAGGAGCGACTTCCCGAGGACGTACGGGAGTTCATCGAGGCCGGGCCGCCGCCGGTGTTCGTCGGGCTGGGCAGTGCCACCGTGCCGGACGCCGGGCGGCTGAGTGCGCGGGTGGTGACCGCGCTCAGGCGGGCCGGGCTGCGCGGGGTGATCCAGCGCGGCTGGGGCGGGCTGGCGGCCGACGGGGACGACATGCTGACCATCGGCGAGGTGCCGCACTCGCTGCTGTTTCCGCGCATGGCCGCCGTGGTCCATCACGCGGGCGCGGGCACCACGGCGGCGGGGCTGCGCGCCGGGGTGCCGGCGGTCTTGGTGCCGGTGCAGTTCGACGCCGGGTTCTGGTCCGCCCGGCTGGTGGCGCTGGGGGTCGCCCCGGCCGTCGTACCGCTGCGCCGGCTGAGCGCGGACGCGCTGGCCTCGGCGCTGTCCCGGGCCGCCCGGGACCCGGCGTACCGGCGCCGCGCCGAGTCCCTGGGCGCCCGGATCCGGGGCGAGGACGGCACGGCCCCGGTGCTGGCCGCCCTGGAGCGGCTCGCCGGCTGAAACGGGACCAGGGTCTCAGCCGGTGGTGAGCACCATGCGGAAGCGGGCGGCGCCGGCGAGCATCTTGGCGTACGCCTCCCCGGCCCGCTCCAGCGGCACCGTCTCGGTCATCGGGCGGATGCCGTGCAGGGCGCTGAAGGCCATGGTGTCCTCGACGTCCCGCGCGGTGCCGGAGGGATGTCCGCGGACGACCCGCCCGCTCATGATCAGTTGCACCGGGCTGATGCCCAGCGGCTCCGGGGTGGCGCCGATGACGGTCAGTTCGCCGCGCGGGGCCAGGCCGTCCACGGTCGCCGTGATGGCCTCGGAGCTGCCGGCGGTGGCCAGTACGGCCTTCGCTCCGCCGAGGGAGCCCAGCGCCTCGGCCACCGGGACCGGTGCCGTGCTGTCGACGTAGTGGTGGGCGCCGAGCCGCCGGGCGAAGTCGGCCTTCTCGGCGCCCCGGGCGATCGCCACGGTCTCGAAGCCCATCGCCACCGCGTACTGCACGCCGAGGTGGCCGAGGCCGCCGAGGCCGAGCACCGCGACCAGGTCGCCCGGCTCGGCCGGACCGCGCCGCAGCCCGTTGTACGTGGTCACGCCCGCGCAGGCCAGGGGCCCGGCGTCGGCCGCGGAGAGCGTGTCGGGGATCCGGGCCAGGGCGTCGACGGGTACGGTCGTCCGCTCGCCGAAGCCGCCGTCGTAGGTCCATCCGGGGACCTTCAGGGCGGTGCACACGATGAAGTCGCCCCGGCGGCAGGGCGGGCAGTGGCCGCAGCTGCCGCCGAACCAGCCGACGGCCACCCGGTCGCCGACGCTCCAGCCGCGCTCCCGAGTGCCCTCGCCCAGTTCCTCGATCCGCCCGGCGATCTCGTGCCCGGGGACCTCGGGAAAGGTCACGCCCGGCAGTCCGCCGCCGACGAAGAGGGCGTCGCTGTGGCAGATCCCGCACGCCTCCACGGCGATCCGCACCAGGCCGGGTCCCGGCGGCCGGATCTCCCGCTCGGCGAGTTCGAAGGTGCCGTCGGGGGCGGTCACCTGGGCGACTCGGTAGGTACTCATGGCGCTCTCCGGGAAACGGGGCGACGGCCTTCACCCCCAGCAGACCAGCTCCGGCCCGATCACGCGCGCCGAGCCGGTCCGCACCCCCGCCGGCCTGCGCGTACGCCGTCTCAGCCGGAACCGGGGCGCCAGCCCTCCGGCCGGAGCATGCCCAGCAGCAGCCGGACCAGTTCGTCCACCACCTCGTCGAGCGTGGCGTCCACCCAGCCGGCCGTCCAGTCGTGCAGCAGCCCGTTGACGCTGCCGATGAAGGCGGTGGCCGCCAGGCGGTAGTCGCGCGGCGCCGCCTGTCCGCGGGCCACGGCCGCGTCCGCCTCGGCACGGATGAGGTCGACCCAGCGGGCGCGGCGGGCCAGGCGCTGCTCCTCCAGGCGGGGGCTGACTCCGATGATCTCCATGAAGGCGATCCGGATGCGGCGCGGGTCGGAGGTGATGTCGCGGGCGTAGGCCCGGAAGAGGGTGGTGACGCGGTCGGCCAGCGCCGAGCCGTCGGCGTCGGCTTCGGCGAGCGCGTCCAGGACGGCCTGTTCGGCCCAGGCGTTGACCTGGAGGTGCAGTGCGGCCAGGACGTCCTCCAGGGTGCGGAACTCCTCGTAGAACTGGCGGGTGGACAGGCCGGCGGCCTGGCTGAGGGCGGCGACGGTGGTGCCGCGGTAGCCGGGGGTGTCGCCGAACAGGCGCAGCGCCGCGTCGAGGAAGCGGCGGCGCCGCTCGGCCTGCCGTTCCTCGGCGGACCGGCCGCCGTAGCGTCCCGTCGGCGCTCTGAGCCTGCCGCCCAACGCGTCCCCCTCCGTCATCCCGCCGGTCCACCAATCTTGTCGTGCACGCATCTTGTCGAGAAGGCCGCCCCTTCCTTACTTTTCAGTAAGTTCATTGTGAATGCGGCCGTGTTCAGATCCCCGGACTTCCCCCGACTTTCCCCGAGGAAAGAGAGCCGTCATGGCTGCCTCCAGAACCAGGCACCTGTGCTCCATGGCCGTCGCCCTCGCCCTGGCCGTCGCCGGGCCGGCGGCCGCCGCCTCCGCGCGTTCCGCCGCTCCCGACGGCCTGCGCGAGGTGCTCTTCGTCGGCAACAACTGGGACGGCACCGCCGATGTGATCCGGTCCTCCGGCGACTACGCGAAGGTCGGCCGGATCAGCGTCGTCCCGGACAAGGCCGCGCGGATGGCGGAGATCAACGCGGACCCGATCAAGTGGATCTACTTCCAGGCGATCCGCAACAGCGTCGGCGAAGGGCACGACCAGTTCGCCGACGACATGTACTCCACCCCGGACGGCCGGTCGGTGGTGGTGTCCCGGCCGAGCTTCGCGGACGTGGTCTCCATCGATCTGGCCACCGGCGCGGTCAACTGGCGGTTCCCGGTGGCCGGTTACCGCGCCGACCACATGGCGGTCTCCCCGGACGGCACCCGGGTGGCGGTCTCCGCGTCCACCGCCGACACCGTGCATGTGCTCGACATCGCCACCGGCCGGCAACTGGGGTCGTTCAAGACCGGCGCCAAGCCGCACGAGAACGTCTTCACCAAGGACGGCAAGTACCTCTGGAACATGTCCATCGGCGACGTCAACACCGACCTGGACGGGCCCGGCTGGGACTGGACCAAGGGCGACCGGCACATCACGGTCGTGGACGCCACGACGTTCCAGCAGGTCAAGGTCATCGACATGCGGCAGCGGCTGGACGCGTTCGGCCTGAAGGACTTCTCCGACGCGGTCCGCCCGGCCGTGTTCTCCCCCGACGAGTCCAAGCTCTACTTCCAGGTGTCGTTCTTCAACGGCTTCTTCGAGTACGACGTCGCCACCGACAAGATCACCCGGATGAAGACGCTGCCGAAGAACCCGGCGACCAGCGAGGACCGCACCACCTGGGTCAACGACTCGCGCCACCACGGGATCTCGATGAACCCCCAGGGCACCAAGCTGTGCGTCGCGGGCACCATGGACGACTACGCGACCGTGGTCGACCGGGCCTCGCTCCAGGAGGGACCGCTGGTACCGGCCGCCAAGCCGTACTGGGCGACGGTCAGCGGGGACGGCAAGGACTGTGTCGTCTCCGAGAGCGGCGCCGACCAGGTGACGGCGATCGACTTCGCCACCGGCCGGAAGGTGACCTCGATCCCCGTCGGCGACCATCCGCAGCGCGTCCGGCTGGGTCGTGTGCGGGCCGACTGGACCGGCCCGAACGGCGGCTGACGCGCCATCAGAACGTGGCCTCCGGGGTGCCCCACTCACTCCCGGAGGCCACACCACCGCCAGAAGCGGCCGACTCGGCCCGCGCCGCGGCGAACAGGTCCGCCGAGGACGCCGTGGCGGCTCCTCTCCGGCCCGCCGGGTGGGGCCGGTTCCTCCTGCGAGAGCTTGCGGGTGCCACGAGCAGCGCGGATCGTGATCATTGTCTGTACCAGCACGGGCACGGCTGAGAGCGGATTCGGCGTGCGCCCGGGAGGCTACCCGGGGTCTCCGGACACCCGTGCGGGCAGGTGCCGGTCGTGTCAGCCGTCCGCGTGCAGGAGGGCGCTGCGCTGGGTGCCCTCGTAGCGGAAACCGGAGCGCTCCGCGACGCGGCAGGACGCGGGGTCGGCCGTGGAGTGGCACAGTCGCAGCCGGTGCGGGCCCAGGTCGTCCAGGGCCCATCGGGTCAGCCGGCGGGCCGCCGTGACGGCGAGGCCGGCGCCGCGGGACGGGGGCAGCAGCCAGTGGACGAGTTCGGCGCCGCCGCCCGCGAGGTCGACGCCGCCCAGGCCGAGGCGTCCGGCCGGGCGAGGGCCCGCACCGCGCCGGTCTCGGCCCGCCACCGCTCGCGCATCCGGGCGATCCGGGCGCGGGCCTCTCCGGCGTCGGCCACGATGAACCGGTTCCACCGCCGGACGGCGGGGTCCTGCCCGGCGGCGAGCAGCGCGTCGGCGTCCTCGGGCCGCCGGGGCCGCAGCCGCAGGCCGTCCGGCAGGTCGAGGACGGGCTGCGCGGCAGCCGCCATTCGGCCACGCGGTACGACGTCGGGTATGCCGGCACTGGAGATCATCCCGGCATCGTCGCACAGGTGCCCGCTACCGCCGGGGCAGCCGGTGCAGGGTCACGTCCGTGAGCGTCCCGCCGGCCGCCGTCGCCGTCAGGTAGGTGCAGTGCGGCTGGCGGCGGCGGTCGGTCGGGGAGCCGGGGTTGAGCAGGCGCAGGCCGCCGGGGGCGGTGGTGTCCCACGGGATGTGGCTGTGCCCGAAGACCAGGACGTCCAGGTCCGGGAAGCGGGCCGCGCAGCGGGCCTCGCGCCCTTGGGCGGGGCCGGTCTCGTGGACCACGCCGAAGCGCAGGCCGCCCAGTTCGGCACGGGCCACCTCGGGCAGCCGGGCGCGCAGCTCGGCGCCGTCGTTGTTGCCGTACACGCCGATCAGCCGGCGGCTGCGGCTCTCCAGCAGGTCCAGGGTGGCGGTGTCGACCCAGTCGCCGGCGTGCAGGACGACGTCCGCGTGCGGGAGTTCGCCGAGCAGCTGCTCCGGGAGCCGCTTGGCCCGCTTGGGCAGGTGGGTGTCGGACATGAGCAGGAGGCGCACGCCGTCGCCCTAGGCCGCTCGTCCGGTGAGGCGGCGCACGCCGAGTGTGGTGCCGAGCACGGCGGCGCCGGCGCCGAGGGCGGTGGCGGCGGGGTGCCGGACCAGGGTCTCCTGCCAGGAGCGGGTGTGCGAGGTGTCGTCGAAGGCGCCGTGCGCGCCCTGGTCGTCGGCGGGGGTGCGGTCGACCGGCTCGAAGAGGTTGTCCAGGTGGGCCGGCGGGACGCTGTCGGTCTGCTGGGAGTCGAAGCCGGTGCGGGCCAGATAGCGGTCGAGCAGCGCCGGGACGAGCCGGTTGGCCCAGATGGTGGCGACGGTGGAGGCGCCGACGTAGTACTGCTTGCGGCGCGGGTGGTCGGCCGCGTACAGCACGCCCCGGGCGGCCACCTCGGGCTGGTAGATCGGCGGGACCGGCATGGGGTGCTTGGACAGCCGGGAGCGGACCCACTGGAACTGGGGGGTGTTGACGGCGGGCATCTGGGCGATGGTGACGTGCACGTTGCTGCCGCGGTGCAGCAGTTCGGTGCGCAGGGAGGAGGTGAAGCCGTTGATGGCGTGCTTGGCCCCGCAGTACGCCGACTGGAGCGGGATGGACCGCTCGCCGAGCGCGGAGCCGACCTGCACGATCGTGCCCCGGTCGCGCGGCAGCATGCGCTTCAGGGCGGTGCGGGTGCCGTTGACGAAGCCGAGGTAGGTCACCTGGGTGACCCGTTCGAACTCCTCGGCGGTGATCTCCTCGAACGGCGCGAACACCGTGGAGAACGCGCAGTTGATCCAGATGTCGATGGGCCCGAACGCCTGCTCCGCGGCCTCGGCGGCGGCCTCCAGCTGCGCCGCGTCGGACGCGTCGGCCACATGCGTCAGGGGCCGGCCGCCGAGCGCCGCGACCTCGTCGGCCGCCATCTCCAGGCCGCCCTCGCCGCGCGCGACCAGGACGACGTCGGCGCCGCGCCGGGCGTACAGGCGGGCGGTGGCGCGGCCGATGCCGGCGCTGGCGCCGGTGATGACGACGGTGGGAGGCATGGTTTCTCCTTTTCGAACGTGCTCGGTGACGCGGCTCGGTCCGTCTCACTCCACCCGGTACGGCGCCGCGCGCTCCCGGGCGAGCGTGAGGCCGAGTCCGGGTTCCCCGTCGGCGCCCGGTGTGACGCTGCCGCCGGCCGGATCGAGGACGCCGTCGAACAGGAGGCGTTCGATGCGGACGTGGTCGTGGAACCACTCCAGATGGCGCAGGTTGGGCACGGCGGCGGCAGCGTGCGCGTGGGCGTGGGGCGCGCAGTGACCGGAGACGTCGATCCCGCGCGCCTGGGCGAGCGCGGCGGCGCGCAGCCAGACGGTGATGCCGCCGCACCGGGTGATGTCGGCCTGGAGGCAGTCGACGGCTCCGGCGGCCAGCATGTGCTCGAAGTACGGCAGGGTGTAGCCGTATTCGCCGGCGGCCACGTCGAGGGGGATGCTGTTTCGGATGCCGGCGAGGACGGTGAGGTGGTCGGAGGAGACGGGTTCCTCGAACCAGGTGACGCCCTGGTCGGCGAGCGCGCCCGCGACCCGTACCGCCTGGCCGCCGGTGTAGCCGCCGTTGGCGTCCACGTACAGCTCGGCCGTGTCGCCGACGGCCGCCCGCGCCAGGGCGACGCGTTCGAGGTCGCGGTCCTGCCGCGCGCCCCACGACTCCCCGATCTTGATCTTGACGCGGGGGATGCCCTGTTCCTCGGCCCAGCCGCGCAGCTGGCGTTCCTGCCGGCCGGCGTCGTAGGTGGTGAAGCCACCGCTGCCGTAGACGGGCACGTCGGTGCGGGCGGCGCCGAGCAGCCGGACGAGGGGCAGGCCGAGCAGGCGGGCCTTGAGGTCCCACAGGGCGATGTCGACGGCGGCGATCGCCTGGGCGGCCAGGCCGGGCAGTCCGGCGTTGCGCACGGCCCGGCACATCCGCTCGTTGGCGCGCGGCACGTCGTACGCGGACAGGCCGGTGACGCTGCCGGCGAGCAGTTCGCGCACGAGGTGGGCGGTGGCGGCGGGCGCGTAGGTGTAGCCGAGCCCGGTGGTGGTGCCGGAGCGGACGGTGACCAGGACGAGGGTGGTCCTGTCCCAGGCGAGTGTGCCGTCCGCCTCGGGCGCGTCGGTGGGCACGGTGTAGACGGCGGTGTCGGCCGCGTCTACGGCCGGCTGGTCGCTCATGGTCGCCTCCGGGACCGGCGCAGCCCGCTGACGACGGCGGCGCTGCCCGCGGCGAGGGCGGCCACGGAGGCGGTGGTCGCCCAGGCGGCCCCGCGGGACGGCTCGTCGGGGCGGACGGCCAGGCGTTCGGGGCGGTCGCCGGGCAGGTTGCCGTCCAGGGCGAGCGCGAGGACCTCGGCGAGGTGCAGCGCGCGCCGGCCGGTGCCGCCCTGTTCGATCTGGGTGCGGCAGCTGAAGCCGTCGGCGACGACCAGGCTGTCCGGGGCGGCGGCGCGCACGGCGGGCAGGACGCCCAGTTCGCCGACGGCCATGGACACCTCGTGGTGGCCGCGCTCGAAGCCGAAGTTGCCGGCCAGGCCGCAGCAGCCCTCGTCGAGCACCTCGGCGTCGAGGTGGGCGCGGCGCATCAGTTCGCGGTCGGCGTCGAACTTCATGACGGCGTGCTGGTGGCAGTGGGTCTGCACGGTGGCCTGCCGGGCCAGTCGCGGCGGCTGCCAGTCGGGGGCGTGGTGGATCAGGTGTTCGGCGAAGGTCCGCACCTGGCCGGCCAGCCGCCGGACGTCCTGGTCGTCGGGCATGAGTTCGGGGGCGTCGGCGCGGAAGACGGCCGTGCAGGAGGGTTCCAGGCCGATGACCGGCGTGCCGGCCTCCAGATAGGGCCGCAGCACGCCGAGGGTGCGGGTCAGCATCTTCTTGGCGGTGGCGAGCTGGCCGGTGGAGATCCAGGTCAGTCCGCAGCACACCGGTTCGGTGGGGACGGCGACGTGGAAGCCGGCGTCCTCGAGGACGCGGACGGCGGACCGGGCGATGGCGGGATGGAAGTAGGTGCTGAAGGTGTCGGGCCACAGGACGACCGTGCGCGGGTCGGCGGGGTCCGGCTCCGGCCGGCCGCGGGCCCGCCACCACTGGACGAAGGACTCCTCGGCGAACACCGGGGCCCGGCGGGCGGCGTCGACGCCGGCGAGCCGCTTGCCGAGGCCGGCCAGGCCGGGCGCGTGCAGCGCGGCGTTCACCAGCCGCGGGGCGGTGCGGCTGAGCCGGGCCCACAGCGGGAGCCAGCCCATGGAGTAGTGGGCCATGGGGCGCTTGCGGCCCGCGTAGTGATGGGAGAGGAACTCGGCCTTGAGCGTGGCCATGTCGACGCCGGTCGGGCAGTCCGACTTGCAGCCCTTGCAGGCCAGGCAGAGATCGAGGGCGTCGTGGACGGCGGTGGAGCGCCAGCCGTCCCCGATCGCGGAGTCCGGGTGCCCGCCGAGCATCTCGAACAGCAGCCGGGCCCGGCCGCGGGTGGAGTGCTCCTCCTCCATGGTGGCCCGGTAGGAGGGGCACATGACGCCGCCGGAGTGGCCGCGGCAGTTGCCGATGCCGACGCAGCGCATCACCGCGCGGTCGAAGGAGTGATCGTCCTCGGGGAAGCCGAAGTGGGTGGCGGGAGTGGCGGGCCGCCAGGTGGGGCCGAGCCGCAGTTGTCCGTCGACCGGGTTGGGGTGGACGATCTTGCCGGGGTTCATCCGGTTGCCGGGGTCGAAGAGCGCCTTCAGTTCGCCGAACGCGGTCACGAGCCGCGGCCCGAACATCCGGGTGAGCAGTTCGCCCCGGGACTGGCCGTCCCCGTGTTCGCCGGACAGGGAGCCGCCGTAGGAGGCGACGAGGTCGGCGGCGCGCTCCAAAAACCGCCGGAAGCGCGCCACGCCCTCGGCGGTGCGCAGGCCGAAGGGGATGCGGGTGTGGACGCAGCCCTGTCCGAAGTGGCCGTACAGGGACGGGCGGCCGTAGTCGAACTCGGCGAACAGGCCCTTCAGGTCGCGCAGATAGTCGCCGAGCCGTTCGGGCGGTACGGCGGAGTCCTCCCAGCCCTCCCAGGTCTCCCGGTCGTCCGGCGGGCGGGCGGTCACGCCGAGCCCTGCCTCGCGGGCCTTGAGCATCCGCTGCTCGCGTTCCGGGTCGTCGGAGAAGGCGACGTTGCGGTCCTTCTCGTCGCGGCCGAGGGCGTGCAGCAGGGCGTGTGCCTGTGCGTCGACGTCCTCCTGGCTGTCGCCGCTGTACTGCACCAGCAGCCAGCTGTCGCCCTCGGGCAGCACGGCGAGCGACTCCAGGTAGGCGCCCTCCTCGCGCATCAGCTGGGCCATCCGGCCGTCCAGGGCCTCCAGTTGGGTGGGGTCGCCGTGCTCCAGCAGGCGCGGTACGTCGTCGGCGGCGGCGCAGATGTCGTCGTAGCCGAGGACGAGCAGGGACTGGTACGCCGGCACGGGCACGAGGTCGAGTTCGGCGCGCAGGACGGTCACCAGGGTGCCCTCGCTGCCGACCAGCGCCTTGGCCACGTCGAAGCCGTTCTCGGGCAGCAGGGAGTCGAGGTTGTAGCCGGAGACGCGGCGCGGGATCTTCGGGTAGCCGCGGCGGATGTCGGCCAGGTACTCGGTGGAGACGCGGTCCAGGCCGGCGTAGATCTCGGCGAGCCGGCCGCCGCCCGCGATGATCCGCTCACGCTCGTCGGGCGGGGTGGGACCGACCCAGGCGCGCTGCCCGTCGTAGGTGAGGATCTCCAGTCGGCGGACGTTGTCGACGGTCTTGCCGTAGGCCTGGGCGGAGGCGCCGCAGGAGTTGTTGCCGATCATGCCGCCGAGCGCGCAGTGGCTGTGGGTGGCCGGCTTCGGTCCGAACTGGAGCTTGTACCGTGCCAGTCGGCGGTTGAGTTCGTCCAGGACGATGCCGGGTTCCACCACGCAGGTGCGCCGGTCGGGGTCGACGGAGAGCACGCCGGTGCAGTACTTGGTCCAGTCGATCACCACGGCGGTGTTGGTCGTCTGTCCCGCGAGGCCGGTGCCGCCGCCCCGGGAGAGGACGGGCGCCTCGAAGCGCGCGCACACCGACACGGCGCGGGCGGCCGCCTCCACGGTGCGGGGCACGACGACGCCGATCGGGATCTGCCGGTAGTTGGAAGCGTCCGTGGCGTAGGCTCCGCGGCTGCCCGCGTCGAAGCGGACCTCGCCGTCCACCTCGGCGTGGAGAGCCGCCTCCAGGCCGGACCTGTCCGCAGGGGTCATCTGCGCTCCTTGGTTCACCGACGTGCTGCGCTGACCGGGGCCGGGCGAGTACCCCGGCAAATAGACAGCCAAAACTGAACAGTCCGAGCTGGACAGTTCCGGCTGCCGGTCATAGCCTGGCGTCCATGGCCGACATCTCCGACTCCGCCGCCCGCGCCGCGCGTGATCTGCGTGTGGTCTTCAGCAGGCTGCGGCGCCGCATCCGCGAGGTGGCGCAGGACGCCGACCTCAGCCCCTCGCAGGAGTCGGCGCTCACCCTGGTCGGCAAGCACGGCGCGGCCACGGCCAGCGCGCTCGCCGCCGCCGAGGGGGTGCGCCCGCAGTCCATGGCCACCACGCTGACCGCGCTGGAGCGGCACGGCCTGATCCGCCGGGCGCCCGACCCCGACGACGGCCGCCGCCAGCTGGTCACGCTGACCGACGCCGGGCGGGCCCGGGTCGAGGGCAACCGGCAGGTCCGCGAGGAGTGGCTGGCCCGCGCCTTCCAGGACCGCTACACCGAGGAGGAGCGGCGTACGGTCCTGGCGGCGCTGGAGCTGCTGGAACGGCTGTCCGCGCCCTGACCCCGGCGCCCACGCGGCCCGGCTCCGCCGCGCACGCCCGTGCCCGCCGCCGCCGCGCTCTTCCCGCACCGCCGGACCCTGCTCGCGCCGGCCGGCTCCGCGCCGCCCTCGCCCACGCCCTCGTCCGGCTCACCCCGAAATCGCTCCACCCCTGAAACACCGGAACACCCGAAACACCCGAAAGGCCCGACCGCCCCATGCCGCTCAGCACGCTCGACCCCCACACCGCCCTCGTCGCGATAGACCTCCAGAACGGCATCGTGGCGATGCCCACGCAGCCCTGCCCGGGCCCGCAGGTGGTCTCCCGCACGGCGGAACTCGCCGACGCCTTCCGCTCCCGCGGCCTGCCCGTGGTCCTGGTCCGCGTCTCCTTCGCCGCCGACGGGGCGGACGCCGTGCCCGGCCGCACCGAACGCCAGCCGCGCGGACTCGCCTTCCCGGAGGGCTGGGACGTCGTCGTGGACGAGCTGTCGGGCCACCCCGGCGACATCCGGGTCACCAAGCACAACTGGAGCGCCTTCCACGGCACCGACCTGGACGTGCAGCTGCGCCGCCGGGGCATCACGCAGATCGTGCTGACCGGGATCGCCACCAGCATCGGCGTGGAATCCACCGCCCGTGACGCCTACGCGCACGGCTACCACGTCACCCTCGCCACCGACGCCATGGCCGACGCCGACGGCGAGGCGCACGCCAACAGCGTGGAGCGCGTCTTCCCGCGCCTCGGCGAGACCGGCACGGCCGCCGAGGTCGCGGAGCTGCTCGCCAAGACCCGCGTCTGACCCCTGCGGCCGGGCACCGGGACTCCTCAGTCCTCGCCGCGCACGATGGTGTCCTCCGTGTCCGGACCCCGGCGCCCCGGCGCGGCGCGGTCCAGGAGTGCCGGGAGGCAGGTGCGCACTCCCGGGTCCCGCCGCCGGCGGGCCTGGGCCCAGCCGGTCTCCGCGTAGGGTATGGCCCGTTTCGCGTCCGCGTGCGCGGTCATGTCGTTCCGCTTCCTTCCGTGTCCCGCCGCCGGCGGGAGCCTTCGCCGGGCCCGCACCGGGCCCGGCGCGGCGATCCGTGTCCGGCCGGGTCAGGTCCGGCCGCCGCCACCGCCGCCGAAGGACCCGCTGGACCCCGGCGACCAGCGCGGACGGCTCTGGTCGGCGGCGCGCTTGGTGCCGACGTTGCCGAGCTGGTGCGGGGTGAGGCGGTCACTCCCGTCGGCGGCCCGGGGCATCTCGTCGGGCTCTCGCACCTCGCGGGTCTCGCCCACCGGTCCCCCCGGCGGCATCTTCGGCTGCTCCTCCGGGCGCGGCGGCGCGGGCTCGCGCTCGCGCACCTTCGCGCCCAGCCGAAAGGCCCAGATGATGCCCGCGACGAGGGCGACTCCGGCGATCAGGATCAGGACGTATCCGAAGGTCTGGGCGCCTGTGGCCGCTTGGTACATGGCAGTGTTCATGACGTGCGGGTACCCGGGGCCGGGCCGCGGATGCCTGGCCCGGGCCTCCCGCGGCGCTCAGTCCTCCTCGCCGGCCGCCGCGCGTTCCACCTCCGCCTCGACCTCGGCCCGGGACCGGCCCGTGTCCCTGGCGTACTCGCTCACCGCCGTCTGCACATCGCGGGCGAGGTCACGCCAGGCCCGCAGGGCGGTCTCGTAGGTGCCCGCCTGGACGCCGGCCAGCCGCCGCTCGGCCGGCGGGCCGTAGGCCTCCCGCAGTTCCTGGACCTGGGTCTGGGCGGCGTCGGCCGCGCGCTGTTTCGCGACCAGTTCTTCGAAGGTGTGCGACACGCCAACCGACCTTAGGCAGCTCCGGCTCTTGCGCACAGAGCGACCTGCGGAAGCGGCCGCACCCGCACCCGAGTGGCGGGTCAGCCGCCGGTCACCAGCTCCGCCCAGACCTGCTTGCCGCCGCTGACCGGCACCGTGCCCCAGGCCGCCGACACGGCCTCCACCAGCCAGATCCCCCGGCCGCCGGTGGCCTCCCAGCCGATCCCGGCGGGTTTGACGGGGCCGCGCGGGGAGGAGTCGGTGACGGCCAGCCGCAGCCGGCGGCCGACCAGGCCGAGGTCGAGCCGGACCGGGCCACCGGTATGCACGAGCGCGTTGGTGACCAGCTCGGAGACCACCAGCAGGGCCGCGTCGACGGTGTCCTGGGGCAGGCCCCAGGAGCGCAGGGTGCGCCGGGTGAAGCGGCGGGAGTGCCGGGCCGCCTCCGGCACCCGCCACACCGTCCAGCTCTCTCTGAGCGGGCGTACGGCCATGCCGTCGTAGCGCATCAGCAGCAGGGCCACGTCGTCGGCGCGGTGGGCGTCGGCGAGCAGCGCGTCGGCGACCAGCCCGAGGTGACCGGGGTCGGCGGCGGCCAGCGCGCGGGCCAGCCGGTCCATGCCGGCGTCCAGGTCCAGGGCCGCCGACTCCACCAGGCCGTCGGTGGTCAGCGCGATCACCGTGCCGGGCTTCAGCCGCAACGGGGTCATCGGGTACTCGGCCCGGTCCAGCACGCCGAGCGGCGGACCGCCCTCGCACCGCAGGATCTCGGCGGTGCCGTCCGGGTGGCGCAGCACCGGCTGCGGATGGCCGGCGCGTACGCACCAGGCGGTGCCCTGCTCCATGTCGACGTCGACGTAGCCGCAGGTGGCGAAGAGGTCGGTCTCCATGTCCAGCAGCAGGCGGTTGGCGTGCGAGACGACCACGTCCGGGGCGTGGCCCTCGGTGGCGTAGGCGCGCAGCGCGGTGCGCATCTGGCCCATCAGGGTGGCGGCGCCCGCGTTGTGGCCCTGGACGTCGCCGATGACGAGGGCCACGTGGTGGTCGGCGAGCGGGATCACGTCGTACCAGTCGCCCCCGACCTCCAGGCCGGCCGTGGTGGGCAGATAGCGGGCGACGGCTGCCCCGCCGGGCAGCCGGGGCAGCCGGCGGGGCAGCAGGGTGCGCTGGAGCATGCCGACGAGTTCGTGCTCGGCGTCGAAGGCGTGGGCGCGCAGCAGGGCCTGGCCGGTCAGCGCGGCGCAGGCGGTGAGCAGGGCGCGTTCGTCGGGGGCGAAGTGGTGCGGGCGGTCCCAGCCGATCAGGCAGGCGCCGGCCATCCGGCTGCCGGCGGGCAGCGGCAGTACGGCGAGACCGCCGGGGCCGACCTCGCCGAGGGCGGGCTCCAGCGCCGAGCCGGCGGGCCAGATCCGGGCACGGCCCGCGCGCAGCGCGGCGGCCAGGGTGGGCATGGCGCGCACCGGGGCGTCGGGCCACTCGGTGCGCCATTCGCTGCGCCACACCTCGGGCCAGGCATCCGGTTCGGGCGGGTCGAGGACGGTGACGACCAGCCGGTCGTTCTCCAGTTCGGCCAAGGCGATCCGGTCGGCCCCAAGCGGTTTGCGCAGGGCGGCCACGACGGCCTGGCCGACGTCCTTGACGGTGCCGGCGGTGGCGAGGGAGGCGGCAAGCCGCTGCACGCGGGCCACGTCGGTGCCGTCGGAGCGCAGGGTGGAGGCGTCGACGACGGTGCCGACGAGCCGGGCGGGACGGCCCTCGCCGCGGGGCAGCAGCCGGCCGCGCAGCCGCAGCCACCGGGGCGGGCCGTCGGGCTGCACGACGCGGAACTCCAGTTCGCGTTCGCCGATGGTCATGTGGTCGGCCTCGACGGCGGACATCAGCGCGGGCAGGTCCTCGGGGACCGTGCGGCCGAGCAGGGTCTCCACGTGGCCGTCGAAGCGCTCCGGACGGATCCCGAACAGCCGCAGGAGTCGCGCGCCGGCCTTCACCCGGCCGGTGTCCATGGCCAGGCTGAAGTCGTTGCCGGCCTGCTCGCCGGTGCCTGCGGCGACGGCCGGTGCGGGCACCGGGATCGCGCGGGCGATCAGTTCCAGACAGGCCCGCTCGTCGGCGCCGAAGCCGCCGGGCTGTCCGCGGACGGCCAGCAGACAGCCACCACCCGGCGGCCCGAGCGGCAGAACGGCCACGGCGATATCGGGGGGCGGGGCGGCCTCGACGATTTCGGGGGGCGGGGCGGCCTCGGCGGTTTCGGGGCGCGAGGTGGCCTCGGCGGTTTCGGGGCGCGAGGTGGCCTCGGCGGGCGGCTCGGCCTCGGCCGCCTCGGAGGGCCGAGCGGACACAGCCGCCTCGGAGGACGGAGCCGACACGGCCGCTTCGGACGGCCCAGCAGACACGGCCGCTTCAGAGGGCGAAGCAGAACCAGCCGCCTCGGACGGCCCAGCAGACACGGCCGCTTCAGAGGACGGAGCAGAACCAGCCCCCTCGGACGGCCCAGCGGATCCGACCACCTCGGACGACGGAGCAGACCCAGCCGCCTCCGACGATGGAGCGGACACGGCCGCCTCGGACGGCCCAGCAGACACGGCCGCTTCAGAGGACGGAGCAGAACCAGCCCCCTCGGACGGCCCAGCAGACCCGGCCGCCTCGGACGCCCGAACAGAACCAGCCGCCTCGGAGGATGGTGCGGGGCGCTCGTTCGGGTGAGCGGGGGTGGGCCATAGGGGGCGGCCGGTGCGGTGTGCCTCGGCGACCGGGGAGGAGCCGGCGGCGGGGTAGGCGTCCGGGAGGCCGTACAGGGATCGGGGCAGGCCGGCCGACTCGGCGAGGCGGAGCAGCGCGGGGTCGTCGCCGGGCGCGTACACCCCGGCGAAGGAGGCCCCGGCGAGGACCAGCGCCTGCTCCAGGAGGCGGCGGAGCCGATCGGGGGCGGCCGGGGAGGCCGCCAGCGCGGCGAGGGCGGCTTCGGCGCGCTCCGGTGCCGTTCCCGCTCCGCCGGCCGCAGCGCCCTGTCTCACCACCTCGCCATTACAGCGCGGCTCGGCGGCCCGCGCAGCCCCTGTGCGCGGGCCGCGGGCTCCGGGCGCCTGCGGGGGGTCAGGACTCCGGCGCGGTCTTCCGCTGGAACCGGGCGAAGATCCAGGCGCTGTCCGTCTCGCCCTCGGGAACGTTGAAGCCGGTCGCCGTCCGGGTCTCCTGCAGCCTTCTGAAGCCGGTGATCTCCACGTCGTACTCGACGTTGTCGATGTACACCTTCTCGGGCACGTGGAATTCCTGCAATTGCACGATGTCGTTCGGGTTCGGACCTTGGTTGGGTGTCTCGTTGTGACGGAACCGCACATTGATGTCGCGGTCGAAGTTCCCGTTCTCGAAGTGCACCTTGATGGTGAGATACACCCAGAACTGTGACTGCTCCGCGAGGTAGATCGGGTAGTTGTAGTGCGTGAACTGCCCTATCGGGAATTCCCGGCCGTTGAGGATCGCCTCCATCGGGTGGCCTTCGAAGTCATAGCCGCTCACATTGCCGCCGGAGGCGGGCTGTCCCCATCTGATCTTTCCGGTGTTCACTCCCGTGAGACCCGGAAGGTCCGCACTGGTCCCCGTGAATGTGCCGCTGGTCTCGATGAGCCCCACTGCGGGATTCCCCTTTCCCTGGGCTTCGCAGAACGAGTTTCCTGCCGTATTGCTCCCGGATTCCGGGAACAGGTCGTCGCCACTCTATGAGACCGGGACGGGGGTGATGAAACGAGAAAACAGGACAAACGAAAAAGGTGCCGCCCCGCCTATCCCGGCTCCCCGGCGCTCGCCGCCACGCCCGGTTCCCCGGTCGGGACGACCAGCAGCTTGGTGACCGAGCCGTCGTCGCCGACGACGTCCCGGACGTGGCGGAAGCCGAGGCGCCGGCACATGGCCAGGCTGGCGGTGTTCCCGGCACCCACCATGCCGTACGCCTCGGTGAGTCCGAGGTTGTCGGCGGCGTGCCGGAGCAGGCCGCGGACCACCTCGCCGCCCAGGCCGCGCCCCCAGTAGCCGGGCAGGAGGGCGGTGACGAGTTCGTGGCCGTCGACGTTGCCGGTCGGCTTGACCTCGGCGTGGCCGACGTAGCGGCCCTGGAGCCACAGGCCCCACACGTCGAAGCGGCGCCGGGGGTAGACGTCGGTGAGGATGGCGCGGAACAGCTCGCGGATCTGCGGTTCGGGCACGAGGTCCTGCCCCATCCAGCGGCACACCTCCTCGTCGCGCAGCAGGGCGACGAAGACGTCCTCGTGCTCGGGCCGGTAGGGGAGGAAGTCCAGGCGTTCGGTGCGCAGGACGGGGGTCATGGCGGGCTCCTCGGGAGTGATGCGGTGCGGTGGGCCGAGGGCGGTGGGGCGCCGGGGCGGCGACTGGTGGGGGGAAGGGGAAGGGGACGCCGGGCCGGCGCGGGGCCGGCCCGGCGGGTGTCCGTGGCGCCGCGGCGGTCAGGCGCCGGTGTTCTCCATGCGCTCGCGCAGGCTCTTGGGACGCATGTCGGTCCAGACCTCGTCGACGTAGGCGGAGCACTCGGCCTCGGTGCCCTCCTTGCCGACGGGCTGCCAGCCGGCGGGCACCTCGATGTCGACGGGCCACAGGGAGTACTGCTCCTCGTCGTTGCGCAGCACCTGGTAGCGGGTGTTCTCGTCCATGTCGTCTTCCTTCGTCGTGCGGTTCGGGTGGGTGGTGCGCGGTGGCCGGCGGGGTGCCGGCGGGGAGCGGGGGCCGGGCCGGGCGGGCCGCCGGCGCGGGGCCGCGCGGGGGCGGAGGATCGTCACCGGCCTCCCCTGGCGTGCCGGGCGAGGTGGCGCAGGGCGGCGGCGAACTCCTCGGCCACCCGGCGCACGGTCTCGGTGTCGTGGGCGCCGGTCCGGTGGTGCCAGGTGAAGGCGAGCCGGCCGTTCTGGACGGCGCCGACCACCTCCACCGGGTGCGAGCCGGCATCCCGCGGGTCGTGGTCCTGCCCGAAGGAGCCGTGCTCGGCGCGGACCAGGCCGCCGTCCGCGGTGTCGGGGCGGGCGTCCCACTGGCCGAGGTAGTTGAACACCACCTGGCTGTGCGCGGTGCCGCCGAGGCGTTCGCGGACCTCGGGCGGGCCGAAGGTGCGCAGCGCGCCGAAGCCGATGCCGTTGCCGGGTACGGCGCGCAGCTGGCGGCGCACCGATTTCACCAGCGACCGCCAGTCCCGGTCCGGGCCGAGGTCGCCGGGGTCGGGCACCTGGAGGGCGACGGGGTGGACAGTGGTGAACCAGCCGACGGTCCGGGTCAGGTCGACGCCGTCGAGGAGGTCCTCGCGGCCGTGGCCCTCCAGGTCCAGGCGGACCCGGTCGTGCCCGGTCCAGCGGGCCAGCGCCAGGGCGAGGGCGGCGAGCAGCACGTCGTTCACCCGGGTGCGGTAGGCGGTGGGCGCCGAGCGCAGCAGGGCGGCGGTGTCCTCCTCGTCGAGTTCGACGTCCACCGTGCCGGCCGGTCCGGCGCCGGCGTCCGGGGCCGGGGGCTCCTCGGTGTCCACGGCCTGTTCCCAGTAAGGCAGTTCGTGGTCGAGGCCGCCTTCGGCGACGTGCGCGGCGAGCCGCCGGGACCACTCCCGGAAGCTGGTGCCGCGCTCCCCCAGCTCGACCGGGCCGCCCTGGAGGGCCTGCCGGTAGGCGGTCTCCAGGTCGTCGCGCAGGACGCGCCAGGAGACGGCGTCCACGACCAGGTGGTGGGCCACGAGGAGGAGGAACGCGGGCCGGTCCGCCTCCCCGGTGAACAGGGCCGCGCGCAGCTGCGGGCCGCGGGCCAGGTCGAAGCTCGCGTGGAGTTCGTCGGCGGCCTTGGCCATGGCCGCGTCGGCGTCGTCGGCGGCCAGGCCGCTCAGGTCGTGCCGGATCAGGATGTCCTGGCCGGTGGCGGGCGGCGGGTTGAACTGCCGCCAGCCGTCCGTCTCCTGAGTGAACGTCATGCGCAGGGCGTCGTGGTGCTCCAGCAGGGCGTCGAGGGCGGCGCGCAGGGCCCGCGGGTCCGGGGTGGCGGCGAGTTCCAGCAGGGCCGACTGGTTGAAGTGGTGGTGGGCGGCGCGCGGTGTGGTGAGGAACCACTCCTGGATCGGGGTGAGCGGCACTTCCCCGGTGACCGGGCCGGTGGCGGACCGCCCGGGCGCGGCGCGGACGACGGTGGCGAGGTCGGCGACGGTCTGGTGGGTGAACAGGTCCCGGGTGGCCACGTGCAGGCCGTCGCGGCGCAGCCGGGAGACCACCTGCATGCTCAGGATGGAGTCGCCGCCGAGCGCGAAGAAGTTGTCGTCGGCGCCGACCTCCTCGATGCCCAGCACATCGGCCCAGATCCGGGCGATGCGGCGTTCGGTGTCGGTGCGCGGCGCGGTCCGCGGTCCGTCCGCCGCCTGGGCCGGGCCGGGCGCGGGCAGGGCCCGGCGGTCGGTCTTGCCGTTCGGGGTGAGCGGCAGTCGTTCGAGCGGCACGAAGACGGACGGCACCATGTGCGGGGGCAGCAGTCCGGCCAGGTGCAGCCGCAGTTCGCCGACGGGCAGGGCGGCGGTGCCGGACGGCTGCGCGGGGACGACGTAGGCGACGAGCCGGGCCGGCGCGCCGGCCGGTTCCGCGCGGACGACGACGACGGCGTCCCGTACCAGGGGGCTGCGGCGCAGCGCGCTCTCGATCTCGCCGGGTTCGATGCGGTAGCCGCGCAGCTTGACCTGGTCGTCGGCGCGTCCGGCGAACCGGAGCCGGCCGTCGGCGGTCCACCGGACCAGGTCCCCGGTGCGGTACATCCGCTCTCCCGGCGCCCCGGACGGGTCGGGCAGGAACCGCTGGGCGGTCAGTCCCGGCCGGCCCAGGTAGCCGCGGGCCAGGCCGGGTCCGCTGACGTACAGCTCGCCGGTGACGCCGGGCGGTACGGGGCGCAGGGCGGCGTCGAGCACCTGGACGCGGGTGGCGCCGGCGGGACGGCCGATGGACGGGGTGCCGGTGCCCGGGGTCAGCGGGCCGGTCCAGCTGGCGACCACGGTGGCCTCGGTGGGACCGTAGGAGTTGATCATCCGGCGGCCGGGGGCCCAGGTGTCGACCAGGTCGGCCGGGCAGGCCTCGGCGCCCACGATGAGGGTGCGCAGCCGGGGCAGGGCGGCGGCGGTCTCGGGCGGCACGGTGGCCAGCGCGGCCGGCGGGATCAGGGTGTGGCTGATCTCCCGTTCCGCGAGCACCTCGGCGAGGCGTTCCCCGACCAGCGGTCCTTCCTCGCCGGTGACCAGCGCGGCCCCGCCGAGCAGGGAGACGCACAGTTCCAGCACGGAGGCGTCGAAGCTCGGGGAGGCGAACTGCAGGACGCGGTCGCCGGGTCCGGCCGCGTACCGCTCGGCGGCGGCCGCGGCGAAGGCGGCGAGGCCCCGGTGGGTGACCACGACGCCCTTGGGGGTGCCGGTGGAGCCGGAGGTGTAGATGACGTAGGCGGGGTGGGCGGGGGTGAGCGCGGTGGTGCGGTCGGCGTCCGTGGGCGCGGTGTCCGGTCCGTCGGCGTTCCACACCTCGGCGGGGTCGCCGAGGACCAGGTGGGCGCCCGCGTCGCGGATCATGAACTCCCTTCGCTGCGGCGGGTAGTCGGGGTCCACGGGCAGGAAGGCGCCGCCGGCCTTGGCGACGGCGAGCTGGGCCACCACGGCCGACGCCGAACGGGGCAGCGCCAGGGCCACCACGCGCTCCGGTCCGACGCCGTCGCGCAGAAGCCGGTGGGCCAGCCGGTTGGCCGTCCGGTCGACTTCCGCGTAGGTCAGTTCCCGGTCGCCGTCGATCAGCGCCACGGCGTCCGGGGTACGGGCCGCCTGTCGTTCGAACAGGGCGGGCAGGGTGGACTCGGGCACCGGGCCGAAGGTGCCGCGGCCCTGGGCCGACAGGGCCATCAGCTCGTCGTCGGAGGCCAGTGGCAGGGCGCCGAGCGGGCGATCGGGGTCCTCGGCGACGGCGCGCAGCAGGGTGCCGAGCTGTGCGGCCATCCGTTCGGCGGTGGCCGCGTCGAACAGGTCGGTGTTGTAGGTGAGCAGGCCGTGCAGGGCGCCGGTGCCGGTCTCGGCGAACTCCAGGGTGAGGTCGAACGCGGCCTGTTCCGACTCCGGTTCGACATCGGTGACGTCCAGGCCGGGCAGGTCGAGACCGGCGGCCGGGGTGTTCTGCAGGACGACCATGACCTGGAAGAGGGGGCTGCGGCTGGTGTCCCGCTCGGGCTGGACGGCGTCCACGACCCGTTCGAAGGGCACGTCCTGGTGGGCGAACGCGTCGAGGACGGTCCGCCGTACGTCGGTGAGGAACGCGCTGAACGGCCGTGCGGCCTCCGGCCGGGAGCGCAGCACCAGGGTGTTGACGAAGAACCCGACCAGGCCCTGCGTCTCGGGCCGGTCGCGCCCGGAGGTGACGGTGCCCACGGCGATGTCCTCGGCGCCCGAGAGCCGGGCCAGGTAGGTCTGGGCGGCGGCGACGAGCGTGGTGAACAGGGTGGTGCCGTGGTCCCGGGCGAGCCGGGTGAGCCGCCGGACGGCCGGTGCGGGCAGCGTCAGCCGGGCGCTCGCGCCGGCGCTGGTGCGCACCGGCGGCCGGGGCCGGTCGGTGGGCAGCTCCAGCGGCGTGGTGCCGGCCAGTTGCTCCTTCCAGTAGGCGAGGTGCTCGTCGGCGGCGGCGGCCCCGGCGGTGCGCTGCCAGTGCGCGTAGTCGGCGTACCGCACCGGCAGCGGCGGCAGCCCGGGCTCGGTGAGGCCGGTTTCGGCGCGGTAGTAGTGGGCGAGGTCGCCGAGCAGGACGGCCGTGGACCAGCCGTCGGTGACGATGTGGTGCAGGGCGAGGGAGAGGACGTGGTCCTGCTCGGCGAGCCGGACCAGGCCGGCCCGCAGCAGCGGGCCCTCGCGCAGGTCGAAGGGGCGGGAGCGGTCCTCCGCGAGCAGCTTGCGCAGCTCCGACTCCCTTGACTGCGCGGCGGTTTGGGACAGGTCGCGGACGGGCAGCGGCACGTCCTGGGCCGGGTGGACGATCTGCACGCCGTGTCCGTCGACGCTGTCGAAGGTGGTGCGCAGGGACTCGTGCCGGGCCACCACGGCGGCGAGGGCCGCGCGGAGCGCGGCGGTGTCCAGGGTGCCGCGCAGCCTGAGGGCGAGCGCGGTCGTGTACTCGGCGCCGCCGGGTTCGAACTCCTGGAGGAACCACAGGCGTTGCTGGGCCAGGGACATCGGCGCCACGGCGTCGCGGGCGACCGGGACGAGCGCCGGGCGGCCGGTGCCGCTCCGGGTGCCGAGCAGGCGGGCCAGGGCGGCCGGGGTGGAGTGGGTGAACACCGCGCGCGGGGTGACGTCGGTGTCGAAGACCTCGGCGAGCCGGGAGGCGAGCCGGATGCTGAGGATCGAGTCGCCGCCGAGCTGGAAGAAGTCGTCCTCCACGCCGGGCGGTTCGCTGCCCAGCACCTCCGCGAAGACGGCCGCCGTGCGGCGCTCGGCCTCGGTGCGGGGCGCGGTCCGGGCGCGCGCCGGCAGGGCCTCCGGCGCGGGCAGGGCGGATCGGTCGACCTTGCCGTTGCGGCTGAGCGGCAGGGCGGCGAGCGGGACGACGGCGGCGGGCACGAGGTAGTCGGGCAGGGTGCGGGCGGCGAAGGCCCGCAGGTCCTCGGTGTCCCGGCCGGCCTCGCCGACGACGTAGGCCACGAGCCGTTTGGCGCCCGGCCGGTCCTCGCGGGCCAGGACGGCGACGTCCGTCACGCCCGGGTGGGCGGCGAGCGCGGCCTCGACCTCGCCGGGTTCCACCCGGAAGCCGCGGATCTTGACCTGGTCGTCGGCCCGGCCCAGGAACTCCACGGTGCCGTCCGGGCGCCGCCGGGCCAGGTCGCCGGTGCGGTACATGCGGGCGCCGGGCGGGCCGAGCGGATCGGCGAGGAAGCGGGCGGCGCTCTCGCCGGGCCGGCCCAGATAGCCGCGCGCGACGCCCTCGCCGGCCAGGTACAGCTCGCCCGGGCAGCCCGGCGGTACGGGGCGCAGCCGGGCGTCCAGGATGTGCGCCCGCATGTCGTCCAGCGGCCGGCCGATGGGCACGGTGGCGGGCACGGCCGCCGGCTCGGTGAGGGCGAAGGAGGTCGCGAAGGTGGTGGTCTCGGTGGGACCGTAGCCGTCCACGACGGTCAGCCCGGGGCAGGCGGCCAGCACCCGGCGCACGGCCGGGGCGGGCACGACGTCGCCGCCGGTCCACACCTGCCGGATACCCCGGAAGCAGTCGGGGGCGTCCTGGGCGAGCAGCCGGAACAGTCCGGCGGTCAGCCACAGCGCGGTCGGCGCGCCGTCGGCGGCGAGCCGGCGCAGCAGGGCCGCGTCCACGGTGCCGCCGGGCGCGACGACCACGCGGCCGCCGTTGAGGAGCGGCGCCCACACCTCGAAGGTGGCCGCGTCGAACGCCACCGGCGAGTGCAGCAGCACCCGCTCGCACACCCCGCCGCCGAACCGGCTGTCGGTGGCCAGCGCCGCCACGTCCCGGTGCCGCACCGCGACGGCCTTGGGCAGTCCGGTGGAGCCGGAGGTGAACATCACATACGCCAGCCGGTCGGGGTCGGGAGCGGGCAGCGGCCGCGTCCCACCGCCGTGCGCGGACCGGTCGGACGCGGACCCCGGCCCTCCGGCTCCGCGCACGGACCGATCAGCTGCCTCCGCGTCCGCGCCGTCAGCGGACCGGTCTGACGCCTGCGCGTCCAGTCCGCGCGCGGGCCGGTCGGGACCGGTCTCCCGTGCTCCCTCCGCGAGGGTGCCCGGTGCCGCCGGCCGGGTGGTGCCGGCGGGCGGTGTCCGGTCCGCCGTGGCGCCGGGGCGGGCCGCGGTCACGTCGGCCGCCGTGAGACGGATGGCCGCGCCCGCCTGGGTGAGCAGCGTGCGGCGGCGCTCTTCGGGGGCGCGGGAGTCGACGGGGACGTAGGCGCCGCCGGCGAGGAGCACGGCGAGCTGGGCGACGACGAGTTCTGCGGAGCGGTCCGGCAGCAGGGCCACCCGGTCCTCGGGCGCCAGCCCGCCGGCGAGCAGCCGGCCGGCCAGCGCCCGCGCCCACTCGTGCAGTTCGCGGTAGGTCAGCTCGCGGTCGCCGTCCTGGACGGCGATCGCGTCCGGGGTGCGGCGGACCTGTTCGGCGAACAGGTCCACGGGGCTGCGCGGGACGGCCGGGCGGGCGGTGGTGTTCCAGGCGGCCAGCAGCTCGCGGTCGGCCGGGGTGAGCAGGTCCAGGTCGGCCAGGTCGGTGTCGAAGCCGTCGGCGAGGGCGGCGAGCAGCGCGGCCAGCCGGCCGGCGGCGCGCTCGGCGGTGCCGGCGTCGAACAGCGCGGGGTCGTAGGCGAGGTCGAAGCCGAGCCGTTCGTCGAGGTGGGCGCGCAGGCACCAGGCGAAGGTGGTGGCGTCGTCGGCGCGCACCTCCTCGACGCGGACGCCGGTGCGGGCGGTCGCCGACTCGTCCACGGGGTAGTTCTCGAACACCACCATGCTGTCGAACAGCGGCTCGCCGGGCGGTACTTCGCCGAGGGCCTGGATGCGGGACAGGGCGAGGAAGTCGAAGCGACGGGCGTCGCTCTGCCGTTCCTGGAGGTCGCGCAGCCACGGCAGCACCGGCCCCGCGGGAATCCGTACCCGGGTCGGCACGGTGTTGACGAACATGCCGATCATGCCTTCGACGCCGGGCAGTTCGGCCGGGCGGCCGGAGACGGTGGTGCCGAACACCACGTCGTCCCGGCCGCCGGAGCGGGCCAGCAGCAGCGCCCAGGCGCCCTCCACCACGGTGTTGACGGTGAGTCCGGCGCGGGCGGCGCTCTCCCGCAGCCGCCGGGAGACCCCGGCGTCCAGCTCGTGGTGGACGGCCGCGGCGGAGCGGGCGCGGTGGGCCTCGGCGGGCGTGCGGTCGTACGGCAGCGGGGTGCGGGCGGTGAACCCGGCGAGCGCGTCGGCCCAGTGCCGTTCGGCGGCCGTCTCGTCCTGCGCGCCGAGCCAGTGCAGGAAGTCCGCGAAGGGCCGCCGCACGGGGGGTGCCTCGCCGGGGCCGCCGGTGAGGGCCGCGTAGCGTGCGCAGACCTCGGTGAGCAGCTGCCCGGTGCTCCAGCCGTCGAGGACGATGTGGTGGGTGGACCACAGCAGCAGCACCTCGTCGCCGGGCAGGGCGGCCAGGGTGAGCCGGGTGAGCGGCGCGGTGGTGAGGTCCAGGCCGGCCGCGCGGTCCTCGGCGAGCAGCCGCTCGGTGTGCTCGGCGCGTTCGGCGGGCGTGAGAGCGCGCCAGTCGAGGTGGGTGACGGGCAGTTCGGCGTGGCGGTGGACGAGCTGGACGGGACGGGGCAGGCCGTGCCAGTGGACGCTGGTGCGCAGCGCCGGGGTGCGGTCGGCGACCTGCTGCCAGGCGGTGGCGAAGGCGTGCGGGTCGGCCACCCCGGACAGCCGTACGGCCGTACGGTCGAAGTAGGCGTGTTCGGTGTCGACGAGGCCGTGGAAGAGCATGCCGGACTGGAGCGGGGTGAGCGGCAGCACGTCCTCGATGTGCCTGCCGGTGCCGACGAGCCGGTCCAGCTGTTCCTGGCCGAGGCCGGCGAGCGGGAAGTCGGAGGGCGTACGGCCGCCGGTCCCGGGGTCCGCGCAGTGCGTCACGATCTCGCGCAGGGCGGCGAGGGTGTCCTCGGCGAGCCGGCGGACGGTGGCCTCGTCGTAGACGGCCGCCGGGTAGGTCCAGCCGAGTTCGAGGCGGCCGTGCTGCACCACGCCGGTGATGTCCAGCAGGTAGGGGCGGGGTTCGTCCGGGTCGGTGTCGCGGCCGGCCGGGGGCAGCGCGCCGCGGATCAGGCCGTCGGCGCCGTCGGCGTCCCACCGGCCGTGGTAGTTGAAGCCGACCTGCGGTGCCGGGGCGCCGGCGAGGGGGCTGCCGGGCACCAGGTGGCGCAGGGCGCCGTGGCTCAGGCCGTGCAGCGGGACCGCGCGCAGCTGTTCCTTGACCGAGCGGAGGGTGTCGTGCCAGCCGGCGTCCGGCGCGACGCGCAGCGCGAGCGGGTACTCGGCGGTGAACCAGCCGACGGTACGCGACAGGTCCACGTCCTCGAACAGCTCCTCGCGGCCGTGGCCCTCCACGCCCAGCAGGACGGTGTCGCGTCCGCACCAGCGGGCCAGGGTGCGGCCGAGGGCGCTGAGCAGGACGTCGTTGACCTGGGTGCGGTAGGTCTCCGGGACCCGGCGCAGCAGGGCGTCGGTGGCGGCCGGGTCCAGGGTGACGGTGAGGGTGGCGGCGGTGCCGTGGGTGTTGGGGCCGGGGCGTCCGGCGGGCAGCCCGGCGGGGGCCGTGCCGGTGCGGGTCCAGTACGGCAGGTCGGCGTCCAGGGCGCCGGAGCGGGTGTGCCGCTGAAGGCGGGCGGCCCAGTGGCCGTAGGAGGTGCCGGTGGCGGGCAGGTCGGCGGGCCGGCCGGCCGCCGTCGCCCGGTGGGCGTCCTCCAGGTCCGCGAGCAGGATGCGCCAGGACACTCCGTCGATCACCAGGTGATGGACGGTGACGACGAGTTGGCCGGGCCGCTCCGGGCCTCGGTCGAGGAACAGGACGCGCAGGACCCGCCCGGCCGTGGGATCGAGGCCGGCCTGCGCCTCCTCCGTCAGCCGCTGGGCCTCGCTCTCCAGCGCCGGGTCGTCGAGCGCGGCCACGTCGTGCCGGCTGAACACGCCGTCCGGGGCCTCGGGCAGCGCCTCCTGGCGCCAGCCGTCGGGAGTGCGGCGGAACCGGGTGCGCAGCGCGGCGTGCCGGCGGACGACCGCGTGGACGGCCTGTTCCAGCGCCGGGGTGCCGGTGCCGGCGGCGAGTTGCAGGCGCTGGGTCATGGTGAACCGCAGCGGCCGAGCGGGATCGCGGCCGTCCAGGTACCAGTGCTGGATCGGGGTGAGCGGCGCCTCGCCGGGCTCCTCGGCGGCGGCCCGGTGGGGCGCCGATTCCTTGGCGCGCAGGGCGAGTTCGGCGACGGTCTGGTGCCGGAAGACGTCCTTGGTGGTGAGGGCGAGTCCGGCCTGCCGGGCGCGGGAGACGATCTGGATGCTCAGGATGGAGTCGCCGCCGAGGGCGAAGAAGTTGTCGCGGGCGCCGACGCGTCCGACGCCGAGCACCTCGGCCCAGATCGCGGCCAGGCGTTCCTCGGTGCCGGGCCGGGGGGCGACGTAGGGGGTGGTGCTGTCGGGCTGCTCGGGCGGGGCGGGCAGGGCGCGCCGGTCGGTCTTGCCGCTGGTGGTGCGCGGGATGCGGGCGAGCGGGACGAACGCGGCGGGCACCATGTGGTCGGGCAGGCAGGCGCGCAGCGCGAGCCGCAGCGCGTCGGCGGACGGTACGCGGCCGGCGGCGGGCACCACATAGCCGACGAGCATGAGCCGGCCGGCGTGTTCCCGGGCGGCCACCGCGGCGTCGGCGACGTCGGGGTGGTCCAGCAGGGCGGCTTCCACCTCGCCGGGCTCGATGCGGAACCCGCGGATCTTGACCTGTTCGTCCGCGCGGCCCAGGAACTCCAGCAGCCCGTCCCGGTCCCAGCGGGCCAGGTCCCCGGTGCGGTACATCCGCTCGCCCGGCGCGCCGAAGGGGTCGGCGAGGAAGCGGGCGGCGGTCAGGCCGGGCCGGTTCAGATAGCCGCGGGCCACCTGCGCCCCGGCGAGGTACAGCTCGCCGGGCACGCCGGGCGGCACCGGATCGAGGGCGCCGTCGAGGACGTAGGCGCGCAGGCCTCCGCCGGGGCGGCCGATGACGGGGCGGTCGGGCCGGTCGGCGGCGCGGCCGTACACCGCGTCGACGGTGCACTCGGTGGGCCCGTACATGTTGTACACGGCGACGCCCAGTTCCCGTTCGGCGCGCACGAGTTCGCGCCAGCCGGCCGGGGTGACGGCCTCGCCGCCGACGAGCAGCAGGCGCGGGTGGTGGCGGCCGGGGGCGAGCAGTCCGGCGGCGGTCAGTTCGCGCAGGAACGACGGGGTGACGTTGACCAGGTCCAGGCGGTGCGCGGCGACCTGGGCGCAGAACGCCTCGGGGTCCAGGCGGACGTCCTCGTCGATGAGGTGCACCTCGTGGCCGAGGGCGAGGAGCAGCGGGCCCTCCCAGGAGGTGTCGAAGGAGAAGGAGGCGCTGAGCGCGGCGCGCAGCCGGTGTCCGTCCGCGGTGTGCGCGGCGAGCAGACCCTCGCGGTGGTCGTGGCAGAGGTTGACCAGCTGCCGGTGTTCGACGGCGACGCCCTTGGGACGGCCGGTGGAGCCGGAGGTGTAGACGAGGTAGGCGGTGTGTCCGGGCAGCAGGGGCCTGATCCGGTCGGCGTCGGTCGGGTCGTGGTCGGGCAGCCGGTCCCAGGGCACCTCGCCGAGGCCGGTCAGCAGGGTGTGCGGGCGGGCGTCGGCGAGGAGGAAGTCCTGCCTGCGCTCGGGCAGCGCGGGGTCGAGGCAGAGCAGGGTGGCGCCCGCCTTGAGGACGGCGAGCAGGGCGACCATCAGGTCGGTGGTGCGCGGCAGCCGTACGGCGATCACGTCCTCGGGACCGGCGCCCCGGGCGATGAGGTGGTGGGCGAGCCGGTTGGCGCGCCGGTTGAGCGCGGCGAAGTCCAGGGTGGTGTCGCGGGCGGCCAGTGCGGTGTGGTGGGGGGTGCGGGCGGCCTGGGCCTGGAAGAGGGCGGGGAAGGTGGTGTCCGGCGCGGGCAGCGGGGCGCCTTGGCCGTCGCGGAGCACCTGGCGCCGTTCGTCGCCGGTCATCAGCGGCAGCCGGCCCACCGTCCGCCCGGGGTCCTCGGCGGCGGCCTCCAGCAGGACGCGCAGCCGGGCGGCGAGGCGTTCGGCGGTGTCGGTGTCGAACAGGCCGGTGTTGTACTCCAGATGGCCGGTGAGGCCGCCGTCGCTCTCCACGAAGTCGAAGGCGAGGTCGAAGGCGGCGGTGCGGACCGGCGGGGTGACCGGCTCCACCGCCAGGCCGGGCAGCCGGGGCGGCTCGGCGTCGAGGTTGTGCAGGGCGACCATGACCTGGAACAGAGGGGTGCGGCTGGTGTCCCGTTCGGGCTGGACGGCGTCCACGACGCGTTCGAAGGGCACCTCCTGGTGGGCGAACGCCTCCAGGACGGTGGTGCGCACCCCGGCCAGCAGCTCCCGGAAGGAAAGCTCGGGACGGACCCGGGCGCGCAGCACCAGCGTGTTGACGAACATGCCGACCACGTCGTGCAGTTCGGGCCGCTCGCGGCCGGCGGTGACGGTGCCGACGGTGACGTCCTCCTGGCCCGCCCAGCGCGCGAGGAGGACCTGGCAGGCCGTCACCAGGGTCATGTAGAGGGTGGCGTCGGCCTCCCGGCCGCGCTCGCGCAGCCGCTCGGTGAGCGCGGCGGGCAGGGTGAAGGTCAGCAGGGCGCCGGTCCGGGTGCGGACGGCGGGGCGCGGCCGGTCGGTGGGCGGCTCCAGCGGGGTCACGCCGGCCAGGGCCTCGCGCCAGTAGGCGAGGTCGGACTCGGCGCGTTCGGTGCGGGCGCGCTGCCAGGCGGCGTAGTCGGTGTAGCGGACGGGCAGGCCGGGCAGGTCGGGGCGGCGGTTCTCCAGGGCCGCGGTGTACAGCTCGCCGAGGTCCCGGGCCAGCACACCGCCGGACCAGCCGTCGGTGACGATGTGGTGGACGGCCAGGACGAGGACGTGCTCGCGGTCGGCGAGCCGGGCCAGGCGGGCGCGCAGCAGCGGCCCGGTGGCCAGGTCGAAGGGGGTTGCGGCTTCCCGTTCCAGCAGGGCGTCCAGGGCGCTGTCGTCCGCGAGGTCGTCCACCGGGAGGTCGACGGGCCGGGCCGGGTGCACGAACTGCCGTGCCTGGCCGTCGTGTTCGGCGAACGTGGTGCGCAGCGCCTCGTGCCGGGCGACCAGCGCGTCCAGCGCGGTGCGCAGCGCGCCGGTGTCGAGCGGGCCGCGCAGCCGCAGCGCGGACAGGGTGGTGTAGTCGGTGCCGCCCGGCTCGAACCGGTCGAGGAACCACAGGCGTTGCTGGGCGTACGACAGGGGGGCCGGGGTGTCCGGGTCGGCGGCCGGGATGGTGCCGGCGGTGTCGCCGCCGCCGGGTTCGTCCAGCGCGGCGGCCAGGGCGGACAGCGTGGAGTGGGTGAACAGCAGCCGGGGCGAGACGTCGGTGCCGAAGGCTGCGCGCAGCCGTGAGGTGACGCGGACGGCGAGGATGGAGTCGCCGCCGAGGGCGAAGAAGTCGTCGTCGGCGCCGACCTCGTCGGTGTCCAGGACGTCCGTCCAGGCGGTGGCGACCAGCCGTTCGGCCCGGGTGCGCGGCGGGGTGCGGGTGGCGTCGGCGGCGAAGCCGTCGGGGCCGGGCGCGGGCAGGGCGCGCCGGTCGAGCTTGCCGTTGACGGTGAGCGGCAGCGCGGCCATCGGCACATAGGCGGCCGGCACCATGTGCGCGGGCAGCAGGCCCTCCAGGTGGGCGCGGAGTTCGGCGGCGGACGGGGGCGGCACGGCGCGGTCGCCGGTGCCGGTGCCGACGACGTGGGCGACCAGCCGGCGGGTGCCGGCGGCGTCCTCGTACACGCCGACGGTGGCCGCGCCCACGCCCGGGTGGCGGTGCAGGGCGGCCTCGATCTCGCCGGGCTCGATGCGGTAGCCGCGGATCTTCACCTGCTGGTCGGCGCGGCCCAGGTACTCCAGGGTGCCGTCGGCCCGCCAGCGGGCCCGGTCGCCGGTGCGGTACATGCGGCTGCCGGGGCGTCCGAACGGGTCGGCGGGGAAGCGGGCCGCGGTGAGACCGGGGCGGTTCAGATAGCCGCGGGCCAGGCCCTCGCCGGCGACGAACAGTTCGCCGACGGCGCCGGGCGGCACCGGCTGGAGGCGACCGTCGAGGACGTAGAGCCTGAGGTCGGGGATGCCGGTGCCGATGGGGCTCGCGGTGCCGGCGCGGGCCGCGGCGGCGTCCAGCGGCGCGTAGGTGACGTGCACGGTGGTCTCGGTGATGCCGTACATGTTCACCAGGCGGGGCGCGGTGTCCGGGTGGCGGGCGTACCAGTCGGCGAGCCGGGCGACGTCCAGCGCCTCGCCGCCGAACACCACCGTCCGCAGCGCCAGCCGTTCGCTCACCTCGGGCAGTTCGGCGTCGGCGCGGATCAGCGGGTAGAAGGCGGAGGGGGTCTGGTTGAGGACGGTGACCCGTTCGTCGGCGAGCAGGCGCAGGAAGTCCTCCGGGGAGCGGGCGGTGTCCTCGGGGACGATCACGAGCCGGCCGCCGTGCAGCAGCGGGCCCCACAGCTCCCACACCGAGAAGTCGAAGGCGTAGGAGTGGAACAGCGTCCACACGTCGTCGGGGCCGAAGCCGAACCAGGGCCGGGTGCGGCCGAACAGGCGGACGACGTTGGCGTGCGGGACGACGACGCCCTTGGGCAGGCCGGTGGAGCCGGAGGTGTAGATGGCGTAGGCGGGGCTCTCGGGCAGGGCCCGGCGGGGCGGGCCGGCGGCCGGGCGGCGGGCCAGGTCGGCGCGTACGTCCGGGTCGTCCAGCAGCAGCCGGGGCACGCCGGTTGCGGCCGCGGTCCGCCGGGTGGTCACCAGCGTCACCGGCCGGGCGTCGTCCAGCAGGTGCCGGACGCGGTCGGCGGGCAGGGCCGGGTCGACGGGCAGATAGGCGGCGCCGGTCTTGAGGACGGCGAGGACGGCCACGACGAGGTCGGTGGAGCGGGGCAGGGCGAGGGCGACGAACGTCTCCGGTCCGGCGCCGAGTTCGGCGAGCCGGTGCGCGAGCCGTCCGGCGCGCGCGTCCAGGGTGGCGTAGTCGAGCCGTTCGCCGCCGCAGGTGACGGCCTCGGCGCCGGGTGTGCGGGCGGCCTGGGCGGCGAACAGGGCGTCCAGGGTGTCGGCGGGCCGGCCCTCCTCGGTGCCGTTCCAGTCCGTCAGCAGCCGGCGCCGTTCCTCGGCGGTCGTCCAGGCGAGGGCGTGCGGCGGCCGGTCCGGGTCGTCGGCCAGCTCGGTGAGCAGCAGGCACAGCCGGTCGGCCAGGGAGCGTACGGTCGGGGCGTCGAACAGCTCGGGGTCGTAGGCGAGGTCGAAGCCGAACCGCTCGCCCTGGTAAGCCCGCAGGACCAGCGGGTAGTTGGTGGCGTCGCGGGAGGAGACGTCGGCCAGCCGGATGCCGGTGGTGGCCGAACGCGCCTCGTCGAAGGGATAGTTCTCGAAGGCGACCATGCTGTCGAAGAGCGGGCTGCCGGCGGGCACGTCGCTCAGCGAGGTCAGCTCGGCGAGGGACACGTCGGCGAACCGCCGGGCCTCGGCCTGCTCCTCCTGGAGCCGCCGGAGCCACTCGGCGGCCGTGCGGTCGCCGTCCACGCGGACCCGGGTGGGCAGGGTGTTGATGAACATGCCCACCATCGACTCGGCGCCGGGCAGGTCGTCGGGGCGTCCGGAGACGGTGGTGCCGAACAGCACGTCCGGCTCACCGCCGTAGCGGGACAGCAGCAGCGCCCAGGCGCCCTGCACCACGGTGCCGAGGGTGAGCCCGGCCGACCGGGCGGTGCGGGCCAGCCGTGCGGAGACCTCCTCGGACAGCCCGGCCGTGTGCACGCCGGCCGAGCGGGTCTCGTGGCCCGGGCGCCGGACGCGGTCGGCGGGCAGCGGGGTGGGCGTGGCGAACCCGGCGAGGACGGCCCGCCAGTGCTCGCGCGCGGCCGAGGAGTCCCGGCCGGCCAGCCAGCGCACGTAGTCGCCGAACGGGCGGCGCGCCGGGGGCCGGGGCGGGGTGCCGGTGGTGAGCGCGGCGTACTCCTCGAAGACGTCGGTGAGCACCTGGGCGAGGCTCCAGCCGTCCAGGATCAGATGGTGGGAGGTCCACAGCAGGTGCAGCCGGGCGTCGGGCAGCCGGACGAGGGTGAGCCGCATCAGCGGGGCGGTGCCGAGGTCCAGGCCGCGCGCGAGGTCCTCGGCGCGCAGCCGCTCCAGCCGGGCGGCCCGCTCCCGCGCGTCGAACTCCCGCCAGTCCGCCTGCTCCACGGGCACGGTGACGTGCCGGTGGACGACCTGGAGCGGCACCGGCACGCCCTCCCACACCACCGAGGTGCGCAGGGCCGGGGTGCGGTCGGTCACCCGCTGCCAGGCCAGGGCGAGGGCGTCGGGGTCGGTGACGCCGTCCAGCAGGAGGGCGGCCTGGTCCACGTACACGTCGTCGGGTCCGCCGACCAGCCGGTGGAAGAGCATGCCCTCCTGGAGCGGGGTGAGCGGCAGCAGGTCCTCCACGTCCCGGCCGTCGCCGGCCAGGCGGTCCACTGCGGCCTGGTCCAGGCGGGCCAGCGGGAAGTCGGAGGGGGTGCGGCCGCCCGTGCCGGGCCGGGCGCAGTGCTCGGCGATGGCGGCGAGCGCGGTCACCATGCCGTCGGCCAGCCGCCGTACGGTGCCGGCGCGGTGCACCTGGTCGCTGTAGTGCCAGGTGATCTCCAGTTCGCCGTCGGCGACGAGTGCGGACACGTCCAGGAGGTGGTCCAGGGGCGCGCCGGGGTCCATGTCGGTGCCGGGTACGTCGGCGACGGGCGTGAAGTCGCCTCCGGCGGGCGCCTCCCACTGGCCGTGGTAGGTGAAGCACACCTGGGGAAGCGGGAGTCCGCCGAGCGCCCGCGCGGCGGGCAGGGGCGATCCGAGGTGGCCGAGGGCCTGGTAGCCGAGGCCCCGGCGGGGCACGGCCCGCAGGCGTTCCTTGGCGGCCTTCAGGGTGGTCCCCCAGTCGTCCGGGCCCGCCGGGACGAGGGTGACGGGGTACTGGGTGGTGAACCAGCCGACCGTGCGGGACAGGTCGGTGCCCTCGGCCGGATCCTCCTCGCGGCCGTGGCCCTCCAGGGCGACGGTCACCCGGTCGGTGCCCGTCCAGTCGGCCAGCACCCGGCCCAGCGCGCTCAGCAGCACGTCGTTGACCTGGGTGCGGTAGACGCCGGGCACCTTGCGCAGCAGGGCCTCGGTGGTGGCCCGGTCCACCCGGGTGCGGACCGTGCGCACGGATCCGGCGAGCGGGGTGCCGGGCAGGTCGACGGGGAGCGGGGCGGGCGGCTCGGCGGTCTCCCGCGTCCAGTAGGGCAGGTCGTCGTCCAGGCCGCCGGCCCGGACCCGCTCGGCGAGGTCGCGCGCCCAGGCGGTGAACGGGGTGTGTTCGGGCTCCAGCCGGGGTTCCTTGCCTATCGCGGCCTGCCGGTAGGCCGTTTCCAGGTCGGCGAGCAGGATCCGCCAGGAGACGCTGTCGACGGCCAGGTGGTGCGCCGCCAGGAAGAGGCGCGGGCGGCCGGGTCCGGTGAGCAGGGCGGCGCGCAGCAGGGTGCCGGTGGCCGGGTCCAGGGCGGCGCGGGCGGCGCCGGCCGCGTCGGCGGGCGGGGTGCCGGGGGCGCAGCGGGTCAGCAGTTCGCCGGCCGGGCCGGTGCCGGGCCGCTGCCGCCAGGTGTCCCCGGTGCGGGTGAAGCGGGTGCGCAGGGCGGGGTGGTGGGCCACCACGGCCTCCAGCGCCCGTTCCAGTGCCTCCGTGTCGAGGTCGTGCGGCAGGTCGAGCAGCATCGACATGGCGAAGTGGCGCAGCGGCCCGTGGGTGGCGAAGAACCACTCCTGGACGGGGGTGAGCGGGGCGGGCCCGTCCTCGTGCGGGCGCCGGGGCGCGGGCACGGCGGTGGTGCGGCGGGTCGCGGCGGCGGCCAGGTCGGCGACCGTCTGGTGCCGGAAGACGTCCTGGGAGCCGATGCCGAGCCCGGCGGCGCGGGCCCGGGAGACGGCCTGGATGCCGAGGATGGAGTCGCCGCCCAGCTCGAAGAAGTTGTCGGTGACGCCCACCCGGTCCACCCCGAGCACCTCGGCCCAGATGCCGGCGAGGGTCTCCTCCTCCGGGGTGCGCGGGGCGGTGAACTGCCTTTCCTCGACGGGGTTCTCGGGTGCGGGGAGGGCGCGGCGGTCCAGTTTGCCGCTGGTGGTCAGGGGCAGCGCGGCCAGCGGGGTGAAGGAGGACGGCACCAGCGCCTCGGGCAGCACCCGGCGCAGGGCCGCCCGCAGGTCGGCGGGGACGGGCCGGGACGCGCCGGGCGCGGGGACGACGTAGGCGGCCAGGCGGGTGTGGCCGTGCGGGTCGGGTACGGGGACGACCGCGGCGGCGGCGATGCCGTCCAGCGCGAGCAGCGCGGCCTCGATCTCGCCGGGCTCGATGCGGTGGCCGCGCACCTTGACCTGGTCGTCGGCGCGCCCGAGGTAGTCGAGGCGGCCGTCGGCGGTCCAGCGGGCCAGGTCGCCGGTGCGGTACATCCGCTCCCCCGGCGCGCCGAACGGGTCGGCGAGGAAGCGGGCCGCGGTCAGGCCCGGCCGGCCGGTGTAGCCCCGGGCGAGCTGCGGGCCCGCGAGGTACAGCTCGCCGCCGACGCCGGGCGGCACCGGCTGGAGCCGGGCGTCCAGCACATAGGCACGCAGCCCGGGCAGGGGGCGGCCCACCAGCGGGCGGTCGCGGTCGTCGATGCGGCAGGACAGCGCGTCGACCGTGCACTCGGTGGGGCCGTAGAAGTTGTGCGCGGTGACGTCCGGGTGGGCGGCCAGCTCCCGCCACAGCGCGGGTCCGACCGGCTCGCCGCCGAGCATGAGGACGCGGGGGTGGTGCCGGGGGTCGGTGAGCAGTCCGGCGGGCAGCAGTTGCCGCAGGTAGGAGGGGGTGAGGTCGAGGAAGTCGATGCGGTGCTCGACCACGTACTCGACCAGCGCGGCCGGGTCCATCCGGGTGGCCTCGTCGACCAGGTGCAGCGGGTGGCCGTCGGCCAGCAGCAGCACGCCTTCGAGTGAGGTGTCGAAGGAGAAGGACGCGGTGAGCGCGACCCGCAGCGGACCGCCGCCCGCCTCGGCGACGAAGCCGGACCGGTGGGCGGCGAGCAGGTGGGCCGCCGCGCGGTGGGGCACGGCGACGCCCTTGGGGCGGCCGGTGGAGCCGGAGGTGTGGATGACGTACGCGGTGTGCTCCGCGTCCAGCGGGGCGCGCCGGTCGGCGTCGGTGGGGTCGGTGTCCGGGGCGGTCGCGGGTACGGCGCCGAGCGCGGCCTCGTCCAGGACCAGGGCCGGGCGGGCGTCGTCCAGCAGGTACCGGACGCGCTCCTCGGGAAGGGCCGGGTCCAGCGGCAGGTAGCCGGCGCCGGCCTTCCACACGGCGAGGATCGCGGTGATCATGTCGGCGGTGCGCGGCAGCCGCAGCGCGACCAGCCGTTCGGGGCCGGCGCCGAGCGCGATGAGGTGGTGCGCGAGCCGGTTGGCGCGGGCGTTGAGCGTGGCGTAGTCCAGCCGTTCGCCGCCCGCGACGAGCGCGAGGGCGCCCGGCGTGCGGGCCGCGCGGCGCTGGAAGATCTCCGGGTGGGTGGCGTCGGGCACGGGCTGCCGCGGGCCGGCGCTCCAGTCGTGCAGCACCTGGCGCATCTCCTCCCGCGAGAGCAGCGGCAGGCTGTCCAGCGGGCGGTCCGGCGCCTCGGCCGCGCCCTGGAGCAGGCGCAGCAGCTGTCCGGCCAGCCGCTCGGCGGTGCCGGCGTCGAACAGGTCGGTGCGGTACTCCAGCAGACCGGTCAGGCCCGCGCCGTCCGGTACGAACTCGATGCTCAGGTCGAAGGTGGCCGCCCGCCGGGGCACGGTGACCGGGGTGGCGGCGAGCCCGCGCGGGGCGGTGGCGGCGGGCGGGGCGGGGTGCAGCAGCACCATCACGTCGAACAGCGGGTTGCGGCCCGCCTCGCGGGGCGCGCCCACCGCCTCCACGATCCGCTCGAACGGCGTGTCGCCGTGGGCGAAGGCGTCGCTCACCGTGCCGGCGGCCTTCGTCAGCAGGTCGCGGAAGGAATCGGAGGCGTCCACCTGGGTGCGCAGCACGACGGTGTTCACGAAGAACCCGACGGTGCGTTCGAGGTCGGTGCGGGGCCTGCCGGGGGTGAGGGAGCCGACGGCGATGTCGTCCTGCCCGGACCAGCGGGCCAGCAGCGCCTGGACGGCGGCGACCAGGGCGGTGTGCAGGGTGCTGTGCCGCTCGGCTGCCAGGTCGCGCAGGCGGGCGGTCAGCGGGGCCGGGACGGTGAAGGTGTGGACGGCGCCCTCGCCCGCCTCCTCACCGCGCCGGGGCCGGTCCAGGGGCAGCTCCGGCGCCACCGTTCCCGTCAACTGCGCCTTCCAGTGCGCGAGTTCGCGGTCGAGGCGGGGGCCGGACAGCTGTGCGCGCTGCCATACGGCGAAGTCCGGGTACTGCGTGGGCACCGGGGGCAGTCCGGGAGCGGCACCGCGCGCCAGGTCGTCGTAGGCGGTGCACAGTTCGTCCAGGACCACGCCCATCGACCAGCCGTCGGTGACGATGTGATGGGCCGTCAGGAGCAGGACGTGCGCGGTCGGCGACTCACGCAGCAGCAGGGCGCGCAGCAGCGGGCCGTGCCGCAGGTCGAAGGGGCGGGAGTACTCCGCCAGCAGGTCCGCGTCCAGGTCGCTCGTGTCCCGGACCGGCAGCGGCACCGGGCCCGCCGGACCCACCAGCTGCACGGGCCGGCCGTCGGTCTCCTCGAAGGTGGTGCGCAGGGCGTCGTGCCGGGCCACGACGGCGGCGAGGGCCGCGCGCAGCGCCTCGTGGTCCAGCGCGCCGGTGAAGCGGACCGCGACCGCGCTGTTGTAGCGGGCGTCGCCGGGCCGCAGCCGGTCCAGGAACCACAGGCGTTGCTGCGCGAACGACAGCGGCAGCGGGCTCTCCCGGTCGGCGCACGGGATGCCTTGCCGGGCGGCGGGCGCGGCGCCGCCGGCGGCCCGGCCGGCCAGGCGCCGCCGCAGCGCCTCCCGCATCTCCTCGGGCAGCGCCTCGGCGCGGTCCCGGCGGGAGGAACCGGAGGCACCGGCGGACGGGGAGGACCCGGCGCGCCGGGCGGGACGGGAGGAGCCGGAGGAGGGAGAAGGGGTCGAAGACGTCATGGTCGTCGGGTCCTCACCGTTCGTCGTGGTCGGGGCCGCCGTACGCGGCGTCTTCGTGGCCGTGTCCGCCGTACGCGGCGTCTTCGCCGCCGTACGCCGGGTCTTCGTCGTCTTCCTCGGGATCGCCGTACGCGGCCGCCTCGAGTTCGCTCAGCACCTGTTCCTCCACGAGCTCCGCGAGGGCGGCGACCGTGCGGGAGACCAGGACGTCGCGGGGGGTGAGCGTGACGCCGAACGCGTCGTTGGCGCGGGAGGCGATGAGCAGGGCGCGCAGGGAGTCGCCGCCGAGCAGGAAGTAGTCGTCCTCGGCGCCCGCGGGCGTCTGGAGGGTCTCCTCCCAGATGGCGGCCAGCGCCTCCTCGGTGGGGGTGCGGGGCGCCACGTACCGCGGCCTCTCCCGCTCCTCGGCCGGGACCGGGGCGGGCAGGGCGGCCCGGTCGGTCTTGCCGTTCTCGGTGAGCGGGAAGCGGTCCAGCACCACGAACGCCGACGGCACCATGTATCCCGGCAGCGAGCGGGCGGCCAGCTCGCGCAGATGGGCGGCGGTGGGCGGTTCGGCACCGGGGGCCGCGAGCAGGTGGGCGACCAGGCGCGGCAGGCCCGGTTCGTCCTCGCGTACGGTCACCACCGCGTCCAGCACGCCCGGGTGGCACGTGAGGACCGTCTCGACCTCGCCGGCCTCGATGCGGTGGCCGCGCAGTTTGAGCTGGTGGTCGGTGCGGCCCAGGTAGTGCAGTTCGCCCGCGCCGTCGCGGCGCACCAGGTCGCCGGTGCGGTACATGCGGGTGCCGGGCGGCCCGAACGGGTCGGCGCGGAACCGGGCGGCGGTCAGTCCGGGCCGGCCGAGGTAGCCGCGGGCCAGCGCCGGTCCGGTCAGCCACAGTTCACCGGGGACGCCGTCGGGGACCGGTCGCAGCCGGGCGTCGAGGACGTAGGCGCCGGTGGCGGGCAGCGGGCGGCCGATGGGCGGCGCGGTGCCGTCGGGCTCCAGCGGAGCGGACCAGGTGGCGACGACGGTGGCCTCGGTGGGGCCGTAGGAGTTGACCATGCGGTGGTGCGGGGCCCAGCGGGCGACGAGTTCGGCACCGCACGCGTCCGCGCCGACGATCAGGGTCTTCAGGTCCGGCAGGGTGCCGGGGGTGTCGGCGGGCAGGGTGGCGAGGGCGGCCGGCGGCAGCAGGGTGTGGGTGACGCGCTCGCCGCGCAGCACGTCGGCGAGTTCGGCGCCGAGCAGCGGGCCGGGCCGGGGTACGACGAGCCGGGCGCCGTGCGGCAGGGACATGCACAGCTCCAGCACGGAGGCGTCGAAGCTGGGCGTGGCGAAGGCCAGCACCCGGTCTCCGGGGGCGACGTGGTAGTGGGCGGCCTCGGCGGCGCTGAACGCGGCGATGCCCCGGTGGGTGACGACGACGCCCTTGGGGGTGCCGGTGGAGCCGGAGGTGTAGATGACGTAGGCCGGGTCGTCCAGGTCGAGCGGGCGGGTCCGGTCGGCGTCGGTGGGCCGGTGCCCGGGCGTGTCGTCCGGCGGGGCGGCGAGCAGGGCGGCGATCTCCTTGGCGTCCAGGGTGAGGGCGGGGGCGGCGTCGCGCAGCATCAGGGCGATCCGCTCCTCGGGGTAGGCGGGGTCCACCGGCAGGAACGCGGCGCCGGTCTTCGCCACCGCGAGCTGGGCCAGCACCATGTCCGCCGAGCGGGGCAGCAGCAGCGCGACGAGGTCGCCGGGCCCGGCGCCGCGGGCGATGAGCCGGTGTGCCAGCCGGTTGGCCCGCGCCTCGGCCTCGGCGAAGGTGAGCAGGGTGCCGGGTGCCTGGAGGGCGGGGTCGGCGGGCCGGCGGTCGACGGCGGCCTCGACCAGGGCCGGCAGGGTGGCGGCGGGCACCGGTGCGGGCGCGGGCCGGGAGGGGCCGCGCAGCAGCCGTTCCCGGTGGGCGGGCGGGAGCACGTCGAGGTCGTCGAGGCGGGCGGTGCCGTCCGAGGCGGCCAGCGCGTGCAGGGCGTGCAGCAGCTGGCCGGCCATCGAGGCGGCGGTGGCCTGTTCGAAGTACCGCGGGTCGTAGCCGAGTTCGACGGTGAGCCGGTCGCCGGGCGAGACGACCACGGTGAGCGGGTAGTTGGTGGCCTCCCGGGCGTCCAGGTCGCGCAGCGCGAGCCCGTGCGCGCCCGCGGTGGCGTCGCCGACCGGGTAGTTCTCGAAGACCACCAGGCTGTCGAACAGCGAGGTGCCGGGCGGGAGGTGGGTGTAGGTGTGCAGTTCGGCCAGGGGCAGGTGGTCGTGGCGGCGGTCCTCGGCCCGGGCCTCCTGGAGGGCGCGCAGCCAGGTGTCGCAGCGGGCGGTGCCGTCGACCTCGGTGCGGGCGGGCAGCGTGGTGATGAACAGGCCGGTGATGGTGTCGGCGCCGGGCAGTCCGGCGGGCCGTCCGGAGACGGTGGTGCCGAAGCAGACCTCCCGCTGCCCGCTCCACCGGGCCAGCAGCAGCGCCCAGGCGCCTTGGACCAGGGTGTTGAGGGTGAGGCGGTGGCGGCGGGCGAACTCCGTCAGGCTCCGGGACTGTCCGGGGTCGAGCCGCCGGGACAGCCAGGCGCCGGAGCGGGCGGTGGTGTCGGGGGCGGGCCG
This sequence comes from Streptomyces sp. SCL15-4, assembly GCF_033366695.1. Lineage (NCBI taxonomy): Bacteria > Bacillati > Actinomycetota > Actinomycetes > Kitasatosporales > Streptomycetaceae > Streptomyces > Streptomyces sp. SCL15-4. Next base: position 1,104,214 of record NZ_JAOBTQ010000001.1, read on the forward strand.
CCGGTCGTACGGCAGCGGGGTCGGGGCGCCGAGGCCGGCCAGGGCGCCGCGCCAGTGGTCCTCGGCGGCGGCGGTGTCGCGGGCGGCGAGCCAGGCGGCGTAGTCGCCGAACGGCCTGCGCTCGGGCAGCCGTGGCCGCTCGCCCTGGGTGAGGGCGGCGTGCGCGGCCATGACGTCGGACAGGACGTGGAAGACGCTCCAGCCGTCCAGCAGGACGTGGTGGAAGGTCCACACCACCCGGACCGCGTCCGGGCCGAGCCGGACCAGGGCGAGCCGCAGCAGCGGGGCCCGGTCCAGGGCGAGGCCGCGGGCCCGCTCGTCGGCGAGCAGCCGCTCCAGCTCCGCCGCGTGCCGCTCGGCCGGCAGCGCGCTCCAGTCGTGCTCGGTGACCGGCAGGGTCGCGTGCCGGTGGACGATCTGGAGCGGCACCGGTACGCCGTGCAGGGCGATCGAGGTGCGCAGCACGGGCGTGTGGTCGACCACGTGCTGCCAGGCGGCGGCCAGGGCCGCGAGGTCGCGGGCGCCGTCGGCCACGAAGGTGATCTGCTCGACGTACAGGCCGTGTCCGGCCTCGTCCAGGCCGTGCATCACCATGCCGGTCTGGGTGGGCGTGAGCGGGTAGACGTCCCGGACGTCCGCTCGGTCGCCGACGAGCCGGTCCACGGCCGCCTGGTCCAGCGGGGCGAGCGGGAAGTCGGAGGGGGTGCGTCCGCCCGCGCCGGGTTCGGCGCAGTGCCGGACGATCGCGCGGAGTTCGCCGGTCAGCTCGGCCGCCAGCCGGGCGACGGTCTCCCGCCGGTGCAGCCCGCGCGAGTACGACCAGGTGAACTCCAGCCGGTCGTCGACGACTTGGCCGAGGACGTCGAGGAGGTGCGGCCGGTCCGCCGAGCGGTCCATGCCGCCGGTGAGGCCGCCGCGCGGTGCGTGCAGCAGGCCGCCCGCGGCGGGAGTCCCGTCCGGCCGGCCCAGGTAGTTGAAGCAGACGGGCGGCAGGGCGGGCAGCCGGCGGCCGGCGGTGGGGTGCAGGTGGCGCAGTGTGCCGTAGCCGAGTCCGCCGTGCGGTACGGCCCGCAGGTTCTCCTTGACCGACTTCAGCACGGTGCCGGTGCCGGCGTCCCGGGGCACGTCCAGGGCGACCGGGTACATCGCGGTGAACCAGCCGGCGGTCCGGGCGAGGTCGGTGTCCTCGAACAGGTCCTCGCGGCCGTGGCCCTCCAGGGTCACCGCCACCCGGTCCCGGCCGGTCCACCGGGCCAGGACCCGGCCCAGCGCGGTGAGCAGCACGTCGTTGACGCGGGTGCGGTACGCCTCCGGGACGTCCTGGAGCAGCCGGCGGGTCTCCTCGGCGTCGAGTCCGGCACTCACGGTGTCCTCGTCGGCGACGGTGTTGGCGCCGCCGGGACGGTCGACGGGCAGCGCGGTGCCCGCGTCCAGGTCCTGCCAGTACGGGAGTTCGGCGTCGAAGCCGCCCGCCTCGGTGTGTGCGGCGAGCCGTCGCGCCCAGTCGCGGAACGAGGTGCTCTTCGGGGCGAGGGCGGGCCGTCCGCCGTCCCGCAGGGCGCGGTAGGCGGTGTCCAGGTCCTCCAGGACCAGCCGCCAGGACACGGCGTCCACGACGAGGTGGTGGGCGGACAGCAGCAGCACCGGGCGGGCCGCGCCGGCCGGCCGGCACAGCGCCGCCCGCAGCAGCGGCCCGCCGGCCAGGTCGAACCCGGCGCCGAGGGCACCGGCGACCGTGTCCGGGTCCGCGCCGTGGTGCACCTCCAGGTGCGCCTCCCGGTCGCCGGGCGCGGTGCCGTACTGCCGCCACCTGCCTTCCGGGGTGCGCTCGTAGCGCATGCGGAGCGCGTCGTGGTGCTCCAGTACGGCGGCCAGGGCGGCCCGCAGCAGCGTCTCGTCGGGGTCCGCGGCCAGCTCGTAGGAGACCGTCTGGCTGAAGTGGGCCGGGTCGCCGGTGAGGGTGGACAGCAGCCAGTGCTGGACGGGGGTGAGCGGGGTCTCGCCGGTCACCGGGCCCTGCTCGGCGGTGACGGCGGCGGCCGGCAGCCGGTCGGCCGCGGCGGCCAGTTCGGCCAGGGTCTGGTGGGTGAACAGGTGCCGGGGGGTCAGCGCGAGACCGGCCCGGCGGGCGGCGGAGACGATCCGGATGCCGAGGACGGAGTCGCCGCCGAGCGTGAAGTAGTTGTCGTCCGCGCCGACCTCGGGCACGCCCAGCACCTCGGTCCAGATCGCGGCGAGGGTCCGCTCGGCCTCGGTACGCGGCGGCCGGCCGGACGTCCCGGCGGCCGGCGCCCCCCACTCCGGCACGGGCAGCGCCCGCCGGTCGAGCTTGCCGGTGGCACCCAGCGGCAGCCGTTCCAGCGGCACGACGAGGGCGGGGACGAGGTGGTCGGGCAGACTGCGGGCGAGGAAGGCACGCAGCTCGGCGGGGTCGGGCGGATTGGCCGGGCGGGCGCCCGAGGGGCCGGACGGACCGGGCCCGGCGGAGTCCGCCGGGGCCGGTGTGCGAGGCACCACGTATCCCACGAGGCGGCGGTGGCCGGCGTGTTCGAGGACGCGGGCCGCCGCCGCGGCCACGGCCGGGTGGCGGGCCAGGGCGGCCTCGACCTCGCCGAGTTCGATGCGGAAGCCGCGCACCTTCACCTGGTCGTCGCCGCGGCCGAGGTAGACGAGGTCGCCGTCGGCCGTCCAGCGGACCAGGTCGCCGGTGCGGTACATGCGGCTGCCCGGCGGGCCGAACGGGTCGGGCAGGAAGCGGGCGGCGGTCAGGCCGGGGCGGTGGAGGTAGCCGCGCGCGACGCCGGTCCCGGCGAGGAACAGCTCGCCGGGCGCACCGGGCGGCACCGGCCGCATCCGCTCGTCCAGGACATGGGCGCGGGCGCCGCCGAGCGGCCGGCCGATCGGCGGGTCGCGGTCGGGGTCGGCCGGGTCGCAGGTGAAGGCGGTGGCGTAGACGGTGGCCTCGGTGGGGCCGTAGATGTTGCGCACCTCGCTGCCGGGGATGGCGTCGCGGACCCGGCCTACGGTCCGGGCCGGCAGCCCCTCCCCCGCGAGCACGACGGTGTCGGCGCTGATCCGCACGGCGTCCTCGGCGAGCAGCCGGTCCAGTGCCGAGGGCACCGCGCTGAGCAGTCCGGCCCGCCAGGGTCCGGGACGCTCGGCGAGGGCCAGCAGGTCGCGGACGATCTCCACGCAGCCGCCGGACAGCAGCGGGGCGAAGATCTCGAAGACCGACACGTCGAAGTTGAGCGAGGTGGAGGCCACCACGTGGTGCAGTCCCCGGCCGGCGAACTCGGCCGCCGCCCAGTCGGTGAGGGCGAGGACGGAGGCGTGGCTGACGACGACGCCCTTGGGGCGGCCGGTGGAGCCGGAGGTGTGGATGACGTAGGCCGGGTGGCCGGGCAGCAGGGTGGCGTGGCGTTCGTCGTCGCCGACCGGGGTGTCCGGCGCCGCGGGGTCCGCGTCGTCCAGCAGGATCCGGGTGAAGGGGCCCTCGGGCAGCCGGCCGGCGGTCTCGGCGGCGGTGATCACGGCGTCGGGCCGTACGTCCTCGAAGAGGAACGCGACGCGCTCGGCCGGGTACTGGGGGTCGACGGGCAGATAGCCGGCGCCGCTCTTGAGCACCGCGAGGAGCGCCGTGACCAGGTCGGCGGTGCGGGGCAGGCAGAGCGCGACGAAGCGTTCGGGTCCGGCGCCGGCGGCGATGAGCCGCCGGGCCAGCCGGCTGGAGCGGGCGTCGAGTTCGCGGTAGGTGAGCAGGTGGTCGCCGTGGCGCACGGCCGGGGCGTTCGGGGTGCGTTCGGCCTGCCGCCGGAACGCGCCGGGCAGCGTGTCCTCGGGTGCCTCGGCCGTCCGTCCGCCGAACCGGGCCACCAGCGCCCGTTCCTCGGCCGGTTCCAGCAGCGGCAGTTCGGCCAGGCGGTGGTTCAGGCCGGCGGCCATGCCGGTCAGCAGGGCGCGCAGGCTCTCGCCGAGCGCGGTGACCGTTGCGGCGTCGAAGGCGGCCGGGTCGTAGTCCAGGTTCACGGTGAGGGTGTCGCCGGGGGCGACGACCACGCTGAGCGGGTAGTTGGTGGGCTCCAGGTCCCGTTCCTGCTCCATGGCGAGGCCGTGCCGGGACAGCGCGCCCGCGTCGAAGGGGTAGTTCTCGAAGACCACGAGGGAGTCGAACAGCGCGGTGCCGCCCGGTACCTCGCTCCAGGACTGCACCTGGGCCAGCGAGACGAAGTCGTGACGGCGGGCCTCGGACTGGGCCGTCTGGATCTCGCGCAGCCACTCGGGCAGCGGGCGGGAGCCGTCGACGCGGACCCGGGTGGGCAGGGTGTTGATGAACAGGCCCACCATCGAGGTGACACCGGGCAGTTCGGCGGGCCGGCCGGAGACGGTGGTGCCGAAGACCACGTCGGTGCCGCCGCCGTAGCGGGACAGCAGCAGCGCCCACGCGCCTTGGAGGACGGTGTTGAGGGTGAGTCCGGCCCGCTGGGCGGTTTCCCGCAGCCGCGCGGAGACGTCCGGGCCGAGGGTCATGCGCACGGATCCGGAGGAGGAGGCGCGGTGGGCCCCGTCGGGGCGCCGGTCGCGGGGCAGTTCGGTGGGTGCCTGGAAGCCGGCCAGGGTGGTGCGCCAGTACCGTTCGGCCCGGCCGGTGTCGCGTCCGGAGAGCCAGCGCAGATAGTCGGCGAAGGGCCTGCGCTCGGGGGTGTGCGGGCGGCGCCCGGAGGTGAGGGCGGCGTACCGCTCGCAGACCTCGTCGAAGACCTGGGCGGCGCTCCAGCCGTCGAGCAGGACGTGGTGGAAGGTCCACACCAGGCGGACCCGGTCCGGGGACAGCCGGATCAGGGTGAGCCGCATCAGGGGCGCGGCGGCGAGGTCGATGCCCCGCTCGCGGTCCTCGGCGAGCAGCCGGTCCAGTTCGCGTGCGCGGTCTTCGCCGGGGCGGGCGGACCAGTCGTGGTGGGTGACGGGCACGGTGGCCCGGTGCCGGACGACCTGGAGCGGTTCGGCGGTCTCCTGCCAGACCAGGTGGGTGCGCAGCACCGGGTTGGCGTCGGCGGTGTGCTGCCAGGCCGTGGCGAGCGCGTGCGGGTCGGTGACGCCGGCCAGCACGAGCTGGACCTGGTTGACGTAGGTGCGGCCGGCCGGGTCGAGCAGGCTGTGGAAGAGCATGCCCTCCTGCATCGGCGTGAGCGGGTAGACGTCCTCGACGTCCCGGCCGTCGCCGGCGACGCGGTCCACGGCGGCCTGGTCGAGCCGGGCCAGCGGGAAGTCCGACGGGGTGCGGCCGCCCGCGTCGGGGCGGGCGCAGTGGGCGACGATGTCGCCGAGCGCGGTCAGCATGCCCTCGGCGAGCGCGGCGACGGTCTCCTCGCGGTGCCGTCCGCCGCCGTAGTACCAGGTGATCTCCAGCCGGTCGTCCTCGACGCGGGCCACGACGTCCAGCAGGTGCGGCCGTTCGGTGTCCGGTGCCTCCGCGCCGCCGAGGCCGCCGGGCACCGCCCGGACCAGCGCGGCGTCGTCGGCGGACCAGTCGAAGCGGCCCAGGTAGTTGAAGCTGATGCCGGGTTCGGGGGCGTCGGCGAGCCGTGGGTCGCCGAGGAGGTGGCGCAGCACGCCGTAGCCGAGCCCTCGGCCGGGTACGGCCCGCAGCTGTTCCTTGACCGTCTTCAGCGCGGTGCCCCAGTCGCCCGCCGGGACGGTCAGGGCCACCGGGTGGAGCGCGGTGAACCAGCCGACCGTGCGGGACAGGTCGACGTCCTCGGCCGACCGGTCCTCGCGGCCGTGTCCCTCCAGGCCGACGGCGACGGTGGCGCGTCCGGTCCAGTCGGCGAGGACCCGGCCCAGCGCGGTGAGCAGGACGTCGTCCACGCGGGTGCGGTAGACGCCGGGCACGCGGCGCAGCAGGGCGTCGGTGCGCTCGCGGTCGAGCCGCACGGTCACCTCGCGGACGCCGGCCATGGTGTTGCCGCCGGCCAGGTCCACGGGCAGCGGGTCGGCCGCGGCCCGCGCGGTCCGCTCCCAGTGGGCGAGCTGCCCGGTGACGTCGAGGCCGCGCAGCCGGCGGACCCATTCGGCCGCCGAAGTGGTGCGGGCGGGCAGCCGTACGGGCTCGCCGGCGGCGGCCTGCCGGTAGGCGGTCTCCAGGTCCTCCAGCAGGATCCGCCAGGAGACGCCGTCGACCACCAGGTGGTGGGCGACGAGCAGCAGCCGGGCGGGCCGGCCGTCGTCGGCGGTGAACAGGCGGGCGAGGAACAACGGGCCTGTCTCCAGGTCGAGTCCCGCGTGGGTCGCCGCCGTGACGTCCTCCTCGGCCCGCCGGTCGTGGAGCCCGAGGAGTTCGGGGACCGGACCGTCGTGGGCGGCGATGTCCTGCTGCCAGGCGCCGTCGGCGGTGCGGCGGAACCGGGCGCGCAGCGCGTCGTGGTGGGTCCACAGCGCGGTGAGGGCGCGGCGCAGGGCGTCCTCGTCCACCGGGCCGGGCGTCTCGACGACGACGGACTGGTTGAAGAAGGCGGGGTGCGCGGGCCGCGCGTCCAGGAACCAGTGCTGGATCGGGGTGAGGCCGGCCGGTCCGGCGACCGGTGCGGTGCCGGCGACGGCGGGTGCCGCGCCGCCGCCGGCGGCGGCCAGTTCGGCCACCGTGGGGTGGCGGAACAGGTCGCGGGGGGTGAGGGCGAGTCCGGCGGCGCGGGCCCGGGAGACCACCTGGATGCTGAGGATGGAGTCGCCGCCGAGCATGAAGAAGTTGTCGTCGACGCCGACGCGTTCGACGCCGAGCAGCTCGGCCCAGATCCCGGCGAGGATCCGCTCGGTGCCGGTGCGCGGCTCGCGGTGGGCACGCTCGCCGCCCGCCGACCAGTCGGGTGCGGGCAGCCGCCGCCGGTCGACCTTGCCGTTGGCGGTCAGCGGCAGTCCGGGGACGGTGACGAACGCGGCGGGCAGCATGTAGTCGGGCAGTCCGGCCGCCAGGTGCGCGCGCAGCTCGGTGGCGGAGGGCGCCGCGGCGCCTTCGGCCGGTACGAGGTGGGCGGCGAGCCGCTTGCGCCCGGCGTCCTCGTACAGGGAGACGACGGCCTCGGCGACGGCGGGGTGGGCGGTGAGCCGGGCCTCGATCTCGGCGGGTTCCACACGGAAGCCGCGGATCTTGATCTGGTCGTCGGCGCGGCCGACGAAGTGCAGTTCGCCGTCGGCGCTCCAGCGCACGAGGTCGCCGGTGCGGTACATCCGGGTGCCCGGCGGACCGTAGGGGTCGGCGACGTAGCGGGCGGCGGTCGCGCCCGGCCGGCCGGCGTAGCCCCGGGCCAGACCCGCGCCCGCGATGTACAGCTCGCCGGGGATGCCGGGCGGCTGGGGCTGGAGGGCGGTGTCCAGGACGTAGACGCGGGTGTTGTCCAGGGGGCGGCCGATGGGCAGGACGGCGGGCAGCGGATCGCCGGAGCGGAAGACGCGGCGGGTGGCGAAGGTGGTGGTCTCGGTGGGGCCGTAGCCGTCCACGACGGTCAGGCCGGGGCAGGCGTCCAGGACGCGGCGGACGACCGCGCCGGGCACGGCCTCGCCGCCCGTCCACACCTCGCGGGCGCCGCGCAGGCAGCCGGGGTCCTCCTGGGCCAGCAGCCGGAACAGGCCGGCGGTCAGCCACAGGCAGCTCACGCCGCGCTCGGTGACGGCCCGGCGGACCTGGGCGGCGTCGAGCCCGGCGGGCGGGGCGAGGACGGCCGTGCCGCCGCGCAGCAGCGGCACCCACACCTCGTACGTGGCGGCGTCGAAGGCGTGCGGCGAGTGCACCAGGACCCGGTCGTGTCCGGCGAAGGCCCGGTCCAGGGCCAGCGCGGCGACGTCCCGCTGGCGCACCGCGACGCCCTTGGGGGTGCCGGTGGAGCCCGAAGTGAACATCAGGTACTGGACGTTGTCGGGATGGACGGCGTACGTCGGCACGAGGGGCGCGACGGAGGTGTCGTCCGCCCGCAGCACGCCGTCGCCGGGCAGCAGTTCCCGGGCCGTCCGCTCCCGGCCGGCGTCCGTGAGCAGCAGGTCCGCGCCGGCCTCGGCCAGCATCCGGCGCAGCCGTTCGGCCGGGGCCCTGCCGTCCAGCGGCACGTAGATCCCGCCGGTGCGGACGAGCGCGAGCTGCGCGACGATCAGGTCCGCGGACCGCTCCATGAGCACGCCGACCGGCCGTTCCGGCCGTACTCCGAGCGCGGCCAGCCGGCCCGCCAACGCCTCGGCCCGGGCGTCGAGTTCGCGGTAGGTCAGGCGGTCGTCCCCGGCTTCCAGGGCCATGGCGTCGGGGGTGCGGCGCACCTGCGCGGCGAAGAGGGCGGCGACGGTGGTGTCGGGCAGGTCGGTGGCGGTGTCGTTCCAGGCGTCCAGCACCTGCGCGCGGCGGTCGGGGGCGAGCAGCGGCAGCCGGGCGGGCGGGCGGAGGGAGCCGGCGGGCAGGTGGGTGAGCAGCACGGTCAGGTACTCGGCCATGCGCTCGGCGGTGCCGGTGTCGAACAGGCTGGGGTCGTAACCGAGCCGCAGGGCCAGCTCCGTTCCGGGGTAGGCGGTCAGGCTCAGCGGGTAGTTGGTGCTCTCGACGCCTTCCAGGCCACTGAGGCGCAGCCCGTGGGCGGCGGCGAGGCCGTCGTCCACGGGGTAGTTCTCGAAGACGACGATGCTGTCGAACAGCGGTGTGCGTTCCGGCAGTTCGGTGAACGTCTTCAGCCGGGTGAGGGGCAGGTGGTCGAAGCGGCGGTCCTCGCTCTGGTCGTGCTGGAGGGCGCGCAGCCAGTCCAGCAGGGTGCCGTGGCCGGGGACGGCGACCCGGGTGGGCAGGGTGGTGATGAACAGGCCGGTCATGGTGTCGGCGCCGGGCAGCTCGGGCGGCCGGCCGGCGACGGTGGTGCCGAACACCACCTCGTCCCGGCCCGCCTGCCGGGCCAGCAGCAGCGCCCAGGCGCCCTGCACCAGGGTGTTGAGGGTGAGGCCGGAGGTCCGGGCCAGTTCCTGGAGCGCCCGGGTGGCGGCCGGGGGCAGCGTGCGGCGCACGGCGTGGGTGGACTCGGCGCGGTGGGCCTCGCGCGGCTCGCGGTCGTACGGCAGCCAGGTGGCCTCGGCCAGCCCGGACAGGCGGCGCCGCCAGTGCCGTTCGGCCTCGGCGGGGTCGCGCTGCCGCAGCCAGGCCACGTACTCGCGGTGCGGTGCGCGGTGCGGGAGGGCGTCGGGGCCGGTTCCGGCGTGGTGGGCGAAGACGTCCGAGAGGACCTGGAACATGCTCCAGCCGTCCAGCAGCAGATGGTGGAAGGACCACACCACGCGCACGGCGGTGCCGGACAGGCGGATCAGGAGCAGGCGTTGCAGCGGGGCCCGCCCGAGGTCGATGCCGCGCGCGCGGTCCCGGGCCAGTACGTCGTCCAGGCGGGCGCGGCGCTCGTCCTCGGTCAGGTCGCGCCAGTCCAGGTGGGTGACCGGTATGCGCGGGTGGGCCTCCACCACCAGCAGCGGTTCGGGCACGTCCTGCCAGACGACCCGGGCGCGCAGCGTCTCGGTGCGGTCGGTCACGTGCTGCCAGGCGGCGGCGAGGACGCCGGGGTCGGGCACGCCGTCCAGCACGAACGTCAGCTGCTGGAGGTAGACCCCGCGGTCGTCCTCGGACAGACCGTGGAAGAGCATGCCGGCCTGGGTCGGGGTGAGCGGGTACACGTCCGCCACCGCCGCCGGGTCCGCGCCGGTGATCCGGTCGACGGCGGCCTGGTCGAGCCGGGCCAGCGGGAAGTCGGACGGGGTGCGGCCGGCGGCTCCCGGCCGGGCGGCGTACCGGGCGAGGTCGGCGAGCGCGTCGGCGAAGCGCCGGGCGAGGCCGGCGACCTCCTCCTCGCGGTGCGGTCCGTCCGCGTAGAACCAGGTGAACTCCAGCCGTTCGTCCGTGAGTTGTCCGACGACCTCCAGGGCGTGCGGGCGGGCGGCCGCCGGGTCGGCGTCCAGCTCCAAGGGGCGTACGGTGCCCCGGTAGAGGCCGTCGGGGTCCTGCGGCAGTTCCATCCGGCCCAGGTAGTTGAAGCTGATCCGGGCCTGCGGGGCGGGCGGCGCCGCCTCCCGGCCGGCGAGCCGGCCGAGGGCGTCGTATCCGAGGCCGTGCCGGGGTACGGCGCGCAGCTGTTCCTTGACCCGCTTCAGCACGGTGTCCCAGCCGGCGTCCCCGGGGACGGCGAGCGCGACGGGGTACCGGGTGGTGAACCAGCCGGCCGTGCGGCTGATGTCGAGGTCGGGGAAGAGTTCCTCGCGGCCGTGTCCCTCGACGTCGACCAGCACCCGGTCCAGGCCGCTCCAGCCGCACAGGACCCGGCCGAGGGCGCCGAGCAGGACGTCGTTGGCCTGGGTGCGGTAGGTGTCGGGCAGGGTGCGCAGCAGCGCCGAGGTGTCCTCGGGGCTCAGCCGCACGGTGACCGCGCGCTGTTCGGCGTAGGTGCCGGCGGGTCCCGTCGGCGGCGGGGGTGCGGTCGCGGGGAGGGCACGGGTCCAGTACGCGCGTTCGTCGTCGAAGCCGCCGTCGGCCGCGTGGGCGGCGAGCCGGCGGGCCCACTGGCGCAGCGGCGAGGACTTGGCGGGCAGCGCGGCGGCGCCGTCGCGGCCGGCGCGGCGGGCCCGGTAGGCGCGGTCCAGGTCCTCCAGCAGCAGCCGCCAGGACACGCCGTCGACCACCAGGTGGTGGACGGCGAGGTGCAGCACCGGGGGCCGGCCGGTGCCGGTGTCGTGCAGGACGGCCCGCACCAGCGGTCCCCGGGCGAGGTCGAAGGGACCGAAGTGGGGGGTGTCGGTCTCCGGCCCGGTGTGCCGGGCCAGGAGCAGGCGGGGCGCGCGCTCGTCCACGGTCCAGGCCGGGGCGCCGTCCGGGCCGTCGGCGGTGAAGCGGGAGCGCAGGGCGTCGTGGTGGGCGACCAGGTCGTTCAGCGCGTCCTGGAGCGCCGCCGGGTCCAGGTCGCCGGGCAGCCGGACGGACAGCGCCTGGGCGTAGTGGCCGGCCCGGTCGGCGGCGGTGTCGAACAGCCAGTGCTGGATGGGGGTCAGGGGGGCGGTGCCGGTGGCGGCCTCCGGTCGGGGGGCGGCCTCGCGCGGGCCGCCGGCGGCGTCCGCGCGGCGGGCCAGGGCGGCCACCGTCTGGTGCTGGTAGACGTCCCGGGAGGTCAGCGGCAGGCCCTCCTGCCGGGCGCGGGCCACCACCTGGATGCTGAGGATCGAGTCGCCGCCGAGTTCGAAGAAGTTGTCGTCCACGCCGATCCGCTCCACCCGCAGCACCTCGGCCCAGATCGCGGCGAGGGCGCGCTCGGTGGGGGTGCGGGGCGCGACGTGCCGTACCGCGCGCACCGCGGGCCCGGGGTCGGGGAGCCGGCCGCGGTCGACCTTGCCGTTCGGGCTGAGCGGCAGGGCGTCCAGTACGACGACGGCCGACGGGACCATGTAGTCGGGCAGGGTGCGGCCCAGTTCCCGGCGTACGGCCTCGGCGTCGGTGCGCTGTCCGGGGGCCGGGACGACGTAGCCGACCAGGCGCCGGTGGCCGTCGTCGTCGGTGGCGGCGGTGGCCGCGGCCTCGGCCACCGAGGCGCAGCCGCGCAGCGCCTCCTCCACCTCGCCCAGCTCGATGCGGAAGCCGCGCACCTTGACCTGCTGGTCGGTCCGGCCGACGTACTCCAGCGCGCCGTCTGCGCGGCGGCGCACCAGGTCCCCGGTGCGGTACATGCGCTCTCCCGGCGCGCCGAACGGGTCGGCGACGAAGCGGGCGGCGGTCAGTCCGGGCCGGTTCAGGTAGCCGCGGGCCAGGCCGGCGCCGCCGAGGTACAACTCGCCGGTGACGCCGACGGGCCGGGGCCGCAGGGCGCCGTCCAGGACATAGGTGCGGGTGAGTGCCACCGGGGTGCCGATGGGCGGGGCCTGCTCGGGCAGCCGGTCCCCGGCGAACCAGGCGGTGGCGTACACGGTGGCCTCGGTGGGGCCGTAGATGTTGGCGACGCGGCAGCCGGGCAGGGCGGCGCGCAGCTCCTTCAGCGTCTGGGCGGGCAGCGCCTCGCCGGCGAGGACGACGGTGCCGGCGGTCACGGGCGCCGTGCCGCCCGCGATCAGCCGGGAGACGACGGACGGTACGCCGCTGAGCAGCCCGGCCCGCCGTGGTCCGGTGCCGTCGGCGAGGGCCGGCAGGCCGGCGACGACCTCGACGGTGCCGCCGGCCGTGAGCGGGCAGAGCAGTTCGAAGACGGAGACGTCGAAGTTGAGGGAGGTCGCGGCGATCACATGGGCCAGCCCGTCGGCGCCGAACCGCTCCCGCGCCCACCGGGCCAGCGCGGCGACCGTGCGGTGGGTGACCACGACGCCCTTGGGGCGGCCGGTGGAGCCGGAGGTGTAGATGACGTACGCGGGGTGGTCCGGCAGCAGCGGGCGGAGCCGGTCGGCGTCGGTGAGGCCCGTGCCGGGCACGGCCGGGTCGGCGCAGTCCTCCAGGTACAGCGGGTCGCAGTCCGGGGGCAGGGCGGCGGCGGTCTCCCGGGTGGCGATCACCAGGGCGGGCCGGGCGTCGGCGAGCATGAGCCGGACCCGCTCGGCGGGATAGCCGGGGTCGACGGGGAGGTAGGCGGCACCCGAGGTGAGCACCGCCCAGAGCACGGGCACGAGGTCGGCGGTGCGCGGCAGGCACAGCGCGACCAGGGTCTCCGGGCCCGCGCCGCGCGCGACGAGCTGCCGGGCCAGCCGGTTCGCGCGCCGGGCGACCTCGGCGTAGTCCAGCCGGTCCGGGCCGCAGATCACGGCCGTACGGTCCGGGGTGCGGGCCGCCTGGGCGTGGAGCAGGCCGGGCAGCGTGGCGTCCGCGGTGTCCCGGAGCCGGCGGGCGGGCGGGTTCCAGCTGTCCACCAGGGTGCGCTGTTCACCGGCGGAGAGCATGGGCAGTTCGGCCAGGGTGCGGCCCGGTCCGTCCGCCATGCCCTCCAGCAGGCGGTGCAGATGGGCGGTCATCCGGGCCACGGTCGCCGCGTCGAAGAGGTCCGTGTTGAACTCGGCGGTCAGGACCGAGCCGCCGTCCGCGTCGGGGGTGAACTCCAGGACCAGGTCGAAGCGGGCGGCCGGGCGGGGCAGCGGATGCTCGGCCAGGCGCAGCCCGCCGGCGAGCGGCGGCACGGGCAGCGCGCTCTGCTGGACGACGAGCGTCTGGATCAGCGGGGTGCGGCTGGGGTCGCGGGGCGGGGCGAGTTCCTCCACCACCCGGTCGAACGGCACGCCGTCATGGGCGAAGGCGTCCAGCACGGTCGTCCGCACGCTCTCCACGAACCGGTCCACGGTGACCCGCTCGTCCACCTCGCCGCGCAGCACCACCGTGTTGGCGAAGAACCCGGGTACGTCCTCCAGGTCCCGCCGTCCGCGCCCGGTGGTGACGGTGCCGAACGCGATGTCCCGCTGTCCCGAGTAGCGGGAGAACAGCAGGGCGGCGGCGCCCGCGAACAGCGTGAACACCGTCGTGCCGCGCCCGGTGGCCAGATGCCGCAGCCGGGTCACCAGCTCGGCGGGCAGGAGGTGCCGGTGGGCCGCGCCGGCGGTGGTGCGCACGGCGGGCCGCGGCCGGTCCGTGGGCAGCTCCAACTGCTGAAGGCCCGTCAGGTGCCGTTTCCAGTAGGCCAGGTCGGCGGTGTCCGCGTCACCGGTCCGCTGTCTGCGCTCCCACACCGCGAAGTCCGGGTACTGGACGGCGGGTTCGGGCAGGCCGTCGGGTGCGCCGGTGGTCTCGGCGTGGTAGAGGGCGGCGAGTTCGCGGGTAAGGATGCCGACGGACCAGCCGTCGGTGACGATGTGGTGCTGGGCCAGGAGCAGTACGTGCTCCTCGGCGCCCAGCCGGACGAGCAGGGCCCGGGTGAGCGGGCCGGCCGTCAGGTCGAAGGGGCGGTTCAGCTCCTCGGTGAGCAGCGCCTCGACGGCCTCCTCCGCGTCGGGCACGCCGGCGAGGTCGGCCGTCCGCAGCGGCAGTTCGGGTTCCGGCGCGATCCGCTGGACGCCCTGGCCGTCGGCGGTGGCGAAGGCGGTGCGCAGGGAGGCGTGCCGGGCCGCGAGCCGGTACAGGGAGCGGCGCAGCGCGTCCGGGTCCAGGGCGCCGCGCAGCCGCAGGGCCACGCCGGTGTTGTACTCGGTGCCGCCGCCGGAGAGGTCGTCCAGATACCACAGCCGTCGCTGCGCGCTGGACAGCGGCAGGCCGTCCCCGGCCGGGGCGGGCGGGATCGGCTCCGGGGCGGCGGCGGCCGACGGGTCGGCGAGCAGCGGGGCGAGGGCGGCGACGGTGCGTGCGGTGAAGACGTCCCGCAAGGTCAGCCGGACACCCAGCTCGTCCCGGACCCGGGCGAGGAGCCGGGCGGCGAGGAGGGACTCACCGCCCAGCTCGAAGAAGTCGTCGGTCACCCCGACCGCGTCGACGCCCAGCACCTGCGCCCAGATCGCGGCGAGCGTCCGCTCCCGCTCCGACCGGGGCGCCACCTGCCCGCCCGCGACCGCACGTCCCGGCGCGGGCAGCGCCCGCCGGTCGATCTTGTGCTGCGGGGTGAGCGGCATCCGCTCCAGCACCACGACGGCGGCGGGCACCATGTGCCCGGGCAGCAGGGCGGCCACGGCACTGCGCAGAGCGGCGGGGTCGAGCGGCTCGGCGGCGTCGGCCGTCACGGCAGGGCCGAGCGGCTCGGCGGGGTCGCGAGGCCCGGCCGCGTCGCGGGGTTCCGCGGAACCGGCCGAGGGCGCGGGAAGCAGTGGTTCGGCGGAACCGGCGGACGCGGCGGAGTCACGCGGTCCGACGGCGCCGGCGGGACCGGCCGAGTCGAGCGGCTCGCCGGAGCCGACCGGAGCGGTGAGGTCACCCGGCTCGGCGGCGTCGGCCGGAACGGCGGGGTCGCGGGGCCCGGCCGCGTCCGTGGGGACGGCGGGGCCGGCCGGGGTGACGTAGGCGACGAGGCGCTGGTGGCCCGGTTCGTCCTCGCGGACCACGACCACCGCCTCCCCGACCGATCCGCCACCGGCGCGGCGCAGGGCCGCCTCGATCTCGCCCGGCTCGATGCGGAAGCCGCGGATCTTCACCTGCCGGTCCAGCCGCCCGAGGAACTCCAGTTCCCCGTCGGCGGTCCGGCGCGCCCGGTCCCCGGTGCGGTACAGGCGGGCGCCGGGCACGCCGAAGGGGTCCGCGACGAACCGGGCCGCGGTCAGGCCCGGACGGCCCAGATATCCGCGCGCCACCGCGTCGCCACCGACGTACAGCTCACCGTCCGCGCCGGGCGGTACGGGCCGCATCGCGGCGTCGAGGACGTACACCCGGGTGTGCGGCAGGGCGCCGCCGATCGTCGGGGTGCCCCGGCCGGCGGTGAGCGGCCCGGTCCAGGTCGCGACGATGGTGGCCTCGGTCGGCCCATAGGAGTTGATCATGCGGCGGCCGGGCGCCCAGCGGTCCACGAGCTCCGCCGAGCAGGCCTCGGCGCCCACGATCAGCGTGCGCAGACGGCTCCCGGCACCCCGCGCCGGGTCGGGCAGCGTGGCCAGCGCGGCGGGCGGGATGAGGGCGTGGGTGATGCCGAACTCGTCGAGGACGGAGGCGAGTTCGTCGCCCAGCCAGGGCCCGTGCGGCGGTACGACGAGCGTGGCGCCGCACAGGACGGAGACGCACAGCTCCAGCACGGAGGCATCGAAGCTCGGCGAGGAGAACTGGAGCACCCGGTCGCCGGGGCCCACCGCGTACCGTTCGGCGGCGGCCGAGGTGAAGCCGCCGAGGCCGCGATGGGTGACCGTGACGCCCTTGGGGGTGCCGGTGGAGCCCGAGGTGTAGATGACGTACGCCGCGTGGTCCGCGCCGGTTCCGGGCCGCCGTACCGCGCCGTCCCCGGCGGCCGGCGCCTCCTCCGCCTCCAGCAGCTCGCCGGCCTCGCGCGGATCGTCCAGGACGACGGCCGGCCCGGCGTCGGCGAGCATCAGCGCCCGGCGCTCGGCGGGATAGGCGGGGTCCACGGGCAGGAAGGCGGCACCCGCCCGCGCGACGGCCAGCTCGGCCGCGATCAGCTCCAAGGAGCGCGGCAGGACCAGGGCCACCACCCGGTCCGGCCCGGCTCCCCGCCGTCTCAGGTGCGCGGCCAGCCGGTCGGCGCGCGCGGCCAGTTCGCGGTAGGTCCAGGTCCGCCGCCCGTCGGTGAGGGCCGGTGCGTCCGGCGTGCGGGTCACCCAGGCGGTGAACAGCTCGCCGAGCGTCGGGTACGCCGGTGCCACGCCGCTCTCCGGCACGCCGGCGGCGGGGCCGGAGAGCGGCAGGGAGGACGCCGGAGCGGGCTTGTCGTGCAGGTCCGTCATGGGTGAAGTCCTTCGGAGAGCGGGGCGATACGGCGCGGGGCGACCCCGGTGGGCCTCGGGGCACGGGAGCGGGAGCGGGTCACCGGGCATACGTGACGGGACGGCGGTGCGGTGCGGCGGGGCCTGGCGCCGGGGAGCGGTGACCGGTGCCGGCACGGGACGGCCGGGGCGCCCGGCCGGTCACGGAGGCGCCGGGGTGAGGAGCGGTCCACCGGGTCCGGGGCCGGGGAACACCCGGGACCGCACCGCGACCGGGACCGGACCCCGGGCCCACGACAGCCACCAACACCCTGCCGGCCGTACCCACGAAACCGGCCACACCGGCGAGACCGGAGCCGCGACCGGAGCGGACGCGGATGCCAACCGGAACCGGACCGGACCGGACCGGCGCCCGCACCGCGGCCGGCACGGCGCCGGACCCGGAACCGAGCCGGCCCGGAGCCGGACTCGAACCGGCACGGCACGGCACTCAGCGGTACCGGCACCGGTACCGATACCGGCGGGATCCCGGTTCAGCCGTCGTCGGTGCGGCGGGCCGTGCGTCCGGAGATCTGTACCCGGTCGACCCGGCCGGTGGCCGGATCGCGGTGGAACCGTCCGCCGGGTTCGAGGCGTCCGGTGGCCGGATCGCGCAGATCGCAGGACAGGTCGGCGTAGCAGACCAGCGGCAGCGGCAGGTCCCCGTCCACGGACAGCGCCGGCGTGCCGTCGGGACCGGGCGCGACGCGGTAGGTCGTGGTGCCGTTGCGGTACGTGCCCTCGCAGCCGGACAGCGCGACGGGCCGGCCCCGGTCCACGGTGTGCGCGCCGGCCGGCACCGGGATGCCGGTGAGCCGGGTCACCTCCTCGGCGAGGTCGCGCCACAACGCGGTGGCGGCGCCGGCGTTGCCGGTGAAGGCCACCACGACGCCGCTCTCCGCGTCGGCCCGCAGGTGGCAGGACGTGCCCTGGGCGTTGCCGTCGTGGCCGCACCAGATCCGGTCGTCCCGCCGGTACAGGGCGAGTCCGGGGCCCCAGCCGTCGGCCAGCGTGCCGGGGCGGGCGGCGTGCTCGGGCCGGCGCATCTCCTTGGCGACGGCGGGCGGCAGCAGGTCCGAGCGGCCGGTGAGCGCGTTGCCGAACGCGATCAGGTCCAGGGCGCTCGCGAGCAGCGCGCCGGCCGGCGCCTCCAGCGGTGCCAGGTTCTGCCGGGCCGGACGGGCCTGCCCGGTCGCGGTGTTGGCGGCGTGCCCGGCCGCCACGGGACGGGTGGGCGCGGTGTCGTCGGTGAACGCGGGCCGGATGCCGAGGGGTTCGAGGAGCAGCGCCCGGACCGCGTCGGGCCACGGCATGCCGGTGACCGTCTCCACCAGCCGTCCGGCGGCGACGTAGCCGGCGTTGGAGTAGGAGAAGTCGGTCCCGGGCGCGAACAGCAGGTCGCGGCCGGTGCAGACGGTGGCGAGATAACGCGGGGCGGTGGTCGCGGCGGCGGTGTCCGAATCCGGGCCGGTGGGTAACCCGCCGGTGTGGGCAAGGAGGTGACGTATCGTCACCTCGGGTATCCCGGCCAGCTCCGGGAGCTGGCCGGCGGCGGGCTCGTCCAGGTCGAGGTCGCCGTCGTCGGCCAGGAGCAGGACGAGCGCGGCGGTGAAGGGCTTGGTGAGCGAGCCCAGCGGGACGGCGGTGTCCGCGGTGAAGGGGCTGCCGGTCGTGGCATCGGCGGTGCCGGTGTGCACGGCGATCACGTCCGTGCCGGTGTGCAGGGCCAGTTGGGCGCCGGGCACCCGGTGGGTCCGGGCCAGCGTGTCGAGCCGGTCCTGCAGTTCCCGGTGCAGGTCCTGCGGCTCCCGGGGGGACGGGGACGGTGTCCGGGAGGCGGCCGGAGCGGCGGGGATGGTGTACGGCATGAGAAGGGGACTCCGTTGGATGGGTCTCAGGTGCGGGTGTGCCGGTCCGGCCCTGATGAGCGGTGCGGGGCCGGCCGGGAGGCGCTGCGGCGCGCCGGGGCTACGGTCTGCCGACCTCGACGGGCAGATGTCGTACGCCGACGATGACGGCCGGGTTCTGGTAGGCGATGTCCTCGTAGGAGGGGATCGTCAGCATGCGGAATCGTTCATGCAACATACGCAGGGCGATCCGTGCCTCCAGCCGGGCCAGGGGTGCGCCGAAACAGAAGTGGATGCCGTGCCCGAAGGTGAGATGGGGATTGGGGCTCCGGGTCACGTCGAAGACGTCGGGCTCGGTGAACCGGGCGGGATCCCGGTTGGCGGCGCCCAGATGGGCCATCAGCAGGGCGTCCGCCGGGATGTCGTGGCCGCCGAGGACCACGGGCCGGGTGACCCGGCGGCCCAGTTCGGGAAAGGGCGGCAGCCAGCGCAGCACCTCCTCGACGGCGGCCGGGATGAGCCCGGGGTCGGCGCGCAGCGCGGCGTCCGTGCCGGGGTGCCGGTCGAAGGTGACGACGGCGTTGCCGAGCAGCGCGGTCGTGGTGATGTGCCCGGCGACCAGCAACAGGGCCACGAAGCCGACCATCTCCTGGTCCCGCAGGCGCGCACCGTCCACCTCGGCGGCGATGAGCCTGCTGGTGAGGTCGTCGCCGGGGTCGGCGCGCCGGGCACGGATGTAGTCCAGCATGTAGCCGTTCATCTCGCGCACCGTGGGAGCGATGGCCTCCAGGGCCCGCTCCAGGTCGGCCATGTCGGGCGCCTCGCCGAGCTGGTCGCCGCCGAACAGGACACCCGCCCACTCCTGGAAGAGCCGGTGTTCCTCGGCCGGGATGCCGAGGAGTTCGGCGATGACGATGATCGGCAGCGGATAGGCCAGCGCGTCCACCAGGTCGAACCGGTCGCGGTCGGCGACGGCGTCCAGCAGCCGGGCGCAGACGGCCTCGATCCGGGGCCCGAGTCCCTGAACGACCCGGGGGGTGAAGGCCTGGCTGACCAGGGCACGGAGTGTGCGGTGTTCCGGCGGGTCCATGCCGACGAAGTTGCCCTGCCGGAAGGTCTCGAAGTCGGGCTGGGTGGGGGTGAGGGCGGAGAGGTCCGAGGAGTAGGTCGCCGGATCGGCGAGCACGGCGGCGACGGTCTCGTGGTCCGCCACCTGCCACACGCCCTGCGCCTCGTCGTGGCGCACCGGCCCGGCCTCGCGTACGTCCCGCCAGCGGTCGGGTAACTCCTCCAGCAGGAGGCGTTCGCCCGTCGGTTGCTTGCTGATCACCTTGTCTCCTTGCTAGCGGCTGCGCGTGCGGGCACGGCGAAAGTCATGCGTACAGGGGTCGTCGGGCACCGGGCCGGGCGGGACCGCGGTCGGTTCCGGACACGGCTGTGCCGACGCTTTCGGGACATCGGACGAGGCGCGGCGCGGGGCGCGCGCGGCCTGCGGGCGCGCGGCGGGACGTCAGCCGTCGTCGGGCTGACGCCGGAGTGGGCCCACGGCCCTCAACACGTGCGACGCAGGACGCGACGACCGCGCGGCCGGCCCCGGCCCCGCGGCGAGCCCGGTCGTGTGGCGCGCCAACCCGACATAACCCATCCCCTCGGCGATACCTCCCGCGCAGCGATCAGGCGGGACCCTCCCGGCTCCTGTACGGACAGCGGGGCCCCCAGCCCCGGCCGTTCGAAACGAGGTGCGAGATGACGCGTTATCGGCGTCCGCCCTCCGTGATGTGCATGGTGCACACCCCGGGACACCTTCGTTTCGAGGGAACTCGGCCACAGTCTTCACGGTGTGTCACGCGCAAGCAACCCCCTGAAGTTGAACGGAGAGTACTGAGCCACTGCTTTTGCGTCATCGTTCAGCCATTCCGCCGGGCCCTTCCCCGCGCGGAGGAGGCGTCCGGATCGCCGCCGCCGCGTGTGCCCCGGCGCCTCATCCGCAAACCGGCTCGCGGGAAAAAAGAAGCCGAAGGGGCTCGTGTGGGGCCACTGTTCGCCCGCCGGCCGCCCGGACCGGTGCCTACCGCCCAGTACGACGGGTTGGCCGAACCTCGCCTGATCTGGTGCGACGATTCGGCCAGGGGACACGCCGGGCCGGCCGCCCGGCACGACGGCGCGACACGCCGTGGGCCGACCCGGCCCACCTCCAGTACGCCCGTGTTTCCCGCACCCCTCGGCCCGGCACCGGACCGCGCCGGGATCCGGAACGCGCCGGTCGTTTTCCCTACCTGAGATTTTCGGCCATCGTGGCGTGACAAGGGGGCGCACACATGGCGCCCGTTCACCACTCACGCCCCGCGTGCCCGGCCGTGCGCCCCGCTCCGCCGCGCACGCCGCACCGGGCCCCGGGGCCGCTCGCCGTGCGCCGCGCGCCGCCGCGAGGGAGTCTTGTGCCCTGGACGCGGCGCGACCGGAGGAGGTGGTCGGCGTGTCCGACGGGCCGGGGCCGGAACCGGCACCGGCGGCCGAGGGGGCGACGGCCGCGCAGCCGTTGCTGTCGCTCGCGCTGGTGTCGATGATGCACGAGGTCCACGCGCACTCCGGCGCGGTGTACCTGCTCCCGTCCGACGAGCCGGTCCTGCGGATGGCGGTGCACGCGGGCATGCCCCGGGCCTTCGCGGCACCGTGGGAGCGGGTGGGGCTGAGCG
This sequence comes from Streptomyces sp. SCL15-4, assembly GCF_033366695.1. Lineage (NCBI taxonomy): Bacteria > Bacillati > Actinomycetota > Actinomycetes > Kitasatosporales > Streptomycetaceae > Streptomyces > Streptomyces sp. SCL15-4. The sequence continues at coordinate 1,125,104 of NZ_JAOBTQ010000001.1, forward strand.
CCCCGCTGCCGGTGGTGGACGCGGTGCGCGAACGGCGCCTGGTGTGGGTGGGCGGCGAGGAGGAGATGGCCCGGCGCTATCCCCGGATCGCGGTCGTGCTGCCGTACCCGTTCGCGCTCGCCGCGCTGCCGGTGGCGACGGAGCGGCGCGTGTACGGCGCGGTGTTTGTGACCTGGCCCGGCGGGCATCCGCCGGAGCTGTCCGACGCCGAGCGCGGCCGTCTGCGGTCGGCCTGCGAGCGGCTGGCGCTGCGGCTGGAACGGCTGGCGGCGCGGGACGGGCCGCTCGGCCGGGAGGACGACATGTCGGCGTCGGCGGTGGCCGGGGCCGCGACGGTGGCGGAGACGCTGGGCTCGGTCGAGGCGGTCCGGCTGGTGTCCCGGCTGCCGTACGGGCTGATCTCACTGGACCTGCACGGCCGTATCGGGTTCGTGAACCGGGCCGCCGCCGAGCTGCTCGGCCGGCCGGCCGGGCAGCTGCTGGGCACGCCGCTGTGGGCGTCGGTGCCCTGGCTGAACGACCCGATGTACGAGGACCGGTACCGGGCGGCGCTGCTCAGCCAGCAGATGGCCTCGTTCGTGGCGCTGCGCCCGCCCGGGGACTGGCTGTGGTTCCGGCTGTATCCCGGCACCACCGGGCTGAGCGTGCGGATCGGCCGGGCCCGGGCGATGACGCGGAGCGCGCGCGAGACCCGGCAGGCGGGTCCGGGTCCGTCCCGGCTGGTGACGATCTCCCAGGTGCTGAGCCTGGCGGGCGCGCTGACCGAGGCGGTGGGGGTACGGGACGTGGTGCAGCTGGTCTGGGACGAGGTGGCCCCGGCCGTCGGCAGCCAGGCGATGGCGATCCTCGGCTCACAGGGCGGGCGGCTGCACGTGCTCGGGCACCGCGGCTACCGGGAGGCCCGCGTCGTGGAGCGGTTCGAGGGGCTGCCGCTGGCCGAGCGGACCCCGGGCACACAGGCGCTCAGCACCGGGGTGCCGGCGTTCTTCGACTCCCGGGCGCACCTGGAGCGGCTGTATCCGGGCAGGCACCAGACCCCGGACGGCTTCGCGGCCTGGGCGTACCTGCCGCTGATCGCGTCCGGCCGGCCGGTCGGCACCTGTGTGCTGGCGTACGCCGAGCCGCACGTGTTCCCCGCCGACGAGCGGGCGGTGCTGACCTCGCTCGGCGGGCTGATCGCGCAGGCCCTGGAGCGGGCCCGGCTCTACGACGCGAAGCACAGCCTGGCGCACGGCCTCCAGCAGGCGCTGCTGCCGCACTCGCTGGCGTCGCTGCCCGGCATCGAGGCGGCGGCCCGCTATCTGCCGGCCACGCACGGCATGGAGATCGGCGGCGACTTCTACGACCTGGTGCCGGCCCGGCCGCTGGCGGCGGCGGTGATCGGGGACGTCCAGGGGCACAACGTGACCGCGGCCGGTCTGATGGGGCAGATCCGCACCGGCGTACGGGCGTACACCACGGTGGGGCAGGCGCCGCACGAGGTGATCGGCAGCACCAACCGGCTGCTGATCGATCTCGGGGCCGAGTTGTTCGCGAGCTGTCTGTATCTGCGGCTGGACCCGGCGCGCGGGCGGGCCGTGATGGCGCGGGCGGGCCATCCGCCGCCGCTGCTGCGCCGGCCGGACGGGAAGGTGCGGGTGCTGGACCTGGCCGGAGGTCCGCTGCTCGGCATCGACGCCTCGGCCGTCTACCCCACGACCGAGGTGGCCCTGGACCCCGGCTCGGTGCTCGTCCTCTACACCGACGGGCTGGTGGAATCCCCCGGCGTCGACATCGAGGACGCGCTGGCGGACCTCGGCGCGCTGCTGGCCGACATCGGCGACCGGCCGCTGGAGAACCTCGCCGACGAGGTGATCCGGCACAGCGCGGCGGCCCGCGACCGCGCGGACGACGTGGCCGTACTCCTCCTCCGGGCGCACACCACCGACTGAGACCCCCACACCACCGCGGCCGACCACATCACCGAGAGAGCCGCCCCGCCGTCGGGTCCCGACCGTACGACGCCCGCCGCCCCTCCCCCGACAGGCCAGGTCCGGCCCTCCCGCCGGAGGGCCGGACCGCTCCCCGCCGGCTGGAACCGAGGGGGGCCGGCCGGGGAGTCTCAGGGGCGCGCCGGTCCGCTCAGCGCGTACCGGTCGGGGACGACGACCCGTCGTCGTCCGCCGCGCCGGAACCGGAGGCGCCGGACGGCGCCGACGCGTCACCGCCTTCACCGGCACCGGCCTCGTCACCCGCACCCGCACCCGCACCCGCACCGGACTGGTCGCCCGCGCTCCCGAGCGTCGCGCCGGTGGCGCGGAGGGCGGTGGTGACCGGCTGGAAGAAGGTCTCGCCGCCGCCGGTGCAGTCGCCGCTGCCGCCGGAGGTGAGGCCGAGGGCGCTGCCGTCCTGGGTGAACAGGGACCCGCCGCTGTCGCCGGGCTCGGCGCAGACGTCCGTCTGGATCAGGCCGGTGACGGTGTCGACGCCGTTCGGGTCGGTCTCGCTCTGGAAGTTGACGGTGGCGTCCAGGCCGGTGACCTGTCCGTCGTGCAGCCCGGTCGTGGAGCCCATCCGGAACACGGCCTGGCCGACGGTGGCCTCGGCGGCCCGGCCGATGGGCACGGTCCGGCCGTCGCCGGCGTTCACCTCGCTGGGCGCCCGGGTGGCCGGGTCGTCGTACTTGACGAGGGAGAAGTCGCCGTCGCCGGGAAAGGTGGCCTGGTCGACGGTGGCGACGGGCTCGCCGGTCTCCGCATCGGACCACTTCTCGGCGGCCACCCCGCAGTGACCGGCCGTCAGGAAGGCGGGGCTGCCGTCGGCGGCGGTGACGTTGAAGCCCAGGGAGCAGCGGACGTTGCCGCCCTGGACCCGGGAGAAGATGGCGTCGCCGCCCGAGGCGAACGTCCTGAAGGTGCCGGAGGACTTCTTCAGGGTCGCCATGCCGGAGCCGAGGCTCCGTACGGCCGACCGCAGCCGGGCCCACTCGGCGCCGGTCACCGTGGAGTCGGCGGTGACGAGGATCTTGCCGGTGCGCGGGTCGACGGCCCAGGAGGTGCCCGGGATGGCCGCCCGGGTCCTCAGCGTCCGGGCGGCGGCCCTGAGTTCGGCGGTGCTGTTGTCGACCTGGCGGACGACCGCGCCGGCCTTCCGCGCCTGGACGACGACGTCGTCGCCGCCGCCGACCACGTTGACGACGAGTTGCTGCCGGCCGCTGTCGTAGTAGGAGCCGGCGAAGGCGTCGCCGAGGATCTTCCGCAGCCGGGCGTCGAGGTCCGGGGCGTCCGTGGCCCTCAGGGTCCTCGCGGTGCCGCCGGCGCCCGGCGCCGGACCGCCGTCTCCCGGGTCCTGGGAGGCGTCGGCGTGGGGCAGCAGGAACGCCGCCGCGCCGAGTGCCGCGAGAGCGCCCACCGCCATCGCGGCCTTGCGCCTGGGCATGCGCTTGTGACTCAACCTTCTCGACCTCCTGGGACGGGGAGCCCGCCGCTCGCGGGCGGTGCGGACCGGGGTGGGTATCGCGGCGCCTGGATGGCCGTACGTACGCACCGCAGGCGCGGTGCGTTCAGTTCCGGTTCCGTACGGCCGGGCCGGCGCGGCGAATCGGCCACGCTCCGGCCAGCCACTGAACACGGCCCGACCGTCAACCGACCAGACACGAACAAACACGGTCTGCTATCGCTCGATGACGCTCAGCTGTGAACTCGAAGCGGAATCCACCCTTCAGGGAATCTGCACATCGATTACCGGGGCACCTCACCGGCCCCCGGGGATCTGCACATCCGCGCGGCCCCCGGCACGCCATTGGCGAGAAGTGCCGGATTCGCGGCCCGGCGGCCAGGACACCCGTCGCGACGATGCCGTGCGGCATGTGAAGGAGTCGCCGACACGACGTGCGCACGCCTGCACGGATGAGGCCCCTCATGAGCCAAGTGCCCAGGTGAGAGCCCTGGTTGATTGGAAGCGCGGCCCGCGTGCGTGCTTTGATCCATCGCACCGCAGGGCTCCGGCGGCTCCCGTGACCGGGTGCCCGGCGCTCGCGGTCGCGGCCGTCCGTCTGTCCCCAGAGGGGGCCGCTCCCCCCTTGTGAAGTCATCCATACGAAGGGAAGTTCCATCATGAACTCCACCCCCCAGGTCGAGACCGTCGAGATCTCGGACGCCGAGCTGGACAACGTCTCCGGCGGTCTGTCCGTGAACACCCTCAACAGCACCCTCGGCACCGTGAACGAGATCGCCCCCGGCGTGACCGGTCTGGTCAACACGGTCGTCGGCACCGTCGAGGGTGTCACCGGCCTGAACACCGCTCCGGTCAACGGCCTGGTCGCCGGTCTCTGATCGCACCCCGGTGCCACCGAAGTCCCGGAGCCGTCCCTCGGCTCCGGGACTCTCGGACGTTGTGAACCAGATGTGTCACCCCATGCGTCACCTCATGCGTCTGACCCACAGGTGAGGGAAGTTCCGTGCAGTTCCGCCAACAGGCCCTCGCCAAGCTCCAGTCGCCGGAAGAACTGGACCTCCCGGTACGGCTGGCCCGCCCGCAGGGCTGGATCGCGCTCGGCGTCACCGTCGTCGTGCTGGCCGCCGCCTCCGTGTGGGCCGTGACCGGCTCGGTCGCCTCCACGGTCAGCGCGCCCGCCATCCTCACCCACGGGCAGGGCAGTTACGTGCTCCAGAGCCCGGTGGCCGGGCAGGTGACCGCCGTCCTCGCCCGGCAGGGCGAACGGCTGCCCGCGCACGCGCCCGTCGTCAAGGTCCGTACGGAGCACGGCGACACGGTCGTCCGTACCGTCGCCGCCGGCCGCGTCACCACACTCGCCGCCTCCATCGGGCAGATCATCCGGACCGGCGGCGACGTCGCCGCCGTGGAGAAGGTCGCCCATGCCTCCGACCCGCTGTACGCGACCGTGTATGTGCCCGCCGAGAACGCCGCCGCCATCCCGGCGCACGCCTCCGTCGACCTGACCGTGTCCTCGGTCCCGGCCCAGCGATACGGCGTGCTGCGCGGCACGGTGAAGTCGGTGGACCGCGGCGCGCAGTCCGACCGTTCGATCGCCGCGTTCCTCGGCGACCGCCAGCTCGGCGAGCAGTTCACCCGCGACGGCCGCCCGGTCGCCGTGCTGGTGGAACTCGCCGAGTCGTCGTCCACGAAGAGCGGTTACCGCTGGTCCAGCGCCGGCGGGCCGCCGTTCCGGCTCGACTCCATGACCCTGGCCACCGGCTCCGTCCGGCTCGCCGACCAGCACCCCGTCGATTGGCTGCTCCCGTGACCACCGCCCGGCAGACCCGTGGCCGCAGACGGGCGGCCCCCGCCGGACGCCCGTCCGCCAAGTCCCGTACCGGCAGGGCCCGTACGCCCACCGTGCTGCAGATGGAGGCCGTCGAGTGCGGCGCCGCCTCCCTCGCCATGGTCCTCGCCCACTACGGCCGGCACGTCCCGCTGGAGGAGCTGCGCATCGCCTGCGGCGTCTCCCGCGACGGCTCGCGTGCCTCGAACCTGCTGAAGGCGGCGCGGAGTTACGGCCTGACCGCCAAGGGCATGCAGATGGACCTGGCCGCCCTCGCCGAGGTGCGGGCCCCGGCCATCCTGTTCTGGGAGTTCAACCACTACGTCGTCTACGACGGCATGGGCCGCCGCCTCGGCCGGCGCGGGGTGTACGTCAACGACCCCGCCAAGGGCCGCCGTTTCGTGCCGTTGGAGGAGTTCGACGGCAGCTTCACCGGTGTGGTGCTGGTGCTGGAACCGGGCGAGGGCTTCGCCCGGGGCGGGCGCCGTTCCGGAGTGCTCGGCGCGCTGCCGGCCCGGCTGCGCGGCACCGCCGGCACCCTCCCGGCGGCGGTGCTGGCCAGCCTGCTGCTGGTCGCGGTCGGCGCGGCCGTGCCCGCGCTCAGCCGCACCTACATCGACATGTTCCTCATCGGCGGCCAGACCTCCCTGCTGGGCGTGCTGTTCACCTCGATGGCCGCCTGTGTGCTGCTGACGCTGGTGCTGACCTGGCTCCAGCAGGCCAATCTGCTGCACGGCCGGATCATCTCCTCCACCCTCTCCAGCGCCCGCTTCCTGCGCCATCTGCTGCGGCTGCCGGTGACGTTCTTCGCCCAGCGCTCCCCCGCCGACCTGGTCCAGCGCCTGCAGTCCAACGACCAGGTCGCCGAGACCCTGGCCCGCGACCTCGCGGCGGCCGGCGTGGACGCCGTCGTGGTGGTGCTGTACGCGGTGCTGCTCTACACCTACGACCCGCAGCTGACGGTCGTCGGCATCGCCGTGGCCCTGCTGAACGTGGTGGCCATGCGGCTCGTCGTACGGCTGCGCGCGACCCGCACGGCGAAGCTGCGCGCGGACACCGCACGGCTCACCAACACCTCGTACACCGGACTTCAGCTGATCGAGACGCTGAAGGCGACCGGTGGCGAGGACGGATACTTCCGCAAGTGGGCCGGGCAGCACGCCACCACGCTGGAGGAGCAGCAGCGGCTCGGTGTGCCGAGCGCCTGGCTGGGCGTGGTCGCGCCGACGCTCGCCACCTTCAACAGCGCGCTCATCCTGTGGATCGGCGGCCTGCGCGCGGTGGAGGGACACATCTCGGTCGGTCTGCTGGTGGCCTTCCAGGCGCTGGTCGCCCGCTTCACCGCGCCGCTGACCCGGCTCAACGGCGTGGCGGGCCGCATCCAGGACTTCGCGGCCGACGTGGCCCGGCTGAAGGACGTGGAGAACTTCCGCACCGATCCGCTCTACGCCCGCCCCGGCGGTGACTCGGCCCGGCGGCTGCACGGCCATGTCGAGCTGGAGAACATCACCTTCGGCTACAGCCCGCTGGACCGGCCGCTGCTGACCGGCTTCGACCTGAGCGTCGGTCCCGGGCAGCAGGTGGCGCTGGTCGGCGGCTCGGGCAGCGGCAAGTCCACGGTCTCCCGGCTGATCTCCGGCCTGTACACGCCGTGGGACGGGGTGATCCGCATCGACGGCCGCCGGCTGGAGGACATCCCGCGCGGCGCGCTCGCCGCCTCCGTCTCCTTCGTCGACCAGGACGTCTTCCTGTTCGAGGGCTCGGTCCGCGACAACGTGGCCCTGTGGGACCCGTCCATCCCCGACGAGGCGGTGGTGGAGGCGCTGAAGGACGCGGCGCTGTACGACGTGGTGATGCGCCGGCCCGGCGGCATCCACAGCCCGGTCGAGCAGGACGGCCGGAACTTCTCCGGCGGGCAGCGCCAGCGCCTGGAGATCGCGCGGGCGCTGGTGCGCCGGCCGAGCATCCTGGTGCTGGACGAGGTGACCAGCGCGCTGGACGCGGAGACCGAGCTGGTGGTGATGGACAACCTGCGCCGGCGCGGCTGCGCCTGCGTGGTGATCGCGCACCGGCTGAGCACGGTCCGCGACAGCGACGAGATCGTCGTCCTGGAGCACGGCACGGTCGTCGAACGCGGGCGGCACGAGGAGCTGGTGGCGCGCGGCGGCGCGTACGCGGCGCTGGTCAGGGAGCGGTGAGATGACATCCGTGCGGGAAGGCGACCTCGTCCTCGAAGCGCTCGGCTCGCTGGGCACCCGGCTGGACTGCGCCGGGCTCGGCCGGCTGGACCTGGAGGGTCCGCAGGTGCTGTGGCTGGTCGCGGCCGGCGCGCTGGACCTGTTCGCGGTGGACGCCGCCCAGCAGGGCCACTGGCACCACCTGGGCCGGCTGGAGGCGGGCACGCTGCTGCTCGGCCCGGTCGCCGGGCCCCGGCACACGCTGGTGGCCCGCCCGGTCCGGGACTGCGTGGTGCACCGCGTCGGGCTGCGCGAGCTGTACCAGCCGGCCGCCACCGAGACTTGGTCCTACGACGAGCACGGCGCTCCACAGTACGTGCCGCCGGCCTCCAGCCCCCTGGAGTACGCGCTCGCGCTCGGCGTCGGCCGGGGCCTGTCCGTCCTCTTCCAGGCGCCGATGGCGGACGAGCGCGCCGACACGCCCGCCGACGACGACGTGTTCTGGATGCAGGTGCCGCCGGGCAGCGTGCAGTACGGCTCGCTGTACGGCGCCGAGGCCGCGGCCGATCTGCTGATGGACCCGGCGCTGTGGCAGGGCATGGTGGACCAGCAGTACCGGCTGCTGACCGCGCTGGACCGGTGGATCGAGCAGCTGGAGCAGGCGCACGAGACGCGTACGGCCGCCGGGATCAAGGCCGGCGAGGCGGTGCGCGCGCAGGCCGACCAGACCCTGCTGGCCGCCATCGGCAAGCGCTCGGCCCGCCGTACGACGGCCGCCGACGCGGACGCCACCTACGCGGCCTGCAAGCTGGTCGCCGCGGCGGCCGGGATCACGCTCGCCGCGCCCGCGCACGGCGGCACCGCGAGCGAGCGGCTCGATCCGGTCGAACGGGTGGCGCTGGCCTCCCGGGTGCGCACCCGGGCGGTCCGCCTCGAGGGGCGCTGGTGGCGGGAGAACACGGGCCCGCTGGTCGGCCGGCGGGCGCTGTCCGGGGCGCCGGTGGCGCTGCTGTGGCGGCGCGGCGGCTATGTCGCCGTCCACCCGGGCACCGGCCGCCGGACCCCGGTCGGCAAGACGAACGCCGGGGAGTTCGAGCCGCGCGCGGTGATGTTCTACCGGCCGCTGCCCGACAAGCCGCTCTCCCCGCTCGGACTGCTCCGGTTCAGCCTCCGCGGAACCCGCGGCGACCTGCTGAACCTGCTGCTCGCGGGCCTGGTGACGGTGGCCATCGGCGCGCTGGTGCCGATCGCCACCGGCAAGGTGCTCGGCGAGTACGTGCCGCGGGCCCAGGAGGGCCTGATCGCCCGGGTGTGCCTGGCGGTCATGGTGAGCGGAGTGGTCGCGGCGGCGTTCACGCTGCTGGAGAACCTGTCCATCCTGCGCCTGGAGGGCCGTATCGAGGCGGCGCTGCAACCGGCCGTGTGGGACAGGCTGCTGCGCCTGCCCACCCGCTTCTTCACCCGGCGCTCGACCGGCGAACTGGCCAGCGCGGCGATGGGCGTCAGCGCGATCCGCCGGCTGCTGGCGGGCGTCGGCCCGGTCGTCGCCCAGTCGGTGACCGTCGGCGCGATGAACCTGGGACTGCTGCTGTGGTACAGCGTGCCGATGGCGCTCGCGGCGATCGGGATGCTGCTCGTCGTCGCGGTGGTGTTCGCGGGGCTCGGGCTGTGGCAGGTGCGCTGGCAGCGACGGCTGGTGGTACTCGGCAACAAGCTGAACAACCAGGCGTTCCAGACGCTGCGCGGGCTGCCCAAGCTGCGGGTGGCGGCGGCCGAGAACTACGCCTACGCGGCCTGGGCCCGCGAGTTCGCGCGCGGCCGCGAACTCCAGCAGAGGGTCGGCCGGATCAAGAACCTGACCACCGTCCTGGGCGCGGTCTACCTGCCCGTGTGCACCTTGCTGATGTTCATGCTGCTGGCCGGCCCGGCCAGGGGCGCGATGTCGGCGGCGGACTTCCTGGCCTTCAACACCTCGGTGACCATGCTGCTGACCTCGGTCACCCAGCTGACCGGCGCGTTCGTGTCGGCGGTGGCGGCGCTGCCGCTGTTCGAGGAGATCAAGCCGGTGCTGGAGGCCATGCCCGAGGTCCGCACGGCGAGCACCCGTCCGGGGCCGCTGTCGGGCGCGCTGGAGGCCCGCCGGCTGTCCTTCCGGTACACCGACGACGGCCCGCTGGTCCTGGACGACGTGTCCTTCGCGGTACGGCCGGGCGAGTTCGTGGCGGTCGTCGGCCCGAGCGGCTGCGGCAAGTCCACGCTGCTGCGCCTGCTCATCGGCTTCGACCGGCCGGTCTCCGGCAGCGTCCTGTACGACGGCCAGGACCTGGCGGCGCTGGACCGGTCCGCGGTACGCCGCCAGTGCGGCGTGGTCCTCCAGCACGCGCAGCCGTTCTCCGGCTCGATCATGGACGTCATCTGCGGCGCGGAGCCGTACACGCCGGAGGAGGTGATGGCGGCGGCCGAACTGGCGGGGCTCGCGGAGGACATCCAGCGGATGCCGATGGGGCTGCACACCATCGTGGCGGCCGGCGGCGCGATCTCCGGCGGGCAGCGGCAGCGCCTGATGATCGCGCAGGCCCTGATCCGGCGGCCGCGGATCCTCTTCCTCGACGAGGCGACCAGCGCCCTGGACAACGACACCCAGCGCGTCGTCATCGACAGCACCCGCAAGCTGAACGCCACCCGCATCGTGATCGCCCACCGGCTGTCCACCGTGCTGGACGCCGACCGGGTGATCGTGATGGAGGACGGCAGGATCGTCCAGCAGGGCACCCCGGCCGAACTCCTCGCGGACACCGGTGGCCGGCTGCACGAGCTGGTGCGCCGGCAGCTCGCCTAGGACCCGTCCCGCTCGTCGGTGCCGTCCGTCCGCTGCGGCTGGTGATGGGAGGGCATCCAGTGGTGCTCGGTGAACCAGCGGCCGAACAGGGCACCGCCGTAGATGACGAAGCCGACGCCGATGAGCCAGGACTCCACGACGAGGACGGTGCCGACGGCGCCGTAGCTGAGGGCGTTGGTGACGATGAGGGGGGTGAAGACGAGGTGGGAGAAGGCCCGCAGCCCGATCAGGCCGACGACGGTGGCCACCGCGCCCGGCAGCAGCGCCCGCCAGCGGACCTGGCCGCCCAGCAGGAACCGCTGCCCCCACCAGAAGAACAGCACACCGCTCAGCGTCGACAGGGTGATCCGCTGTCCGCCGTGCAGTGTCGTCTTCGTCGCCGCCTCCTGGTACAGGTACGCGGTCAGCACCACCAGCCAGGTCGCCTGCCGCCACACCCGGTGCCACGGGCCGGACGCCAGGCCCCAGATCCTTTCGTAGGCGTTCTGCACACTGCCGCCGAAGGCCACGCCGAAGACGGCGAGCAGGACACCGCTCCAGACGCTGGTGGTGCCGATGACCTTGCGCGGCGGGCTGATGACGTCGGTGACCGCGTGCGCGGACCGGCCGGACAGGCCCATGCCGTCGGTGAGCCAGGACGCGAAGCCGCCCCGCACCAGGGGGTCGGCCGCGGCGACCACGATCAGCAGCGGCGCCAGCGTCACCAGCGACAGGGTGGCGAACCCCATGGCCCGGTGCATCAGTTCCAGTTCCCGCCCGTGCTCGAACAGGGCCCCGACCCGCAGCCACCGCCACGCGCGGTGCAGGCCGCGCCGCAACCGCCTCACGGCTCCTCCCGTGCTCGCCGCCCAGCCGCCGTCGTACCGATGCCTCCAGCCTGGCACGTGCCGGGCGGCTCGCAGCCGCAGGGCGGGCGCGGGCGCGGTGGTGTGGCGCGCCCGGGTGACCCGGCCGGCCGGGGTCCGGTTTGGGCACCGCGACGGCGGAGAATCGTCAATCCGTGCGGAGCACCGACCACGAGACGCCGGACGGCCGGCGGCGGACCCTGATCGTCAGCGCGAGCATGGGAGCCGGTCACGACACCGTGGCCGCCGAACTCGCGCGCCGGGCCGGGGCCCGGGGCGAGCGGGCCGAGGTGGTCGACGTGCTGCGGCTGCTGCCGTACGGCCTGGGCACGGGCCTGCGCCGCGGCTACCAGGCGTCGGTACGCCACCTGCCGTGGGTGTACGCCGGGATCTACGGCGCGTTCCTGCACGAGGGACCCGGCCCGCGGCCCGGCGGGGTGCCGCTGGCCCGGCTGGCCGGGGACCGGCTGACGGACCTGGTGGACCGGCTGCGCGCCGATGTGGTGGTGTCCGTCTTCCATCTGGCGGCGCAGCTCACCGGGCATCTGCGGGCCCGTGGGGCGCTGCGGGTGCCGAGCGCCGTCTTCCTGCTGGACTTCGCGGTGCACCGGCAGTGGCTGCACCCGGGCAACGACCGGTATCTGTGCCTGACGGACACGGCGGCGGCGCGGGTGCGCCGGGCGCTCGCCGCGCCCGTGGTCACCACCGGTCCGGTGGTCGCGCCCGCCTTCCGCGCCCCGGCCCCCGGCGCGGCCCGGTGGCGGCGGCGGTTCGCCGAGCGGGCGCCGGGCCGGGTCCCGGTGCTGCTGTCCGCCGGCGCCTGGGGCGCGGCGTCGCGGCCCGCCGCGACCGCCCGGCTGCTGGCGGCGGCCGGCTGGCTGCCGGTCGTGCTGTGCGGCCGGAACGAGCGGCTGTACGCCCGTATGTCCCGGGAGCCGGCCGCGCTGGCCCTCGGCTGGGTCGACGACATGCCCGGGCTGCTGGCCGCGGGTCACGCCCTGGTGGACAACGCGGCCGGCCAGACGGCCGTGCAGGCGCTCGCGGCGGGCCTGCCGGTGGTCGCCCACCGCCCGCTGCCCGGCCACGGCGCGGACGGCGTCCGCCGGATGGCCGACCTCGGGCTGTGCGCCCTCGCCCCGGACGGCCCCGCGCTCCTGAAGGCCCTGGCCGGCCTCCGCGAGGGCACTTCGGAGCGCGCCGCCCGGGTGGCCCGGGGACACGCGCTGTTCCGCGGGGACGCGCTGGACCACCTGACGGACCTGTGAACCGGCGACACCGCGCCCATCCGCACCGCCCCGGCGAACGCGCCGCCCGCACACCGGCCATCCGGCACACCGGCGGCACCGGCCGCACCGGCCGCACCGGCCGCACCGGCCGCACCGGCACGACGGAGCGCACACGCTCCCCCGCCCCCTCCGCACGCCCCCTCCGGCACACCCGAACCCGCACCACCGCACCCGCGCACTCTCCCGCCGGACTCCGGCACGGCGGTACCGGCACCACCGCGCGCCCGCCGTCGTCCGGCGGGCGCGTTCTCCCGCGCGGCGGAGCAGGCGTCGCCTCCTCACCGGTGCGGTCGTCCCCCGCTCACGCGCTGCGGTGCGGGGGGCCGGGGTGCGGTCGGTGCCGGTATTGCGTGGTGTTCGTGGAGCGGGCCCACCGTCAGGCCCGCCTCGCGGCAGTCCCGGACGATGGCCGGGAGGGCGCCGAGCGCGGCCTGCCAGCAGCCGGGGGCCGAGTACCGGTCGGCGTCGTGCAGCAGGACGGTGCCGCCGCCGCGCAGGTCCGCGGCAACCCGGTCCCGCACCGACGCCGGTGTGGCGTCGGCCGTCCAGTCTCTGCCCCACGCCGACCACAGCACCGTGCGCAGTCCGGACCGCCGGGCGGCCCGCCAGCGGCCGGCGGTGAGGATGCCGTACGGCGGGCGGTACCAGCGCGGGCGCCGCCCGGTGAGGTCGTGCACGACGCGGACGGTCCGGGCCACCTCCTCGGCGTCGCGGGCGAACGCGAGCCGCCAGGGCCGGTCGTGGCGCCAGCCGTGCACTCCCAGCTCGTGGCCGCGCCGTACGGTCTCGCGGAGAACGCCGGGATGGCGCACCGCCCGCTCGCCGACCACGAAGAACGTGGCCCGCACCCCGAGCCGGTCCAGCTCGTCGAGGAAGCACGGGGTCGACTCGGGGTCGGGCCCGTCGTCGAAGGTGAGCGCGATGTGCCGGACGTGGCCGGTGCCGGCGAGGCCGGGGAAGAGCAGCGGCCGTACGCCCGGCAGCCAGGTGGCCGCCGGGACGATGTGCGCCGCGACGGCGCCGGCCGGCAGCAGCGCGGCGGCCGTCCGCCAGGAGCGGCCGGACACGGGGGACATCGGTGACCTACCTCCTCGGTGCGCGCGGAAGAGCGGCGGCCGAACCGGGCGACGGCGCCGGACCGTCCTCGTCCCACTGACCGCCGACGGACGGGGCGCGGGCGAGGCCGATGCTGCCCGCGCCGATCAGGGCCACGCCGACCGCCTCCGGCAGCATGCGCGGCCCCAGCTGGATCGTCTCGGCGAACAGCGCCCAGCCGAGGACCACGCTGCCGAGCGCGTCGCCGAGGGTGAGCGCGGGCTGGGAGGCCGTCAGCGGTCCGGCGGCGAGCGCGCCCTGCAACAGCACGAAGGCGACGAGTCCGGCGGCCCCCGTGGCGTACGGCGACCAGTGCCCGAGCATCGCCGCGGGCCCGTGCTCCAGCCGGCCCACGGCCTCCTTCAGCAGCGCGGCCGTGGTGGCGAAGCACAGCGCCGAGGCGAGGCCGAGCAGCGCGGCCCGGGACGCGCCGCGGACCGGGCGCGCGGCCAGCCAGAGCAGGACGACCGCGCCGAGCACCCCGCCGCCGCCCAGCAGCCAGGCACCGGGGCGCGCGGTGTCCCGCCCGGCGGTCGGGGCGGCGGCCAGCAGGAACAGGGCCAGCCCGCCGGCCAGGGCGACGAACGCCAGCCAGGTCCGGACGTCGGGCCGGCGCCGGAAGACGATGCTGCCCACGGCCAGCGTGAACAGCAGCTCGGCGGCGAGCAGGGGCTGCACCAGGGACAAACTGCCGGTGGCCAGCGCGCCCGCCTGGAACAGGCTGGACAGCAGCAGCAGCGCGGCACCGGCCAGCCAGACGCGGCGGCGCAGCAGCTGCGGGATCCGGCGCAGGATGGACTCCTGCCCGTCGCCCTGGTCCGTCTCCGTCTCCTCGACGGCGGCCCGCCGCTGGAGCACCGAGGCGGACGCGTTGGCCAGAGCCGCGAGCAGGGCGAGCAGCACCGTGACCGCGGTCATGGCGGCTCACCCGAAGCGGGCGGCGAGCCGCCGGTAGAGTCCGGGCGCGGCACCGCGCACCAGGGCGGGCAGCCGGAGCCAGCCGGGGACGAACACCTCGTCCCTGCCGTGCCGTACGGCTGCGCAGACCGCGTCCGCCACCCGCTCGGCGGGCACCGGCCGGGGCCAGGACCGGGCGTAGGGGATGCCCCGCCGGTCGAAGAACGGCGTGTCGACCACACCGGGGATGACATGGCTGACGCCCACTCCGGTGCCGCGCAGCTCGTAGCGCAGGGAGTCGGCGAAGGTGCCGAGGGCGGCCTTGGCCGCGGAGTAGACGGCCTCGCCGCGCACGCCGACGCTGCCGGCCAGGGAGCCGATGAGCACGACGCGGCCGGTGCCGGCGGCGACCATGTGGGGCAGCAGGGCGCGGACCAGGCGGACGGTGGCCAGCAGGTCGACGCCCACGATCTCGTCGATGCGCGCGGCGGGCATGCCGGTGAAGTCCCCGGCCCAGCCGACACCCGCGCCCGCCACCAGCAGGTCGAGTCCTCCGAGGTGGTCCAGCGCGAGGTCGGTGAGCCGTCGGTCTGCGCCGGGCCGGGCGAGATCGCCGGGCAGCGCGACCGCGCCGGACTGGGCGGCCACCTGCTCCAGTCGGGTGACATCGCGGCCGTTGAGCGCCAGCCGCCAGCCGCCCTCGGCGGCCAGCCGGCGCGCCACGGCCGCGCCGATGCCCGAGGACGCGCCGGTCACCAGGGCGGCGCCGCCCCGGCCGGCGGGCGGCGGGGCGGCTCGCTCCTGGGGGGCCGGGGCCGGGGCCGGCCGGGTGCCGTTCGACGGTCCTGCGGGAGACGGGGCATGGGACATGTGACGACCTCACTGCGACGGCGTGCGGGCTCGCGGACTGCCGGGGCCGAACCCTCGGGGTGTATCCAGGGCGCCACACACTGAAACACCGCGCACGGCGGGGACCGTCTCGCCGCGTCCCGGCGGCGGCTGTCCGGGGGCGCGGGGCCGCCGCCGGGCGTGTCCGGTCGCCGGCCGGCCCGGCGGGAGGCCGGCGGGTGCGGCCGGACGCTTGGGACGGCGCCGCCGGGTAACCCGCATGAGAGATCACCTCATCGGTGGAAGGAGAGGTCATGCCGGGTGGGAACGGCCGTAGCGATCACGAGGACCGGCCGGAGTCGGCCGTGGAGGAGGTCCTCCGGGAGGTCGAGGAGGCCGAGAAGCGCGACGAGGACAAGGCCTCGGGCGAGGCCGGGGACGCCATCACCCCGAACACCGGGGCGCAGGAGCAGGCGGAGGGCGACTGACCCGGCCGGGCGGGCGGACCCCGGGAATCCCGCCGGGGCCGGCCCCTCGGGGTGCTCGCCGGCGGGCCGGTGCGCTCGGCCCGCTCGCGGAGGCGGCCGGCCGGTACGCGGGTCGCGCAGTTGATCGACGGCGGCGCGGGTACCCGGGTCTCATGAGCCACGACCAGCGAGAACCCCGGCTGCCCAGCCCCCGAGGCCCGCTCTCCGCCGCGCTGACCGCGAACCTGCGCGGCACGGGCCCGCTCCCCCGACCCGCCGACGCCCGGGCGGCGGACCCGTACGGCGACGACCTCCAGCTCGCCCTGTACGTGTGCTACGAGCTGCACTACCGCGGCTTCGCCGGGGTGCCGGCGGAGCGTGAGTGGGACCCGGAGCTGCTGGCCGTACGGGCCGCGCTGGAGCAGCGCTTCCTGGCCGCGCTGCGCGCCGACACCCCGGTCCACGACAGCCTGGACGACGCGCTCGGCGCCCTCCTCGCCGAGCCGGCCGACGGCGCGGGGCTCTCGGGCTTCCTGCACCGGGAGGGCGAGTTGTGGCAGCTGCGGGAGTACGCGGCGCTGCGCTCGCTGTACCACCTGAAGGAGGCCGACCCGCACGCCTGGGTGCTGCCGCGGCTGTGGGGCCGGGCGAAGGCGGCGATGGCCGCGGTGGAGTTCGACGAGTTCGGCGGCGGCCGGGCCGACCGGGTGCACGCGCGGCTGTTCGCCGGCCTGATGACGGACCTGGGCCTGGACACCGCCTACGGCCGCCATCTGGACGCGGCTCCGGCCGAGATGCTGGCCGTGGTCAACCTGATGTCGCTCTTCGGCCTGCACCGCGCGCTGCGCGGCGCGCTGGTGGGCCATTTCGCCGAGGTGGAGATCACCTCCTCGCCCGGCTCGCGCCGGCTCGCCGAGGCGATGCGCCGCACGGGGGCCGGTCCGGCCGCGGAGTTCTTCTACGACGAGCACGTCGAGGCGGACGCGGTGCACGAACAGGTGGTCCGGCACGAGGTGATCGGCGGACTACTCGATGAGGAGCCGGAGCTGGCGCCGGACATCGCATTCGGGATCGACGCGACCGAGTACCTGGAGGACCGGCTGGCCCGGCGGCTGCTGGCGGACTGGCGGGCGGGACGGTCGTGCCTGCGGGTGCCCCTGGAGGCGACGGGGCAGCGGGAAGCGGAGCGACAGACGGCCTATATATCATGATTCACTGGGCATTCGAGTGAGGTGAACCTTTTGCTGCTTCCGGGTGTGTACGCCCCTCAGGACGACACGGAATTGCTGGTGGAGGCCCTGCGCGAGGAGGCCCCACCGCCGGGTACCCGCGTGCTGGACGTGGGGACCGGGAGCGGGGCCCTGGCACTGGCGGCGGCCCGGCAGGGCGCCGAGGTGACCGCGGTGGACGTGTCCCGGCAGGCGGTGTGGACGGCCCGGCTGAACGCCTGGCTGAGCCGGCTGCCGGTGCGCATCCGGCGCGGCAACCTCTTCGCACCGGTCCGGGGCCGCACCTACGACCTGATCCTGGCGAACCCGCCCTATGTGCCGGCGCCCGAGACCGGGCGCGGGCCGCGCGGCCGGTCGCGGGCCTGGGACGCGGGGAACGACGGCCGGCTGCTGCTGGACCGGATCTGCCGGGACGCCCCGGCACTGCTGCGGCCCGGAGGGCTGCTGCTGATCGTGCACTCGGCCCTGAGCGGCCCCGACCGCACCCTGGAGCTGCTGCGGGCGGCGGGCCTGACGGCCGAGGTGGTCCGGCGCCGCCGTGTGCCCTTCGGCCCGGTGCTGCGCTCCCGGGAGGACTGGCTGCGCCGGCGCGGGCTGCTCGCGCCGGCCGACGACAAGGAAGAGCTGGTGGTCATCCGTGCCGAACGACCCTAGTGACAGCGCGCCGCGCGAACCGGCCGGCGAGACGCCGTACGAAGCGGCCGGCGACCCTCCGCGCGACCCGGCCGGGGCCGCCCGGCGGATCACCGTGCAACGCCGCGGGCCCCTCCTGGTGGAAGGGCCCGTGGAAGTCGAACTGGAGGACGGGACCACGGTCCGCTCGGACCGGTTCCGCGTCGCTCTGTGTACCTGCCGGCGCAGCCGCCGCTACCCCTGGTGCGACACGAGCCACCGGCGCAGGGCGCATACACCTGGTTGAAACCGTACGTTTTTCGCCGCTCCCCGGACGGCCCCCCACGGACCGGCCGGGGAGCGGCTGTGTGCCCGGAGCCGGCGGGCGGCCCCACTCCGCCCGCCTGCCCCGGTGCGAGATCGCAGGTTCCCCGCTCCAGGGGCCGCACTCCCCAGTTGCGGGCCTGATCCGGCTTCCACGGGGTCCCGTGCGATCCCGGTCTAGAACGCGAAGAGGCTGCCGCCGACGGCATCCCTCGCGCACGCGTTGCCGAAAGTGCGCTCGTAGGAGACGCGCTGGCCCTGCCAGACGCCCTGCACCGTGACCACGACGGGGTCGTACACCTTGGTGCACATCACGCCGTCGGCGTCCTTCAGGGCGTCGAAGTCGCCGCCCAGGCCGCGCAGTTCGGCGCAGGCCTCGACGGGGGCCGGATGAGTCCCGGAGGCCGTCGGGGCGCAGCTCAGGGTGACGGCGCGCTCCGGAGTGGCCGTGGCCACGTCGTTGCCGTGGCCGGTGGTGAGCACCAGCGCCGAGGGGGCGTAGAGCGACGACGGGGCGGCGCCCGGTGCAGCGACGGCGGCCCCGGTCAGGGGTCCGCAAACGGCGGCGGCCGTGAGGCCGAGGGCCGCTGCCCAGCGCGCGGTGTTCCGCATTGTGTGCATCCTTCCGCTCGAACAGTCGGGTTGCCGGCTCCAGCCCGGTCGGGTGCCGGAGCGGCGTGCGCCACTCTGCCGAGTCCACCGGCGAAACTCACATCGAACCCATGGGTTTCAGTAACCTTTCGTATTGAATCAGTGGCGTGAAGTAACGGAAATCGAACGGCGGGACCCCGTAACAGAGCGGTTCCCCCGTCCCGGAAACAGCCGGATGGCCGAAAAACAGCGCGTCGTTAATCGTCCTGAAACATTCCGGCTTCGCTCGCCCAGAGCCCCTTCATGACTCCCCGTGTTCACGAAGTGATCACCGCGGGGACGGTTCAGGTCCAGCGCTCTCCGGCGGAGCCGTCCCGTACCTTGACGACGACGTCGGCGCCCGGCCGGCCGGCGCCGGCGGCGAGCGCGAGGGAACGGTCCCAGCGGGGCGTCAGCTCGCCTTGTGCGGTGAGGTCGTAGCGCACGTCGGCGCCGCGTGCCGCGCCGGCGCCGGGACAGTCGCCGAGGAGCACCACGCCCGCGTCGGCGTGCGAGTCCAGGCACAGGCCGGCACCGGCCGCGCTGCGCAGCACCCCGTCGCCGCCGTAGGTCCACCGCTGGGTGGCCGCGGCGGAGCAGACGGCGAGGACGGCGCTCGTCCCGGCGCGGGGCGGCCCCTTGACGTCCAGGCACAGGCCGGTGCCGTTGCGCAGCGGCCCCGGCCGGCCGGCGGCGGGCAGCCCCGCGGAGGCGGAGGCGGACGGAGAGGGGCCGCCGGTGCCGGTCGCCGCGCCGGTGGGGACGGCCGGGCCGGGGCCGCCGGCGCCGCCGTCCGGCCACGGGCAGACCGCCAGGACCGTCGCGAGCAGTCCGGCCGCGACCAGCAAGAGACCCGCCGGCAGCGTCCGGGGCGAGCGGGCGGCTCCGGGCGTGCGGCCCGCGGCCGCCCGGACGGGGAACCGGCCCGGCCGGCCGCCGCGCCGGCGTCCGCCGGAGCGCCGCGGGCCGCCGCGGCCGCGGGCGGGCCCGGGGCCGCGGCCGGGGCGCGAGTCGAGATAGCGGCGGGCGCCCCAGCCGAGCACGGCCTCGGCGAGCAGCACGCCGGGGGCCGCCTCGGCGTGGCCGAGCTGGTCGGCCGCGTGCCGGCAGTGCGCGCAGCCGGCCAGATGCTCGCGGACATCGGGCAGTAGCGCGCCGCCGCGGCGTATGGCGACGTCGAGGAGCCGGTTGTGGTAGCGGCAATCCCTGCCGGGTGCGCGTTCCCGGTGGGCGCGTACCAGGCCCTCGCGGAATTTCTCCCGGGCCTGTCCGAGCAGGGCCGTCGCGTTCTCGGCGTCGATGCCGAGCAGGGCGGCGGGCACGGCGGGCGGCTCGGCCTCGACCTCGGTGTGCCACAGCAGTGCCTGTTCCAGCGGGGAAAGGCCGTGGAACGCGCTCTCGGAGAGAACGCGGTTCTCCGGAATCGGCGTGCGCGCGGCGCGCATGCCGCGCCCGCCGGCCGGTTTCGCGAGTCCGGGCAGCACGGCGGTGATCCGGTCCGTGCCGGACCAGTTCACGACCGTGTCCCGGACCGTCACCAGCAGGCGTGGCCGCAGCGCGTCGGCGCTCTCGCCGAGCGCCAGCCGGCCGAAGACCTGGTGGAAGGCGGTCGCGGTGACCATGTGGGCAAGGGGTCCGGCGCCGGCCAGGCAGATGACCGCGTACTCGTGCGCGGGCTGCCAGTGCCGGGCCATCAGCAGGGCGGCGGACCGGGAGGCCTCGGCGTCGGAGCCGGCCCGCAGCGGCCCGGCGAGGAATTCGTCGGACTCCCCGGGAGCGGCGCCGGACGGCGGGCAGGACGGACGAGGGGGGTGGGGGGTGAGCACGGGGCGGATTCCTCCGGCGCGTGGTGCGAGCGGAAATTCACCGAGGGGGAACCCTTGCACACCTTCCACACGAGCAACAAGGCGCTCGTACGATGTCGACCGTTTGAGAGGGAGTCGGCGCTGCGGCGCCGGTCGAGAATCGACAGAAAGCGGTTCCTCTTCCGCACCCCGTGTGAAGCGCGCGCCCGCACCGGCCGGGCGCGCGCGCTCCCGGAAGGCGCGGTCCGGTAGTGGACTGAGGTCCGGTCCTCCCCGAGAGGCCCCGCTCCGGCCGGTGGCTCCGGCGGCTTCCTCCGCCGGCCGGAGCGGGGTCAGATCTGCCAGGCGCGCAGCCGGTCGGCGGCGCCGTAGACGTCGGTCTTGCCGGAGATCAGGTCCCGGGCGAGGTCGACGAGGGCGCCGTAGGGCGGGTCGATGCCGGCGCCGCTGACGAACATGTAGGCCACGGCGGTGGCGCAGGCGAAGCGGGCGTTGGCGGCGGGCAGCGGCTTGAGCACGGCGAGGGTGTGCAGCAGCGCGGCGGCCCGCCAGGCCGCGTCGGAGTCGACACCGAGCCGGGGCGGGTCCACCCGGTGCCGCGCGACGGCCGCGACCAGCGCCGAGAAGTCGTCCACGGCGGGCTGGTCGGGCAGGACCTCCTCGTGCCGCTGGAGCAGCCAGGGGACGTCGATGTGGATGACGGGGGCCATCGGTCAGGCGGCCTCGCCCCTGCCGGGGCGCTCGTCGTCGGGGAAGGCCGCGGCGAACTCCTCGGCATGGCCGGCGAAGAAGCGGCGGAAGGCGTCCGCGCCCTCCTTCAGGGCCCGGTGCCGGGCGATGTCGGCGGCGGCGGCCGCGCGGACCAGGGCCTTCATCGACGTACCGCGCTCCTTGGCGATCTGGCGCAGGTCCTCTAGTTCCCGTTCGCTGAACTCCACGTTGAGAGCTGGCATGCCCTCACGGTACCGCGCGGGTACTCAGGCGTAAATATCCCCAGGTGGGACGGCCTGCATCGCGGTACCGCCAGGTCTGAACCCGTCGTCTTACGCGCCCTCTCACGCGTCCAGTCCGCTGATGCGTACCGCTCCCTCGGGGCGGCCGGGGCGGGCGCTGGTGAGGGTCAGGCGCAGGCGGGAGCCCCGGACCGGGGCGAAGGTGAGGACGGTGGGGCTGTCGGAGACGGTGGCCCACTCCACCCTCGCCTCCCTCACCGGGACCCAGGCGTGTCCGTTCCACACCGCGACCTCGACGCGCGCGGGCAGGGTGTGGTGCGCGTCGACCGTGAAGGAGACGGCCACCCGGTCGAAGGTCCGGGTGCGCCCGTGGTCGACCGACACCCAGTCCTTCTCCCGGGCCCCGTCGAACGCGGGCAGCAGCGCGGTGGCCTGCTTGGCGAAGGCGTTGGACCAGCCGGTGGCCGGGTCGCCGTCCAGCATCGCGGCGGGCGGGGTGTCCGGACGGCCGGAGTAACTGGCGTCCGCGTGCGGGTAGCCGGGCGGCGCCGGGTGGTCGGGCCGGAGGACGGCGGGTGCGGTGGTCACGGCCGGGCGGGCCGCAGTGGTGCGCAGGCGGACGGTGCCCGGGCGCAGGCCGTCCGCGCGGGCGGTGACCTTCAGGGCGCCGGCCTCGGTGCCGGACCGGACGATCGCGAGCGCCTTGCCGTGGAAGGCGGTGCGGGTGCTCGCCTGGTAGCGCTCGGCGCTCTCCTGGCGGCCGTTGTCGACGCCGGCCAGGGAGCCGCCCAGGACGTCGAAGGCGATGAGGTGCGCGGCGTCGGGCACGACGACCCCGTGCGCGTCGGTGATCTCGGCGGTGACGAAGGCGAGCGACCGGCCGTCGGCGGGCAGGGACCCCCGGTCGGCGGTGAGGCGTACGGCGTGCGGGGCGCCGGCCGTGCGCAGGACGTCACTGGCGACGACCTCGCCGTCCCGCCGGGCCACCGCCCTCAGCTCGCCGGGCCGGTAGCGCACCTTCCAGGTCAGGTGCAGCTTGCCGGCGCTGCCGTTGGGGCTGGTGTAACTGCCCGGCCAAGGGCCGTCGGTGAAGGTCTTGTCGTCGCCGGTGGCCTCGGTGGTCTCCAGGTAGGCGCGGCCGTCGGTGGTCTTCTTGACGTCGAACTCCCGTACGCCGAGGGACTCGCCGTCGAGGAACAGCTCGACGGTGGGCACGTTGGCGTACGCCCACACCTCGACGGTGTCGCCTTCCTCGTGGTTCCAGGTCATCGGCAGCAGATGGACCATCGGCTCGGTGGTCCACTGGCTCCTGAAGAGGTGGTACATGTCCTTGGGGAAGCCGGCCGTGTCGACGGCGCCGAAGAAGGACGCCTTCACCGGGAACACGTCGTACGGGGTCGGTTCGCCGATGTAGTCGATGCCGGACCACAGGAACTGGCCCGCGAACCACTTCCGGTCCCGGTCCTTCTTGTGCCCGTACTCGCCGCTCATCGTCCAGGAGGCGAGGTTGTTGTCGTAGGAGGAGACCTCCCGGCGGCCGGGGGTGTGGTTCTCGCCGGTGTTCAGGTGCTCGGGCTCCTGGTAGGTGCCCCGGGTGGAGGTCTCCGAGGAGGACTCGGACTCGAAGAGGAACAGGTGCGGGTAGGCGGCGTGCAGGGCGTCCACCGACTTGGCCGTGTTGTAGTTGAGGCCGAGGCCGTCCAGCTTGGCGAGCATCAGGTCGGCCGCCGAGCCCTTGGCGGGCGGCCGCCGGTACTTGTCGGAGCCGATGACGAGCGGCCGGGTGTCGTCGGCGGCCCTGATCGCGCCGATGATCCGGTCCGCCATGGCCAGGCCCGCGGTGGAGGTGGAGTCGGGGATCTCGTTGCCGATGGACCACAGCACCACGGCCGGTGAGTTGCGGGCGGCCAGGACCATCTCCGTGGCGTCCCGCTCGCACCACTCGTCGAAGAACCGGCCGTAGTCGTACGCCGTCTTGCCGGTGCGCCAGCAGTCGAATGCCTCCACCAGCATGACGATGCCCAGTTCCTCGCAGACGCGGATCAGCTCCGGCGCGGGCGGGTTGTGCGAGGTGCGCAGCGCGTTGACACCCATCGACTTCATGATCCGCATCTGGCGGCGGACGGCGTCGGCGCTGATCGCGGCGCCGAGGGCGCCCTGGTCGTGATGGAGGTCGACACCCTTGATCTTGGTGTGGACGCCGTTGAGCGAGAAACCCTCGTCGGGGTCGAAGCGGAAGGTGCGGATGCCGAAGGACGTGCGCCGGGTGTCGGTGGTGCGGCCGGCCACGCGCAGCTCGGTGTGCAGGGTGTAGCGGTGCCCGGGGGTCTCGAAGTCCCACAGCAGCGGGTCGGCGACGGTCAGTTCGTGGGTCTGCGCGGCCTCTTCGGCGACGGTGACCGTGCTGGCCGTACGGGCCACGGTCCGGCCGTCGGGCGCGGTGATCCGGGAGCGGATCTCCACGTCCGCGGCGGTGCCGGAGTCGTTGCGCGCGGTGGTCACCACCCGGACCAGCGCCCGGCCGGCGGAGACCTCCGGCGTGGTGACCCGGGTTCCCCAGCGGGCCACGTGCACCGGCTCGGTGATCACCAGGCGGGCCTCGCGGTAGATGCCGCTGCCGGAGTACCAGCGGCTGCTGGGCAGCCGGTTGCGCACGCCGACCGCGAGCACGTTGGGCGTGCTGCCGTCGGTGTGCACCAGGCCGGTGAGATCGAGGGCGAAGCCGGTGTAGCCGTAGGGGTGGCGGCCCGCCTCCGTGCCGTTGCAGTAGACGTGGGCGTCCATGTAGACGCCGTCGAACTCGACCGAGACGCGCCGGCCGGTGTACGAGCGCGGCAGGGTGAAGGAGAGCCGGTACCAGCCGAGGCCGCCCGGCAGGAAGCCGGTGCCGCCGGTGGTGTGGTGCTCGGTGGTGGGCGTCTGCTCGATGCTCCAGTCGTGCGGGATGCGGACCTCGCGCCAGGCCGAGTCGTCGTAGCCGGGGTCGGTGGGCCGCGCCGGGTCACCGGCCGGGTCGGTGGCGCCGACCGGGTCGGCGAGCAGGAACCGCCAGCCGTCCCGCAGCGGCACCGTGTGGCGTCCGCCGGTGCCGGACGCCTCGGCGGCGAGGGCGGCCGGGGCCGCCGCGAGGGCCGGGAGCGTTCCGGCCGCGGGTGCCGCCGCGGCTGCGGCCAGAACCGATCTGCGCGTGACCGTCATGGGCGGCCCTCCCTCATCGGGGCTCGTCAAAGCTCAACAGGACTCAGAAGTACTCACAACTGATCGCGAACAAACAGATTCTGACGGCCTGCTCCACGCGATCGTCAAGGGTCCGGACGCGTACGGCTGCGTACGGCCGTGATCGGGCCGGATTTCCCCGGTGACCGGACCCGCCCGTGTTCGACGGGTCGGCCATGTGGACCCGGCGCCGCCGCTCACGGATGGACATCACGCACTACGCTGGACCACGGGTGGTGCCATCTGTTCACCGGGAGTGTGCGCTTGGAGCGGCGACGATGAGCCGGGTCTATCCGTTCGACGACGCGGGCACGGCACGAGCCGTCATCGGCGCCGACGGTGCGCTGAGGGAGTGGAACGAGGGTGCCGTCCGCCTGCTCGGCCACCCGGCGGACGCCGTCCTGGGCCGCCCCGCCGCCGAACTGCTGGCCGGCGCCCCCGCCCCGGCCGTCCCCGACGGCCCGCGCTGGGAGGGCACCGTCGCACTGCGCCACCGCGACGGCCGTAGCGTCTCCGTGTGGCTGCTCGCGCACCGCCGCCCGCCGCACGACGGACACCCGGGCGACTGGCTCGTGGTCACCCCGCTCGCCGGCGCGGAACCGCCCCTCGCCGAGGACCCGCTCGCCGAGGCGGGCCTGGTCCAGTCCCCCTGCGCGATCGCCGTGTACGACGACCGGCTGCGGCTGCGCCGGATGAACGAGGCGATGGCCGCCGTCGTCGGACTGCCCGAGGAGCGGGTACGAGGGCTGCGGCTGGCGGAGATCGGCGGCAAGCCGCAGAGCGAGGAACTGGAGCGGAACCTGCTCGCGGTGCTGACCTCGGGCCGGCCGCTGGACGTGCAGACCTTCCTGCGCACCGGCGGCGAGGACCGGGCGCACGCCTGGCTGGCCCGGATGGCGCCGGTCCGGGACCGGGCGGGACGGGTGCGGGGCGTGTCCATGGCCGCGCACGACATCACCGACAACCAGCGCGCCCGGCAGCGGCTCCAGCTCGTCAACGAGGCCAGTGTGCGCGTCGGGACGACGCTGGACGTCACCTGTACCGCCCAGGAGCTGGCGGACGTGTGCGTGCCCGCGCTCGCCGACTTCGTCACCATCGACCTGCTCGACCCGCAGGAGAGCCACGGCGAGCCTCCGGCCCGCGTCACCGCGCCGGTGCGGCTGCGCCGCACCGCCCACCAGTCGGTGCTGCCCGGTGTCCCGGAGGCGGTGATCGGCCCCGGGCGGACGGAGCCGTTCCCGGCGTCGTCCCCGCAGGCGGACGCGCTGGCCGCGGGCCGCACCATCGTCGCCTCGCTGCCGGGCGGCGCCATGGAACGCTGGCTGGGCCGGCACGGCGAGCGCGGCGAGCGGGCGCGGGAGTTCGGCGTCCACTCCTTGATGTCGGTGCCGATCCGGGCCCGCGGGCTGACCCTCGGGGTCGCGGTGCTGTGCCGGCACCGGCGCCCGGACGCGTTCACGCCGGACGACGTGCTGCTGGCCGAGGAGATCACCGCACGGGCCGCCGTCTGCATCGACAACGCGCGCCGCTACTCGCGCGAGCGGGAGACGGCGCTCGCCCTCCAGCGCAGCCTGCTGCCCCGCTCGCTGCCGCACACGGCCGCGCTGGCGGCCTGCTCCCGGTATCTGCCGGCCGCGCGCGCCGGGGTGGGCGGGGACTGGTTCGACGTGATCCCGCTGTCCGGGATGCGGGTCGCGATGGTCGTCGGGGACGTGGTCGGGCACGGCATCCAGGCCTCGGCCACCATGGGCCGGCTGCGCACCGCCGTGCGCACCCTGGCGGACATCGACCTGACCCCGGACGAGCTGCTGACCCACCTGGACGACCTGGTGCTGCGCCTCTCCGACGAGTCCGGGACCGCGAGCGCCGGCGAGGCGGGCAGCCCCGGCGAACTCGGCGCGACCTGCCTGTACGCCGTCTACGACCCGGTGTCCCGGCGCTGCACCCTGGCCCGCGCCGGGCATCCGCCGCCCGTCGTCCTGGAGCCGGGCGGCGCGCCCCGGGCACTGGACCTGCCCGCCGGTCCCCCGCTGGGCCTGGGCGGGCTGCCCTTCGAGTCCGCCGAGGTGGAGCTGCCCGAGGGCACGGTCCTCGCGCTGTACACGGACGGACTGGTGTGGTCCCGGGAGCGGGACCCGGAGGCCAGCCGGGAGCTGCTGCACACGGCACTCGCGGCGTACGCCGGCTCGCTGGACGAGACCTGCGACCGTGTGCTGAACGCCCTGCTCCCCTACGGCGGCGCCCCCGACGACGTGGCGCTGCTGCTCGCCCGCACCCAGGGCCTGCCCGCCTCGCAGGTGGCGACCTGGGACATCCCGTCCGACCCGGCGCTCGTCGCGCCGATCCGCAAGCAGGTCGTGGAGCAGCTGGCCGACTGGTCGCTGAGCGAGGCGTCGTTCACGACCGAGCTGGTGGTCAGCGAGCTGGTGACCAACGCCATCCGGTACGGCTCCCACCCGATCCGGCTCCGGCTGATCCACGACGCGAACACGCTGACCTGCGAGGTCTCCGACGCCAGCCACACCGCCCCGCACCTGCGCCGGGCCAAGGTCTTCGACGAGGGCGGCCGGGGCCTGCTCCTGGTGGCCCAGCTCACCCAGCGTTGGGGCAGCCGCCACACGACGGAGGGCAAGACGATCTGGGCCGAACTGCCGTTGTTCGAACAGGACCGGTAGGAGGCCCGGGCAGGTCCTGTACGGCGTACACCGCCGCAGGGGCCGGCGGCGGCGCGGGGCCGGTGGGTTCAGGAGGCCGTCAGCCAGGGGCGTACGCGTTTGCGGGCCTCGTGCAGGCGGGACTTGAGGGTGCCGAGCGGGATGCCGGCGCGCTCGGCGGCCTCGGCGTAGTCCAGCTGGCAGATGTCCCGGTAGACCAGCGGCGCGACCAGCTGCGGATGCTCCCGCTCCAGCCGGTCCAGGGCCTCCAGCAGGTCCACCCGGGAGCCGGCGATGACGCTGGTGGTGCGCGGGTCGACGGCGTGCGCGGGCTCGATGGCGGCGGGCTGCTCGGCGGCCCGCCGCTTCAGCTCGCGGTACTTCTGCCGGCAGCAGTTGGCGACGACGGTGTGCAGCCAGGTGCCGAAGCGGCTGCGGCCCTCGAAGCCCGTGATGTGCCGGGCCACTTGGAGCAGCACGTCCTGGGCGGCCTCCTCGGCGTCCTCCCGGCACGGCAGGAAACGCCCGCAGCGGCGCACGGTCTCGGGCCGGATCTCGGCCAGCAGCAGCTCCAGCGCCGTGCCGTCGCCGGCGGCGGCACGCCGGGCCAGTTCCTCGGTCGGCGTCCGGTCCGGCACGGCGAGGCCCCCTTCACGTCGCTCTCGGGCCAGGCATGATAGCCGTATGCAGCCCCCGGAGCGGATCGGCCGCTACCGACTCGAACGGCCGCTGGGCAGCGGCGCGTTCGCCCTGGTGTGGCTCGGCCACGACCCCGGACTCCAGGCTCCGGTGGCGGTGAAGGTCCTCGCCGAGAACTGGGCGCACCGGCTCGACATCAGGGAACGCTTCCTGGCCGAGGCACGATTGCTGCGCCGGGCCGGTTCCGGCCGGGTGGTGCAGGTCTACGACATCGGCGAACTCCCGGACGGACGGCCGTACTTCGTGATGGAGTACGCCGGCGGCGGGACCCTCGCCGAGCTGGCGGCGGGCGGTGCGCTGCCGGTGTCCGAGGCGCTGGCGCTGACCGCCGAGGCCGCGCGTGCCGCCGCCGAGCTGCACGAGGCGGGCATCGTGCACCGCGACATCAAACCGGCCAATGTGCTGCTGCACACCGCCCCGGACGGCTCCCGGCGGGTCCTGCTGGCCGACCTGGGCCTGGCCAAGAGCCTCGCGCAGGCCTCGGTGCTGACGCTCGCGGCGGGTTCGGCGGGGTACCGGCCGCCCGAGCAGGCCGAGCCCGGCGCGGGCATCGACGAGCGGGCGGACGTCTACAGCCTGGGCGCGGTCGGCTACGAACTGCTCACCGGGACCGTGCCGGGCCCGCCGGGAAAGGTGGTGCCGCCCCGGCGGCTGCGGCCGGAGCTGGACGAGGAGGTGGCACGGGCGCTGCTGCGCGCGCTGGAACCGGACCGGACGCGGCGCTGGCCCGGCGCGCTGGCGTTCGCGCGGGAGCTGGACCGGCTGGCCGCGCGGCCCTGGGCGCCGCCCGCGCGCCGGCCGGCCCGCACGGACCGGCTGCGCGCCCGGCTCGGCCCGGCGACCCTCGCCGTCGCCGCGGTGCTCGCCGCCGGCGCCGCCGCGGCCACGGTGACCGTGGCGCTGCACCGGGACGGCGGCGGGCCGGAGCGGGTGCGGATCACGGACGCCGGCGGCCGGGTGACGCTCACGGTGCCCGCCGGCTGGGGCCGCGAGCTGCGCGACTCCGGCTGGGACCCGCGGGTGCTCGGGCTGGCGGCGGGGCGCGAGCCGGGTCTGGTGGTGGCCGACGACCTGTCCCGCTGGAGCGATCCGACCGCGCCCGTGGACGGCGTGTTCGTCGGCGTCGGCTCACACGGCGGTCTCACCGCCGCGGTGGAGGCCCTCACCCATCCCGGCTGCCGCTCCACCGGCTCCCGCACCTTCGCCGACGCCCACTGGCACGGCCTGGTCCGGTCCTTCGGCCGCTGCCCGGACGGCGGCTCGGTCACCGAGTGCGCGCTTCTCCCGGCGGGCGGAGCTGCCCGGCCGCAGGTGTACGTGCAGATACGCCGACGGGGTGACGGCGACGCGACCGACGGCGTGCTGCGTTCGCTACGGGTGGCCTGAACGGCGCCTGCCGAGGGGCGAATCGGGGAAAAAGAACCCGCGTGCTCCGAACTTTTCCGGCGGTCCGCGCATCGGACGGTGAGAACGGCGCACCCGGCGCCCCCGGCACGCGCCACGGCCGCGTGCCACGATCCTTCAGGAGTGTGAGCGACATGGTGCACACCCCCCGGTCCGCGCGGCGCGGGGCCCTGCTCGCGGGCACGGCCGCCGTGCTCGGCCTGCTGGCCGGCTGCGGCAACGGCGAGACGGTCCGCAGCGATCCCCCGGTCAGGTCCTCCGGTACGGCCGCCCCCGCGCAGGACACTCCCAGCCCCCCGGCGTCCGCCCCGGCCACCTCCTCCGACCCCGTCCCCACCGTCCCCACCGTCCCGCCGGCCCCGCCGAGGTCGACGGCGCCCTCCGGCGGCCGCACGACGGCCGCGCCCGCGACGGCCGCGGGCGGCTCCCGCTGCCACACCTCCGAGCTGCGGGCCTCGGTGGGCCGCAACGACCCGGGCGCCGGCCAGGAGAACTTCCCGCTGGTCCTCACGAACCGGTCCGGCCGCACCTGCACCCTGCGCGGCTATCCGGGCGCGGCCTTCCTGAACGGCTCGGACGGGCAGCTCGGCGCCGACCCCAGGCGCGAGCCCGGCCGCCCGGCCACCGTCACGCTCCGGCCCGGGCGCAGCGCCTGGGCCGGGCTGACCTTCTCCAACCCGCAGGTCAGCGACGCGAAGGCGGCCACCCCGGCCACGCTGCTGGTCACCCCGCCCGACGAACGCGACCCGCTGCGGGTGTCCTGGCCGGGCGGCCCGGTACCGGTCTCCGGCACCGCCTCGTCCGCCCGCCTGACGGTCCTCGGCCCGGGCACGGGCCCCTGACCGGCCTCCCGCCGAGCCCCTGACCGGTCCGCGACCGCCGGTCTGTTTTCATGGGCGGGCACCCCCGTGATCACTTCCGGAAGGACCCGCCCTGAACACCCCGCTCGCCGCGGCCCTGTCCGCCGCCTTGCTGGTCGCCGTGCTGGCCTGGGCCGTCGTACGGCCCTTCGGATGGCCGGAGGCGGTCATGGCCGTGCCCGCCGCCGGGATCGCGGTGGCCACCGGCGTCATCCCCCTCGCACACGCCCGGGCCGAGGCCGAACGGCTCGGCCCGGTGGTCGGCTTCCTGGCGGCGGTCCTGGTGATCGCCCATTTCTGCGACGTCGACGGGCTGTTCCAGGCGTGCGGCGCCTGGACGGCCCGCTGGGCGGCCGGCCGGCCGGTGCGGCTGCTGACCGCCGTGTTCGCGCTGGCCTCGGCCATCACCGCCGTGCTCAGCCTGGACGCGACGGTCGTGCTGCTCACCCCGGTGGTGTTCGTCACGGCCGCGCGTACCGGCGTACGGCCCAAACCGCATGTCTACGCCTGCACCCACCTGTCGAACACCGCCTCGCTGCTGCTGCCGGTGTCCAACCTGACGAACCTGCTGGCGTTCACGGCGAGCGGGCTGAGCTTCACCCGGTTCGCGGCGCTGATGGCGCTGCCGTGGCTGGCCGCGATCGGCGTCGAGTACCTGGTGTTCCGGCGGTTCTTCGCCCGCGACCTCGCCGCGGCGGCCCCGGCCGATCCGGACACCGGCACCCCGCCGCGGCTGCCGCTGTTCGCGCTGGTGACGGTCGGCTGCACGCTGGCCGGATTCGTGGTGGCGTCGGTGTTCGGCGTCGAACCGGCCTGGGTGGCGGCCGGGGGCGCGCTCGTGCTGGCCGGGCGGGCGCTGGCGCGGCGCCGGGCGACACCGCTGACGGTCGTACGGGCGGCGGCCCCGGCCTTCCTGGCGTTCGTCCTGGCACTGGGCGTCGTGGTGCGGGCGGTGGTCGACAACGGGCTCGCGGACGTGCTGGGGCGGGTGCTGCCGGGCGGCACCGGGCTCGCCGCGCTGCTCGGGATCGCCGCGCTGGCCGCGCTGCTGGCCAATCTGATCAACAACCTGCCGGCGGTGCTGGTCCTGCTGCCGCTGGCGGCTCCGGCCGGACCGGGCGCGGTCCTCGCGGTGCTGCTCGGAGTGAACATCGGCCCGAACCTCACCTACGCCGGGTCGCTGGCCACGCTGCTGTGGCGGCGGATCGTGCACCAGCACGAGCACGAGGTGGACCTCGGGGAGTTCACCCGGCTGGGTCTGCTCGCCGTGCCGTCGTCCCTCGCGGTCGCGGTGGTGGCACTGTGGGGGTCGTTGCGGGTTCTGTAGGGGTGCGCGGGCCCGGCTGCGAAGGCGCGCGCGGCGGCGGGAGGTGTGGCGGATGCGGGTGATCGCCTGGCTGGTGGAGGGCACCTGGCCGGCCTGCGTGGACGCGGTGCGCGCCCACGCGCCGGAGGCCGCCGAGGTGGTGCTGCTGCATGTGAGCGGTCCCGAGGTGCCCGCGGTGGCGCACGGGGCCTTCGACGGGCTGCTCGGCCGCGGTCACCGGGCGGGGCACCGGCCGGCCGAGGGCTGGGCACGGGACCCGGGGGACCGGCTGGAGGCGCTGGGCGGCACCTCGGCGTCCGCGCTGCTGGACGCGGCGGCCCGGCGGCTGGGCCGGCCGTGCGTGCGCGAGGAGCGGTCGGGCCGGGCCGAGCGGGAGGTGGTGGCCGCCGCCGAGGGGGCGGGGCTGCTGGTGCTGGCCCGGGACGGGGACCGGTCCCGGCTCGGACCGAAGAGCCTCGGCCCCGCGGCCCGCTTCGCCGTCGACCACGCCCCGTGCCCGGTCCTGCTGGTCTGGCCGGAACCGGCCCCGCCCCTGACCACGCTCCCGCCGCCGCCCCGCCACTCCTGAGCCACCGCCCGGAGCCGGGCACCGGCCCGGGCGGCGCGCGGCGGTCAGTGGCCGCTGACCGCGCGCGGGGCGTACGGCCGCTGGAGTTCCTCGATCTCCTCGTCGGTCAGCCGCAGTTCGACCGCGGCCACCGCGTCCTCGAGGTGCCCCGGCCTGGCGGCGCCGACGATCGGTGCCGTCACGGTGTCCTGGTGCAGCAGCCAGGCGAGGGCCACCCGGGCGCGCGGCACGCCCCGCGCGGCGGCGATCCGGGTGACCGCCTCGACGATCGCGCGGTCGCTCTCCAGGTACAGCCGGCTGCCGAAGTCGTCGGTGGCGCTGCGTCCGGTGACCGTGCCCCAGTCGCGGGTGAGCCGGCCCCGGGCGAGCGGGCTCCACGGCAGCACGCCGACGCCCTGGTCCGCGCACAGGGGGAGCATCTCCCGCTCCTCCTCGCGGTAGAGCAGGTTGTAGTGGTTCTGCATGGACACGAACTTCGTCCAGCCGTGCCGCTCGGCGGTGTACTGCGCCTTGGCGAACTCCCACGCGTACATCGAACTGGCCCCGATGTACCGGACCTTGCCCGCCTTGACCAGGTCGTGCAGCGCCTCCATCGTCTCCTCGACGGGGGTGGCGTGATCGTAGCGGTGGATCTGGTAGAGGTCGACGTAGTCGGTGCCGAGGCGGCGCAGGCTGTGGTCGATCTCGGTCATGACGGCCTTGCGGGACAGACCGGCGCCGTTGGGGCCGGGCCGCATCCGGCCGTGCACCTTCGTGGCCAGCACGATCTCCTCGCGCCGCGCGAAGTCCCGCAGCGCCTTGCCGACGATCTCCTCGCTGGTGCCGTCGGAGTAGACGTTGGCGGTGTCGAAGAAATTGACGCCCGCCTCCAGCGCCTGCCGGATGAGCGGACGGGACGCCTCCTCGTCGAGGGTCCACTCGTGCGTGCCGCGGTCCGGCACGCCGTACGTCATACAGCCCAGACAGATCCGCGACACGTCCAGGCCCGTCGAACCGAGCTTCACATACCGCATCGTTGCTGCTCCCGCCGTCGAGACGATGATCCTCGGCGAGCCTACGACGTGGTCCGGGAGCCGACTTGACGACGGGAGCGCACGGGCGATTTGATCCTGGGACGTGCCGCGCCGCCCGGCGTGGGCAGGATGGAGCGGACTTGTCCCCCACGGGTGTTCCCCGCGCCTCACGGTCGCGTACGGCCCTGGGCGCCTTGGCAGCGGCCCTGGCCGTCACGGTGTCGGCGCTGGCCGGCTGCGCCTCCGGCGGCCCGGACGAAGAGGGTTCCGGCAAGCCCGCCGCGGTGCGGCTGCCCCCGAAGGCCGCGGGTTTCGACTACCAGATCGGCGGCGCCTACCCCCCGCCCGAGGGCGTGCGCGTGGTCAGCCGCGACCGTTCCGACTCCCCCGCCCGTGGCCTGTACAACATCTGCTACGTCAACGCGTTCCAGGCGCAGCCCGCCGAGCGCTCCTCCTGGCCGGCCGATCTGCTGCTGCGCGACGCGCGCGGCAGGCTCGTCGTCGACGAGGACTGGGACGAGCCGTTGCTGGACATCCGCACGCCGGCCAAGCGTGACCGGGTGGCGAAGCGGGTGAACGGCTGGATCGACGGCTGCGCGGACAAGGGCTTCGACGCCGTCGAACCCGACAACTACGACAGCTACACCCGCTCCGACGGGCTGCTCGACCCGGCCGACGCGACCGCGTTCATGGCGCTGCTGTCCCGGCACGCGCACGCCCGGCACCTGGCCGTGGCGCAGAAGAACACCGCGGAACTGGCCGGGCAGCGCGGGCGGGCCGGGCTGGACTTCGCGGTGGCGGAGGAGTGCGGTCAGTACGACGAGTGCGGGGTGTACGCCAAGGCGTTCGGCGACCGGGTGGTGGACATCGAGTACACCGACCACGGCCTGGAGGCGGCCCGCGCCCGCTGGGGCGGGCGGCTGAGCATCGTCCGCCGGGACCGGGACGTGTCCACCCCGGGCAGCGCGGCCTACGTCCGCGCCGTGCGGTAGCGGCACCGCCACGGCGGTACGGCGACGGATCGCCGTACCGCCGTGCCCGTCAGGGGTTGCGCTCGCGCACGGTGATCGCGCCGACCGGGCAGGCGCGGGCGGCCTCCCGGACCATCGGGTCGGTGACGCCGTTCTCCCGGCCGGGCAGCAGGACGCTGTAGCCGTCGTCGTCCTGGGTGAAGACGCCCGGAGCCGCCAGGGCGCACTGCCCGGCGCCGATACAGACGTCCTTGTCGATGTCGATGTCGATGTCGATGTGCATGAGCGAAGCCTCTTACCAGGTCACGGGGAGTTCCAGCATCCCCTGGATCGTGTCGCCCGGTTTGAAGGGAATCTCCTTTGCCGGGACGGCCAGACGCAGCCCGGGCAGTCGGGTGAACAGGCTGCCGAGGGCGATCTCCAGTTCCGCCCGGGCCAGGTTCTGGCCCAGGCACTGGTGGATGCCGAAGCCGAACGCCACGTGGTGGCGGTCGGCACGGTGGAAGTCCAGGTCGTCCGGGCCGTCGAAGACGGCCGTGTCCCGGTTGATGACGGAGGTCGCGAACAGCACGCCGTCGCCGGCCCGGATGGTGGTGCCGTCGATCTCGATGTCCTCCAGCGCGATCCGTTGCAGCCCCTCGGCGATGGACAGCATCCGCAGCAGCTCCTCCACGACGGCGGGCAGCAGCGTGGGATCGGCACGCAGCTCGGCCAGCCGGTCGGGGTGCTGGAGCAGGGTGTAGGTGCCCAGGGAGATCATGTTGGCGGTCGTCTCGTGCCCGGCGACCAGCAGGATGACGGCGAGCGACACCACGTCCTCGCGCTCCAGCTCCCCCTGCCGGAGCCGGTGGTGGACGAGGTCGTCGAGGATGCCGTCGCCGGGCTCGGCCTCCTTGGCCTTGGCGTCGATCAGGTCGCCGAGGTAGCGCTCCAGCCGGTCCCGGGCGTCCGTGGTGTCGGCGCCGGTCGGGCCGCGCAGCAGCCGGCGGGACTGCTCCTCGAAGAACTCGTGGTCGGCGTAGGGCACGCCGAGCAGTTCGCAGATGACCATGGACGGGACGGGCAGCGCGAAGGCGGAGACCAGGTCGGCGGTCGGCCCCCGCTCGATCATCGCGTCCAGCAGTTCGTCCACGATCCGCTGGATCCAGGGGCGCTGTGTGGTGGCGCGTTTGACGGTGAACGACGGGATCAGCATCCGGCGCTGCTGGTGGTGCTCGGGGTCGTCCAGCCCGAGCAGGGCCAGCTTGCGGTAGCGGCCGGCCTCGAAGCGGGGCGTGGGCACGGGGAAGCCGTCGCGGCGGCGGTCGGTGGACAGCCGGGGATCGGCGAGCAGGGCGCGGGCGGTCGCCTGCGCGGTGACCATCCAGACCTCGCGGCCGTCGTAGAGGGTGACGCGGGACAGGGGTCGCCCGTCGCGCAGCGGGTCGTATCCGGTGGGGGGGTGGTAGGGACAGGTGCGGTCCTGGGGGAAAGCGACGGGTTCGGCCGCGGCAGCCGGGCCGGTGGTGTCCGTCAGTTCCGTCATGGAAAGACCTCGCAGACGAATGAGTGCGTCGTGCCGATCTTCATTAGATGCCCCAGGCATCTATGGGTCGACGGGAAGTTCGGCCACTTCGGTGACCTGCGTGATCTGGCCGAAGTACCCCGCCTCGACGGCCGGGAACCGGCCACCGCCCCGGACGCCGTCGGCAGCGGTGTGCCGCGCGAGGCTGTGGTGGCGCGGTGACCTGTGAGGTAATGGGCGCCCGTGGTACGGATGTCTCCGGCGGCCACGGCTGTTGCCGGCCGTGGCGGATGTCCGCCGGACGGATGAAGGGAAGCGCGAAGCCATGCCTCTTGAGGGCGAGTACGAGCCCAGCCCGGAACAGTGGGTACGCGAGCAGGTCGAGTTGTACGAGAGCTCGGGCGGGACGAAGGGCACGACACTGCTCGACACCGGACTGCCGGTGATCGTGCTGACCACCCGGGGCGCGAAGAGCGGCAAGCTCCGCAAGACGCCGCTGATGCGGGTGGAGCACGAGGGCCGGTACGCGGTGGTCGCCTCCGTCGGCGGTGCGCCCAAGCACCCGGTCTGGTACTTCAACGTCAAGGCCGACCCGCATGTCGAGCTGCAGGACGGCCCGGCGAAGCGGGACATGCGGGCCCGGGAGGTCACCGGGGCGGAGAAGGCCGAGTGGTGGGAGCGGGCGGTGGCCGCGTTCCCGCCGTACGCCGAGTACCAGGAGAAGACCTCCCGGGAGATCCCCGTCTTCGTGCTGGAAACGTTCGACGGGGACCCCTCCGGCGAGAGCTGATTTCCGGCCGGGAACCGCTGCGTTTCAGAAAAATCTGTTTCTGGAACGTGTGAACCGGTCCGGCGCCGGGCACTTCTGGGTCAGGCCCCGCCGCGTTCCCCCGTCGCGGCGGGGCTTTCCCGTGCCCCGCCCGGCCGCCGGTCCGTGACGTCGAGAAAGATCTGGCCGGCGTCGGGGAACGTCCGGGCGAGGGACCGCTTGATACGGTCGGCGACCTCCTCGACGCGTTCGCTGTCCAGGCCCGGCACGAGGTCGATGCGGGCCGCGACGAGCATGGAGTCAAGGCCCAGCTTCATGGTGAACAGCGCCTCCACGCTGTCGATCTCCGGCTGCGCCCGCAGCAGCGCCCGGATCCTGCCGCTCAGCTCCGGGTCGGCGGCCTCCCCGATGAGCTGGTCGCGGGCGTCGCGGCCGAGCCGGTAGGCGACGTAGACCAGCAGTACGCCGATCGCCAGCGAGGCGGACGCCTCCCACACGACCTGCCCGGTCACCATGTGCAGGGCCATGCCGATCAGGGCCAGGGTCACGCCGAGGACCGCGGTGCCGTCCTCGGCGACCACCGTGCGCAGCGCGGGGTCGCGCAGCCCGCCGAGGCCGCCGCCCTGCCGGCGCACCTGGTGCAGGGCCCGCAGCAGCGAGCCGGCCTCGGCGACCAGCGCCACGCCCAGCACGATCAGGCCCGCCACATAGCCGCTGAACTTCTCCTCGGCTCCGCCGTGCAGCGCCTCCAGGCCCTGGAAGAAGGAGAAGCAGCCGCCCATGACGAAGATGCCGACGGCGGCGAGCAGGGACCAGAAGAAGCGCTCCTTGCCGTAGCCGAACGGGTGCCGGGTGTCGGCCGGGCGGCGGCTGCGGCGCAGGGCGGCCAGCAGGAAGACCTCGTTGAGGCTGTCGGCGACCGAGTGCGCGGCCTCCGACAGCAGCGCCGGCGATCCGGCGAGCACCCCGCCGGCCCCCTTCGCGACGGCGATCACCAGGTTGGCCGCGAGCGCGACGAGGACGGTGATCCTGGTGGACCGGTCGCCGTCGGCCGCGGGGCCGTCGCCGGCGCCGCTTTCGGTGTGGCCGTCGCGGGGCCGGTGGTGACCGCCGTGCGGTTCGCAGTGGCCGCCGGTCCTGTCGCGGCGATCCGGTGGGCCGCCGGGCCTGGTGGGGGCCCGTGGCGCGTCCGGTGGCGCGCCGGGGGCCGGACGGTGGGCGTTGCTCGCGGCCGTACGCGCGGCCGTCTCCCGGTTCGAGGGTGTTCCGCTCACCCTTCGCCGACTGCCCCCGACCGGGCGGCTCACACCGTGCGAGCCGCGCGAAACGGGGAACGCGGGGCCGGAGGAACCGGACGGCGAGGAGGAGACATGGGCGGCGACGGCAACAGCGCCTACGGACACCGGACGTTCACCAGGTCCCGGAGCCACTTCGACGACCGGATCACCGCCGACGGCCGGGACGGCTGGCCGGTGGAGCCGGGCCGCTACCGGCTGGTGGTCTCCCGCGCCTGTCCGTGGGCGAGCCGGGCGGTGATCTCGCGCCGGCTGCTGGGGCTGGAGGACGCGCTCTCGCTGGCGGTGGCCGATCCGGTCCAGGACGACCGCAGCTGGCGGTTCACGCTGGACCCGGACGGCCGCGACCCGGTGCTCGGCATCCGGTTCCTGAGCGAGGCGTACGACCGGCGGGAACCCGGCCACCCGGGCGGGGTCAGCGTGCCCGCGGTCGTGGACGTCCCCAGCGGGCGGCTGGTCACCAACGACTACCAGCGCCTCACCCTGGACCTGGCCACCGAGTGGACCGCCCTGCACCGCCCCGGCGCGCCGGACCTGTACCCGGCCGCCCGGCGCGAGGAGATCGACCAGGTGATGGCCGAGGTGTACGAGGACGTGAACAACGGGGTGTACCGGGCCGGGTTCGCCACGCACCAGCGGGAGTACGAGGAGGCGTGCGCGGGAGTCTTCCGGCGGCTGGAAGTGATCGGTGAGCGGCTGGCCGGGCGGCGTTATCTGGTCGGCGACACCCTCACGGAAGCGGACATCCGGCTGTTCACCACTCTCGTCCGGTTCGACGCGGTGTACCACGGCCACTTCAAGTGCAACCGCTGGAAACTGGCGGAGCATCCGGTGCTGTGGGCGTACGCCCGTGACCTGTTCCAGACGCCGGGATTCGGGGACACGGTCGACTTCGACCACATCAAGCGCCACTACTACCAGGTCCACACCGGCATCAACCCCACCGGGATCGTGCCGCTCGGCCCGGATCTCGGCGGCTGGCCGACCGAGCACGGCCGCGGGGAACTGGGCGGGCGGCCGTTCGGTGACGGCACGCCGCCGGGACCGGTGCCCCCGGGCGAACGGGTGGCCACGCGGGGCCGGCCCGCATGAGGGCCGCCCGACGAGGAAGGAGTGACACATGGCCAAGAAAGACAAGCACAAGAAGAACAAGCTCCCGCTCGTGTACCAGCCGTTCGGGTTCGCGCTCAGCTGGGCGGGCGGCGCGCTGGCCGGGGTGGCGTTCCGCAAGGCGTGGAAGGCGATCCGGCACGAGGACGACGCGCCCGACGCGCTGGACCCGGACCGCAGCTGGAGCGAGATCCTGCTGGCGGCGGCGGTACAGGGGGCGATCTTCGCGGTGGTCCGCAGCGCCGTGGACCGCACCGGCGCGAAGGCCATCGCCCGCTCGACGGGAGTCTGGCCGGCAACGGACAAGAACGGCCGTGACTGACCGACGACGACCGGCACGGCCGAGGTTCGGCCACGGCTGACGACGGACGGCCGCGGTCCATCGACGGCCGACGACGGACGGCCGGGCCGGGGCCTGGCCGGCGAGCGTGCGCCGGCGGCCGGGGCCGAGCCACCGCGACGAGGCGACGACACGGCTGGGCCCGGCCGAGAGGCCGGCCCGGTCGCTCGGGCGGCCGGTGGCAGGGGGCGGCGCGGGCGTGTGGCAGGGCTCGGTCCGTGGGTCGTGACAAGGCGCGGCATGGGCCGGTGGCAGAGCGTGGCGCCGCCCGTCCCGCCGCCACCACGCTCTCGCGCCCCCGCCTCTCACTCACCGCAACCCCGCCACCCTCCCCCGCCCCACCGCTCAGTCCGCGTCCAGCCACCGGCCGGCGCGCATCAGGTCGCGGCCGGCGAGTTCGTTCTCCTCCCGCCAGGCCTGGACACGCTGTGGGACGACCCTGAAGTACAGGTAGGGGGTGGACAGCCGGCGGGGATCGAAGCCGGTCTTGCCGGCGAAGACCTCGGCGTCCTCCTCGGGCAGGTCCTCCGGGGTCACCGACAGGACGGTGCCCTCGATCAGGACGACGTCCCGCGTGGGCCCGATGCCCAGCCGGGCCCGGCCGGTGGCCGCGAGGTTGCGGCCGGTGGGGCTGTCGGCCGCCGTGGCGATCAGCAGCGAGGTGCCGTCCCACACGAACGGCAGCGGCACGAGACAAGGCGCCGCGCCCTCGGGACCGGCGCTGGCGACCCAGGCGTCGACGTCGTTGTCCAGCCGGTGGAGGGTGTCCTTCTTGCGCTGCGCGACGGAGCGGGCGGGGGGCGGGGTCATGGCGGGCGGCCTCCTGTTTCCGTGATCGTTGCGATCAGTGTGGCCGCGCTCGACAACAAGACCGCGATGCGCCACGGCCGCAGGTAATCTTCGCGGAAGACCTAGGCCGACAGCCGATCCGCTGCCGGCGGGTACGGCACCGGGCCCGGCGCCTGGGTCATTTGCAGCCGAAGCCGTCCTTCACGAGCGGCCAGGCCTCCACGCCGTCCGGTGTACGGACGTAGGCGGTCCGCCGGTCGCCGGTCAGCCACAGCCGGTCGCCGCGGTGGTGGTAGCCGGTGTCGCGGGCGTCGGCGGGCATGCGGACGTGTGCCCGGTACGGGGCGCGGAGCAGGTCGTCTCCGGCCAGCACGCCGTCGGGATCGCGGGCGTAGGTCCGGCCGTCCAGCGCGAGCAGGCGGGTGGACTGCCAGCCGCAGTGCTCCGGTCCCGTCGAGCTGTGCAGCCTGGACACCGGGACCCTGCGGCCCGCGCGGTCGGCCCAGATCTCCCAGTCCGTGGTGGCCGTGAAGCTCTCGGGGAGTTCGGCCGGATCGCAGGAGGCGCTGGTCTCCGGACCCCAGCCGGGCCGGTCCTTCTGGTCCCTGGCCACCACGACGGCCGCCTTGGTCCGGCCGGCCACGTCGTAGGAGTAGAGCACCCGGCCGGGTTCCCGGCGCTCCACGCGGTAGCCGTGGTCGGGGAGGTCCGGCTGCACGATGTCGAAGTAGAGGTCCAGTCCCTCTTCGGGGGTGGTGCCGCCGTCCGCCTCGCTCCATCCGTCGGGACCGGTGCCGTCGAAGATCTCCCCGTCGCACTCCAGTGCCCGGCCGGCCGCTCCGGCGGCCAGGCGGAGCGCGCGCGGGCCGCTCTCGTCGAGTTCCCTGGTGGGCACGGAGAGCGGGCCGCCGTAGGGAGTGGCCGGCGGTGTTCCCCGGACCACCAGGTCCGGCCGGGGGCCGTCGTCGCAGCCCGCCACCGCCAGGGCGGTCACCGCCGCCAGCGCGACCATGGTGATTCCTCTGCGCATTCCCGCCCCTGTTCTCCTGGGTGTGCCGGTGCTTCCGGGTCCTTCGACGCCGGGAGGGGCGGAAACGTTCAGCGGGTGCGCGAGCCGTACCGGCGGTACGCCGCAAAGTCGAAGACATATGTCAATCGAACATGCTCAAATTCCTTCCGACGAAGGTAACTTGGCGGTCGGCGATCGACCGGTGCGCGGGTGGGAGGTGGTGCCGAGGTGCGACACGAACCCGTATCCCTCACCCGGCAGTTGGGCGTGTACGCCTACCGCGGGCACACCGTGCTGGAGTTCCGGGGCGAGATCGACCTCGTCGCCGCGGAGGAGATCGGCCCGTTCCTCGACCGGGTCACCGGCCGGGCAGGCGTCCGGGCCGTGCTCGACCTGCGGCCGGTGGAGTTCTTCGACTGCTCGGGACTGCGGCTGCTGTACCGGGCGCGCTCCCGGGTGCTGGAACGCGGCGGGCAGCTGCACCTGGTGTGCACGCACCCGCTGACGCTGCGGGTCATCCGGGTCACCGGCCTGGCCCGCCTGCTGCCTCCGCAACCGGGCCTGGACGCGGCCCTGGACCGCCCGGCGGCCGGCGGCCCGGACCGAACGCCGTGAGGGCAGCAGCAGAGTGACGGCGATCAGCGCGTCAGCCACCCCGCACCTCCCGGAATCCGCCGGCCCGGGCCCGCGAGGCGATGACATTACCGCCGGGCCGGTCAGGGCCGGTGCCGGCGGGTGCGGACAAGTGGTCCGTACCAGAGTCTTGACGCCCTCTTATCTCACTCCTTAAATCAAGGAGCGCATTCATGCCGCGCGAGAACCCCCACGAGAACGGAGAGCCATGGCCTCCCCACGCCTGCTCCGCAGATGTCTGCTCGCCGCGCTGTCCGCCGCGCTGATCGGCTCCGCCGCCGTCGGCCCGGCGCGCGCCCAGAGCGCCGCTCCGGCGGCCGCGGCCGTCACCACCTTCTCCGACACCTTCGACGGGCCCGCGGGCGCGGCGGTCGACGGTACGAAGTGGACGCTGGAGACCGGCGACAACGTCAACAACCACGAGCGGCAGTACTACACCTCGGGCACGAAGAACGCGGCCCTGGACGGCCAGGGCCATCTGGTGATCACGGCCCGCAAGGAGAACCCGGCCGGGTACCAGTGCTGGTACGGCAGCTGCCAGTACACCTCGGCCCGGCTGAACACCGCCGGGAAGTTCACCGCCCAGTACGGCCATGTCGAGGCGCGCATGAAGATTCCGCGCGGGCAGGGCATGTGGCCGGCGTTCTGGATGCTCGGCACGCCCGTCAACTGGCCGGACTCGGGCGAGATCGACGTGATGGAGAACGTCGGTTTCGAACCGTCGACCATCCACGGCACCATCCACGGCCCCGGCTACTCCGGCTCGGGCGGCATCGGCGCGCCGTACTCGCTGCCGAACGGGCAGGCCTTCGCTGACGCCTTCCACACCTTCGCCGTCGACTGGGCACCCGACTCGATCACCTGGTCGGTGGACGGCACCGTCTACCAGCGCCGCACCCCCGCCGATCTGGGCGGCAAGACCTGGGTGTTCAACAAGCCGTTCTTCCTGATCCTGAACCTGGCGGTCGGCGGCTACTGGCCCGGCGACCCGGACGGTTCCACGCAGTTCCCGCAGACGCTGGTGGTGGACTCGGTGTCGGTGACCACGAGCACCGGCGCCGCCGGGGTGCCGATCCGGGGCCTGGCGGGCAAGTGCGTGGACGTGGCCGGCGCGAACTCCGCGAACGGCACCCCGGTCCAGCTCTACGACTGCAACGGCACGGGCGCGCAGGCGTGGACCGTCGGCTCGGACGGGACGCTGCGGGCGCTCGGCAAGTGCCTGGACGTCAGCGGCGGCGGAACCGCCGACGGCACCCCCGTCCAGCTGTGGGACTGCAACGGCAGCCCCGCCCAGCAGTGGGCGCTCCCGGCGGCTCGCGACATCGTCAACCCGCAGGCGAACAAGTGCCTCGACGTCGCGGGGAACAACTCGGCCAACGGGACGCGGCTGCAGATCTGGACCTGCACGGGCGGCGCCAACCAGAAGTGGACGGTCGGCTGAGCGGTCCGCTCAGCGCGGTCGCCAGGTGTACTTGTCCCCGCCCACGAACCGGATCACGTCCGGGTCGTCGAGATCGTGAATGGTGAGGCCGTAGGAGGCCGCCGCCTCCAGGACGTCGGTGACGTTCCGGGCCTCACCGACCACCTGACCGTCGATCTCCATGATCCGGAACGGCGGCTCGCCCGGCTTGCCCGGGCACACACCGAGGACCAGGATCCGCGGGTGGGAAATGTGGGGAGCTGCTTGTTCGGTCATGTAATAGAGCCTAGAACGCCCGGCGCGCCGACGGGCGGTCCACCGGGGGCGGCCGGTCCGCACGACCGGGGCCGGCCGCTCCCGGCCGGTGGTTCAGGGCCGGCGCCAGTCGTCACTGGTCAGATGTGATCCGGCCTGCGGGCCCATGCGCAGCATGCCGCCGTCGACGCTCCAGGAGGCGCCGGTGACGTACGAGGCGTCGGGACCCGCCAGGAACGCGATCACGGCGGCGACCTCGCGGGCGTCGCCGGGCCGGCCGAGCGGCACGCCGGGGCGGCGCACGGTGTGCACGTCGGTGTCCTCCTGGCCGGTCATCGGGGTGGCGATCTCGCCGGGCGCGACCGCGTTCACCGTGATGCCGAACTCGGCCAGCTCCAGGGCCATCACCTGGGTGAGCAGGCCGAGGCCGCCCTTGGCCGTGCAGTACGGGGCCGCGCCGACCCGCGGCTGGTGCTCGTGCACCGAGGTGACGTTGACGATCCGGCCGCCCTCGCCCTGCTCGATCATCCGGCGGGCGGCCCGCTGGCCGAGCAGGAAGGGGCCGACGAGGTCCACGTCCAGGACCCGGCGCACATCCGCCAGGGTGAGGTCGAGGTAGGGCGTCATGGTGCCCGTACCGGCGTTGTTGACCAGGACGTCGAGCCGGCCCAGCTCCTCGCACAGCTCGTCCACGGTGTCGGCGGCCTCGGGCAGCCGGGTCAGGTCCAGCCGGGTCACGACGGCGCGGCGGCCGTGCGCGCGGACCCGCTCGGCCGTCTCCTCGGCGCCCTCGTCGTCGGTGTGCCAGGTGATCCCGACGTCCAGACCCGCCTCGGCCAGGCGTACGGCGGTGGCGCGGCCGATGCCGGAGTCCGCGCCGGTGACGATCGCTGCACTGGGCATGACCAGCCTCCTCTTCTGTGACCGTGGGCCTTCGCACTACCCGGGCGCGGGAGGGACAAACGGGACCATTGCGGGGACGCAGGGGCATGGTGGGGTGCGGGGGCGCTCGTGCGTTCCGCGCGCCTGTGTGGGCCGCCTGGTGTGAACCTGGTGGCATGGAACCCGTCGCCGCTCTCGACCGGATCGCGTTTCTGCTGGAGCGGGCCCTCGCGCCCACCTACCGGGTACGGGCCTTCCGCACCGCCGCGCGGACGCTGGCCGCACTGCCCGGCCAGGAGGTGGCCGAGCGGGCCGCCGCCGGGACGCTGGAGTCGCTGAAGGGGGTCGGGCCGAAGACCGCGCAGGTGGTGCGGGAGGCGCTGACCGGTGAGGTGCCCGGCTATCTGCGCCGGCTGGAGGAGGAGGCCGGGGCGCCGCCCGAGGGCCCGGGGACCGGGCTGCGGGCGCTGATCCGCGGGGACTGCCACACCCACTCGGACTGGTCCGACGGGGGCAGCCCGATCGAGGAGATGGGGCGGACGGCGGCCGCGCTGGGACACGCCTGGACGGTGCTCACCGACCACTCGCCCCGGCTGACCGTGGCCCGGGGCCTGTCGGCCGAACGGCTGCGGGAGCAGCTGGCGGTGGTGGCGGAGCTGAACACGCGCTGGGCACCGTTCCGGCTGCTCACCGGCATCGAGTGCGACATCCTGGAGGACGGCTCGCTGGACCAGGAGCCGGAACTGCTGGAGCGGCTGGACGTGGTCGTGGTGTCGGTGCACTCCAAGCTGCGGATGGACGCCCGGTCCATGACCCGGCGCATGGTGGCCGCCGTCCGCGATCCGCACGCCGACGTCCTCGGGCACTGCACCGGGCGCCTGGTGACCGGCCGGGGGC
Organism: Streptomyces sp. SCL15-4; assembly: GCF_033366695.1. NCBI lineage: Bacteria > Bacillati > Actinomycetota > Actinomycetes > Kitasatosporales > Streptomycetaceae > Streptomyces > Streptomyces sp. SCL15-4. The sequence continues at coordinate 1,169,969 of NZ_JAOBTQ010000001.1, forward strand.
GGCCGGAGTCGGAGTTCGACGCGGACGAGGTGTTCGCCGCGTGCGCCGAGTCGGGGACGGCCGTGGAGATCAACAGCCGTCCGGAGCGGCTGGACCCGCCGCGGCGGCTGCTGCGCCGGGCGGTCGAGGCGGGCGCGCTGTTCGCCGTCGACACCGACGCGCACGCGCCGGGCCAGCTGGACTGGCAGATCCTCGGCTGCGCCCGGGCCGAGGAGTGCGGGGTGCCGCCGGAGCGGGTGGTGACCACCTGGCCGGCCGAGGATCTGCTGGCCTGGACCCGCGAGGGCCGCCTCCCGGACCGCGCGCCGGGTTCCTGACCCGCCCGGCGTGGTACCCGTGCCGGAGCGAGCGCGTGAAAGGAACCCCGCATGGAACGAGCCGCCGTCTTCGACGTGGACGGAACCCTGGTCGACACCAATCACCTGCATGTCGTCGCCTGGTGGGAGGCCTTCCGCCAGGCGGGGCACGAGGTGCCCATGCACGCCGTGCACCGGGCCGTCGGCCTGGGCTCCACGGACCTGATCGACCACCTGCTCGGCGACGGCCGCGACCGGGAGCAGGACGACGAGCTGAGCGCCGCGCACACGGCGCTGTACGGCCAGTACTTCGACCGGCTGCCCGCGCTGCCGGGCGCCGGGGAACTGCTGCGGCGGCTGCACGGGGACGGCTGGACGGTGGTCCTCGCCACCTCGGCGAGCGGTGCGGAGCTGGGCGCGCTGCGCCGGGCGATCGACGCGGACGACGCCATCACGGCAACGGCGAGTTCCGACGACGTCCAGGAGGGCAAGCCGGCCCCCGAGCCCGTGCAGCACGCCCTGGAGCTGGCCGGGGTCCCGGCCTCGCGGGCGGTGTTCGTCGGGGACACGGTGTGGGACATGCGGGCGGGCAGCAAGGCCGGGGTGCGCTGTGTCGGCGTCCTGTGCGGCGGGATCCCCCGGGCCGACCTGGAGGAGGCCGGGGCGGAGACGGTGTACGCCGACCCCGCGGACCTGCTGGCACGGCTGGCGGAGAGCCCGCTGGCGTGAGCGGTGACACCTTGGCACACACGGTGACACAGGTCACGTAGAGGGGCGGAACAGCACGGTGTGGTTGTCCGTTGAACAAGCCGTGGGTGCGGACGGGACAGTGTCCCCGGGCCTCACCTTTCGCCCACAGGGAAGATCGTTCGGCTGAAGCCCTGTGGAGCCTTTCGCCGCGAGGCGACCGCCGTCCGCGCCCACCACCGACCGCCCCGGCCGTGAACCCCCGTCACGGCCGGGGCTTTTTCCGTTCGCGCGCCCGCGCCCGCGCCCGCGCCCGCGGCCGCGGCCGGCGCCGCCCGGAGCCCGCGAGGCGGTGTCCCGGCCGGCGCGCGTCAGCTCGCGGAGCCGGGGCCGGGCGGGAGGTGCACGGTCATGATCAGGTGGCAGGTCTCGGTGCCCGCGCCGCGGTAGGTGTGAGCGGTGTCGCCGTCGAAGGCGGCGGTCTGGCCGGCCGCCACGGGATGCTCGGCGCCGTCGACGACCAGCGTCATCCGGCCGGACGTGACACTGACGGTCTCCACGACGCCGGCCTGGTGGGGGTGGCTCGGGTACTCCTCGCCGGGTTCCAGCGTCCAGCGCCAGACCTCGACCGGGGCCGGCCCGGGCGTGGTCAGCACGAGCCGGGCCTCGCCGCCCCGCGGCCCGGTCCACAGCGGGGTCAGGCCGTCGGCCGCCACGACGCGTACGCGCCCTTCGGTCCGGCCCTCCAGCAGCGCGGAGACGGAGACGCCGAGGGTGTCGGCCAGCCGGACCAGGGTGGCGAAGTTCGGGTTGCCCTGGGCCTTCTCCAGTGCGACGAGGGCCCCCTTGCTGACCTGGGCCCGCCGGCCGAGTTCGTCCAGCGACAGGCCCGCACGGGTACGGGCCGCGCGGACGTTCCGCGCGAGTGTCCGCAGCGCCGCCTCGGTCTCGGCCATCCGATCACATCCTCAATGGGCCACTGCACTGCACCGTCCGGTCGTTCGATTGACACGCCCCGGTCGGTACGTTGTACGGTTCAGTCGTTCCATTGATAGTAAGGGATCATCTCGTGATCGCTCCGCCGCCGGCCCCGGGCAGCTCCCCCGCCCGCCTCCCGGCGCCGCCTTCAGCCCGGCGGCCCTGGCCTGGAGGGCCGCTCTCCGGTGTCGCGTCGGCCGACCTGCGCACCCGGCCGGCACGGTCCTGCTCGACCGCGGCGCGCTCGCCGAACGCGTCCGCCGGAGTCGGCTCGTCGGCCCGGGCACCGCAGCCGCCGCCGTCGGCCTGCTCCCCCCGACCCGACCCGCCCTCTCACTCCCGCAGGAGGTACCGCATGTTCATCCAGCCCTGGGACGCCGGCCTGGACGACGCCGAATGGCAGACCTGGATCGCCGAGGGCCACGACTTCGGCCAGCTCACCGTCAACGGCCCGCCGGGCGGGCCGCCCGTCGTCGTCCCCACGCACTTCGCGCCCGACGGGGACCGCCTGCTGATCCATCTGGCCCGCCCCAACCCGGTCTGGACGGCGATCGAGCGGGACCCGAACGTCGTCCTCACCGTCATAGGCGACTACGCCTTCGTCCCCGGCCCCTGGCGCGCCGAGCCGGACACCCCGCCCACGGACGGCGTCCCCACCAGCTACTACGCGGCCGTCCGGTTCACCTGCCGCGCCCATGTCATCGACGGCCCCGAGGCCAAGGCCGACCTGCTGCGCCGCCAGCTGGCCCACTTCCAGCCCGACGGCGACCACGCTCCCGTCGACCCCGGCCGGCCCCCGTACGGCCGGATGCTTCCCGGCATCCGGGGCCTGCGCCTGGACGTCGTCGACGTACGGGCCAAGTTCAAGTACGACGACCACAAGGACGTCGAGCACCGCACCGCCGTGGCCGACCGCCTCACGCGGCGCGGGCAGGCCCTCGACGTGCCCGCCGCCCGCCAGCAACTGCGCCGACTGGACCGCGTCGGCACCTGGACCCCCTGACCCCGCCACCGGCACCCGCACGGAACAGGAACTCGCCCATGCCCGCCGTCCGTATCAGCCCCGCCGTCGCCGACGCCTTCCCCGACACGCTCATCGCCCTGGTCACCGCGACCGGCCTGCGCGGCCACGAGCCCTGGCCCGCCACCGTCACCGCTGTTGAGGACCTGGAGAGGCAACTCGCCGCGGGCACCTGGCAGCCGGCCGACGAGACCGACCCGCGCATCGAGGCGTGGCACACCGCCTACCGCTCCTTCGGCACCAATCCCCGCCGCGTCCGGCCCAGCGTGGACGCCCTCGGCCGCCGCATGGCCAAGAAGGGCGGCCTGCCGCGCATCAACCCGGCCGTCGACTCCTACAACGCCGTCTCCGTCCGCCACGGCCTGCCCGCCGGCGCCTTCGACCTCGACCACGTCACCGGCGACATCGACATCCGCCCCGCCGACGGCGGCGAGGAGTTCACCCCGCTCGGCGAACCCGGCACCGTGGAGCACCCCAAGCCCGGCGAGATCGTCTACGCCGACACCACGGGCGTCCTCACCCGCCACTGGAACCACCGCGACGCCCACCGCACCCGCGTCACCGAGGACTCGGCGCACGTCACCTTCGTCCTGGAAACCCTCCACGCCACCCGGGACGGCCACCTCCTCAAGACGGCGGCGGAAGAACTGCGGACCCTGCTCCTCCCCCACACCGGACCCCTCACGGTCGACTACCTGAGCCCCGCACATCCCCGCATCACCCTTGCTCCGTAAGGCGGTCGGCGCGCTCCGCGTCCGGGCCGGTCGTACGAGGTCCGGTTCCCCGCACCCGCCGGCGAACTCCAGGCCCGGTGGCGGAGCCGGGACCACCGGAGGGAGGTCAGCCGCGCCACTCCACCATGAGCAGTGTCGCGTCGTCCGTGGTGCGGCCGCCCCGGGCCCGCTTGAGCGTGTGGGACAGGGAGCGCGTCACCGCCCGGATCCCGCGGCCGCTTCCCTCCAGCCGGTTGACGTGCTCGATCAGCTGATGCTCGCCGAACTCCTCCCCTCCCCGCTCGTGCTCCTCGATCAGCCCGTCGGTGAAACACAGGACCCGGTCCCCGCGCACCAGTTCCAGCGAGCTGGCCCGTGGCTTCGGACCGCCGAGGCCGACCGGGAGGGTCGTCGGGGCGACCAGGCGCCGTACGACGCGGTGGTCACGCACGAGGATCGGCGGCGGGTGCCCGGCGTTGACCCACTGCATCCGTCCGGTGATGGTGTCCAGCTGCATCATCTGCGCGGTGACGAAGTGTTCGAGGCCGAACTGCTTCGCCACGGCACGGTCCATGAAGTCGTAGATCGCGGATAGTCCGACGCCGAGGCGGCGCGCGTGGCGGTAGGCGCCGATGACCACGGTGGCCAGCGTGGCCGCGTCCAGTCCGTGCCCCATCGCGTCGATCATGACCACATGGAGGATGTCCCCGTTGAGCGCGTAGTCGAAGCTGTCACCGGCCACGTCATAGGCGGGTTCCAGGATCCCGGCCACGGCGACCCGGGGCATGATCATCGCCAGCGGTGGCAGCAGGGACCACTGGATCTCCGCGGCGACGCTCATGGGTTCGCTGCGCCGGACGCCGAAGAACAGGTCGGAGTAGCCGTGCTTGGTCACCAGCAGGTCGGCCACCAGGCCGGAGATCCTCAGCAGCAGGCGCCGGTCGTCGTCGTCGACGCCGTCCAGCGTCACCGCCATGACTCCCACCTGGTCGCCGCCGTCCAGCAGCGGCAGGTACATCCGTACGCCGTCGCTCTCGGGCAGCTCGACGGGAACGGCGTCGAGAAAGCAGCGGCCTGCCGCGGAGTCGTCGATCACCTGCGGTGGTCCGCCGGCGAGGCCCTCGCCGGTCAGGGGGGCGAGGAGCAGCTGGCCGTAGTCCTGGAGCAGCACCTGCGGACGCCGGCCCCCCAGTCGCGTCATCACCGTGGTGACCAGCGGCCCGATGAGATGGGGAGGAAGCTCGTGCGCGCGGTCGAGAACCTCTCCCAGCAGCGCTTCCCCGAAGCTCTCGGAGCGGTCGGCACGCCGTTCGAGCGCCATCCGTTCTCCCGCAATGATCCGCGCGTATCGGTTGCGGTGGGGCCGGACGGCCAAGGGATCGCTTCTGCCGTGGCTCCACCGGAGGCGTCGGCGGCCGGATCGCCCGGCCGGTCACCCGGGCCCGGCAGGAACCGGGTCCTCGCCTGAGTCCGGTCCTCCTTCCGCCTCCTCTGTGGCCTGTCCGGCAGGGCCGGCCGGGGCCGCGTCCCTCAGGTGGGCGGGGGCCGTGGTCGCCCGTGGGGCATCCGGCCGGGAGGCGGTGTCCGGCGGGCCGTTACGGGCGCCCGGGGCAGGGGCATCCTGCGGCTTTCTTCGGCGGGTGTGGTGATGGCGTCCATCGCGGATCCCGTCCCGGGCTGCCGCACGGCTGCCCGCGTCCCTCGCCGGGAACGCGCCGCCGTGGTCGTGCGCCCGAAAACTCCCGGTAAAGTCAGCGTACCCCCGGCCGTGACCGGCGGCAGGAAGGGCCGTCCGGGCTGCCGGTCCGGCCTGGAGGACGGAGCCGTTCGGCTCGCGTTCGACGGGTGCCGGCGGCAGTCGATCGGACAGCGGTTCAAGACGAGCGGGCCGGCGGGCTCGGCCTCCAGGTGGTTCCCGGCGTGGACGCCACCGTTGCCGACGCCGTTCCCGATGCCGGGCAGGACGGGCGCGCCAGAGCGGTCGAGGCGGTGCGGGCGGTGGGAGCCGGCGGGCGGTTTCCGGCCGGTGCCGAACGCGTCGACGTGACGGATGCCGCTCTTGCGCCGACGATCCGCTCTCGGAAGAACAGGGCTTCGTGGAGTGCGGGCGGCCGCCCGGCCACGGCACGGCTGGCGGAGCGTCAGGTTCGGCGGCGGCCGGTGCCGCCACGGTGCGCGCGACGACCCTATGCTTCTACATGCTTGTAGAGAGCGACCGGGTTTCCCGGTGGTTCTCACGGACATCGCAGACATACGCACACGAAGGAGTGGACGCCGCGATGGTGTTCAAACGGCTGCTCGGCTCACTCGGCATCGGCGGACCCTCGGTGGACACGGTGCTGGACCCGGGACCCGCCCTGCCGGGCCACGGCCTGAGCGGGCAGGTCCACCTCCGGGGCGGGGAGGCGGACTTCGACATCGACCACATCACGCTCGAACTCGTGGCGCGGGTCGAGGCCGAGCACGACGGCGGCGAGAGCGAGGGTGTCGTCGCCTTCGACCGGTTCACGGTCGGCGGCGGCTTCCGCCTCGCCGCGGGCGAGCTGCGCAGCATCCCGTTCGGCGTGACGCTGCCCTGGGAGACGCCGGTCACCGAGCTGTACGGCCAGCCGCTGGGCATCGTGCTCGGCGTGCGCACCGAACTGGGCGTGGCCGGCGCCAAGGACAAGGGCGACCTCGACCGGCTGACCGTCGGGCCGCTGCCCGTCCAGGAGGCGATCCTGGAGGCCCTCGGACAACTCGGCTTCGGCTTCAGGTCCGCCGACCTGGAGTACGGCCATATCGGCGGTACGGGACAGCAGTTGCCCTTCTACCAGGAGATCGAGCTGACCCCGGCCCCGCAGTACGCGCACCAGGTCGACGAGGTCGAGCTGACCTTCCTCGCCTCCCCGGCCGGCCTGGAGGTCGTCCTGGAGGCCGACAAGCGCGCCGGCCTCTTCTCCTCCGGCCACGACGCGCTGACCCGGTTCACCGTCGGTCACCACGACTCCCGTGACTGGAACGCCGAAGTCGACGGCTGGATGCGCCAGTTGGTCGAGCACCGTGCCGCATACGGCTCCCACGCCGGGTACGGACACGGTGACCCGTACGCCGGCGGCCACGGGTACCACGAGCACCGGCACCACGAGCAGCACCGCTCCGGTCCGGGCATCGGCACGGCGGTCGCCGCCGGTGCGGCAGGGCTGGCGGTCGGTGTGGTGGGCGGCATGGTCGCGGCCGAAGCCGTCGACGAGATCGGCGATTTCTTCGAGGACGACGAGGGCGGCGAGGACTGATGTCCGGACGGCTGGCGGCCCGCGCCGGGCGCCGGGGAGGCGTCGGCGCCCTCGCCGCCGGCCGTCCCGGGTCCGCGTCCCGTCGTGCCCCTACGCCGCGGGGACGGCGGGCCGTCCCACGCTTCTTCTACAGTCCTGTAGATTCATTAGGGCAGTCACCATCTCACCGAGGAGGAGAGCAGTGGGAGTTTCCCTGTCCAAGGGTGGCAACGTCTCGCTCAGCAAGGAGGCGCCGGGCCTGACCGCCGTCCTGGTAGGACTGGGCTGGGACCTGCGGACCACCACCGGAGCCGACTACGACCTCGACGCCTCCGCGCTGCTGCTCGACGCGTCCGGCAAGGTCCTGTCGGACCGGCACTTCGTCTTCTACAACAACCTCACCAGCCCGGACGGGTCGGTCGAGCACACCGGCGACAACCTCACCGGCGAGGGCGAGGGCGACGACGAGTCCCTCAAGGTGAACCTGGCGGCCGTGCCCGCCGAGGTCGACCGGATCGTCTTCCCGGTGTCCATCCACGACGCCGACGGCCGCGGCCAGAGCTTCGGCCAGGTCCGCAACGCCTTCATCCGCATCGTGAACCAGGCCGGCGGCGCGGAGATCGCCCGCTACGACCTCTCCGAGGACGCTTCCACCGAGACGGCCATGGTCTTCGGCGAGCTGTACCGGCACGGCACGGAGTGGAAGTTCCGCGCCGTCGGGCAGGGGTACGCCTCCGGGCTCGCGGGGATCGCGTCCGACTTCGGCGTCAACGTCTGACCGGCGGCCTGAGATGTTCGGGCTGAGCGAACTGGCGGTCCTGCTCATCGTCGTCATCGCCGTCCTGGCCGCCAAGAAGCTGCCCGGACTGGCCCGGTCCGCGGGCAGGTCGGCGCGCATCCTCAAGGCGGAGGCCAGGGCGGAACGGGAGGAACAGCCGCCGGCGGGGCGGCGGGTGATCCGAGGAGAGACCGTGCCCCCGGCGACCACCGGCACCGACCGGGCCCGGCCGCCCGGCGACGAAAGGCCGCACTGACCGGCCTCCCCCGCCGGCCGGCCGGACCGGAGCGCGACGCCGGGGATTCACTCCTCGGCAGGCACAACGCGGCGGCGCGCACCACGCGGCGGCGGTCTTCCGGGCCGTCTCAGGCCGGGCCTCGGTCGCGGCGGGAGCGGCCGACGGCCCCGCCTCTCCCGCCGCGCACCCGCGCGTCGCGGCCTCCCATCGGCGCCTCGCCCGGCACCGCTGTCGCGTGGTCGTGGCGGCGGGCGGCGCCTTGGGCGGCGTACGGCGCCGGTGCGCCGCGCCCGGGCAGCCGCCCGCGTCCGAGTGACCGCCGCCGGCCGGGCCCTCGCGGCGGTCCGCCTCGTGTCCGTCAGGCATGCGGGGCCTGGCCGCTGACCCGGTGGCCGGCGTGGCTGAGCGCTTCACGGTCGACAGGGTGGTGTACGTCCGTGACCACCTGGGCCGCGGTGCGGCCGACGTGTCCGGGGCGCTCGGCGCCTACGACGGCGGTTCGACGGCCGTCGCGCTGCTGCTGCCCCGCGTCCTGGACCGGGTGTCCGACCGCACGGTGATGCTGCGCGGCGCGCTGCTGATCGCCGTCGTCCTCGTCGCGCTCGGCACGCTCGTGGCGGCGGGCGGCGGTACGTGGCGCCGGCCCGCGGTGCCGGCGACCCGGGCGGCCTTCGGGGCCGCACCTCCGCCTTCGCCGCGCGGTTCTCCCTCTCGCACAGCTGCCGGCTGCTGACGTATCCGCCGGCCGGGTGGCTGGGCACGGCGGCGGGCCTGCGGCCGGTGGTGCTCGTCCCGGGCCTGATCACCGTGGCCGCGGCTCTGCCTGCGGTGCGCCTGTGGCCGCCGGAGTAGGCGCCGGACATCGAGCACGAGCACCGGGGCCTGCGCGACGACCACCCTCATCTCGCGGATGCCGTGCGCGTTCCGCACGGCTGGCGGCACAGCCACCCCAGGCCGGCCGACGGACTCCACCCGCGGGCCTGAACGGCGCGGCGCGGCCCCGGGGGTTCGTCGGGGCGGGAGCCGCGCGCCGGTGTGCTCCGTGACCGGCATCGGCGCCGTCTCGGTCGCGCACCGACGCGGGTGCCGCCGGGCATCGGGGGCGACCGCCGCCGGCAGCGGGCATGCCCCTCACCTGGCGCCGGGCGGCGCCGACCGGGCGCGGCCTGGCCGGTTACGGCGAGGGAGGACACGTTTCGGTCGCTTTAGTCAACATTTACTTTTCCCGTGGCCGTCTGCATAGTGGCGCCTCGACACAGTGGCCGGTCGAACGGGGAGGGCCCTTTCTTGTCGCGGATCAACGACGGTGCCGTGCGCGAGGTGGAGCACGAAAGAGCGCAAGTGTCCGTCATCGGCGAGCTGTTCGACGAACGGCTGGCGGGGGCGCGAGCGCAACTGGCGCACGTGCTCGCGTCGCCGTTCGACGGTGCGCGCGAGGCGTACGAGCGGGAGGTGGCGGCCGGGCGGCTGGCGGGAGAGATCCGCCGGTTGGAGGGGGCCGAGGACGGGTTGGTCTTCGGCCGGATCGACCGGGCGGACGGGACCGTGCTGCGGATCGGACGGCTGGGGCTGCACAGGGACGCGGACGAGCTGCCGCTGCTGGTGGACTGGCGGGCCGAGGCCGCGCGGCCCTTCTACGAGGCGACGCCGGTGCATCCCATGGGACTGCGGCGGCGACGCCACCTGCGTCTGTCGGGCCGCACGGTGGTGGGAGTGAGCGATGAGCTGCTGGACGGCTCCGCGCCCACCGGTCAGGACGTGGTCGGCGACGGCCCGTTGACGGCGGCGCTCCAGGAGCGGCGCACGGGGCGGATGGGTGCCGCGGTCGCCACGCTCCAGGCCGAGCAGGACGCGATCGTCCGGTCGCCGCACCGCGGGGTGACGGTGGTGCAGGGCGGGCCGGGCACCGGGAAGACGGTGGTGGCGCTGCACCGCGCCGCGTACGTGCTGTACGCGTTCCCGAAGGCGGCGGAGCGCGGCGTGCTCGTCCTGGGGCCGAACGCGCGGTTCCTCGACTACATCAGCCAGGTGCTGCCGTCGCTCGGGGAGAACGACGTCGTCCTGGCGACGTGCGAGGAACTGGCCGGCGTGGTGCCGCAGGCCGCGGACTCCTTCGCGGTGGCGCGCCTCAAGGGGATGCCGGCACTGGCCGAGGGGCTGGCCGCCGCGGTCCGCGCACGGCAGGCGCCGGGCGGCGGCTTCGACGTCCGGGTCGGCAAGGAATGGATCCGCCTGGAGGACGAGGAGGTCGCCGGAGCGCGGGAGTCGGCCCGGGCCGGTGGTCTCGCGCACAACCGGGCACGCCGGCTGTTCAAGGAACTGCTGGTCGATGCCGTCATCCGTGAACTGGCCCGCAGTGGTGTCGAGGCGCTCGAACTCCTCGACGCCCAGGTCACGCAGCTGACCGGCCTGGACCTGGACCGGGTGGCCGCGGCGGACCTGCGCCGCCTCGGGGTCGCCGACACGTCCGCCCCGGATGCCGGCGAGTTCGACGCCGACACCGTACGCGCCGACCTCCTGGACGACGCTCCGCTGGACAGGGCCGTCGAGGACCTGTGGCCGCGGCTCACGCCCGGCGGCGTGGTCCGTGACCTGCTGGCGGACGCCGACGCGCTGGCCGCGTACCTGCCGCGGTTCACCGACGAGGAGCGGGCCCTGCTGTGGCGGCCGCCCGGTGCGCCCTGGACGGACGCCGACGTGCCGCTCCTCGACGAGGCGGCGAGCCTGGTCGACGGCCCGCCCGGCCATGTCTTCGGGCATGTCGTCGTGGACGAGGCGCAGGAGCTGACCGCCATGCAGTGGCGGATGATCGAACGCCGTTGCCCGGGCAGGTCGATGACGCTGGTCGGCGACTTCGCCCAGGCGGGACCGGCGACGGTGGCCCGGGACTGGAAGGAGGCGCTCGGCCCGGACCTCGGCCGGCGTTTCGACCTGCGCACCCTGACCGTCGGCTACCGGACCACGCAGGAGATCCTCGCCACCACGGAGGACCTGCTCGACCGGATCGCCCCGGGCCGGCCGGCGATCCGGTCGATCCGGCGCGGCGAGGTGCCCCGCACCCTCGTCGCGGCCCCGGAGTCCCTCGTCACCGCCCTCGTGGACGAGCTGCGCGAGCAAGGCGCCGCGTATCCGGGCGAGTTGACCGGAGTGATCTGCGCCGACGGCAGGATGGCGGAACTGGCGGCCGCGGGGGTCGAGGAGTACGCCCGGCTGGTGCCGGCCTCCCAGGCACGCGGTCTGGAGTTCGACGCCGCGGTCGTGGTCGACCCGGACGGGATCACCGCCGCCCGGCCGGGCGGTGAGCGCGACTTGTACGTGGCTCTGACCCGGGCAACCAAGCGACTGTGCACCCTCACCGTCCGGACCACGGGCTGAGAAGGGACGAGGCTCGTTGTCGGCGACATCAATAGGTGGCGTCGGTATCGCGTCCCGGACTCCGCGAACACACGTCGCGCGTGGTGGTCGGTGCCGGCCGGAAGGTCGGCACCACGACGGCGCGACCGCGGCCCCTGTCCCCTGCCGAAGGACACCTCCCGTGCCGCACGCCCCTCCGGACCGAACGGACGGGACATCACCCGTTCCGGTGAGCCTCGCGCCGGGACCTTTGGTGGTACGCCTCGGTCCGGCGGTCAACTGAGCGGGAACGACACGGTCTTGGCTGCGCGCCGGGGCCGGGGCGGGGCCGTACCGTGGGGGCGTTGGTGCCGTCGGCGGACGGAACCGGTGTCGTGCGGAGAGTGAACACAACGTGGATGTGCGCGAGTCAGCCAGTGGACGGCCGGTGCGCCGGTGGGCCGGACCAGCCGTGGAGGCGTGCCGTCCATGACCGCCACCGCATGCGGCCCGCGTTGCGTCGGCCGGGACGATGTCGTACGGCACGTCGGCCGGGTCCGTTACGCGTGGCGGCTGACCGCTCTGGCCGCCGTCCTCTTGCTGACGCCGCTGCTCGGCCGGCTCGCGGTGCTCTGCGGACAGCGCGGCGCGCATCGGCTGCTACGGCTGTGGGCCCGCTCGCTGGTGACGGCCGCGGGAATCTCCGTCCGGGTCCGGGGCAGCCTGCCCCGGTCGGGTCCGGCGCTGCTGGTGTCGAACCATGTCACCTTTTTCGACGGGATGGCCATCACGGCCCGGTTTCCCGGTCTGCTCGTCGTCACCAACCAGAGCGCGGCCCGCAATCCGCTCAGCGGCCGGCTGTTCCGCGGGGCCGGCCTGATCTTCGTGGACAGGGACGCGCTGCGGGCCACGCCGAGGATGGTCGAGGAGGTGACCGGCGCCCTGCGCGGAGGGCGCGTGGTGCTCGTCTATCCCCGGGGAACGTTCAGTTGCCGGCCGCCCGGCGGCGCGTTCCCGCCGGCGGTTCTGCAGGCCGCGCTCGACGCCGGGGCGCCCGTACGGCCGTTGCTGACGCGCTGTGTCACGCGCGGGAGCGGGCCGACGGCGCGGGGCAGTTACTTTCCCGACGACGAGAGCCTCGTGGCCATGTTCCGTCGCGTGCTGCGGATCAGGGACCTGGAAATCGAGATCAGTGTGCTGGAGGCGGTGGATCCGTCGGTGTGCGCCGACCGGCGTGAACTGGCGAGGCTCACCAAGGCGCGGATCGACGAGGCGGCCGGCACCGGACCGGCGTCGTGTGGCACGGCCGGCGGCTGAGCGGCCCGCGTTCGGGCGGGCCGCGTCAACGGCGCCTGGCGGGTGAGGGGATGCGGCGGGGCCGGACGAGCGCGTCCGTCAGGGCCTGCGCGAGGCGCACGTTGGCCTGGTGTCCGCTGCGGTGCGCCGTGACATCGAGGTGGGCCGGAGGAATCCCGGTCAGGTACAGGTCGCCGATGAGGTCGAGCATCTTGTGCCGGACCGGTTCGTCGGAGAAGCGCACCGGGCCCTCGTAGGTCTGTGCGCCGATGACCACCACGCTGTCGGGGCCGAGGCCGCGGCCCAGCCGGTGGGCGCGGGCGGCGGGGATCTCCTCGGCGAGGACGAGGGTGCGGGCGGGCGCGATGTGATCGGGATGGTCGCCGGGGAGTCGTACCGTCAGGGACTGGACGCCCAGCCAATGTCCTTCCAGGTGGTAGACGCACGTCCACCGGCCGGTTCCGGCGCGCGCCTCGACGTAGGTGGCCCCCTGCGTGTATCTGACGGGGTGGCGTAGCCGCGGGGCGGGTGCGGCGGCGAGGGGGCGCAGTCCGGTGGCCAGCAGGGCCTGGACGTAGGGCAGGGCACTGCCGTCCAGGCCGGGCAGTTCGGGAGCGGTGACGCTGATCTCCAGGTCGGTGATCTGTGTGCAGGCCAGAGCGCTCATGAGGTGCTCGACGGTGGAGACCGGCCCCAGGCGGGTGCAGCGACTGGTACCGGTGACGTTGGCCGGGACGGCGGGGACGCGCTCGCCCCGGTAGTGGAAGGCGATGCCGTCGCCGCCGGGGCGCATGGTCACGGTGACGGGCTCTCCGCTGTGCAGGCCGAGGCCGCGCAGGGTCAGGGGTGCGCGCAGGGTGTTCCGGTTCACCGCGACGGGCCGGGTTCGCCGGAGGGTCCGTGGGGCTGGGCGTCGCGCGCCGCGGCCAGGTGTTCCAGGCGTTCGAGCCGGCGCAGGACGTCGGGCAGCCGGGGCTGGACGGCCTCGACGCGCAGTTGCTGGGCCAGCGGGCGCGCGGGGTAGCCACGGTAGACGCCGGCGTCGCGGACATCACGGGTGACACAGGCCCGGGCGCCCAGGCTCACGTCGTCGGCGATGTCCACGTGGTCGCCCGCCAGGCTTCCTCCGCCCATGACCGAGCGGCGGCCCAGTACCGAGCTGCCGCCGATGCCGGACATGGGCACCATCATCGCGTGCTCGTTGATGCGGGCGTTGTGTCCCACCTGAGCGAGGTTGCCGATCTTGGCGCCGCGGCCGATGTCGGTGACACCGCTGGTGGCACGCTCGACCGAGGCCAGGGCGCGGATCTCGGCGTCGTCGCCGACGTGCACCTCGCCGACGTGGGGAACGCGGCGCCATCCCTCCTCACCGCGGCGGAAGCCGAACCCCTCCACGCCGACGACGGCGCCCGGATGCACCGAGCAGCGCTCCCCGAGCCGTACGTCACGGCACAGCACGACGTGCGGGTACAGGACGCTGTCGGCGCCGATCCGGCAGTTCTCGCCGACGTAGCAGAAGGGCAGCACGCGGACGCGCGGGCCGAGTACGGCGCCGGCTTCCACCACGGCGTAGGCGCCGATGTCCGCGGAGGGGTCCACGACGGCCCGGGGGTCGACCACGGCGGTGGGGTGCACACCGTCGGCCAGCGGCATCGGGCGGTCCAGCTCCGCCAGCAGTACGCCGAAGGCCGCGCGCGGATCGTCGACGTGGATGGTGGGCTTGCCGGGGCTCGCCAAGCCGGGCGGCAGCAGCAGCGCTCCCACCTTGGTGGCCCGCTTCAGGTAGGACTTCGCCTCGCAGAAGGCGATGCCGTGGGGGTCGTCGGCCTCGGCGGGCACCGGCCGGACGCGCAGGCCGGGGTCGCCGGTGAGCCGGCCGCCGAAGCGGTGGGCCAGCTCGGCGAGTGTCCAGGTCGTCACGGCTTCCTCCCCGTGAGCCGGGCACGGCGGGCGAAATCCGCGATGCCGCGCTGCGATGCCGTGGTGTGAAAGGCGAGGAGATGTCGCACCAGCTCGCTGGAGCCTTCGTCGAGGTCCGTCTCGCCGCGCTGCAGGGCCAGGAACACCCTGCGCAGGGCCATCTGCTCGCCGGCGGGGATGCCGCGGCGCCGCAGGCCCACCATGTTGACCTGCCAGTGCACCCCGGGTGATCCGTCGAGCACGGTGAACGGCAGGACGTCCCGGGTGACCTTGGTGAGCGCGCCGATCATCGCGAGCCGTCCGATACGGCAGAACTGGTGGACGGCCACCGCGCCGCCGATGACGGCCTCGTCCTCCACCGCGACGTGCCCGCCCAGGGCCGCGCCCTGGCTGACGGTCACCCGGTCCCCGAGCCGGCAGTCGTGGGCGATGTGCGCACCGCCCATGACGAGGCAGTCGCGCCCCACGCGGGTCGGCGTCGAGCTGGTCGAGCGGTGGATGGTCGCGCCCTCGCGGATCGCGGTCCCCGCCCCGATCTCGACACCGGTGGTCATCCAGGGGTTGAACTTCAGGTCCTGCGGGTCGCCTCCCACCACGGCGTGCACACCGATCGTGGCTCCCGGTCCCACGGACGCCGAACCGTGGACGACCGCGTGGGACTGGAGGCGGACGCCGTCTCCGAGCCGGGCTCCGGCTTCGACGACCGCGTACGGGCCGACGCAGACCGACGCGCCCAATATGGCTTCGGAGGAGACGATCGCCGTAGGGTGAATGTCCATCGCTCAGGCTCTCCCCTCGCCGGCGGGTGCGGGGCGCCGCAATGACGGCCGCCCGCCCCTCCCGTGCTCGGCATTCCCATCGAAGTAAAAGACCCATTCCGTCAGGCCCTGTAGCGTAACCGAAGATATCCGGGGCATTCGCCGCCCGCTGGGCCGAAGGAGTGAACATGGGTCCGTGCACGCGACCGGTGGCGGAAGACGATATGGAGCGGGCGATGCTGGTGGCCGGTTTTCTCCGGATGCGGCATGAGCCCCGTCCGGCGAGTGTCGCCGTCGGCCTGGGAAGCGTCGGCGTGCGGACCGCCGCCACCTGCGCCGGGCTGTACCACGCCGGGCTCGCTCCCCTCCTGGTCTTCAGCGGCGCCAACAACCCGTACACCGCACGCCTGTTCCCCCGGGGAGAAGCGGTTCACTACCGTGACCACGCGGTCTCCCTCGGCGTTCCCGCAAGCGATGTCCTGATCGAGCCGCGGGCCACCAACACGGCGGAGAACATCCGGTTGACCCGAGAACTCCTGCATGACGCGGGAATCGAGCCGGCCACCGTGCTTCTGGTGGCCTGGTTCCCGCGGCGCCCCTACGCGACGGCCCGCAAACTGTGGCCGGATGCGGAGTTCTCGTGCGTACCCAATCCGTTCAGCCTTTCGGAATTCGCTCACGCAGGCATCCGTGAGGATATTATGATTAATATTCTCGTGGGTGAGCTGCATCGCATTCAGGACTATGCGGAACGCGGATATATAGAACCGCAGCGGATTCCGTCCGGCGTGCGGACGGCGTGCTCGGAACTGATCGCATCCGGGTACGACGGCCGCCTCGGTGGGTGAAGGCGGCCCGGAGACGGCCGGGGCGCGACGATGTACCGGCCCGGTCATCTGCGGTGACAGCCGTTCCACGGTGGACGGATGTGCGACCACGCACCACGGCACGGCCGGCTGCGGACCCTGCGTCACCTGGGGCCCGGCTCGTGCGGGGCCCGGGCCGCACGACGGCCGCCGGTGAGCCGCGTCCGCCGGCCGCGACACCACCGGCCGGGCCGGCGGTGGCCGTTTCCGTCCGGGTGCCGGGGGTACGCTGACGCTTCAGGTTTCGCATTCCCGTCGGACATCGCACGCAGAGCGATGGCGGTGGGGGCAGGAGGCCAGGCGCGATGGCCATGAATCACGGCAAGACACAGCCCGCCAGGGCCACCGACGGCGTGTCCACGTCCACCGTGGCCGGTGCACCGTGCTGGGTCAGTCTGACCAGCCACGATCTGGAGGCGGCCCAGCGTTTCTACGGCGCCGTCCTCGGCTGGCGCTGGCGGCCGGCCGGGACCGGTGACCACTTCCGTATCGCGCTGGTGGACTCGGTGCCGGTCGCCGGGATCGCCGTACTGCCCGCGCTGCGGCAGACGGGAGTGGCCTGGACGCCGTACTTCGCCGTCCCCAACGCCGACCAGGCCGCGGCGCGGGCTCGGGAGCGCGGCGGCACGGCGGGCGTCGGCCCGCTGCGGCTGCCGCCGGGGCGCGTGGCGCTCCTGTCCGACCGGCACGGGGCCACCTTCGCGATCTGGGAGGGGGAACTGATCAGCCGCTGGGACGCCTGGCGGCAGGCGTCCCCGATCTGCCTCACCCTGCACACCCGCGACGCCTTCGAAGCCGCCATGTTCTACGGCGGTGTCCTCGACTGGGCCTCGGAGCGCCCCGGCAGCTGCGAGGTCGAGTACGAGGCCGACGAGGTGCTGCTGCGCAGCCGGGGTCTCGTCGTCGCGCGCATCGAATCGGGAGAGTCGGACACGGCCCCCGACCCCTCGGTACGGCCGCACTGGCAGGTCTCCTTCCCGGTGGCCGACGTGGCGGCGTGCGCGCGGGCCGCGGAGCGGCACGGCGGCAGCGTCCTGGAGGAGAGCGGGCACGAGGCCGTGCTGCGCGACCCCGACGGCGCCCGGTTCGTCGTGGCCTCCAAACCAGGACACCGGCCCGCGCCGCAGGCGTGAACGCGCGCGGTGACCGGGAGTGCCGCTCCCGGCGCCGCGGTCGCTGATCACCGGCTTTCCTCCTTCCGCCGGGGCCCTGGGCGGCCCGTACGTCCCGAAAAGGACATGCGAGCGGAAATCCCCGCGTAGGTCCGCGCAGGACGGTTACGCGAGGAGCGTCACGTTTCCGGACTCCGAGCGAGAGGTGTCCGCTCCGGGTCCGGGACCCGGATGGAGGAGAGGGCCATGGCACGTGCAGTGGGAATCGACCTGGGCACGACGAACTCGGTGGTCGCGGTCCTGGAGGGTGGCGAGCCCACGGTCATCACCAACACGGAAGGCGCGCGGACCACGCCGTCGGTGGTGGCCTTCGCCAAGAACGGCGAGGTGCTGGTCGGCGAGGTCGCCAAGCGCCAGGCCGTCACCAACGTGGAGCGCACGGTGCGCTCGGTCAAGCGGCACGTCGGGGAGGCGCAGTGGAGGTTTCCCGAGCAAGGTGACGTCGACGGCAGGCGGTACACCGCGCAGGAGATCTCCGCGCGGGTGCTGCAGAAGCTGAAGCGGGACGCGGAGGCGTACCTCGGCGAGGACGTCACGGACGCGGTGATCACCGTACCGGCGTACTTCAACGACTCCCAGCGCACCGCGACCAAGGAGGCCGGTGAGATCGCCGGGCTGAAGGTGCTGCGGATCATCAACGAGCCCACCTCCGCCGCCCTGGCCTACGGCCTGGACAAGGAGAACGAGCAGACGGTCCTGGTCTTCGACCTGGGCGGCGGCACGTTCGACGTGTCGCTGCTGGAGATCGGCGAGGGCGTGGTCGAGGTCAAGGCCACCAACGGCGACACGCATCTCGGCGGTGACGACTGGGACCAGCGGATCGTGGACCACCTGGTCCGGCTGTTCAAGAACCACCACGGCGTCGATCTGGCCAAGGACAAGATGGCCGTGCAGCGGCTGCGGGAGGCGTCGGAGCGGGCGAAGATCGAGCTGTCGTCGTCCTCGGAGACGACGATCAACCTGCCGTACATCACGGCGTCCGCCGAGGGCCCGCTGCACCTGGACGAGAAGCTCACCCGCGCCCAGTTCGAGCAGCTGACCGCCGACCTGCTGGAGCGGTGCAAGGGCCCGTTCCACAGCGCGGTCAAGGACGCCGGGATCAAGGTGTCGGACATCGACCACGTCATCCTGGTCGGCGGCTCGACGCGGATGCCGGCGGTGACCGGGCTGGTGCGGGAACTGACCGGCAAGGATCCGCACAAGGGCGTCAACCCGGACGAGGTCGTGGCCGTCGGCGCGGCTCTGCAGGCCGGTGTGCTCAAGGGCGAGGTCAAGGACGTCCTGCTGCTCGACGTCACCCCGCTGTCCCTCGGTATCGAGACCAAGGGCGGCATCATGACCAAGCTGATCGAGCGCAACACCACGATCCCGACCAAGCGCTCGGAGATCTTCACCACGGCCGAGGACAACCAGCCGTCGGTGCAGATCCAGGTCTACCAGGGCGAGCGGGACATCGCGGCGTACAACAAGAAGCTCGGCATGTTCGAGCTGACCGGTCTGCCGCCGGCGCCGCGCGGCGTCCCGCAGGTCGAGGTCTCCTTCGACATCGACGCCAACGGCATCATGCACGTCACGGCGAAGGACCTCGGCACCGGCAGGGAGCAGAAGATGACCGTCACCGGCGGCTCCTCGCTGGCCAAGGACGAGATCGACCGGATGATGCGGGACGCGGAGCAGTACGCCGAGGAGGACCGGCGCCGGCGCGAGACAGCCGAGACCCGCAACCGCGCCGAGCAGGTCGCCTACCAGACCGAGAGGCTGCTGACCGACAACGCCGACAAGATCGCGGCCGACGTCAGGAGCGAGGTCGAGGCCGCTCTGACGGAGCTGAGGCAGGCGCTGAAGACGGAGTCGGCGGATTCCGCGCCCCTGCGGCAGGCCACGGACAAGGTCACCGCCGCGGCCCAGAAGGTGGGCACCGCCATGTACGCGCAGGCGCAGCAGGACCAGGGCGCGCAGGCGGCCGGCGGCGCGGGCGGCGGCGAGTCCGGTGCGAGCGGGCCGGACGAGGACGTGGTCGACGCGGAGATCGTCGACGAGGACAAGCGGCAGGACGGTGCCGGATGACCCGGCCGAGCGGCACCGGCCGCCGTGACGGGCCGACGCTGTCGCTCGTCGGCGGCACCCGGCGGCCGGACCCGGGAACCAGCCTGGAGCCCCGCCGCCGCGGCGATGTCGAACCGGCCCGGCAGGCGGCGGCCCCGGCCGTGGACGAGGCGGCCCTCCTGCGTGCGCGGCTGCGGGAGTGCGCGGCGGACCTGCGGCGGGTGCGGGCGGAGTACGACCACTACCGCCGACGGGTCGGCCGCGACCGGCTGGCGGTGCGGGAGGCGGCCGTGGCCAATGTGCTCACCGGTCTCCTGCCCGTGCTCGACGCCCTCGACCAGGCCCGCCGGCACGGCGAGGTCACCGGCGGTTTCCGGCGGGTGGCCGAGGTCCTGGCGAACGAGCTGGCGACGCTGGGGCTGCGGTCGTTCGGCACGGCGGGCGAGCCGTTCGACCCCGCCCTGCACGAGGCGGTCTCCTGCACCGGCCCGGCGGACGTCGACCGGCCCACCTGCGCCGTCGTCCTCCGCCCCGGCTACCGGGTCGGGAACCGGCTGCTGCGACCGGCTCAGGTCGAGGTCGCCGCCGCCGTCGCCCCAGGAGGCGAGGGCCTGGAAGGCGGGCACCGCCGGGACGGCGGCGTGCGGTGACCGGCCTGTAGGCTGCCGATCATGTCTTGTCGTATTCCGAACTGATGATCGCCTCTCAGAACCCGCGAGCCCTCGCGGAGTTCTGGTGCGAGGTACTGGGCTTCACCGTGCTCGACACCGAGGACGGCGCCGTGGAGATCGGGCCGGCGGAAGGGTCCGGCGGACCGCAGCCGACCCTGGTCTTCGTCCCCGCCGCCGGGCCCTGGACGGGCAGGTCGCGGCTGCACTTCGACGTCAACGCCACCGACCGCGACCAGGACGCCGAACTCGACCGCCTCCTGAAGCTCGGTGCGCGCCCGGCCGACATCGGCCAGACCGGCGAGGAGTCCTGGCACGTCCTGGCCGACCCCGAGGGCAACGAGTTCTGCCTCCTGCGCGCCCGCCTGAACTGAGGACGGGGCCGCGCGGGAGTGCCGCCAGGCTGCCCGGCCAGGCGGACGGGGTGTGTCCTAGGCGGGGCCGGGGCCGTCGAGGAACGTGAGCAGTACGGCGGCCTCCGCGCGCAGCCGGGCGGCGTGGTCCGCGTGGGCCGGAGCCGTCAACCGCGCGGCCGCTTCCAGGCGTTCGGCGGCTTCCGCGCGTACGACGTCGATCACGCCGCGCTCGCTCAGTTCGCGCCGCGCCGCCTCTGTGGTGCCGGCGCCGGCCGGTGACTCCTCCAGGGCCACGCCCCGGAGTCCGGCCTCCGACAGGGGTACCGCCTCCGCGTTGTCCAGTGCGGCAAGTGTCGAGCGGAGAGCGCTCACGGCGGCCTTGTCGCGGGCCCGCATGGCTTCCGGCAGCGCTTGACGCATACGAAGACGTAGAGACATACCGGCGACTCCATGTCCGCGCTTCCCGTGACCACACGCGGTACGGGCCACCGCCGTGCCGCGTGTGCGCGCCCGGTGCCCGGGTACCCGGGCGCTCGTCGCAGTGCCGCCGCGCCGACGAGAGGAGCCGAAGGTGAGCAGCTCAGCGGGCAGCAGGGTGGTCGTGACCGGCGCCACGGGCAATGTCGGGACCAGTGTGGTGCGCCTGCTCTCGGAGGACCCCGAGGTCGAGTCGGTGTGCGGCCTCGCCCGGCGGCGGCCCGAGTGGTCGCCGCCCAAGACCGAGTGGGCGGCCGTCGACCTGGGCTCCGACGAGGAGGACCTCGCCGAGCGGTTCGAGGGCGCCGACGCCGTGATCCATCTGGCCTGGGCGTTCCAGCCGACGCACGATCCGGTGAAGACCTGGCGGACCAATGTGCTGGGCGGTATCCGGGTGTTCGAGGCGGTCGCCGCGGCCCGGGTGCCGGTACTGGTGCACGCCTCGTCCGTCGGCGCGTACGCGCCGGGGCCGAAGGACCACGCGGTGGACGAGTCCTGGCCGACGCACGGCTGGCCGGACGCCGCCTACTGCCGGGAGAAGGCCTACCTGGAGCGGACGCTGGACGTGTTCGAGCGCGACCATCCCGAGGTACGGGTGGTGCGCATGCGCCCGGCGTTCCTGTTCAAGTGGCAGTCGGCGAGCGAGCAGCGGCGGATCTTCGGCGGGCGGTTCCTGCCCGGCCCGCTGGCCCGGCCGGACCTGCTGCCGTTCCTGCCGGACATCCCGGGCCTGCGGGTGCAGGCCCTGCACACCGACGACGCGGCCGAGGCCTACCGGCTCGCCGTGCGCTCGGACAACGCCCGGGGCCCGTTCAATCTGGCCGCCGATCCGCCGCTGGACGCCGCCGTCCTCGCGGAGCTGCTCGGCTCCCGGCCGGTCCGGCTGCCGCGTACGGCGGCCCGCTCGGCGATCGCCGCGGCCTGGGGACTGCACCTGCTGCCCGCCTCGCCGCACCTGTTCGACGCCGTGCTGCGGCTGCCGCTGATGGACTGCGCACGGGCCCGCGCGGAACTGGGCTGGCAGCCCCGGCGTACGGCGACCGAGGTGATCCGGGAGTTCCTGGAGGGTCTGCGGCAGGGCGGCGGGATGGAGACCGAACCGATGCGGGGGCGGAAGGTCGGCTGACGCGCGCCCCCGAGCCGACGAAGGAGTGAGAACGCCATGGCAGCTGTGCAGGAACCGGAGTCCGGCGCCGGAGAGCGGCCGGTGCCCCGGGACATGCCCGACCAGCAGGCCGGTGCCGAGGAGGACCGCTGGGACGTCACCCCGGAGCGGCCGGCCCGCGACGGGCGGGACGAGGACGAGAGCGACCGGGCCACCGCGCCGGACACGGACGAGGCCGGCACCGGCCCCAGGGGCGCGCCCCGGGCGGGCACGGTCCACCCGGAGCACCCGACCCCGGACGAGCCGCCGGCGTGACCCTCGGGTACGGGCGCGACCCCGTCCCGCCGTGCCGCGCCGTGAAGGTTCCGCCGTGTTCACTCACCCGATCGGCCCGCCCTCTCAGTGCGGCGCCCGCTCCTGGAGCGCCGTGTGCCAGGTCGGGAGGAGGGCTTGTGCGGTCGGTTCCGGGCGGCGACCGCCACTGGCGAAGAAGTCGGCCAGCGGCAGGATCGCCGCGCCGACGGTGACCGCGTCCGGGCCGAGCCGGCCGAGGTCGATGGTCACCTGGTCGGCCGGATGGCGCAGGGCGTACGTCGCCGCGTGCCGGCGGACCGCGGGCAGGAAGCGCGTACCGAGCTGGAGACCGGCCCAGCCGCCGATCAGGATCCGCTCGGGCTGGAAGAGGTTGATCAGGTCGGACAGGCCGGCGCCGAGGTATTCGGCGGTCTCCTCCAGGACGGCCAGCGCGACCGGGTCCGGCGCGGTGCCCTCGGGCGGGTACGCGGCGGCGAGCATCGCGGTGAGCGCGGTCTCCTCGTCCGTGTCCTCGGGCGGCCGGCCGCCCTCCTCGCGCCAGCGGGCGAGCAGCGACTCCGCGCCGGCGTACGCCTCCAGACAGCCGGGTGCGCCGCAGCGGCAGCGCCGGCCGCGCACCCGTACCGTCAGATGCCCCCACTCCACGGCCCGCCCGTGCTCCACCTCCGGGGTGACCAGGCAGGCGCCGACACCGGAGCCGAAGAGGACGACCACGGCGTTGCGGGCGCCGCGCCCCGCGCCGAACCACATCTCGGCCTGGCCGAGCGTCTTGGCGCCGTTGTCGATGAGGTACGGCACCCCGTCGGGGAGCGGGGAGGCGGAGCGCAGCAGCCGCTCCAGCGGGACCGCGTCCCAGCCGATGGTCTGCCCGTGCACGACGGCGCCCTGGTCCGGGGTGTGCTCGACGATGCCCGGGACGCCGACGCCGACGCCGAGCAGCCGCTCGGGAACGGCCTGTTCGGCGGTGAGGACCTCGGCGACGCCGTCGCGGATGTGCCCGGCGATGACCTCGACGTCGTAGCCCTGCGGGGCCAACGGGCGTTCCACCCGGGCCAGTTCGGTCAGGGCCAGATCGAACAGCTCGACGCGTACGCGGGTTTCGCCGACGTCGACGCCGATCATCTGTCCGCTGTGCGGGGCGACGCGCAGCAGGGTGCGGGGCCTGCCGCCGTCGGAGTCGACGCTGCCGGCCTCCTCGACCAGGCCGTCCGCGATCAGGTCGGCGACCACGTTGCTGACCGAGCCGGAGCTGAGTCCGGTGGCCGGTCCCAGCTCGAAGCGGCTGAGGGGGCCGTCGAAGTACAGTCGCTGGAGCACCGCCGTACGGTTGCCTCGTCTCAGGTCGCGTACCGTGCGCCCGTTGCGCCCCGCCATATGGCTCCCTTCACGAACCGTGCCCGACCTGCAACATACTCCTTCGGGCAGCGGGAAGCGACATTAACCCACGCCTTAGTTCACGCTATGAGCTAAGCGGAGGGCCGGATGCCGTCCGGTGCGGCGGCGACTTCCGGCCCGGCGGCGGGCGGGCCGGAGCCGCCGGGCGGGGCCGGAGCCGGCGCGGCCCCGGGTCCCCGCCGCGGCGCGGCTCACCCGGCCGCGTAGACGTCCTCCACATAGCGGCCTTCCGCCACCAGGGAGCCGAGCCAGCGTTCGGCCGCCGCCGGGTCGGCGCCGGGGGTGTGCGCGCGGTACAGGGCGCGGAAGGCGTCGCGTACGCCGGGTGCCATGCGAGCACCGTCGCCGCACACGTACACCCGGGCGCCGGCGGTCAGCAGCCGCCACACCTCGGCGGCCTCGGCGGCGATGCGGTGCTGGACGAAGGCGGCGCCGTTCTCGGGGGCGGCGCTGAAGGCCGGGCGCAGCGAGAGGGCGCCGGCCCGTTCGGCGGCCCGCAGCTCGTCGGCGTGCAGAAAGTCGGCGCCGGGCGCGTCGCAGCCGAAGTACAGCAGCGCGGGCGGGAGCTGCGCGCCCGCGCGGAGCGCGGCGAGGCGGTCCGCGACGGCGCCCCGGAACGGCGCGAGACCGGTTCCGGCGGCGACCATCACCACCGGTGCCGAGCCGTCGATCCTAAACGCCTCGCGGCAGGGCTGGACGCGGGCGTACACGGTGTCGCCGGGCCGCAGGGCGGCGAGGTGGCCGGAGCCGGTGCCCCGGTAGCGGCCCTTGCCGGAGCGTGCCGGGGCGTCCAGCACGGACACCATGAGGTCGGCGTGGCGGGCGTCGGCCGCGGGCGCGGAGGAGATGGAGTAGTGGCGCGGGCGCAGCGGGGTCAGCAGGTCGAGCAGCAGCGGCCAGTCGAGGGCGCCGCGCAGCGCGGGGTGGTCCTCGGCCAGCTCGACCAGGGTGCGCGGGTCGTCGCCGGTGAGGGCGGCGAGGGCGGCGCGCTCGGGCGGGCAGGGGTTGGCCTCGGCGAGCAGGGCCCGCTGCCGGTCCGTCGGCCGCTCCTGCAACTCCACGTGACGGGTGAGCAGTTCGCGTACCGTCAGCGGCCGGTCGACAGCCAGGCCGTCGCGGCGCGGGCGGCCGGCCCGGATGTCCAGGACGGCGTCGGCGTCGAGGCCGAACGCGGTGACCGCCCGGTCCACCAGTTCCGGGGCGTTGGCCGGCAGCACGGTCAGGTGGTCGGCGGTGCGGTAGGTGACACCCTCGGGCAGCGCGACGCGCAGGAACCGCTTGACGCGGGGGTGGCCGGGCGCGGTGAGGTCGCGGGCCTCGGTGACCGTCATGGGGACCAGGCCGTGCCGTTCGGCGAGGGCGTCCAGCGGGCCGCCGGTCAGGGTGCGCACCGTGTAGGCGTGGGCGGGCTCCTCCGCGGTGTCGGGCCCGGCGTCCGGGTCGCCGTACTGCGTGAGCAGCGCGGTGCGCAGGCGGTCCGTGAACTGCCGTACCGTGCCGGTGAGATCGCCGGACGCGTCGGCGGCGGCGCGCTCGGTGAGCCGGGTGGCGCCGAGTTCGGCGAGGCGGGCGTCGATGCGGGTCGGGACCTGCTGGTAGGTGGCGGCCCAGTTGCGGTCGCCGACGCCGAGGACGGCGAAGGTCACGCCGGTCAGGTCGGGCGTGCCGGCGAGCCAGGCGGTGAAGGCGGTGGCGTCGTCGGTGGGGCGGCCGTTGTAGGAGGCGGCGGTGACGATCACGGGCCGGTCGGTGGGCAGGCCGTCCGCGTAGGCGTCCAGCGCGGCGATCTCGGTGGCGCAGCCGACGGCGGCGGCCTCGTCGGCGAGCCGGGCGGTGAAGTCGCGGCAGGTGCCGTAGTTGCTGCCGTGCAGGAACAGGACGCGGGTGCCGGGACGGACCCGGGCCGGGAGGGCGTCCGGGGCCGGGGTGCCCTGGGCCGGCGCGGGAGCGGTGCCGGGCAGCGGGGCGTGCGCGCGGTCGGCGGCGGTGCGCGGGGTGAGCGTGAGGGTGAAGCCCTCGGGCTTGAGGGTGAGGGTCTCCTTCACGGTGAGGCGGTAGCCGGTGTGGTCGTGCAGGCGGTAGCGGTGGACCAGCAGGGCGAGCAGCATGGTCGCCTCGTGCAGCGCGAACTGCCGCCCGATGCAGGCGCGTTCGCCGGTGCCGAACGGCTTGAAGGCGTGCACCGGGCGGGCCGCCTCGGCACCCGGGGTGAACCGCTCGGGGTCGAACAGCTCGGGGTTGTCGCCCCATACGGGCTGGCGGTGCAGCATCGGCGCGAGGACGGTGACGGCCTGGCCGGCGCGCAGCGGGATCCGGCCGCCGAGCAGGGTGTCCTCGCGGGCGTGCCGGCTGAACGCGGCGGCCGTCGGCCACAGCCGCAGCGCCTCGTTGAGCACCTGCCGGGTGTAGGTGAGCCGGCCGATGTCGTCGTAGGTCGGCTCGGGGTCGGGGGTGTCGCCCCACAGGGCGTCGGCCTCGCGCTGGACGAGCCGGAGCACGGCGGGGTGCTTGGCGAGGTAGTACAGGGCGAAGGACATCGCGCCGGAGGTGGTCTCGTGGCCGGCGATCAGGAAGGTGATGACCTGGTTGCGGATGTTGGCCGGGTCCAGGGTGGTGCCGTCGGCGGGGTGCGGGGCGGAGAGCATCAGCCCGAGCAGGTCCTCGGCGCCGCTCTGGTCGGTGCCGGTGCGGGCGGCGATGACGTCGTCCACGACCCGGGCGAGGTGGTCGGCGTCCGCGCGGAAGGCGGCGTCGGCGGCGGAGTGGTCGCTGCCCGGGGTGCGGGCGAGGCGCGTCATGCTCCACTCCAGGCAGCGGACCATCGACTCCACGAACGGGTGCGGCTCGGCGCGTTCGAAGGAGCCGAAGTCGTAGTCGAAGCCGGCCAGTCCGATGGTGTCGAGTGTCATGCGGGTCATGTCGTCGGGCACGTCGACGGGCCGGCCGGCCCGGGCCGCCCGGTCCCAGGAGTCGATGAGCCGCCGGGCCACCTTCAGCATCACCGGGTGGTAGGTGCGCATGGAGCCGAGCGCGAAGGCGGGCATCAGGATGTCGTGCGCCTTGGCCCAGTTGGGCTCGTCGTTGTACGCGGTGAACAGGCCGTCGGCGGCGAACTCGCGCACGTTCTCCAGGGCGGGTCCGACGTGCTTGGCGAACCGCTCCTCGTCGGCCAGGTCGGCGACCAGGTCCGCGTCGGCGACGAACAGCGCCTGCCGGCCGTGCAGCCGGCGCACCAGCACCGGGCCGTGCTCCCGCATCAGCCCCATCACCTGCTGGAGGGGGGTCCGGCCGGGGCCGGTGGCGGAGATGTCGACGACGGGTACGCCGGGCAGGGCTGCGGCGGGCTCGGGGTGCGGTGCGGTGGGGGGCATGACGCGACAACTGCCTTTCGCGGTAGCGGACTCCTGCGCTCCAGAGTGCTCGACGCGCGGCCCGGAGCCGCGCCACGGCACTACACGATCGTGTAGCGGAAAGTCGGCCTCGGCACTTGCGCGTCCGCGCGCGGTCCGGCCGCCGCCGGGCGCCGGGCGGAGCCCGGCGCGCGCGGGCCACGGCTGGTCGTCACACACCGCGAAGGCCACGCCAGCCGAGGCCCGGAGTTGCCGCTGACCTGCCTCTTCCTCTTTGATGGGCGGGCGGCCGGCGGACCGGGAGGTGCGATGGAGGCGGGACGGGCCGACGCGGTGACGTGGCGCAACCGCGCGCTGCTGGTGTTCGACCGCGTGTCGGTACCGGTGGCGGTGTGCGATGTGTACGGCCGGGTGGTGCTGGCGAACCCGGCGATGGCCACGGAGTGCGGTACGACCCCGGGCCGGCTGCGCGGCCGGCAGGTGCTGGAGCTGTTCCGGCCGCAGCAGGCCGGCCAGGTGGAGCGGATCGCCGAGGCGCTGCGGCTGCGGCACCGCTCCCGCTACCAGGTGTCGGTGTGCTGGCGGGCGCCGGGCGGGCCGGAGCGGTACGGGGAGCTGACCGCGGATCCGGTGAGCGACAGCGCGGCGGAGACACCGGCGCTGCTGGTGATGCTGCGCGTGCTGGGCGAGCGCACCGGGCCCGGTGCGGAGCCGGTGCCCACCAGCGAGGTGGAGCGGCGGGTGCTGGCGCTGCTGGCCGGTGGTGCGACCACCGCCCGTGCCGCCCGTGAGCTGGGTCTCAGCAGGGACGGCGTCACCTATCACCTGCGGCGGCTGTCGGCGCGCTGGGGCGCCGCCAATCGGACCGAACTGGTCGCCCGCGCCTACGCCTTGGGCGTGCTGCTGCCCGGGGTGTGGCCTCCGCGGGCGCGGCCCGACGAGACCGAGCAGCCCTAACCGAAAACCATTGGCCTGCTTCCGCGAGGCTACATACGATAGCCATATTCCTAGGAACCCTAGGCAGGCCGTCGTCACATCCGGAAGGACCCTCCCCCGATGAAACCGCTCACCGAGCAGGACATCCGCAGCTGCTTCGTCAACTGCTCCAAGGGCGAGGCCAAGCGCCTGGCCGTGCCGCGCGATCTCGACGCACGACCGTGGGACGCCCTGGACTTCCTCGGCTGGCGCGATCCAGGCGCACCGGACCGTAGCTATCTGGTCACCGTACGCGATGGCCGGCTCGTCGGCGTGGCCCTGCGGTACCCGGCCGCGCAGCGCGGCTTCCTGCACCGCAGCCTGTGTTCGGTGTGCCTGACCACGCACTCGGGCGGCGGGGTGTCGCTGATGACGGCGCGGAAGACGGGCGCGGCCGGCCGGGAGGGGAACTCCGTCGGGCTGTACATGTGCACCGACCTGGCGTGTTCGCTGTACCTGCGGGGCAGGAAGGCGCCGGAATCCGGTGTGCGGTTCGAGGAGAGCCTGACCGTGGAAGAGCGGATAGACCGGGCCCGGGGCAACCTCTCCGCCTTCCTCGACAAGCTGTACGCCTGAGGGCCGTCCGGCCCCGGCGCGGCGGTCATGGCCGGAAACAGTCCGCGAACGGCCACGTTCGACCTGCCCGAGTAACGGGAACAGGCCAAAGGATGATCAACGTACGGAAGTGGACCTCGGGATGGACCTCGGGGCTGCGGCAGGTGCTGAGGCGTCGCCGGGAACCGGTGGTCGTCCAGACGCTGCGGTCGGCCGCGGCGGCATCGGTCGCCTACGTCATCGCGCTCCGGCTGAGTCCGGAGCCGGCCCCGCTGACCGCGCCGCTGACCGCGCTGCTGGTCGTCCAGGTGACGTTCTACGCCACGCTGACCAACGGCATCCGCCGGGTGAACGCGGTGGTCGCCGGCGTGCTGGTCGCCATCGCCTTCAGTGTGCTGGTGGGGCTGACCTGGTGGAGTCTGGCGCTGCTCATCGTCGCCTCGCTGGCCGTGGGACGCGTGGTGCGGGTGGACGAGTACGTGGCCGAGGTGGCGATCAGCGCCATGCTGGTGCTCGGTGCCACGGTCGGCTACACCGCGTGGGCGCGGATCGTGGAGACGCTGATCGGCGCGGCCGTCGGCACCGCCTGCAATCTG
The DNA here is from genome assembly GCF_033366695.1 of Streptomyces sp. SCL15-4. Classification (NCBI taxonomy): domain Bacteria; kingdom Bacillati; phylum Actinomycetota; class Actinomycetes; order Kitasatosporales; family Streptomycetaceae; genus Streptomyces; species Streptomyces sp. SCL15-4. The sequence continues at coordinate 1,199,117 of NZ_JAOBTQ010000001.1, forward strand.
CTGCTGCCGCCGCCGGTGTGGGTGGACGAGGCCGGCCGGTCCATCGCGGGCCTGGCCCGGCGGGTGCGCCAGCTGATGCTGCGGATGGGCGAGGAGGCCGCGGGCCGCGTCCCGTGGCAGCAGGCGGCCGAGCGGCTGCACGAGGCGCGCCGGCTGGACCACGACATCACCGGGGTGGACTCGGCGCTGCGGCAGGCGGAGGACAGTCTGCGGCTCAATCCGCGGGTCAAGGAGGGGCTGCTGCACCGGGTGGTGCTGCGCACCGGCCTGGACACGCTGGAGATCTGCACGGTGGTGCTGCGGGTGCTGGCCCGCTCGTTCACGGACCTGGCGAAGGCCCGTGGCTCGAAGGACCTGTTCCCGCCCCGGGTGGGAGCGACCGTGGAACAGCTGCTGTCGGAGATCGCCGACGCGGTGGTCAGCTTCGCGGTGCTGGTGACCACGCATCTGAGCGAGGACGCCGAGTCGGCGGAGGCCCGGCTGACGGCCGAGCTGCACACGGCGGCCGGCACCCGCGACCGGCTCGCGGAACTGCTCCGGGAGGAGATCGCCGAGGACTGGACCGACTGGCAGCTGCTGGGCGCCGTGCTGACCGAGACGACCAGGATCATCGACGAGCTGAACACCGAGCACCGCACCCGGCGCCTGCTGGAGGAGCTGGACCGGGTCTCCCGCGAGCACCGGGCCAAGCTGCCCCGGCCGGCCCGGCTGCGCGACTGGCTCGGCGTCCAGGAGGAGCTGTGGCGCAACCGCGCGGGCCTCGGCAGCCGGTCCCGCTGAGCCGCGCCGGGACCGCACCCGCCGGCACGCTTGCCCCTGCCGCCGGGTGCGGGTCAAGGTGGCTGTCGTGAGCGGGCCGACCGACGACCTGAGGTGGGGCATGGAGACGGAGTCACGGACACCCCCGCGGAGCCGGGAGCGCGGCGGCGGCTGGACCAGGCGCCGGTTCGTCGGGGCGGTGGCCGGCACGGCCGCGGTCCCCGCGTGCACCGCCCGGACCGCTCCGCGGGCCGACGCTCCGGCCACCCGGGACACACCGGACTCCGCCGCGCCGTCGCGTGGGCCGTCCGGGCCGCGCCCGCTGTACATGGGCACGTACACGTCCGCCGAGGGCGGCGGCACCGGCATCGGCATCGCGTCCTACGATCCCCGGTCGGGCCGGATCACCGGGGCCGGCACGGTCACCGGGGTGCCCGACCCGTCGTATCTCGCCGTCCATCCGGACGGCCGCACGCTGTACGCGGTGGCCGAGCGCCAGGAGGGCGGGGTGACGGCCGTACGCCTCGCGGACCGGCGGGTCCTCGGCACCCGGAGCACCGGCGGCGCGGGCCCGTGTCATCTGTCGGTGCATCCCGGCGGGCGCTGGCTGCTGAGCGCCGACTACGGCTCGGGCAGCGTCTGTGTGCATCCGATCGACGCCTCGGGCGCCCTCGGCGAGCGCACCGACCGGGTCGTCCACACCTCTCCGGCGCCCGGGCCCGGCCAACAGGGCCCGCACGCGCACCAGTTCACGACCAGCCCCGACGGACGGCACGTCCTCGCCGTGGACCTGGGCACCGACACCGTCTACACCTACCGCCTCGACCCGGTGCGCGGCACGCTGACCGAGACCGCCCGGGCGCAGACCCGGCCCGGCGCGGGGCCGCGCCATCTGACCTTCCATCCGGGCGGCCGGTACGCCTATCTGGCCAACGAGGTGGACGACACGGTGGCCGTCTGCGCCTACGACCCGCGCTCCGGCCGGCTGCGCGTGGGCGCGCCGCAGCCGACGGGCTCCGGCGGCGGCACCAACTATCCGGCGCAGATCCTGGTGACAGCCGACGGCCGGTTCGCGTTCCTCGCCAACCGGGGCCACAACAGCATCGCCCGGTACGCCGTGGAGTCCGCCGGGGCCCGGCTGCGGCTGCTCGGCACGGTGCCGGTGGGCGGGGACTTCCCGCGGCA